>CBDFHE010000001.1:0-33261 GCA_965247455.1 Candidatus Acidiferrales bacterium
CGGTGGGCGGGGGCTAGGATGGCGGGCAACGGTAGGCTTACCCTAGCCACGACTGTTTCATTCGGTGGACAGTGCGGCAGAGAAGCCCAGTACGTGACGCCAAAGGCGCTAGTACAACCGCGTAGGGCGAGCGAGGGGGAATCTTGTGACTGTAGAACGCAATCCCACAGGATGGAGCTTGTGGCCAGGGTGGCTCGCCGCCACTATTTTTGGTTTCGCTATAGCTACGGCGGTTGGACTCACCGTCAAAGACCCCTTGGAGGACACCCTGGGCGTCGTTGTGGCCGCAGCCGTATATGGGATCTTGTTCGGAGTTGTGGTCGGCACATTGCAATGGCTTGTCTTGAAGCAGTATATGAACCGGGTGGGCTGGTGGATTCCAGCAACTCTTGTGGGCGTCGCCCTGAGCGCGGTTGTCATCCCCGCTTCCGAGGCAGCGGTCCAACCACTAGGGCTAGGGGAGATGACGGAGAGTGTCGTCAGCGTAGTGCTAATCGGCGCTATTGTTGGGATAAGTCAATGGCCTGTTCTAAGGCCGCATGTGTCGCGTGCTGGCTGGTGGGTGCTGGCAAGTATTCTGGGTATGGCTCTCTTCGTGCCGGTACTCTGGGCGACCGAGCACCTTGGTATCTGGGACTTGGGATTTTTTGGGTCGAGCAAGCTCTTTGGCTATACAGTTTCAGATCTTGTGCTTATCACTTTCCTCGGTGGGCTGGGAGGAGTGGGTCACGGAGCCGCTACCGGAATAGCGCTCCTCTGGCTGTTGCGCCGCTCATCGCATAAGAACGAGCGGGGACCAACAAAACCACGTTAGCAACCCTCGCCTGAACTTCCTGAATAACCACCGCGTTGACGGGGTAAGAGATACAACCCCTCTGTTTCTACCCCCGGGTGCGAACTTTGTAGTACACTTTGGTCACCTGAAGACCAAGGGGGGCAAACATTGCGCAAATGGGGCGTTTTGATATCGGGGGCTTATGCTCTGATTGTCCTCGTTTTGCTCGTGCCTGGAACAAGGCTCATTATTGATCCCGGGGATCCCCCGAATTGGGTGGAGCTTTATGCGTTTGTCACCGAGTTATACCAGATGTGGATCGCCTGGATTCCCATTGCCATCGTCTTGTCGGGTCAGGCCCTTCTACTTTTCTTGTCTGTCGATACCTCTTGGAGACGCCTCAAGCCACGTGCCCACGTTCTCGTTTCTTGTTTCGTCACGGCGATGCTGGTGGCTCTGCTCACCTGCGCAGCCTTGTTCTCACTCGCGGCGGGAGTCTACGGTGACGACGGCTACGAGGCCCTCTTCGCTCCCACCCTGGGGCAAGTGCTGGCCGCTTGGGCGTTTCTATGGTTGCTCTGGGGCTTTCTGTTTTACCGGCACGTTCGCGACTCCACCGATGTGGTCTCGCGGGCGGTCTCGTGGCTGATTATAAGGTAGCGTCTTGGAGCTTTTGATAGCCGTGCCATGCCATATCGTCGTCCGGGCCCGCGCTGATTGTACGGCACCGGGGGTGACAGCTTTTGGAATCACCACGGGAATCGCCATCATGTTGCTAGCTTTCGGTCCCAGTGTACTTCTGCTTTACAAGAAGCGACTGGAGGGCTACTCGAAGCGTGCCTCGGAGGTTGAGTAGGGCTTAGTTTTGTTTTTCGGCCATCCTTTTCTTTCTCAGCCGATTGTTCAAGAGGCACACGCTCGACGATTACCCTGCTCAGAAAAATGAACCGCAACGCCGAAGCCGAGAAGCTCGAAGCCCGCGCCAATGTCATCCGCGCCAAGCACGCGCAAGAGATTCCCCAGAGGTAGGAACTTCCAATCCTTCCTCCGCCGCCTGCCTGCGGTAGGCAGGCCTGAACTTGCCGGAGTAGATGACTACCAGATAGCTTCTTATCCGCCAGTAGTGTGCCCGTCCTGAAACTGTCCCGCAGGCCAGTAGTCAGGGTATCCTTTTGCCGCCTACCCTAGCTAGGGGTTGGTGAACAATGATTCATCTGCTGTCTGTGAACTGGATTCTGGCGCTGGAACGGCTATCCCTGCGGAGGCAGCGTCGCAGTCAACGTACAACCATTCGTATGCCTCTCATTGTGAGTTGGACCATCCCCGTTGGGTCGGGCACGATGCAAGAAACCACCGCCACTGCAGTTGTCAGTGGACATGGCGCACTAATCCATCTCCGACAAGAGTTGGCTTTGAATACGCCCATTGAAATCCTCAACAAGCTCACTCAGCGATCAACGCACGGGCGGGTTGCTTGGGTGGGATCACTCGGGAACTTTAACGACCCGTTTCCAGTAGGAATTGAACTATCTGTTCCGAGCGAAACATTCTGGACTCCCTCGCGCTAGCTATATTTCCGTCTTCTTTCTTGACACCCTCCTAATTTCGGCGCAGTATTCGGGCAAGTAACTATCCCAGTGGGGGGCCTCAATGAGAAAGTTTGCCACTCTCTTAGTGTTGGGATTCCTTTCACTTCCTGCCAGTGCCCAAGGCAATTACCCGGGGGCTGAACTGTTTGGCGGCTTTTCCTTCGGCAGCATCGATGTTAAGGGCCCAGTGAGAGGTACTTTTGGACACGAAGCAGCGGAAGGCTTCCAGGCAGCCATCGCCGTCAACGTCAACCGCACTCTGGGGATTGTGGCTGATTTCGGGGGCCTGTGGGGTGACCATCCCTCATTCGTGAGTGGCACGATCTTCGCGGAAGGTACCTTCAGAGTGCTCCACATTTTCGCAGGGCCGCGATTCACCAAGCGCACAAATAGAATCGCAGTGTTTCTTCATGCTCTGCCTGGCTTTGCTCAGCAGCGTGAGACAATAACGGAGGATTTTTTCTTTTCTCCTCCATCAACGACAACTTCCACCTTAACTAACTTTGCGGTGGCTTTGGGAGGTGGCGTCGACGTAAATCTGGGCAAGCGTCTGGCCATCCGCGCAGTGCAAATCGACTACCTCCCCACAGGACTCTACACGCCATTCTTTAGTAACTCTAGAAGCAACGTGCGGGTCGGGGTCGGCGTTGTCCTCAAGTTTGGTGGCAGTCCATGAGCAATCCCCGCGACTGACCGCCATTGTGGAGTTGCTGGAAGAAAGGGATATCCTCAAGCAAAGTGATGTGCTGGAGAGGATGCGGGTGATAAGGGGTAGGAAGAAACCGAGCTAGATAGACGCTGCGGGCGTGAAACCTAGTCTAGTCCCTTCTAACCATTCCCCTGCTGGAAGGCCTTCATGAAGGCCTTCAGGGCTTCGACGCCTTCGAGCGGGAAGGCGTTGTAGAGCGAGGCGCGCAGGCCGCCGACCGAACGGTGGCCTTTGAGCCCGGCCAGTCCCTGCGCGGTGGCTTCCTTGATGAACTTGGCCTCCAGTTCTTCGCTGGGCAGACGGAAGGTGAGGTTCATGCGCGAGCGGCTGTCTTTTTCGGCGGTGCCGCGGTAGTAGCCGCCGCTGGAATCGATGGCGTGGTAGAGCAGGTCCGCCTTGGCGCGGTTGCGGCGCTCGACTTCGGCCAGCCCGCCGATTTGCCGCATCCACTTCAGCACCAAACCCACCAGGTAAATCGCAAACACCGGCGGGGTGTTGTAGAGCGACTTCTTCTCCACCTGGAGTTTGTAGTCGAGCATCGAAGGCAGCGCGGCGGGGACGCGCGCCAGCAGGTCGTCGCGAAGAATAATCAGTGTGACGCCGGCCGGGCCCATGTTCTTCTGCGCGCCGGCGTAGATGAGGGCGTACTTGCCGACGTCAAGCGCGCGGCTGAGGATGTCGGAAGAAGCGTCGCACACCAACGGCACGTTTCCCCCCTGGGGCTCGGCCAAGCACTCGGTGCCGTAGATGGTGTTGTTGGAGGTGTAGTGGACGTAGGCGGCCTGGGGGTTGAGCTTGAACTCGTCCTGGCGGGGGACGCGGGTGAACTTCTGGGCCTCGCTGGTGGCGGCGATGTTGACCTTACCGAGTTTCTTCGCCTCTTTGACTGCGCGCTCCGCCCAGTGGCCGCTGACGATGTAGTCGGCGGAGCCGTCGGCGGGCCGCAGGTTCATGGGCACCATACTGAACTGGAGGCTGGCGCCACCGCCCAGGAAGAGCACCTTGTAATTCTCCGGCAGGCCGAGCAGGGCGCGCAGGTCGGCTTCGGTCGCGGCCAGAATTCCCTCGAAAGTTTTGGAGCGGTGGCTGATCTCCAGCACCGACATGCCGACGCCCGGCAGCGATAGCAGGTCGCGCCGGGCCTCTTCCAGCACCGGCAGCGGCAGGACAGCGGGGCCGGCGTTGAAGTTGAAGATGCGCTCGGTTGAGGTGGCGGCGAACTGCGCAGCGGTCACGGGGTCCTCCTTGGTGGTCTTTCCCTGCGCTGTACCGGACATGGGATCACCTCACTCGCTCAGGCTATGAAGGTCCAGGGCCAGGACGTCGGCGTTGCCGGCCTGAATCCCGCTCAGGGTTCCGTTGGCCGGGGCCTGGTCGAGGTGGATGCGGGCGATGGCGGCTTGGGCGCCCTCGAAGACAATGTTCTCCATCTCCTGCACGTTGATGCCGGCCTCGCGCAGCGAGTCCAGCACGTGGGCCAGCACGCCCACGCGGTCGCGGTGGCGCACGGTCAGCAGGTGGGTGGCGGGAGAATGGTGGCAGAGGTTGACGGCGTTGAGCACCTGCCCGGTGGTGCGGTAGGTATCGAGGATGCGCACGGTCTCGTCGGCGGTGGCTTCCTGCGCCTGGTCGGTGGAGGCGCCGATGTGGTGGGTGCCGTACACTTGGGGCAGTTTGGCGATACCGTCTTCGAACGCACCGGTGGCTGTGACCGGCTCCTGCGCGAAGACGTCCAGACCGGCGCGGATACTTTTTTCTGCGATGGCTTTTTCCAGTGCTTTCTCGTCCACCACGCCGCCGCGAGTGGTGTTGACGAAGTAGGCGCCGGGGCGCAGGGCGGCGAAGAATTTCTGGCCGCAGAGTTGTTTGGTATCGGGCTTAAACGCCACGTGCACGCTGACAACGTCAGCGGCCGCCGCCACCTCTTCCGGCGAGGCCTTGCGCTCGACTCCCAACTCCTTTGCCTTCTCCGGGGTCAAGGAGCGGCTCCAGGCCACCACCGGCATCCCGAAGGCGCGGGCGCGGGGAATCATCAACTGGCCGATGCGCCCCAGGCCCACCAGTCCCAGGGTGCGCCCGCACAGGCCGCGCGCCTTGCTGTACTCCTTTTTGTTCCACTGGCGGGCGCGGAGTTGGGCGACGTTGTCGGGGATGCGGCGGTCGAGCGCCAGGATGAGCGCCCAGGCCAGTTCCGCCACTGCGGTGGCGTTCTTGCCGGGGCAGTTGGCGACGTAGATGCCGCGCTGGCTGGCGGCGGCGACGTCGATGGTGTCGTAGCCGGAGCCGGCGCGCACCACCAGGCTGAGGTGGCCGGTGTCGAGCACCGCCTGGGTGACTTTGGTGGAGCGCACCACCAGGGCTTCGGCCCGGGTCTTCGTTAGCGCTTCGACCAGCGCTTGGTCTTTCAGGTCGGGGTTGAGGACGATGGTGAAGCCCAGCCCGCGCAGCCGCTCCAAGGCCGAAGCGGGAAACTTGTCCGCCACCAAGACGTTCATGGAAGACTCTCCTCCCCCAGGGACTCCCCCGCGGAAGCTTTATTCTACCGCCGCAGCGCAGTCAGGCAAAGCGGAATCGGGGGGAAGCTAGTTTGGTGGTTGGGCGGCTGCCAGGGCTTGTGTAGCTCTGAGCTGGCGGAGGATAGGGTGGTCAGGGTCGGCGTAAGCCAGTAGCTTCAATAGCTCAGCTTCAATCTCCCGCGCCTCTTCGTCCCGTCCGATTTTCCGGTAGAGCTCGGCCCGCCGCCACTCGATTCGCATCCAGAACACTCCCGGTGACATAGCGCGGTAATGGCGAATTTTCCCTCAAATACAAATACCGCGCCCACTCCTCGGTGGAGGCATTGACACTAGGACGGACGTGATATTCACCCCCAAACTGAAATTCGTGGGCGGAGCGAGGACCACAGTTGGGACAGGGGAGCAGAAAAGACAACTTTTATCTCTCCGATTGGACGAAAGAAGAGTTAGGCGCGGTTCCCACCCCCCCACGCGGAGGAAAGGGGTTCCCCTTCAACGAAACGGTTGGGCCTAAACTCCTGGATGTCAATTTTCGGCGTCTCGCCTGAAATCAGATCGGCCAACGCCTCGCCGATGGGTGGTGCCAGTTTGTAGCCGTGTCCGCTGCCACCGAAAAAGGCGTAGTAACCTTCAATACTGGATTCTGCTCCCACGATTGGATGCCAGTCATCGGTAATGGTGTATATGGACGCATAGCCGTGATGATAGTGTGCGTATTCCAGGGCCGGCACTCGACGGAAGAGGGATCGCTCTATCCGTTGCCGCGTCTTCGGATCCAGATTTTTGTCATAATTGTTTATATCCAGCGGTTCTATCTCTTTGGGAAACCCCAACCCTGCTAGTAATTTGCCCTCGTCATGGGGTCGAAAATAAAAACGAAGAGACGGATCCGACACGACCGGGAAGAGGCCGAAATCAGAGGGCAGCTGAAACACCAAGTCGCTCTCCCGACTCCAACGTAGGGAGTAATTGAGGCCCACCCACAGGCCGACCTGACGGCCCCAGGGTCCGGCTGCGTTCACTACGACCGGTGCCTCGATGGTTCCCTGTTCTGTCTCTACTGCGGTGACCCGGCTATCTTTGAGACCTATGCCGGTAGCGCCAACACCTTCATAAGCCACCAGGCCCCACTCCTTCGCCCGGTTTACCAAGTTTTCAGTTGTCCTGACCGGGTCAGTGTATCCTGAACGTGGTTCAAAGATGCCTCTGACAATCCCATCCAGATTGAGGTGTGGAGCAATTTCTTTGATATCTTCGGGCGAAAGCTCCTTCACCTCTACGCCATGACTTCGCTCCATTTCGAGAATTTGATTGCCGGCGAGTTCCCACCCTTCATCGAGTAAAAGCAGGAAACCAGTCTGCCGAAAGCCACAATCACCGCCTAACTCCTCCCGGTCATTCTCAAACATCTCCACGGCACGGAGGGCGAGCTTGACCGTTACCGGATTGGAGTAATAGGTGCGAACATTAGCCGCCGAAGCTCCCGTGCTTACCGCTGCTAGCGTCCCCTTTTCCAGCAGGACTAGCTTGCCAAGCTTCTTCTTGGCCAAAAAATGGGCGATACTCGCTCCCATGATGCCACCACCGATCACAACAACGTCGGCCGTCTTTTCCACGACTATAACCTTCAACAGGTGAATGGCCGATTGTCATCCTCTGTCCTCTAACCAATCGGGCTGTCACCCTTTTAACCGGGATTTCCGTTTTGCCTGCCCCTGATGGCACGTTTATACACCCGATCGCCGCCGATCGCACAAAAACTTCGATCGTCGCACAATCGCTCAGCTTCAAAGGCCTTCATCTGAGCCCGCGCCGACGTGCGACCGACTGGAACCCCTGCTTTTCGGGCATTTCTCAGACACCGCTCCACACGTGTGCCCCGTGTCATCGCCGGGCGGGCTTCGTTGCACTTCAGGCCGCGCGTCAGCCTGCCGGCACGGGTAGCGCCCAGATCCTCCGCAGCATGTCGCCGAACAGCCGCCGCGTGAGATGCCCTTCCGCCAGCAGAAGCCAGTAGTACCGCGCATGCTTCACCAGCCGGCCCCCAGTTTTCACCAGTCGCTGCTGGAGACTCGTGAGCGACCAGCGCTTGACCCGCAGCGGAAGGACCAGTCTGCGCCACAAGTTGCCCAGATTGTAGGCCAGGACGCTCAGTTGCAGGCGCACCTCGTTCGCCCGGAAACGATGGCACGACAGCCGCGTCCAGTGGGTGGCCTGCTTGCCTTCCTTGATCCATTGCTCCGCCGTACCGCGCTTGTTGTAAAACCGCACGACCGAGCGGCTCGGGAGGGCCATGTTGGTCACGATGAAGCCGACGCGAGGGAACAGCTCACCTTGGTGGTGCTCTCCACCTTGGCGACGATCCGTCTGGGCGTGGTCCAGCTCTTGGCCTGATAGCGGAAACTCTGGTAGCGCACCAAGGGCTTGCAGCTCGGCCGTCCCGGCGGACGAAAGAGGATGTCTTCGATTTCCAGCTCCAAGCTCTTGTTCGCCGGCATGCGAATGGCATAGTCCACGTCGCGCTGCTCGAGCGCGTCGTAGATCTCGGGCTTCGCGAACGCGGCGTCTGCGCGGAACGCTACGCGCTTGCCCTCCACCTGCTGCCGGTCAATCTCCGGTACGAGCAGGTCGTCCCAGTCGTCGGCGCTATGCACGTTGCCTGGCCGCAGCGTGGCGGCGAGGCAGTCCCCATGCTCGGTGAACAGAAACAGCGGGTGGTAGCAGACGGACTCGAAGTGCCCGTTATAGGCGCTCCCTTCCTGCGCCCCATGCACCGGGCTCTCGCTCGAATCCATGTCGAGCACGATCCGGTCGGCGCGCGTCGCCATCTCGGCCTGTGCAAGCACCTCCCGGTTCACGGCCCTCAACCCGACGAGATTCTCCTCGTGGGTCAGCAGCTCTGTCTCGAACCAATGCAGCGTCGATGTCAGCGCCGCACCCCGGTCCCAGCGCTTTGGCGACCCGATGAGACGAAATGTTGGGTCTGCCGACACGCGCCCCGCGTCGTTGAGATCTTCGTAGCCCGCGAGGCGACTGTAGACCGACTGCCGCAGGAGATCCACCACGCTGAACTGGGTGTTCATCCCCTGTCGGGAATCGCTCAGGTGCTCGGCAATGAGTGTCTCCAGCCCCAGACGTTCATCCAACTCGCGCACCAGAATGAGGCCAGCGTCAGAAGTGACGCGCGATCCCTGGAACGCGACTTTCAAGAAGCCGTTGAACGCGAACTGGAATGGCTCGTGTTGTAATTCACCCACCGGGTGTCACCCTCCGTAGTGTGGTTCCTTACGTCGGAGCCCCAAAACTCAAGGCGCAGCGACTGGTCCTGGCGATACGGTACCACAGCCAAATCGGAAATCCGGGTCAAGAAGGGTGTTCCCTTGACCCAGAGGCTCTTGCCGAGCGGGTCCACCTGGGGGAAGAGCCGTTCGGTCACATCGGTGCCGACGAAGGCCACCAGGGCGCGGCGCTCGTATTCGCCTGGGTTAATGTAGCGGCCCCGCGCTACTTTTTCCGGAGAGATGTCGATCATGTTGGCGGTCACGCCGCCTAGCCGCACGTCCTACAAGCTCTCGTTGCCGGCCCGAACCTCGCCACGGTGGAACTCCCGTGCCCCCACCTCTTCGGCCAGGGTGAGGTTGTCGCGCAGGTAGAGGTAGTCCTCGATGGTCATGGGCTTGGTGCGGCGGCGGGCCTCGATGAAGGATTTGAGGCTCATGTGGATGGCGTAGCGCTGCACGTAGAAGACGTTGGTGCCCAGGTTGGCGATGCGCTCGGCGAAATAGGTGTTCATCCCCTCCACCAGCGAGATCACGGCAATCAAGGTGGTGACGGAAATGCTGACGCCCAGCAGGGTGAGGAAGGAGCGCAGCTTGTGCGCTCGCAGACTCTGGAACGCAATCACCACCGGCTCGCGAAAGAAAAAGCGGCGTTTGCTCAAGGCGCAGTCTCCTCTCTTAGTTAGAACGAAGAAGGAGGCCCAAGTGTTTCCTCTTTCTACGCCTCGGATTAGCGGAAGTGCTGGTCGGATTCGATTTGGCCGTCGCGGAAGTGGATGATGCGGTTGGCGTGGGCGGCGATGTCCCGCTCGTGGGTGACCAGCACGATGGTGTGGCCTTGGTCCATCAGCCGGTCGAACAGGGCCATGATTTCCGTCGAGGTCTGGGTGTCGAGGTTGCCGGTGGGCTCGTCTGCCAGGATGAGGGAAGGGTTGTTGACCAGGGCGCGGGCGATGGCCACCCGCTGACGTTCGCCGCCGGAGAGCTCGTTGGGCCGGTGGTGGGTGCGGTCGGCCATGTCCACCGCGCCCAGGGTTTCGGCGGCGCGCTGGCGGCGCTCGGCGGGGGGCGTGCCGTTGTAGATGAGCGGCAGCTCGACGTTGTGCAGGGCGGTGGCGCGCGGTAGCAGGTTGAAGGTTTGGAAGACGAACCCGATTTCCTTGTTACGGATGTAGGCGAGCTGGTCATCGTCCAGCTCGCTCACCAGTTGCTGGTTCAGCCAGTAGCGGCCGGAGCTGGGGCTATCGAGGCAGCCGATGAGGTTCATCAAGGTGGACTTGCCGGAGCCGGAGGGGCCCATGATGGCCACGTATTGATTGCGGGGGATTTCCAGCGTCACACCCCGCAGCGCCTGCACCGCCGCTACCTCTCCCATCTCATAGGTTTTGTGAAGTTTCTCGGTCTTGATCAGGATGTGGTTGCCCGGGGTCATGACCGGCGCTGCTGCTAGTCTTCCTCTTTTTCTTCTTCGTCTTTTTTGACGCGCACGCGGGCCAAATGTTTCAGTTCGCGCAGGACTTTGTAGCTGCCGGTGACGATGCGGTCGTTTTCCTTGAGGCCGTCGAGAATTTCAATGTCGGTCACGCCGGTGATGCCGGTTTTGACCTGGCGGAAGTGGGCTTGGTTGTCTTGAATCACGAAGACGCCTTGCAATTCGTCATCCTTGCTCTTCCGACCCGAAGTCGCGGCGGTAGGGCTGGCGGCCTGGGCCGTGCCCTCGCCCCGGGCGCGGCGTTCGGCTTTTTCAATGTCTGACTTCCGCCGGATGGTCAGGGCCTGGATGGGAATGCTGAGGGAGTTTTCGCGGGTGGCGGTGGTGACGCGGGCGGTGGTGGAAAGCCCCGGGCGGACGCTGGCGGGCGGGTCGTCGAGTGTCACCACCACTTTGAAGTCTTTGGCTTCCTGGGTGCCGGTCTGGAGTTGGGCGGTGCTCTGCCCGGTGGAGCGGACGATGGCGGTGGTGCCGATTTCGGTGATGCGGCCGTGGAAGGTGCGGTCGGGGAAGGCGTCGATGGTGACTTCAGCCGGCTGCCCGAGCTGCACGTTGACGATGTCGGTCTCGTCCACCTTGACCTCGGCGGTCACCTCCGCCATGTCGGCCACCGTCATCAGGAAGCTGCCGGGGGAGTTCTGGATGCCGGGGACCATCTGCTCGCCCACGTGCACGGGAAGGTTGGTGATGACGCCGTCAATGGGGGAGGTGTAGATGGTCTTGCGCAGCACGTCGGAGGCGCGCGTGAGCGTAGCCCGCACCTGGCGGAGGTTGGAGCGCGAGCGGTTGAACTCCGCCTGGGACTGCGAGATTCGTGCCTGGGCCAGCTCTACCGCCGCCGTGGCGCTTTCGAACTCGGCCTTGCTGGTGTCGAACTGCTGCTGGGAGATCAGCTTCTCTTGGAACAGGTTCTGCGCGCGCTCCCAATTCAACCGGGAGCGCTGGAAATCGGCGCGGCTGCGTCGCAGCTCGGCCTGGGCGGTCTTGGTGCTGGCTTTGGCGGCCTCCACCGCCGCTTCCGAGGAGCGCACCAGCGCCCGCTGGGCCTCCACCTCGGCGCCGGGCTGGACAGACTCCTGCCGCAGCAGCACCTGACCCCTCTTCACCCGCTGGCCTTCTTGGACGCGGATATCGATGATTTTGCCGAAGCCTTGCGAGTTGATGTTGACGTAGTGGCGGGGGCGAATCTCGCCCGAGGCGGTGACGATGGATTCCAGGTCCTGCCGCTGCACCTCTTCGGCTTGGACCGCCACAATGCCGGCCTGTCGGCGCTTCCAGACCACCGACACCACCACCAGTAGCACCAGCCCAGCCGCTACGCCGAGCGCGATTTTCCGAGAGCGTTTCAAGGCCATGATCAGATTTTCCTACCCCTCCTGAGCGAAACGGGCTGCTGTTAAGGAATACGAACTAAGCCCCGAAAAAGTTTGGGGGAAAACCAGGGCCTCCTCGCTCCGACCTAGCAGTCCATTATAACGCCAGAAGCCTTTCAAGGCACGCCCCCCAAGCCGGCGGTAGTGTCCTAATTTGAGCGATTCCGAACTCGGCCCAAATCACACCGAGCCCTGCGGCCTGTCCTGAGCAAAGCCGAAGGGCCCCCGCCTGCCTACCGCAGGCAGGGTAGGCAGGCACCTGCCGCCGGGCGGAAAGACAACACAAGCGCACCGTGGCAGGTGCCCTTCGACTCTGCTTCCCTCGGCTACGCTCGGGACAGGCCACGGGGCTCGGCGTGAGCTTCCCATTTCCAAATTGACCAACTTACCCAAAGCCAGCTGCCGGGTTGCTCCCTGTGCCCGGTACGCGGGCCTCCCGGTGTGCCTCCGGTAGGCAGGCCTGGCTTTTGAAGGCGGGCAACGGGAGGCCCGATTTCTTTATCTAACCAAAGTATAAGTGAGCAAAGCCACAGACAAAGGCTGTACCCATGGGGCCTAAATGGCTTGACCCCGTGCAGGCAGGGGGACTAGAATGGCCCTGATAGGGAGGGGGAATATGCGCTGCTCTCAACTTTTACGCTTTTTCCTCGCTTGTGCGTTGGCCGTGGTGCTAGCGCCCGGCGTGGGTGCCCAAGAAAAGAAATCCCAGGACCAACAGGAACAGAAACCGCTCAGCGAAGGTTTGCCCAAGCGCGAGTTGAGCAAAAAGCAACGCGAGCGGCGCGAGCAGCGGCTGCGGAAGGAGCTGGAACGGCATTACAAGAAGTGGCTGCAAGAGGACGTGGCTTACATAATTATGGGCGAGGAGAAGGACGCCTTCAAGCACCTGAACACCGAGGAAGAACGGGAACAGTTCGTCGAGCAGTTCTGGCTGCGGCGCGACCCCACCCCCGACACCATCGAGAACGAGTACCGGGAAGAGCACTACCGCCGCATCGCCTATGCCAACGAGCGCTTCGCCAGCGGCATTCCGGGCTGGAAGGCCGACCGCGGCCGCATCTACATCATGCACGGCGAGCCCGCCGAGATTGAATCCCATCCTTCCGGGGGCATGTACGAGCGCCTGCCGGAAGAAGGCGGCGGCAGCACCTCGACCTATCCCTTCGAGCGCTGGCGCTATCGCTACCTGGAAGGGGTGGGAACCAACGTCATCTTGGAATTTGTGGACACTACCGGCAGCGGCGAGTATCGCCTGACCATGGACCCATCGGAAAAAGACGCCCTTACCATGATTCCCGGCGCCGGGCTCAGCCTAATGGAGCAGATGGGGATAGCGAGCAAGGTGGATCGCTTCACCCGCACTGATGGCACGCGCATGCCCATGACTATGGGGGGCCAGCCGGCGCGCATGCAGCAGTTCGAGCGCCTGGCCTTGTTCGCGGCGGTGCAGAAGCCGCCGCCGGTGAAGTTCAAGGACCTGGAGGCGCTGGTCAACACGCGGGTCAGTTTCAACCTGCTGCCCTTTGAGATGCGCGCGGACTTTGTGCGCATCACCGATGAGACCATCCTGGTTCCCGTCACCATCGCGGTCAAGAAGAAGGACATGACCTTCGAGATGCGGGAAGGGTTGCAGCACGCGGTGGTCAATGTCTTCGGGCGCATCACCACCATGACCGGACGGATTGTGCAGACCTTTGAGGACGTGATTCAATTGGACGTCCCCCCGGCCCTGTTTGAGCAGGGGTTGAACCGCCCCTCGGTGTACCAGAAGGCGGTGCCGTTGCGCCCCGGCCTCTACAAGCTCAACCTGGTGCTGAAAGACCTGAACAGCGGCAACGTCGGCACGATGGAGAAACGCCTGGCGGTGCCGCGCTTCGACGAGGCGGAGCTGGCCCACAGCAGCTTGATTCTGGCCGACCTGATTGAGCGTGTGCCCACCCGCAACGTGGGCACGGGACAGTTCGTAATCGGCGAGACCAAGGTGCGCCCGGCGGTGGACGAGAAGTTCACGCCCGACGCGCGCATGGGAATCTACCTGCAGGTCTACAACCTGGGCATCGATGAAGCTACGCACCGGCCCAATACCGTGATTGACTATGAGATCGTCCGGGGCGATGAAACCATCTTCCAATACAGCGAGAAGACCAGCGACCTGGAACGGGCCGGCCAGCAGATCACCTTGGAAAAGATTCTGCCGCTGGGCAGCTTCGGACCCGGTGAGTACAAGTTGAGCATCCGTATCACCGACAACGTGCGCCAGCAGACGGTCTCTCCCTCCACCCGTTTCCGCATTCTTCAATAGGGGGTCTTGATGCGCGGGGGTTCTCTCCGGTCTATCCTCTTTTTCTTACCACTGGGAATTCTGTTGTTGGGTGCGCCGGTCGAATTGCTGGCGGCGGCCAAGAATGACAGCCGGCTGAGCGGGCAGATAAGCAACGATAGCGGCGCTCCGCTGGCGGGCGCGCGGGTTTGGGTGGTATCGCGGAGCAACGCACGCACGCGTGTGCGGCAGTTCACGACCGACCGCAACGGCCGCTTTGAGGCCCGGGCTCTTCCGGCCGGTCGGTATGCCGTGCGCGTCAGCTTGGAATCCTTTGAGCCGCACGTGGAGAATGAAGTCCGTCTGCGCGCCGGAGAGCAACGTCGGCTTACTGTCCGGCTGCGGCCGGAATCCGAGCGGGGGCCGGAGGCCCGCCGCCGCGGCCAAAAAGAGCGCGCGCACGAGGATTGGCTCTGGGTGCTGCGGGCGCGTGCTTCGCTCCGTTCCGTGCTGCACTTTGGACCGGCTCCGAAGCGCTCCCCGGAAGGGGGCGTCGGACCGGGGCGGCACGGCAGAGTGGAGGTTGTTTCTACTGCTGGCCCCAGCGACCGCTTCTTGGGAGGGTCTTTGCAGGCGCGGATAGCCTACCAGGTTCCCCTGGGGCAGCCCGGACGATTGGTGGTGGTCGCCGGCGCCGCCGGCCAGGACGCGCCCGGAGTGGTGCTGGAAACCCGCTGGCAGCCGCAGGACCGGTTGAGCGGGCCGGAGTTTTTCTTGGGCGTGCGGGAGCATTTTCTGCCGGCGGATTATCCCGCCGCCGGCAGCCAGTCCGCACGGGGAGTGCGGGTTTTCCGCGTTGGGCTCATCCAGCGAGTTGTGCTTCCCGCTGGCGTCGGAATGGACTACGGCGTGGACTACGTGGCCGCGCGGATCGGCAGCACGGCTAGAGCAGTGCGTCCCGCTGTCCGCTTGCGCCGGGCTCTGAACCAGTCCACCGTTTTGCACTATGCGTTTTCCAGCGCCCCTGCTGTACCGGCACCGGGCGCGGGCGACCCGGCCGCCGGTACTGGGGTGCTGGTCCGTGCCCTGGCTGAATCGCATTCCCTGCCTGGGCTGAGTCGTCGCGGGGGCGTGTTGCGGTTGGAGAGGCGTGCTCACCAGGAAGCGGGCGTGGAGCATCGCTTCGCCTCCGGCGGGCGTTTCCAGGTGGCGGTCTTCCACGACCGGGTGCGGGACGCCGCCCTGGCTGGCGAGGGGAGCGTGGAGGGGCTCGACCCGGACGAGTTCTTGTTCAATCGGGCTGGTTCGGGGTTTTTCTACGATGGCGGCACCTACGCCACCACCGGCCTGCGCGTGGCCTATCTGTTCCGCTGGTTTGACCGCGTGGATAGCCTGGTCAGCTACGTCCGGGGTGGTGGGCTGGCCCTCGCCGGGGCCGAAGCGGAACCCGACCAGCCGCTTCCGCTGCAAGACAGGTTGGAAACGCAGCGCGCTCATGCCGTCACCGCTCGCCTCTCAGCCCAGCTCCCGGGTTCCAACACCCAGGTGCGCGTGGGCTATGGCTGGGTCTCGGCCCCCTTGCTGACCCTGCTGGATGAGGCCGCCGAAGGCGACACTCGGGCTCATCCCTATCTCAATCTGCGCGTGCAACAGCCGCTTCCTTCGTTCTTCCTTATCCCCCGGGGGTTGGCTGTTCTGGCAGATGTTCGTAATCTCTTCGCTCAAGGCTCCGCGGAGGTCACGCTCCCGGAAGGCAGGTCCGTCCGACTGATTCCCCTCCACCGCAGCTTCCGGGGCGGTGTGGTCTATCAGTTTTGACGGGCAAAACCACCGATACAGAAATCCATATTTAATTCTTCCGTTTTTGGTATAGAATCTAGCTGTCTGTAGGGTAGGGTTCATCCTAGTGTACTGTCCCGGAAATATATGAGCAAAGTCGTTCGACCTTAGCGAGGATGGATTCGGCCGTGGCGGTCCAGACGAAAGGACTGGTGTTGGCGTTGTAATGTTCGACGAAGCGCTCGATGTTACGGACGAGAGCCTTGACGCTGGAGAAGGAACCTCGGCGAATGGCCTTCTGGGTAATGATGCCGAACCAGCGTTCGACTTGGTTGAGCCAGGACGCATAGGTTGGGGTGAAATGAACGTGGTAGCGGGGGCGCCGAGCGAGCCAAGCGCGGACTTTGGGATGTTTGTGAGTAGCGTAGTTATCGACGATGAGATGGACGTCGAGGTTGTGCGGCACACTGCCGTCGATCTGACGCAGGAAAGTGAGGAACTCCTGATGACGGTGTCGCGGTTTACAGCGGGTGATGACTCTCCCGGTGGCCACATCGAGAGCCGCGAACAGAGTGGTCGTGCCGTGACGTTTGTAATCATGGGTGACGCCTTCGACGTAGCCGAGGCCCATGGGGAGAACGGGCTGAGTTCGCTGAAGAGCTTGAACCTGGGTCTTCTCATCGACCGAGAGCACCACGGCGTGGTCCGGGGGATTGAGGTAGAGACCGACGATGTCGCGGACTTTCTCGACGAAGAACGGGTCGTTGGAAATCTTGAAATGCCGCTGGCGATGCGGCTGGACGCCGAACAGATCGAACCACCGCTGGACCGTGCTCTTTGAGACTCCCGTGTGTTCCGCCATGGAACGCACGCTCCAGTGCGAACGATCGGGAGGTTCGGTTTGCAGGGCCGTGTTGATGACTTCCGCAACACGTTCATCCTCATGCGTGCGGGGGCGTCCGGGACGCAGTTCATCGTGTAGTCCGGGGATTCCATGTTCACGATAGCGCTTTCGCCACTTGCCCACGGTCGTATTGGTGACACCCAGACGCCGGGCCACGGTAGAGCCGGGAACGCCTTCGGCGCAGGCCAGCACAATCTGGGCCCTCAGCACCAGACTATGCGGCAAGGTTCGGGAGCGGGCGAGGCTCCCCAGTTCCGATTCCTCACTCTCACTGAGAGTGAGGGGAGTAACGGGGCGACCGCGTGGCATGGGCATACCTCCAGAGGCCAAAGGTTGCCCATTAATATATCGCTTATTTCCGGGACAGTACACTAGAAGGTTCTTCCTGAAGGGGCTTGACTATTCTGCCCGGCAGAGAGAAAGCTGAAATGCTAAGGCGTTTGACCATGAGCGGGGATAAATCACAGCGGCGTCGGCAGTGGGAATTCAAGCTGCAATCGCTGGCAGTGGTTCTTTTCCTGGTCACGCTGGCGGCGGTGATCTTCGCCGGCATCAATTTCCAGCAGCGCGCCCGCTACGTGCGTCCCTACGACGGCATTGACTGGGAGTTGGATCCGGAGAAAGGCGTGTTTGCCCGCATTGTTTGGCAGGACACGCCGGGCGACTTGGCCGGCATCCGCCCGGGCGACATTCTGCTTCGCATCAACGGCCAGTCGGTGGGGAAGGAAACCGACGTCACCAAGCAATTGTTCCGCGCGCAGCCCGGCACGCAACTCACCTATGAACTCCGCCGGTACGGGAAAACCGTCACCACCACCGTGGTGGCCATCCCGCAGTCCGACCCCTTTTCCTTGCGCGGTTTTCTGGAATTCGTCGGCGTGCTCTACCTGGGCATCGGTCTCTTCGTTCTGCTCAAGCGGTGGGAAGCTCCGCACGCCTTGCATTTTTACCTGTTTTGCCTGATCAGTTTCATTGTGTACAGCTTCAGCTACAGCGGCAAGCTGAACAACTTCGACTGGATCATCTACTGGACCGACCTGGTGGCGTTGGTGTTGCAGCCCGCGCTCTTCCTGCACTTCGCGCTGGCCTTCCCACAGGCCCAGCCCTGGTTCCGGCCGCGGCGGTGGGCGTTCGCCTTGCTGTACCTGCCAGCGGCGCTGCTGCTGGGGTTTCACGTGCTGGCCATTGGCGCCCGGCTGGTGCCGCCTTCGCTGGAAGTGGTGGTGTGGATGGAGCGCATCGAACTGGCCCACCTGGCGGTTTTATTTTTACTGGCGGCGGCCGTCTTTGAATATACCTACCGCACCACGCGCGAACGCATCCTGACACAGCAGATGAAGTGGGTGACGCGCGGTACCTGGCTGGCCATCTTGCCCTACACCACCTTCTACGCAGTGCCGTTCGCTCTCGACTATGCGCCCACCGACTGGATGAAGCTCTCCACCTTGTCGCTGGTCTTCATTCCGCTCACCTTCGGCTACGCGATTATTCGCTACCGGTTGATGGACGTGGACGTCATCTTCCGCCGCGGCGTGGCCTACACGCTCGCCACCGCCGCCATTGCCGGCATCTACTTCGGCCTGGCGGTGGCGCTGGCGGAACTCTTCCACACCAACGTGGGCTTCGGCACCAGCGGCGTAGTGGTGGCCATCATCATTGCCGCTGTTCTCTTCCAGCCCATCAAGGACTGGACGCAGGTTCAACTCGACCGTCTCTTCTACCGGGAACGCTTTGACTACCGGCGCACGCTGGAAGAGTTCGCCCGCGAGCTCTCCGGTGAGATCAATCTAGTCCGATTGCTGGCTCGGTTGCTGGACCGGCTGAGCCGGACCCTGCCGGTGGATCGCATGGCCATCTTTCTGGAAGAGGAGGAGGCGCCGGGGCGCTTTCGCTTGGCGCGGGGCGAAGGCCTTCCCCCAGCCGACCTGCGGTTGAACCTGACCAGCCTGGGTGATCCTGAATCCGGGCAGCCGGACTATGTATTTTTGGAGGCTGGCCAGGGGCTGCGCGGCCTGCCGGCGGAGGACCGGCGCGTGCTCGACCAACTGCGCCTGCATTACTTTGTCCCCTGCCGGGTCCAGAACCGCACCATCGGTTTCCTGGCCTTGGGGAAGACCAGCGAAGGCAGCTTCCTGACCAGCGAAGACATCGAGCTGCTGCAAACTCTGGCCAACTACATCGCCATTGCCTTGGAGAACGCCCGCCTCTACCAGCGCCTGGAGCAGAAGGCCGGCCAAATCGTCCGGCTGAAGGACTTCAGCGAGTCCATCCTGGAGTCGAGCAGCGTGGGGCTGGTGGCACTGGACCCCGAGGACCGGATCGACTCCTGGAACAGCACCATGGAGCGTTTCTACGGGCGTCCGCGCGGCCAGGTGCTGGGCCGGCCGCTGGAGGAAGTCTTTCCCCCGGAGTTGGCGGCGGAGTTGCAAGCCCGCCGCCAGGAGGTGCGTGTCAGCTCCCTCTACAAGTTTCACCTCAGCCGGCCCGAGGGGCAGCGCATCGTCAGCAACATCTCCATCGCTCCGTTGCTGAGCAAGGAAGGGAAGCCAATTGGACGGCTGCTGGTGTTCGACGACATCACCGACCGGGTGCAGATGGAAAGCCAACTCCTCCAGCGGGAGAAGCTGACCTCGCTGGGCTTGCTGGCGGCGGGCGTGGCGCACGAGGTCAACACGCCGCTGGCCGTCATCTCCAATTATGCCCAGATGTTGGCTAAACAGTTGGAGGCGGGTGATGCGCGCGGCGTCCTGGTGGAAAAAATCGTCAAGCAAACCTTTCGGGCCTCTGAGATCATCTCTGGTTTGTTGAACTTTTCGCGCACCGGCCCGGCCGAGTTCAGCAGCGTGGACGTGAACCGGGCGCTGCGGGATACGCTCAGCCTGGTGGAACCGCAATTGCGGTCGGCGAAAATCACGGTCGAGTCAAACTTGGCGGGCGACCTGCCTCCCATTCAGGGCGATTTCGGGAAACTCCAACAGGTGTTTCTCAATCTGCTCTTCAACGCCCGCGATGCCATGCCCCAGGGCGGCCGCCTCGCCCTCCGCAGCCAGCGGGTCAACGCCCGCCTGCTGGTGGAGGTCAGCGACAGTGGGGTGGGCATCCCGCGCGAACACCTGAACAAAATTTATGACCCTTTCTTCACCACCAAGACCACCGGGCAGGGCACCGGCCTGGGACTGGCCGTGACCTACGGCATCATCCAGGAACATAACGGCACCATTCAGGTTCGCTCGGGTTCCGATCAAGGCACCACGTTTATTTTGGAGTTCCCGGCACTGGAAGCGGTGCCCGCCGGCCAGGGGAAACGCCATGTCTAGTCCGACCACAGCCGTCTCAACGCGCGGCCACATCTTGATCGTGGACGACGAAGCCGACGTCCGCGAGACCCTCGAAGCTCTGCTCACCTCCAACGGCTTCGCCACCAGCTTCGCGGTCGATGCCGACAGCGGCCTGAGGGCGATGAGCGAGCGGCCCTACGACCTGGTGCTGCTGGACGTTAAGCTCCCCGGCCGCAGCGGCTTGGCGGTGTTGCAGGAATTCCGCCGCACCCAAAGCACGCTGCCCATCATCGTGCTGACCGCTTTGAAGGACATCGATGTCGCCCGCGCCGCCTTCAAGAACGGCGCCCAGGACTACATCCCCAAGCCCTGGGACGCCGACGAGCTGATCGCGCAGATTCTCCGGGCCATCGAACAGCGGAAACTGAAGGAGGAGAACCGGCGTCTCCGTCGCGCTCTCAAGGCCCACTACAGCCTGGAAAACCTGATCGGCAAGAGCAAGCCCATGCAGAAGGTGTTCGATTTGGTGGAGCACATCGCCGCCGCCCGCGCCACCGTGCTGGTGACCGGCGAGAGCGGCACCGGCAAGGAAATGATCGCCCACACCATCCACAACCTCAGCCCGCGCGCCGGCGCCAACTTCGTTCCCGTCAACACCGGCTCCATGCCGGATGACCTGCTGGAATCCATCCTGTTCGGCCACGTCAAAGGCGCTTTTACCAGCGCCGTGGCTTCCAAGAAGGGGCTGTTTGAGGTGGCGCACCAGGGAACCATCTTCTTCGACGAGATTGGCACCGTCGGCTTGCAAACCCAGGCCAAGCTGCTGCGCGTCATCCAGGAAGGCGAGTTCATGCGCCTGGGCGGCAACGAAACCATCAAAGTGGACGTGCGCATCCTGGCCGCCACCAACGTGGACCTGAAAGAGCTGGTCCGCCAGGGCAGCTTCCGCGACGACCTCTACTACCGCTTCAACGTCATTGCCTTGCACATGCCCTCCCTGCGGGAGCGCTGGGAGGACATCCCGCTGCTCCTCGACCACTTCATGCGCAAGTACTGCGCCGAGAACGGCAAGCCGCCGGGCCGCTTCACCCCTGAAGCCATGCAAGCCCTGTTGGCCCACGGTTGGCCCGGCAACGTGCGCGAACTGGAGAATTGCGTGGAACGGGCGGTGGTGCTCTCCTCCACCGAAGAGATGGGCTTGAGCCTCCTGCCCGACGAAATCGCTCGGCCTGACCTGCCCGGCGCCTCTCCGGGCCAGGAGCGCGCGCTGGAAGAAATGGTGAACGACTACGAGCGCCGCATCATCCTGGACGCGCTCGACGGCGCCAGCGGTTCCCAGACCGACGCGGCCCGCGCCCTGCGTGTGCCGCTCTCCACCCTCAACCAGAAGATCAAGCGCCTGGGCATCTCTGTCCGCCGGAACTCTTCCGGCGAAGGCGGAGAAGTCCGCCGCCCCAACGGTAACTGACCCCGCCCCGCTGGTCGGAAGAGCATCTCCCTTTTCTGTGTCCTCTGCGCCTCTGCGGTGAAACTTTTTGGTCTGCGAGCTCCGAGGTTTTTTTGGTCGAACGGTATTCGTCGGGGACACTATCTGTCGCGAATCGGATGGTTGACCCTCTGCGGCGGCTGCGGCTATGCTGCCCATCCGATGAATCTTCTCCAGGACTTGAAGGACCGCGCGCGCGCCTACCCGCAGCGTATTGTGCTGCCCGAGGGCGAGGACCCGCGCGTGCTCCAGGCCGCCGCCCGCATCGCTCGCGAGGGCTTTGCCCGCGTCACCCTGCTGGGCAACCCCGCCATGCTCCAGTCCAGCGCCTCCGGCCTCGGCGTCTCGCTCAAGGGCGTGGAGCTGGTTGACCCCGCTGCCGGCGGCAAGCTCGACGCCTACGCCCGTCTCTACCTGGAGCGCCGCCGCAGCCGCGGCGCCAGCGAGGAGGAAGCGCGCCGCACCGCTGCCCACCCGCTCTATTGTGCCGACCTGATGGTGGCTGCGGGCGAGGCCGACGGTTCGGTCGGAGGCGCTGCCCACACCACCGCCGAAACCGTCCGCGCCGCCCTGCACTGCATCGGGCTGGCGCAAGGTTGGACCACGCTCTCAAGTTTCTTTCTGATGGTGCTGCCGCAGGAAGAATACGGCGCGAAAGGCGCGCTGCTGTACGCCGACTGCGGCGTCGTTCCCGACCCCAACCCGCAGCAACTGGCGGAAATTGCCTTGCAGACAGCGGAGAACACGCGCGCCTTTCTGCAGGCCGAGCCGCTGGTGGCCCTGCTCTCCTTTTCCACCAAGGGCAGCGCTGAGCACGCGCGAGTGGAGAAAGTCCGCGAGGCCCTCCGCATCGCAAGGGCCCGCCGGCCGGAGCTGGCCATTGACGGTGAGCTGCAAGTTGATGCCGCGCTGGTGCCGCAGGTGGGGGCCTCGAAAGCTGCGGGCAGCCCGGTCGCCGGCCGCGCCAACACCCTCATCTTTCCCGACCTCGACGCCGCCAACATCTCTTACAAGCTCACTGAGCGGCTGGCGGGCGCGGCCGCGCTGGGGCCGATTCTGCAAGGGTTGGAGCGGCCGGCCAACGACCTCTCGCGGGGCTGCTCCGCCGATGACATCGTCAGCGTGGTGGCCATCACGGCGTTGCAAGCCATCGCCCGCAAGCAGCGGACGGGCCAGCTTCCCGCCTGAGCGGGGAGGTGCGCGTAACCGAAACAGCTGAGGCTACGTCAAAGTAAGAGGGCCTTCGTATCGGATTTCGCCCGACAGGGGTCGGGAACCAAAGCAAGAATCCCAACAGGAAGGGGGAAATAACCGCCGACCTGCTGATCCTCGACCAGGATCCGCTCGACAACATTCGCAACACCAACTCCATCCGCTACGTGATGAAGAACGGCGAGCTGTTCGAGGGCGACACCCTCAATCAGCTCTGGCCGGTGGAGAAAGAGTTGCCGCCGCTCTGGTGGTGGAACGACGCTCCCAAGAACTAGCCACAAAATCGCGGAGACACAGAGGAAGATAAAGCTAGTCTCTGGGTCTCTGCGCCTCCGTGGCAGTTTCCAAGAAGGCGCGCAGGCGGGCGGCGTAGTCTGGCGGGTCGGCGAAGAAGAGCGGTTCGTGGTAGTTGCTGTCGTAGGAGACAAAGGTTTTGGGCTGGTTGGCAGCAGCGTAGAGTTCCTCGCCCAGCGCGTAGGGCAGCACCGGGTCGCGCGTGCAGTGTGCCACCAACACCGGCACGCTGATTTCTTTCAGCTTGGCGGCCGAGTCGAACTTCGAGCGGATCACGAAGCGCAGACCCGGCAATCCCATCGTCCGCTGTACCAGCCGCCCGGCGGAGGGGAAGCCGCCTTCGAGAATCAGCCCCGCCACCGGGCGCTTCGACGCCAGGTCTACGGCCACCGCCACTCCCAGCGACTGTCCCAACACCACCAAGTGGTCGGGCACGACGCCGCGCTCATGGAACAGGTAGTCGTAGGCGGCCTGCGCGTCGAGATAGACGCCCGCTTCGGTGGGCCGCCCCTCACTTTTTCCGTAGCCGCGGTAGTCCACCGCCAACACATTGGCGGGAAGCTGCCGCAGAAAAGCGATGTTCTCGATGCGGTTGGTGAGGTTGCCGGCGTTGCCATGGAAGTAGAGGATGGTGAGCGCAGTCCCAGGCGCCTGCACCGCCGGAGGCGGGGCCCACCAGGCGTGCAGCCGCACACCGTCGGAGGTGGTAAAGAAAACGTCCTCGACCTCAACCCCCATCCGGCTTGGGTCCCACTCATTGGTGGCGTAGCGGTCAGGAAAAAAGACTAGTCGCTCCTCGAACATTCGTACCAGCAGCACCAGCAGCAGCAGGCCCAGCAGTACTGCCCGCCCCAGGCCCCATAGGGTTTCGGCGCTAGGCACGATGTTGCTCCTTCAGCAGGCGGCGATAGAGGCGCAAGTGGGCGGCGGCTTCGATTTCGGGGTCGTGCCGCAGGCGAACCAGGCTGTGCGTGCGCGCGGAGAGTTTCCAGCGCAGGGCGACGTCAACCAGCAGGCGCTCGGCTTGGTGTGCAAATTCCCTGGCGTTCCGAAACAGCAGACCAGTGCGGCCTTCGCGTACCAGATTCCGGTTGGCGTCGATGGCGCGCACCAGCACCGGCACGCTCATCCCCATGGCTTCCAGCAGCGAGTTGCTCATGCCCTCGGAGCGGGAGCTGTTGACCACCACGTCCGCCGCTGCGTAGAGGCCCGGCATCGCGCCCGGCGGGACCGCCGCGCGATACGTCACACCCGGCACTTTCTTGGCTTGCGCCAGGAAGCGCCGGCCGTAGTCGCGCTCCAGCACCGGGCCCACAAACAGCAGGCGCGCCTGCGAATGCTTGCGTCGCAGCCGGGGAAAAGCGTGCAGGAGAAAGAGCGGGTCTTTCACCGCCCGAATCCCGCTGGGGTAGAGAAAAACAAAGTCGTTTTCCTTGAGCTTCAATCGCCGCCGCCACTGTCGCCGCAGCGCATCTCTTTTTCCCTTCTTCCAGCGGGGAAGAAAGCACGGGTCAACGGCTTGCGGCACCACTCGAACTCTGCTCGCGACGCCGGCGGCCCGCTCCCGCAAACGCTGCCGCGCCTGGGCGTCAAAGACAATCAGCGCATCGGTCTGCTCCAGTACGCGGCGCACCACCGGGCGCCGGGCGGGCAGGCGGAGATCGTGATTGAAGTCGGTACCGGTCAGGGTGACGACCAAGGCGGCGTTCCATTGCTGCGCCAATGTCAACCCGCGCGGGCCGGCGCGGTAAGCGTGGAAGGCGTGGACCAAATCGAAGCGGCGGCGCGGCGGCGGTTGCGCCGGGCTGAGCAGGGTGACACGCGCACCTTGTTGCCGCAGGCCGCGGGCGATGCGTTCGATGGTGACGCTGTTGCCGCGCGGCGGCCGCATCGGGTAGGGCGCCACCAGCAACACTTGCAAGCGCCGGGACACAACCGTCTCTTACCCTTGCTCGAACTGCTGTTTGACGCGGACGGACTTTTCCGCCACCGAGCGGGCGAGGTCCTGCTTGTGCTGGTGCAGGCGCTGGAGCAGGTCGGAGTCGCCGGTGGCGATGATTTGCGCTGCGTAGATGGCGGCGTTGCGCGCGCCGGGCTTGTCCACCGCCATCACACCTACGGGGACGCCGGAGGGCATCTGCACGGTGGAGTAGAGCGCGTCTAGGCCGCCCAGCGGCGTGGTGACAACCGGCACGGCGATGACCGGCAGGCAGGTTTCCGCCGCCACGATGCCGGCCAGGTGCGAGGCGCCGCCGGCGCCGACGATGATGACCTTCAAGCCGCGCTCGGCGGCGCTGCGGGCGTAGTCCTGCGTGCGCCCAGGCGAGCGGTGCGCGCTGGTGACCTCGACCTCAAAAGGAATCTCGAAGCTCTGCAGCGCCTTGATGGCTTCGGTCATTACCGCCAGGTCGGTGTCCGAGCCCATGATTACGCCCACCAGCGGCGTGCTTTTCTTGGTCTGCGTCATTTGCTCCCCTTTGCCTCGTTTCTGTTAGCTTCTTGCGGCCAGCTTCTTCAGACCGCGGGCGCCGATGTCGTGGCGGAAGTGGCGGCCCTCGAACTGGATTTTCTCCGCTGCCTGGTAGCAGCGCTCGATGGCGGCCTGGAGGTCCGCGGCGCGGGCGGTGACGCCCAGCACGCGTCCACCGGCGGTGAGCCAGCCGCCCTCGGCGCGTCGGGTGCCGACGTGGAAGACCTCCACACCGTCGAGCTGCCCGGCGGCGTCAATGCCGGTGATGGGTTTGCCGGTCTGGTAGCTGCGGGGATAGCCCTCCGAGGCTAGCACCACACAGACAGCGGAGTCGGCGCTCCACTTCAGTTCTGTGCCGGCCAGTTGCCCGGTGGCGGATTTCTCCAGCACCTCGGCCAGGTCGCTCTCCAGCCGCACCATCAAGGGTTGGCACTCGGGGTCGCCCATGCGGCAGTTGAACTCCAGCAGCTTGGGCCCCTCGGAGGTCAGCATGAGGCCGAAGTAGAGGAAGCCTTGGTAGGGACGGCCCTCGGCCGCCAGCCCGGCGATGGTGGGCTCGACGATCTTGGTGAGGATGTCCTGCCGCAGGGCGGCGTCGGCGATGCAATCGTCGGAGTAGGCGCCCATGCCGCCGGTGTTGGGGCCCTGGTCGTTGTCGAAGGCGCGCTTGTGATCCTGGGTGGGGGCGAAAGGAAGCATGGTTTTGCCGTCGGTGAGGACGATGAAGGACAGCTCCTCGCCTTCCAGATATTCTTCGATCACGACGTGGTCGCCGGCGGCGCCCAACTCGCCTTTTTCCATTAAGGCTTCGATGATGGCGGTGGCGTCGTCGGGCTCGTCGGCGATGTGGACGCCCTTGCCGGCGGCCAGCCCGTCGGCTTTGATCACTACCGGCCACTCCACCGCGCACAGGGCGCTGTAAGCGTCGCTGGGAATGGCGCAGGCCTGGAAGTCGGCGGTGGGGATGCCGTGGCGCTGCATGAACTGCTTGGCGAAGACTTTGCTGTCTTCGAGTTCGGCGGCGGCCTTAGTGGGGCCGACGAGCTTCAAGCCGCGGCGCGCAAACTCGTCTGCCACCCCCAGCACCAGCGGCAGCTCGGGGCCGACCACGGTCAGGTCGGCCTTGAGCTTCTGTGCCAGATTGGCCAGCCCAGCGACGTCTTTGACGTCGGCGGCAATACACTCGGCCACTTCTGCGCAGCCGGCGTTGCCGGGGGCGCAGTAGAGCTTGCCGTCGCGCGGGCTCTGCTTGAGTTTCCACGCCAGCGCGTGTTCGCGGCCTCCGCTGCCGATGACCAGGACGTTCATTTGGTTCGCCCTCTGGGAAAGACGCCCATTGTAGCGCAACCTTCCCCACCCGTCAGCGACCAAGAAGCCCTAGGCTTCTTCTTGTCATCGGAAAGTTTCCTTCGATGACCAGGACGTTCATTTGGTTCGCCCTCTGGGAAAGACGCCCATTGTAGCGCAACCTTCCCCACCCGTCAGCGACCAAGAAGCCCTAGGCTTCTTCTTGTCATCGGAAAGTTTCCTTCGATGACCAGGACGTTCATTTGGTTCGCCCTCTGGGAAAGACGCCCATTGTAGCGCAACCTTCCCCACCCGTCAGCGACCAAGAAGCCCTAGGCTTCTTCTTGTCATCGGAAAGTTTCCTTCGATGACCAGGACGTTCATTTGGTTCGCCCTCTGGGAAAGACGCCCATTGTAGCGCAACCTTCCCCACCCGTCAGCGACCAAGAAGCCCTAGGCTTCTTCTTGTCATCGGAAAGTTTCCTTCATGGTAGGCTGCCGGCATGAGTCCGCGACCCACGGGCTTGAAAGACATCCGGGCGATTACGTTTGATTGCTACGGGACGCTGATTGATTGGGAGGGCGGCGCCAAGCAGAGCTTGCGGACACTGCTGAAGAAAAGGCGGCCCCGCGATGCGGGGCTCTTCCGGACCGAGTGTTTGGATGAGCTTTTCGGGGCCTGGGAGTGGGCGCGCATCCAGCAGAGCTATGCCCCCTACCGCCAAATCGCCGCCGAGAGCCTGGAGCAGGTGGCGCATGCCGCCTTCGGGTTCGAATACGACATCACCACCGCCAGTACGCTCGGCTTCCGAACCATCCTGGTGCGGCGGCACCGGAGGGAGTTCCCGCCCACCCCGGTGCCGGATTTAACCGGGATTTCCGTTTTGCCTGCCCCTGATGGCACGTTTATACACCCGATCGCCGCCGATCGCACAAAAACTTCGATCGTCGCACAATCGCTCAGCTTCAAAGGCCTTCATCTGAGCCCGCGCCGACGTGCGACCGACTGGAACCCCTGCTTTTCGGGCATTTCTCAGACACCGCTCCACACGTGTGCCCCGTGTCATCGCCGGGCGGGCTTCGTTGCACTTCAGGCCGCGCGTCAGCCTGCCGGCACGGGTAGCGCCCAGATCCTCCGCAGCATGTCGCCGAACAGCCGCCGCGTGAGATGCCCTTCCGCCAGCAGAAGCCAGTAGTACCGCGCATGCTTCACCAGCCGGCCCCCAGTTTTCACCAGTCGCTGCTGGAGACTCGTGAGCGACCAGCGCTTGACCCGCAGCGGAAGGACCAGTCTGCGCCACAAGTTGCCCAGATTGTAGGCCAGGACGCTCAGTTGCAGGCGCACCTCGTTCGCCCGGAAACGATGGCACGACAGCCGCGTCCAGTGGGTGGCCTGCTTGCCTTCCTTGATCCATTGCTCCGCCGTACCGCGCTTGTTGTAAAACCGCACGACCGAGCGGCTCGGGAGGGCCATGTTGGTCACGATGAAGCCGACGCGAGGGAACAGCTCACCTTGGTGGTGCTCCACCTTGGCGACGATCCGTCTGGGCGTGGTCCAGCTCTTGGCCTGATAGCGGAAACTCTGGTAGCGCACCAAGGGCTTGCAGCTCGGCCGTCCCGGCGGACGAAAGAGGATGTCTTCGATTTCCAGCTCCAAGCTCTTGTTCGCCGGCATGCGAATGGCATAGTCCACGTCGCGCTGCTCGAGCGCGTCGTAGATCTCGGGCTTCGCGAACGCGGCGTCTGCGCGGAACGCTACGCGCTTGCCCTCCACCTGCTGCCGGTCAATCTCCGGTACGAGCAGGTCGTCCCAGTCGTCGGCGCTATGCACGTTGCCTGGCCGCAGCGTGGCGGCGAGGCAGTCCCCATGCTCGGTGAACAGAAACAGCGGGTGGTAGCAGACGGACTCGAAGTGCCCGTTATAGGCGCTCCCTTCCTGCGCCCCATGCACCGGGCTCTCGCTCGAATCCATGTCGAGCACGATCCGGTCGGCGCGCGTCGCCATCTCGGCCTGTGCAAGCACCTCCCGGTTCACGGCCCTCAACCCGACGAGATTCTCCTCGTGGGTCAGCAGCTCTGTCTCGAACCAATGCAGCGTCGATGTCAGCGCCGCACCCCGGTCCCAGCGCTTTGGCGACCCGATGAGACGAAATGTTGGGTCTGCCGACACGCGCCCCGCGTCGTTGAGATCTTCGTAGCCCGCGAGGCGACTGTAGACCGACTGCCGCAGGAGATCCACCACGCTGAACTGGGTGTTCATCCCCTGTCGGGAATCGCTCAGGTGCTCGGCGATGAGTGTCTCCAGCCCCAGACGTTCATCCAACTCGCGCACCAGAATGAGGCCAGCGTCAGAAGTGACGCGCGATCCCTGGAACGCGACTTTCAAGAAGCCGTTGAACGCGAACTGGAATGGCTCGTGTTGTAATTCACCCACCGGGTGTCACCCTCCGTAGTGTGGTTCCTTACGTCGGAGCCCCAAAACTCAAGGCGCAGCGACTGGTCCTGGCGATACGGTACCACAGCCAAATCGGAAATCCGGGTTTAATCGTGACCGACCTAGTGTACTGTCCCGGAAATAAGCGATATATTAATGGGCAACCTTTGGCCTCTGGAGGTATGCCCATGCCACGCGGTCGCCCCGTTACTCCCCTCACTCTCAGTGAGAGTGAGGAATCGGAACTGGGGAGCCTCGCCCGCTCCCGAACCTTGCCGCATAGTCTGGTGCTGAGGGCCCAGATTGTGCTGGCCTGCGCCGAAGGCGTTCCTGGCTCTACCGTGGCCCGGCGTCTGGGTGTCACCAATACGACCGTGGGCAAGTGGCGAAAGCGCTATCGTGAACATGGAATCCCCGGACTACACGATGAACTGCGTCCCGGACGCCCCCGCACGCATGAGGATGAACGTGTTGCGGAAGTCATCAACACGGCCCTGCAAACCGAACCTCCCGATCGTTCGCACTGGAGCGTGCGTTCCATGGCGGAACACACGGGAGTCTCAAAGAGCACGGTCCAGCGGTGGTTCGATCTGTTCGGCGTCCAGCCGCATCGCCAGCGGCATTTCAAGATTTCCAACGACCCGTTCTTCGTCGAGAAAGTCCGCGACATCGTCGGTCTCTACCTCAATCCCCCGGACCACGCCGCGGTGCTCTCGGTCGATGAGAAGACCCAGGTTCAAGCTCTTCAGCGAACTCAGCCCGTTCTCCCCATGGGCCTCGGCTACGTCGAAGGCGTCACCCATGATTACAAACGTCACGGCACGACCACTCTGTTCGCGGCTCTCGATGTGGCCACCGGGAGAGTCATCACCCGCTGTAAACCGCGACACCGTCATCAGGAGTTCCTCACTTTCCTGCGTCAGATCGACGGCAGTGTGCCGCACAACCTCGACGTCCATCTCATCGTCGATAACTACGCTACTCACAAACATCCCAAAGTCCGCGCTTGGCTCGCTCGGCGTCCCCGCTACCACGTTCATTTCACCCCAACCTATGCGTCCTGGCTCAACCAAGTCGAACGCTGGTTCGGCATCATTACCCAGAAGGCCATTCGCCGAGGTTCCTTCTCCAGCGTCAAGGCTCTCGTCCGTAACATCGAGCGCTTCGTCGAACATTACAACGCCAACACCAGTCCTTTCGTCTGGACCGCCACGGCCGAATCCATCCTCGCTAAGGTCGAACGACTTTGCTCATATATTTCCGGGACAGTACACTAGCCGAGTTGGTGGAAAGCTTCCGCTGGCGGGAAAGCAGGCTGGCGGCGAAAGAGGAGTAGGCGGGGCCTTAATATACTACACAAGAAGTTACATAGGCGGTTTGGGCTCCGTACCTATAATTGTGTAGTAGATATGATCGAGATTCTCCAGGCTGTAGTAGTCAATTTCGATCCGGCCGCGCCCGCCTTTCTGCTCAATCACCCTGACCTTGGTGCCCAGGGCTCGTTCCAGGGCCTCCTGGGCGGCCTGGAGATTGGGGTCCACCGGCCTTTCCGCCGCGCGCTTCTTCTTGGCGGTGGGGAGTTTGCGCTCGACCATCTGCTCGGCTTGGCGGACGGAGATGCGCCGGGCGGCCATGCGCCGGGCTAGAACGCGCTGCACCACCGGACTCTCTTCCAGCTTCAACAAAGCGCGCGCGTGGCCGGCCGTCAGCTTGCCCTGTTCGACCAGCTCCTGGACCTCCTTGGGGAGCCGCAGCAGCCGCATGAGGTTGGCAATGGTGGCGCGGTCTTTTCCGGTGCGCTCAGCGATCTCCTCTTGAGTGAGAGCAAACTCGTTGGCCAGGCGCTCGAAGGCGCGGGCCTGTTCGAGAGGATTGAGGTCCTCGCGCTGGATATTCTCCAACAAAGAGATTTCCAGGGCCTGCTGGTCGGAGAGGGGTCGGACGATGGTCGGGATGCTCTGCAAGCCGGCCAAGCGGGCGGCCCGCAGGCGCCGTTCGCCCGTGACCAGCTCATAGCGGGTGCCTATGCGGCGCGCAATCACGGGTTGAACCACGCCGCCGGAGCGCATGGAGCGCGCCAGCTCCTCCAGGGCCTGCGGATTGAAGTGAGCGCGGGGCTGGAAGGGGGAAGCATCGATCAATTCCAGCGCGATCTCGCTCAGCCCACCCGCTGCTCCTACAACCGTGGGCGGTGTGTCCGGCGCAGCGGTGGGCGCGGCTTCGGCCGGCTCGACGTCACGAAGCAGCGCGCTCAATCCTTTGCCCAACGCTTTGCGAGTCATGGGCGATGACCTCCTTGGCAAGTTCGAGATAACTGTGGCAGCCCCGCGAGCCCGGGTCGTAGAGAAGAATGGGCTTGCCGTAGCTGGGGGCTTCGGCCAGGCGGACGTTCCGCGGGATGACGGTCGAGAAGATGCGGTCGCCGAAGAAGTCGCGCAGGTCGGCCACCACTTGGCGGGAAAGGCTGGTGCGCTCGTCGTACATGGTGGGCAGGATGCCTTCCACGATGAGCTGAGGGTTGAGGGAATGGCGGATGCGCATCAGGGTGTCCAGCAGCTCGGTTACGCCCTCCAGGGCCAGGTATTCGCACTGGATGGGGACCAGAACGGAGTCAGCCGCGCTGAGCGCGTTGAGGGTGAGCAGGTCCAGCGCCGGCGGGCAGTCGAGCAGGATGTAGGTGTAGTCCGAGCGGATCGAGTCCAACGCCCGCTTCAGGCGGAATTCCCTTGCCTCGACATTCACCAGCTCAACCGTAGCACCGACCAGGTTTTTGTCGGAAGGGATAAGCTCCAGCTGGTCAATCGGCGTCCGCAGCTTCAGGTTGGTGAGCGGCTCGCCCAAGACAAGAGCGTGGTAGAGGGAGCGCCGGGCCGGGTCGCGCTGGAATCCCAGGCTGGAAGTGGAATTTGCCTGCGGGTCGCAATCAATCAAGAGCGTTCGATGGCCGGCGGAAGAGAGAGAAGCCGCCAGGTTGATGCAAGTGGTGGTCTTTCCGACCCCACCCTTCTGGTTGGCAACCGCGATGGTTTTCGCCAAAGCGCCTCCCGCACAAGGCGTTACGAAGTGTGAAATTTAGGCGAAAACACGTATGCATGTCAAGAAAATGTTTCACGTGAAACAAAATTTCTCATCTCTATCAATTTGTAACAAAAGATAGTTGCACAATAATATTGTATCTGTATTATTTTCAGCGAATTGATGGAATAGCTATTCTTCGCGGGCGTGCCATCAACAGGCTATGGGCACGGGTGTTGGGTATGGGAACTTGCTCCAGCCAGGCCCAACCGCGAGCCGTGGACCGGATGCGCCGGGCGATGGCGTCTGTGGTGTAGAAGACCGCGCGGCCGTCGGGCGCGGTCACTCCCGCAAGTAACTCCAGGAAGTCCGCCGACACATCTACTGCTCTAGCAGTAGATACGTCGGCCACGTAGCCGCCGGCCTGAGCAACCCACTCTTGGAAACGTTTGCTGACTACGCGCACCCCCGCGAGCCCGCAGGCGCGCACTACTTCCTTCAGAAAAGCGCACTTGCGGCGGTTGGCTTCGATCAGGGTGAGATCGAGGGAGGGAACCGCCATTTTGAGGGCCAGTCCGGGGAAGCCGGCGCCGGTCCCGACATCGAGCAGGCGCCCGCGAAGGACCAGGACGCGGGTCAGGTAGAGCGACTCGCCGAAAAGTTGACGCACGATGCGCCGCGGGGTGCGGAGGGCGGTGAGGTTGATGCGCTGGTTCCAGCGCAGCAGGAGTTCCTGGTAGGTGACGAGGTGCCCCAGGGCGTTCGCGCTAACAACCACCTCATAATCAGCCAGTTCCTGGGCGACTTCCGAGGCGGTGAGAGGTGCGGCCATGACCAGCCCGGCGGCTAGGGCCGCGTTTCCCGGTCAGTCAGGCCCGCGACGGCGTGCACGATGTCAAACTTGGTGACGATGTCGAACTTTTGGTTTCCGGTTTCAACGAAAATGGCCGGGTTGCCGGAACTGATGAGTTGGGTGACCTGGTCAATGGGGGCGTTGGCCGGCACGATGGGGAAGGGTTTGTCCATCACTTCGCGCACCTCGACCTTGCGCAGGTCGCGGCCTTGGAGGGCCAGCTTGAGCACGTCGTCTTCGTGGATGGACCCGACCGC
>CBDFHE010000002.1:0-50007 GCA_965247455.1 Candidatus Acidiferrales bacterium
CATGCGCGCCGCCCTGCCGAAGCTTCAGCGGCTGCTGAAGGCACCGGCGGGTAAGCCCATCGCGGCCAGGTAATCCTTCCCCGCGCGCTCTGTCCAGTACAATCATCAAGCCCATGCAAGAGCGGAGGTGTCGCGCGTGAAACGAATTGTGCTGGATGTCGATACCGGCGTGGACGATGCGCTGGCCCTGCTGCTGACGCTGCGCTCGCCCGAACTCAAGCTGGAAGCGGTGACGACGGTGGCGGGCAACGTCCCGGTCGAGACCGCCACCCGCAACACCCGCTTGGTGCTGGAGCTCGCGCAAGCTCCGAAAGAGTTGCGCGTGGCCGAGGGCGCGGCCCAACCGCTCCAACGCCCGCTGGTGACGGCGGCGCAGGTGCACGGCAGCGACGGCTTGGGCAACGTCACCGGCGTCTATCCCCCGCCCCAGCACCCGCTGGCTGCAAACGAGGCCAGCGACTTGTTGCTGGAAATAATCGGTGAGTATGGCAAAGAATTGACCATTGTTGCCACCGGGCCCATGACCAACCTGGCGCGGGCGGCGCAGCGCGACCCGGAGAGGTTTCGTCAGGTGGGCGAAATCGTACAGATGGGCGGAGCCCTGCAGGTGCGCGGGAATACCAGCCCGGTGGCGGAGTTCAATGTGTACGTGGACCCGGAAGCGGCGGCGGCGGTGCTGGCCGCCGGCGCGCCGCTGCGGCTGGTGCCGCTGGACGTGACCGAGCAGGTCATCCTGCTGCGCAGTGAGCTGCGGCGGCGGGCGCTGGAGCGTGACTCGGCGGTGTTCCAGTTCGTGCGCGAGTTTACGGTACTCTATTTCGATTTCCAGCAGCGCATGTCCGGGCTCAACGGCGGCTACCTGCACGACCCGACAGCGGTGGCAGCAGTGATCGACCCGGCGCTGTTCACCTGGCAGCAGGCGCGGGTGGAAGTGCGCACCGATGAAGCCGAGCGCGGGCGGACGGTGGCGACGCCCACGCCTGATTCACCCGTGCAGGTGGCTACGGCAGTGGATGCCGCGCGCGTGCTGGAACTCTTCTGCGACCGCGTCTGCCGCTAGCCTTTTGCGACGGCGGGCAGAAGACCTACGCGGCGCCAGAGAACAAACTGGAGCTGCTGGGGGGCGATGTTGCCAGGGAATTAACCTCAGGGGCTAAAGCCCCTTGCTTTGCCAGTGGAGTTACGGCGGGGTTAAAACCCCGCCCTACCAAAGCAAGTAGGCCCAACGTCCCGGTGGCCGGGGGCCTTCGACTCCGCTTCCTTCACTGCGTTCAGGATAAACAGGACAGACCACCGGATTGGACGTGGAGGAGAGTGCCGGAGTCGAAACACCGAAGCGGGTTGAGGCTCGCCGTCCTCAATGACTGTCCAGCCCAGCGGCCCCTGCCGCTGGGAAAAAATGCAAAGTATAGGAAGAGTGGAAGCAACTAGGAAGAAGTGGGAGCCGTTTGTGCGGCCAGGGCGCGGGCGCGCTCGGCGATGTGGCGGGCGGAGATGCCGACCACGTCGAGCAACTCGGCCGGCTTGCCGGAGGTGGGGAGGTCGCGGACGGCCAGCCCAACCACGCGCACGCCCGCTTCGCTCACCGCCCCGGCCACCGCTTCGCCCAAGCCGCCTTCCGCGTAGTGATCCTCCACCACCAGCAGAGTGTTTCCCGTCGCCTGAGCGGTGGCCACCAGCGTCTTGCGGTCCACCGGCTTGACCGAGTAGAGATCAATGACGCGGGCGTGGATGCCCTCGGCCTTGAGGGTGTCGTAGGCTTTCAGGGCTTCGTGCAGGGTGACGCCGGCGGCCACCAGGGTGACCGCGTCGGCGTCGCTCTGCCGCAGGACTTTGGCGCCGCCGGCCGGGAACGTCTCACCGTTGCCATACAGCACCGGTGTCTTCATGCGGGTGGCACGCAAATAGACGATGCCGGGGAGCTGGGCCGCCTGCTCGACCAAGCGTTCGGTGGCGACGGCGTCGGAGGGATAAAAGACAGTGGAGCCAGCGACGGCGCGCATCATGGCCAGGTCTTCCAGCGCCATCTGCGAGGCGCCGTCCTCGCCGATGGAGACGCCGGCGTGCGTGCCCACCAGCTTGAGGTTGCTGCGGGAAATGCCGGCCATGCGCACGTGGTCGTAGGCGCGCGACAGAAAACAAGCGAAGGTGGAGGCAAAGGGAATCTTGCCGGTGGTGGCAAGGCCGACTGCGACGCCGATCATGTTCTGCTCAGCGATGTAGCACTCGATGAAGCGGCCGGCGAACCTGCCGGCAAACACTTCCGAGAAGGTGGAGTTCTTAACGTCGCCGTCCAGCGCGACGACGCGCGGGTCGGCGGCACCGAGCTTTTTCAAAGCCGTGCCGAAAGCCTCGCGGGTCGCCACCGTCTGCCCGAGTTGATAGTTGGGTGGGTCCATCTTGCCCGTAGGCGCAGCGGTGCGAGCGGGCGCGGAAGCGGGTGCGGGAATGGATACGGTGCGGCCGGCGCCGTCGAGCGGCAGCTGCTGGAGAGCTTTTTCCAGGTCGTCCTTTTTGACCGCCTTGCCGTGCCAGCCATCTTTGTTTTCCAGGAAGTCGACGCCCTTGCCCTTGAAGGTGCGGGCGATGATGGCGACGGGCTGGTCTTTGACTTTTGCGGCGAGATCGAACGCCTTGAGGATGTCTTTCAGATTGTGGCCGTCAAGCTCGTAGGCCTGCCAGCCGAAGGCGGCGAAGCGGCGGGCGTAGGTGGTGGTGTCGTGCTGGTACATGGTGGGGTCGCTCTGGCCCAGGCGGTTGACGTCCACCAGGGCGACCAGGTTGTCGAGCTTGTAGTAACCGGCAAAGGCCGCCGCCTCCCAGACCGACCCTTCCGCGGTCTCGCCGTCGCCCAAGAGAACATAGACGCGGTAGCCGGCCCGGTCGTGCTTGGCGGCCCAGGCCATGCCCGCGCCCACACTCAGCCCCTGGCCCAGCGAGCCGGTAGCTACGGGCGAAGGGGCGAAGCGCGGGGTGGGATGGCCTTCGAGCTCGCTGCCCAGTTGGCGGAGCGTCAACAGCTTCTCGGCTGGAAACAGTCCGGCCTCGGCCCAGGCGGCGTAGAGGATAGGGGCGGCGTGGCCCTTGGAGAGCACGAAGCGGTCGTTGCCAGGATGGGTAGGGTTGGCGGGGTCGTAGCGCATGACGTGGAAGAAGAGCGCGCTAACCAGGTCGGCCGCGGACAGGCAACTGGTGGGGTGGCCGGAGCCGGCGGCGGTGGTGGCGCGCAAAGAATGGATGCGCAGGCGGGTGGCCTTCTCGCGCAACAGTTGAATGGTTTGGTCTTGCGTCATGGACGTCCCCCCGTGCCGGGTTGAAGGAAAGATGTGACCCGAGGGGCCATTCTAGCAAAGTTGCGTTGCGGATGGCACCCGGCGGGGAAAAGGGTAGTAGGTGAATTTCATACCGGGCCTTCGTTGCAAGTACTCTTTCCTCTCATGTCCAACCCGGTGGCCCCTGCCACCGGGAAGGAGCCCCTTTCCCAGCGGCCTGCCTGCGGTAGGCAGGCGGGGGCTCGTCCTGAAGGCTTCAGCCCGAGGCTTCTGTCCGAGGGCTCGCCCTGAAGGGTTCACCCTGAAGGGCCGCTGGGCTGGACAAATTGACTCACTACTGGGAAAAGGCGTAACGAACCGGCGAAGAAGCCATCCCTCGATTCTGCTCGGGACAAGCGGGCGCGGTTCAGGCGGAGTAGCGGAGCGTAGCCGGAGTCCGGAGCGTGACCCGAGGGACCGGGGCCAAGCGCTGGGTCAGCTTGCGCCTCAGTTCGGCGAACCGGGAGGACGCCAGAGGCCGGCCTGGAGCAATGGAAAACACCATCGCGCGGCGGGGGAAATCCCTGCGCCGGTCGAGCTGCACCCCGGCGTCGCGCAGCAGTTGGCCGAAGAGGAGCTCGCGGTCGCTCGAATCCGAGCCCCAGAGCCAGAGCTGCTCCTCCTCCCGTTGCAGGTAGCGGAGCACGGTTTGCAAGCGGCTGACCAACCGTCGGGGCGAGCCGGCAACGAAGTACACGTTCAGCTTCCATTTGCTGGCAGCGTAGAAAGCCTCGATGCGGACGGCCCACTTGCCCGCCTGATTGCGTTCAGGACTAATGCGAAATGTGTTGAGAGCAACCCTGCGCATGGTGTCTCCCCGGCCAGAGCGGTCCATCCCTCTCAGCCCGCCCCACCGAACCTGACTAGTTGGCTAGTCTCCCCCGGAAGCTCGCCTATCAGTCTAGCTCTGGGAGGAGGCCAAAAGCAAGGCACGTTTTCTGCGCTGGTGGGCAATTCTGTTGAAAGAGGGTTCCAGTAGCGGCGAAGAAGCCTCCGGCTTCTTCGTCGGCTTTATCTCCCTCCAGAAACCGCCCTATGCCGGAAAGAAACGCCAACTACCTAGTTTAACAAGGCTTAGCAACAAAACCCCTCGCAACCACGACCCCACAGACGCTGCAGCGAGCTACCAGGGGGGTATCTTCTCGACTTGCGGGATTAACTCGCTTAAAAGAAACTGCTCAGCGGCGGGAACTAGTTTCAAAATCATGTTTTTTTCTGCTTCTTTCCACCTCCTTCTCTGCCAGACGAGCCAGCGGCAATTCTTTCCGCCACCCCAGAATAGCTGAAATCCACTCCCCACTCAACCCGCCCAACTGAACCTGACTAGTTGGTTGGTCTCCCCCGGAAGCTCACCCATTTAGTCTAGCTCTGGGGGGAGGCTGGAGCTTCAGCGACGGCCGAGGATGCGGTTGATGGCAGCCTGGTTAAGCTTGAGCACGCCATCGGCTTGGCGTTTCTTGCGGAGGCTCTGCTGGAAAATCTCCCAGTGGAGACTGCGCTTTTGCTCCATGAGCTGGGCCCGCAAGGAATCCCGCTCCTCCTCCAGCCGGCTCAGCTCAGCCTCGGTGCGCTCGAGCACGCGGAAGGCTACCCACTTGCCCGCCACCTGTCGGGCTTCGCTCACCTGGCCCACCGGCAAGTTGAAGGCGCTGGCGGCAATGTTGCGGACCGGACCGAGGTCGGGAAGGGTGGTCTCCCGATTGACCAGGGGGGAGGTTTTTACTTCGAGGCCGGAGCGGCGGGCAGCGCTGACGAGATTGCCGGAGCCTCCAGCTTCTCCGGCCAATTGCTGGGCGGCCTCCTGCGCCAATTCCGCGCCGCGCTCCTGGCGGAAGCCGCTCTCCACTTGCGCGCGAACATCGTCGAACTCGGCGGTATGCGTCTGGGACACCTCTTTCAACTGCATGACCACAAAGCCGGTTGGCAACCCCACCGGCTCGCTCACGGGGGCGTCCGGCTGGCCGGCGGTTTCGGTCGGCAAGCGGAACGCCGCTCCCTGAAAATCGAAGTTTCCCCCGAACTCGGGCAAAACCTGCTGGCGGCTGAAGAGCGGCGACTCCAGCACCGGCCACTCGCCGGCCGGGGCGGCCTGCTGAAGCGACTGCCCGGCGCGCACGGCTTCTACGATCTGTTGGGCCTGAGCGAGCGCTTGGTCCTGCACCGTGCGCTGCCGCAGGAAGGGTTCGATCTGGCCGCGCACTTCCGACAGTGGCAGGGTGCGCTCCGCCTGGTGGGCCAACACCTGCACCAAGTGGAAACCGTAGCTGGTTTCCACCAACTCCGGGGCGGAGCCGGCCGGCAGAGAAAACAGCTTGTCTTCCAGCGCAGGAACCGTCTGGCCGCGCTGAATCCAGTCCATCTCGCCGCCTTGCTCCTTGGAAGCCTCGTGCTCGGAGTGCTCGCGGGCCAAAGCGGCAAAGTCGGCGCCCCGGCGGAGACGCGCCAGCACTCCCTCTGCCGTCTCCCGCACCGCCGCGCGCTCGTCCGGCTGAACCACCAGGAACAAAATGTGGCGGAACCGAACGCGCTCGGGCACCTGAAAGTCCTGGCGACGGCTCTGGTAGAAGGCCTCCAGCTCCTCCGGCGTCACCCGGACGCGTTGTTGGAGCGTGAGGAAGTCCACGGGAACGTAACGGACCGAGCGGCGCTCCGGCAAAAGGTAGCGGTCGCGATTGCGCTCGTAATAAGCGCGCAGGTCGTCCTCGCCGGGTTGAAGCTGCTTCTCATACGTGCCCGGCAGGAAGAGGACGTACTGAATCCGCACCTGCTCGTTGCGCCGGCGGAATTCCTGCTCGACTTCAGCGGGGGAGACGCTTACGCCCCCCCCGACCCAAGTCACCAGCTTGTTGACCAGTAGTTGGCGGCGCACTCCCTGCTCAAACTCCGGCACACTAAGGCTGAACTGTTGCTGCACCAAGCGAGTGTAGGAGTCCGCCCCCACGAACTTTCCATCCGGGTAGAAAATTGAAATCTCTTGCAGGCGCTTGGCCAGCTCCGCCGGGGAGACCTGCAAGCCTAACTGCTCGGCCTCGTACTCAACCAGGCGACGGTTGATGAGTCCCTCCACTGTGCTTTCGAGCAGGAATCGCCGGAAAATGTCATTGTCGCCGCCCAGTTGGCGCACCTGCTGCTGCACCAGCCGGTTGACCTCTACCTGGGTCACGACGCTGTTGCCCACCTGAGCCAGCACACCCTGCGAGTCCGTGAGGGCTACCGACCCGCCGCCCAGCCCGGGCACCAAGTAGAGCAGCATGCCGGCGCCCACCATGAACACGATGGCAAACAGAAGCACCTTGACCCCGAATTTCTTTTGACGGAACAGCTTTAGCATATCGCTCCTCGCAAACCGGTAATTATAAGAGAGGCACGGCAGCGGCACAAGACGCCCGCCCTGGAGGTAGGGGGTCTTTTTGAAAATGGGAAGCTCACGCCGAGCCCCGTGGCCTGCCTGCGGTAGGCAGGCCGCCGGGCTCAGCGCCAAATCAACACCGTGAAACTGACCCACTACCGCCCTGGAAAGTGAATTGAATTGAATCTGCTGGCACCCCTATGCTACGCTCAAATTGCAAGGGAGCATAAGGCGCTCGGGCGGAGGATTTGCGGCGAGGGAACAGGGACGGATGGACGAACAACCTCAGAAAAAACGCTTCGGAGGACTGGAGGTCTATTGGACCACCATCACCTACCGCAGTCTGATCCTCGTAGTGCTGGCGCTGCTGCTGGTGGGAGTCAGCATTACCATTCTGCTCCGTCCGGGAATCCTCGAACAGGTCATGGCCAAACTGACCAGCGAGGGAAACGACGCCGCCTCGGGAGTAGAAGAGGCCGCTCAGGCGCGCTTTCTCAACCTCGACGGCACCGTTCGGGTCAAAGGGCGGAACTCCAGCCAGTGGGTCAATGCCGATTACCGTATCCCCCTGGAAGAAGGCGACATTATTCAAACCGGCCTGCAGGGCATCGCCCGGATCACGTTCATTGACGGCACCACCTACGTGGTCAAGCCCAACACTCTGATTGTCATCGAAGAAAACACCGCCTTGAAGAACCGAGTCACCCGGGTAGCGGTGCAGGTCAGCTCCGGCGCCGTGGACCTCTCCACCGGCACCTGGGAGGTGCCGGGATCGAGTTCAGTTGTTCGTTTCTCCGATGCGGAAGCCCGCATGGAGCAGAACACGCGAGCAGCCGTCACCAGCGACCCCAAGACCCAGGTCAACGAAATCACGGTCGCCGAAGGAAGCGCGCTAGTCAACAGACGCGACCAGAGCATCCAAGTCGGCCCCTACGAGCGCGCCAGCTTCCGCACTCCAGACGATCCGCTTACCAAGGAGCAGGTGCTGGCTCCCCCCACACTCCTGCGGCCGCGCAATCTGGAACCCATCATCAGCGCCAGTCCCAGGCAGGAAGTAGTCCGCTTTACCTGGACACGGGTGGCGCAAGCCCATCGCTACCGTCTGCGGCTCTCCACTTCTCCGCTGCTGACCAGCACGGTGCTGGACCGCACGGTGCAATCCATCCGGCTTCAGGGCGCGTGGTTTGAAACCGGGCGAATACTATTGGACCGTAACCGCCTTCGACGAAAAAGGTCAGGAGAGCCAGCAGAGCCCCCAGTACCGCTTTTCCCTGTTCGAACAACCGGCATCGGAAGAATTGCTGCTGGTGATTGATAACGTAGTCCAGCACGGGCGCCACATCGAGATCATTGGACGCACCGAAACGGGCGCCATCGTAACCATCAACGCGGAGCCGGTTGCCAATGTGAGACCCGATGGCAGCTTCCGGCATTTCGTCGGGCCGTTGGCGTCAGCGGGGGCCCACAGCATCACCATCGTTGCTCAAAACCGCCGCGGCGAAGTGGTGACCCGGAAGAAAACGGTAGTTGTGCAGTGAGCGCGGCGGCGGTTAAAACTACCAAACCAGTGAGCCTAATGCTGCCATGAACTTCCGCTCGGTCTTCGGCGTCTTTTCCTCTGACCTCGCCATTGACTTGGGGACGGCCAACACGCTGGTCTATGCCCGCGGCCGGGGGGTGGTGGTCAACGAGCCCTCCATCGTCGCGCTGAACAAAAACAACGGCGAGCTCTGCGCGGTCGGCAAAGACGCCAAGGAGATGCTGGGCCGCACGCCGGGCAATATCGTCGCCATCAAGCCCATGAAGGACGGCGTGATCGCCGACTTCAAAGTGACCGAGCGGATGCTGAACTACTTCATCCGCAAAGCCCACAACCGAAAACTGCTGGTGCATCCGCGCATTGTCATCGGCGTGCCGAGCGAGATTACTCCGGTGGAAAAGCGGGCGGTGCAGGACTCCGCCTACCGCGCCAAGGCCAGCGAGGTGTACTTGGTGGAGCAGGCCATAGCCGCCGCCATCGGCGCCGGGCTGCCCATCACGGAAGCCTGCGGAAACATGGTGGTGGACATTGGCGGTGGCACCAGCGAGATCGCGGTCATATCGCTTTCGGGCATTGTCTTCTCGCGCTCGGTCCGCGTGGCCGGCAATGAGATGGACGAAGCCATCATGCACTACCTGAAGCGGAAGTATAGCCTGCTGATCGGCGAGCGCACGGCGGAACGGATCAAGATCGAGATCGGGTCAGCGCATCCGTTGGAGAAGCCACTCACGATGGAGGTTCGCGGGCGCAACCTGACCGAAGGCGTGCCCAAGACCATCACCGTCACCGATGCCGAGATGCGCGAAGCGCTTTCGGAGTGCGTCGGCACCATCATCAACGCCCTCCGGGTGGCGCTGGAGCGTACGCCGCCGGAGCTCTCGGCCGACATCAGCGACCGGGGCATCGTGCTGACCGGCGGGGGGGCCCTGCTGAAGAATCTGGACAAGCGCATCTCGGAAGAAACCGGCCTGCCGGTCTCCCTGGCCGACGACCCGCTGGCCTGCGTGGCGTTGGGCACGGGGAAGATGTTGAGCAACTTCAATCTCCTGAGCCAGATCTCCATCGAATGACGCCGTTGCGTCTGCGACGCTAAGCCATGCGCACCTGGGTCGAACGCCACCACCACCTGAGCCTGCTGGCCGCAGTATTGCTGGCGCAAGTTCTCTTCCTCGCCTTCCAAATCAAGCGGGATAACCAGGCCCGCCTGATTCGTCTCTGGGCGGTGGCCATGATCAGCCCGGTCGAAAAAGTGCTGGATTGGGCCGTGGATGGAACCACATCGGCAGTGGAGAACTATGTGGTGCTCATCGGCACGCGCCAGGAGAACCAAGCGTTGCGAGCAGAACTCGATTCCGCCCATAGGAAGATCAACCAACTGGAGGCGCGCGCGGCGGAAACCGAACAACTGGCCTCGCTGCTGGACTTGAAGCTCTCTTACCCGGAGGCGCACGCGGAAGCTGCGGAAGTCATCGGCGCCAGCGCCGCCGGGAGCATCCGCACGGTGCTGATCAGCCGGGGCGCCGACGCCGGCCTGGAGGTGAACATGCCCGTGCTGACGCCAGCGGGTGTGGTGGGCAAGCTGGTCAGCGTGTACCCGCGCACAGCCGGAGTTCTGCTGATTACCGACGAAAAGAGCGGGGTGGGGGCGCTGGTGGCCGACTCGCGCGTGCACGGCGTACTGAAAGGGACGGGAGGCTCGCTGTGCCGCCTGGCGTACGTTCCCAACGAAGAGCCGGTGTCCGTGGGAGCTCGGTTGCTTACCTCCGGCCAGGACCAACTCTTCCCCAAAGGATTGCCGGTGGGGACGGTGAAAACAGTGCAGCCCGGTGATTTCTTTCAAGAGATTGAAGTCCAACCGGCTGCTTTTCTGAGCCGGCTGGAACATGTGCTGGTGCTGACCGGGCCACGGGAGGCGCTGGGAACTGCGGCGCGCTCTCAGATCGGAACTTCCCCGGACGGCTCCCGCTAGCTTGTCTTTCCCCCTGCCGGACCAAGACGTGGGGCCCCCTCGGAGCGGCCCTTCGGAGATTGGCACTGCCTCTCGCGCGGCACAGCGCGCGACGCACTGAGGCGCTGAAACGAAGCTAGATGGCGCTGGCCTACGAACCACGCACGGAGCTTTACCGGTTCCACTTCGGGGTTGTCATGGCCACCGTGCTGCTGGCCACCCTGCTGCAAGTTTACCTGCCGCCCTACCTCCCCTTAGACATCCCTTTGGATCTGCCCCTGCTGGTGGTGATTTACTTTGGATTCAGCCGGCGCAATCCCACCACCGGGCTGCTGCTGGGCTTGGCGGTGGGGATCTTGCAGGACGCCCTCATCTACGAACCCATCCAGCACCCCATCGGACTGTTCGGGATGGCGAAAACTGTGCTGGGCTTCGCGGCCTCTTCGCTGAGTAGCCGGGTGGACACCGACCACGCCCGGGCACGCCTGCTGTTGGTTTTTGTCTTTTACCACCTGCACCAGATTATCTACGCCGGCAGCCAGCGGTTGCTGCTCGACCAGCCGGCCCAATTCATCAGTCTTGCGGGGCTGGAAGCCGCGCTTGTCAACTCTCTTTTGGGTATGGTAGCGTTCCATTTTCTCGACAAGCTTCGCCGAACTCTCTAGGCCGAGCGGAAACAGGAATGAACCTGCACGCAGAGTCGAAGCTTTCCCCCACGCGCGTGGCGCTGTTGCGCTATGGAGCGGTTTCGATTGTGGTGCTGCTGGTGGTGAGCTTCTGGCAGTTGCAGGTGGTGCGGTCGGAGTACTACACCAATCTGGCCGAGCGCAACCGGATTCGGACTCTGCCCGTGATGGCTCCGCGCGGGATCATCTATGATCGGAATGGCCGGACGCTGGTGGACTACTACGCCGCCTTCAGCGTTGTCGTACTGCGCGAGGACGTGCCGGAAATCCGCGACTCGCTCGACCGGATCGCCCGTGGCCTCCACCTGCAGCGCGCGTGGCTGGAGAATCGGCTGGCAGAGCATGCCGACGCGCCTCTCTACCAACCGATTATGCTCAAAGACGCGGCCCCGCTGGCCGACATCGCCTTCGTGGAAGCCCACCGCAGCGACCTGCCGCAACTGCAACTGGTCATGGTCTATCCTCGCCGCTATCCGGAGGACTACCTGGGCGCACACTTGTTTGGCTACGTGGGCGAAGCCACCAGCCAGGAGATTGCCGCGCGCGGCTATGCGTTGGGCGACCGCGTGGGCAAAACCGGACTGGAACGCCTCTACAACGACGTCTTGATGGGCCAGAACGGCCAGCGGCGGGTGATTGTGGATAGCCGAGGCAAAGAGGTCGAGAAACTGGATCGGCAAGAGCCCATCGCGGGCCAACCCGTCCGGCTGACCATCGACTACGATATCCAGCAGACCGCCGAGAAAATGATGGAAGGGCACAAGGGTGCCCTGGTGGCTCTTGACCCGCGCACCGGCGACGTGCTGGCGCTGGTGAGCCGTCCCGCCTTCGACCCCAACCGCTTTGCTGTCCGCATCGGGGCCGAACAGTGGCGGCTACTCACCCAAGACCCCGACAAGCCCATCCTGAACCGCGCCACGCAGGCGCAACTCGCTCCGGGCTCGGTTTTCAAAGTCATCATCGCCGCCGCCGCGCTGGAAGAAGGTCTCTTCGACCGCCCCTTTACCGTGCAATGCCCCGGCTGGGCCCGCCACTACGACCGGACCTTCCGCTGCTGGCGCCCGCAGGGCCACGGCACCGTGGGCCTGCACCGGGCGATTGTGGAGTCCTGCGACGTCTTCTTTTACGAAGTCGGCAAACGGCTCGGCATCGAGCGCATCGCGCGTTACGCCCGCCGCTTTGGCCTGGGCAGCCCCACCGGCATTGACCTGCCCGGCGAAGAGGAGGGGCTGGTGCCCTCGCCGGAGTGGAAGCAGCGTGTCCGCAAACAGCCCTGGTGGGCGGGCGAGACCATCTCGGTAGCCATCGGGCAAGGGCCGATAACAGTTACTCCCTTGCAACTCGCCTATGCGTTGGGGGGCATCGCTTCCGGGGGAGTGTTTGCGCGTCCCCGGGTGCTGCTCACCGACAAAGAGCCGGAGCGCCGGCGGGTCCCGCTGCAAGCCGACACCGTCGCTATTCTGACCGACGCTCTCTGGGGCGTGGTCAACGAAGCCGGCACCGGCACGATGGCCCGCCTGCCGGGCATTGATATGGATATGGCCGGCAAGACGGGCACGGCGCAGATTGTCAGCTACGACACCCTGCGCCGCCTGGGAGGCAAACCCAAGCGTACCCTCATCGACAACGCTTGGTTCGTCGGTCTGGCCCCGCGCCGCAACCCCGAGATTGTGGTAGCCGTCTTGCTCGAGCACGGTGAGCACGGCTCCTCGGCTGCGCCGCTGGCCCGGGAAGTGATCCGGACCTACTATGAAAAAACCCGGCCAGGCACGGCGGCGCCGCAATTGGCTGCCCTCCCCGCATCCCCCGCCGCCCCCGCCGAACAGCAGGAGCAGTGATGCCGCGACCGGTGCGGTACCGCGAACTCGACTGGGTCTTGCTGGCGCTGGTGGTGCTGATTTTCCTCCTGGGTGTTTTGGAAATCTACTCCACCGCCCAAAACGACCCGCGCTTTGCCGGGATGCACCTGCGGCAACTCTACTGGCTGGGCATCGGGGTCGTGCTACTGTTCGTGCTGGCCCGCATCGACTACCACAGTTGGACCGACCAGGCCCCGTTGCTCTACATCGGCATTCTCGGCGGCTTGGTGGCTGTGCTGGTATTCGGCACGGAGATGTTCGGCGCCCGCCGCTGGCTGGAGTTTGGGGGGCTGACTTTTCAGGTGTCGGAACTGGTCAAATGGGCTATAATTTTGGTGTTGGCTAGGTTCTTAAGCGAAATTCGGAGCGAAAGTTTGGCGCTGAAAGACCTGGTCAAAGTGGCCGTTCTGGCGGGCCTTCCAATCGTGCTGATTGCGGCCCAACCAAACTTGGGAACTTCTCTGACTTTAGTTCCCATTGCGGCGACGGGAGTTTTGCTGACAGGCTTGCGCGCGAAACACGTGGTTGGCTTGGTACTGGCAGCGGCGCTGCTCATGCCGGTCGGGTGGTTCATGCTGCATCCTTACCAGCAGGAACGGATCGCGACCTTTCTCGACCCGGGGCGCGGCCCACAGGGGCCGGGCTACCAGACGCTGCAATCGAAGATTGCCGTCGGCTCCGGCGGTTTCTGGGGCAAAGGGATGGGGAAAGGCAGCCAGAACCAGTTGGGCTTCATTCCCGTTCGCCACGCCGAATTCATTGTTGCGGCCTACGCCGAGGAGCAAGGCTTTGCCGGTGTGCTGCTGGCGCTGGGGTTGTACTTGGCCCTGCTGTTGCGATTGGTACACAACGTGGAGATCGCGCCCGACCGCGCCGGGGCATTGATTGTGGCTGGCGTGTTCAGCCTCCTGGCCTTTCAGCTGCTGGTGAACGTGGGGATGGTAATCGGCCTCATGCCCGTTACCGGCATCCCCTTGCCGCTGATGAGCTACGGAGGCTCGGCCACGGTTTCGACTTTCATGATGCTGGGCCTGGTGATGAGCGTGCGCATGCGCCGCTTCGTCAACCTGTAGGCCCGGTGGACCTGCACGGAAAAGTGTAGGGTACGGTTCGCGCTATCTTCTGGCGAACCGTCCCGGAGCTTCGTGAAGAAGCTTCCGGCCTGGACGCTCTGCTCGGGGCAGAGCACCGCAGAAGAGTTTGAAGAAAATTAAGGCAGCGGCCGCCCCGAGACGGCCGCCGACACCCAAGAACCGAATGTCACTGACAAGGAAGCTTCAGGAACTCGCGGGAGGCGCCGGCTTCAGCCGCGCTTCCACGCAGTGCAGTTCCCTGCGCCGGGTCGGCTGCCGCGAAAGGATTCCCCATGTCGAAGGAAATGATAATCTCCGCCTCTCCCCACGAAACCAAAGTCGCTCTGGTGGAAGAGGGTCAAGTCGTTGAAGTTTATCTTGAACGGGAAAAAGAATCTGGTCTAGCCGGCAGCATCTACCGGGGTCGCGTCACCCGCGTGCTGCCGGGGATGCAGTCGGCCTTCGTTAACATAGGGCTCGACCGCGACGCCTTCCTCTACGTTTCCGATTTCTTCGAAGGCTTGGAGGAGTACGAGCACGAGGCAAGTGCTCCAGCGCAGCCGAAAGAACCGCCCCCCGAAGAGCCTGCCGCCAAAGTTGAGGTAAGTGAGGCGGCAGCGGAAAAAGCGCCGGAGCCCGCCCCGGCAGAGACACCCGCCGAAGATTCCCAAAAAGCTTCCGTCCGCGACGAACCGCCGCTGGCCTTGCCGGAACGCCGACCGGAAGGCCGCTCCACTCGTCCGGGACGCCGCCGTCGCCGGGGTCGCGGGCCCCGCCGTAGCGACCGGCAGGACGATCGGCGCGGGCAGCAAGGTTCCCAACGTCCCCGGGTCACCGGGCGACCCCACCGACGCCCGCCCGATCTTTCCGAAGCGGAGCCTGGAACGCTTGCGCTTCTGCCAGGAGAGTCGCTGGCCAAATACAGCGGCCAGACCACGGAGGCCGCTGCCGTCCCTGAGCCTGCGGTTGAACAACCCACTGCCTCTGCGTCTGAACCAGCCAACTCTCCCGAAGTCGCTCCCCCGATGGAAGTTCCGAGCGAAACCGCTCTCCCGCCCGCCGAGTCGAGCAGCAACGAAGGTGTCGAGCAAATTCAGCCGGAGGCCGACACGGCGGCACCCGAAGCTTCCGAGCAAGAGAGATTCGGTACCTCCCCCGCCGGCGCACAAACTGCCCCAGAAGAAACGCTGCCCCCGGCAGAACCGGTAGAAGACAAGGGCCCGGCAGCGAGCGAAGCAGCGGTTTATGGAGGGGCTTCCGTTCCAGCAATTCCGGAAGTCCCTGCCCTTTCTTCAGAAAGTTCTGCCAGCGGTGAAACCGCTCCTGCGCCGCCCGAATCGGTCCAAGAACCCCAGCCCGGCGCCGAGTTGCACGCGGAACCCCCACCCGCATCCGAGGAAACTCCCGCAGCCGTGGAGCAACCCGAAGAAGGCGAGGGACCGGCGGAACACTTCTCGGAAGCCGAGACGCTGGCTGAGATTGAGCGCGTGCGGCGCTACGAAGGTGAGGTTGGCCTGCCGCCTTCGGTGCAGGAACGCGCCGGAGGTGATGTGGAGTGGGGAACCTCCTCTCAACCTCAACCCGCGCGAGGCCGCCGCGGTGGCCGCAGGGATCGACGCCCGGGCAGTCAGCGCGGAGGAGGCCGCACACCGCGACGCACCACCGGTCGGTCCCCGCGACGCACCACCGCCCGCTCCCCGCGACGCACTACCGCGCGCCCCTCACGCGGACAACCCGCCATTGCCGAACTGCTGCATGCAGGGCAAGAAATCATCGTCCAGATCGCCAAGGAGCAAATCGGCAAGAAGGGCGCCCGCATCACTTCGCACGTGACCCTGCCCGGGCGCTTCCTCGTCTACATGCCCAGCATCGAGCACATCGGCGTCTCGCGCAAGATCGAAAGCGCCGCTGAGCGTGCCCGCCTGCGACGCCTCCTGCTGGAGTTGAAAGGAAGCATCACCGGGGGATTCGTGGTGCGCACAGCCGCCGTCGGGTGCAGCGAGGAGGGCCTCCGCCGCGACGTGGACTACCTGGCCAAGCTCTGGCTCGACATGCGCACGAACCCCGAGGCGCATCCTTCTCCTTCCTTGCTCCACCGCGACCTCAACGTGATCGAACGCATCCTGCGCGACCAGCTCACCGCCGACTACCAGGCCATCTGGATCGACAACCAAGAGGAATACACCAAGGCGGTGGAGTTTGTCGGCAACTTTCAGCCGGAATTGGTCGGGCGCGTCAAACTCTACACCAAAGAGACGCCCCTCTTCGAAGAGATGGGCGTGCAGCACGAAATCGACCGCGCCTTGCGCCCCAAGGTGTGGCTGAAGTCGGGCGGTTACATTGTCATCAACCACACCGAGGCGCTGGTGGCCATTGACGTCAACACCGGCAAGTACGTCGGCAAAGGCTCCACCCGCCTGGAAGACACCATCGTCAAAACCAACGTGGAGGCGGTCAAAGAGATCGTCCGGCAAATCCGCCTGCGCGATCTGGGCGGCATCATCGTCATCGACTTCATCGACATGGAAGACCGCCGCAACCGCCGCCGCGTGATGCAGGTGCTGGAACAGGCGCTGCAAGCTGACCGCTCGCCTTCCCGCATCCTCTCCTTCAACGAGTTCGGCCTGGTGGCCATCACCCGCAAGCGCAGCAAGCAATCGCTCGAACGCATCCTCTGCCAGCCTTGCATCTATTGCTCCGGCACCGGCATGGTTAAATCCGTCCCCACGCTCTGCTACGAGATTCAGGGCGACGCCAAGAAAATGGCCGCTGAAATGGATGCGCCCGAGCTCACCATCCGCGCCCATCCGGAAATAGTCAAGGCGCTCAAGGGACGCGAGGCGGTGCTCATCCACGAGTTGGAGAAGCAGACCGGCAAGAACATCATCCTCCAACCCGACACCACCATGCACTTCGAGCAGTACAACATCTTCTAACCGAAGCGCACATTTGTAGCGGGTCGGTCCTTGCCGTTTCGCCCGCCCCCGGCTCCCTTCCCCAATCGACCCGTCCGATCTTGCTGCGCTATTGGCTCCCGACCCACAGCCAATACTCCGTGAACTCTCTGCGACCTCGGCGCCTCTGCGGTGAAAAGGACAGTTACCAGCGGTTTGTTCGGCTGACGATTGGAATCAGAGGCTGGAGACTCCCCGCCCGCAGGGCGCTCGACTTCACCCACCGCGTCGCGTTAGCCTAGCGGTCGGCACCACCGATGAACGCCGACCACAAACGCGAAACCTTTTGGCGCGGCATCGAGCGCTTCAACCGGCAAGAATTCTTTGAGTGCCACGAAGTCCTGGAAGAAATCTGGCTGGAGGAATCCTCCGAGGAAAAACCTTTCTACCAGGGAATCATTCAGGTCGCCGCCGCCTTCCATCACGTCCACAACCGCAACCTGCGCGGCGCCCGCTCGCTGATGGAAGCGGGCGCGGCCAAGCTGCGCCGCTACCCCGCCCACCACTACGGCATCGACGTTGCCGCTTTCCTCACTGCGCTGGCTCCCTGGCTGGAGGCCCTCCGCCGCCGGCAGGCACCCGACCAACTCACTCTGCCGACAATTCGCCCCGCCGACCGCTGACCTATTCCTACAGAACGCAAGAACCTGCGGGATTTGTTTTTGAGAAGCAGTCGCCCTCCTTGTCATTCTTAGGAGCGAATGCGACGAAGAATCCCTCCACTCATTGCAAAGCCGCCGTTCCGAGCCCGCCTGCGGCAAACAAGCTTGCCTGCAGCAGGCAGGCTGCGCTCGGAATGACACTGGCGCGAGGCTTTTTCAGCACTCGGCAAGCCTGCCCTTACTCCGTAGCTTCCGCCGGTTCGACAATCAGCTTGCCTTTCATGCGCCTGTGCCCCCAGCTGCAGCGCACCGAGCACTTAAACTTGTACTCGCCCGCCCGCTCGGCCACGAACTCCACCACCGTCTCTTTTTCTTTCTCCAGCACGGTCTTGACGCCGAACTCCTTGATCTGGATGCCGTGCTTGCGGTCGAGCGCGGTGATGAGCAGGCGCACCCGCTCGCCCTCGCGCACCCGAATCTCCTTGGGGTCGAAACGATACTTCCGCGCCGTCATGCGAATCTCGCGCACCTCCGTTTCGGATGCGCCCTGCTGCGCCGGCAGCAACCCACTCAACAAAAACAAAAAGAGAGGAATCACCAAAACAGTCAGTCTCTTCATGGCTACCACTCCAGCAGCGCCGCCTCGGCGGCAAACCCCGGCCCCAACGCCAGCAGCACCCCGCGGTCGCCCGGCCGGGCAGCGCCGTTCTGCAAGACTTCGTTCAACACAAACAAAACTGTGGGTGAAGACATGTTCCCGTAGTTGCGCAGAATATGCCGCGACAACGCTACGTCGGCGTCGCTCAACCCCAACTCCTCCTGCACCCGATCAATCACCCTGCGCCCGCCCGGGTGCATCAGCCAGTGGCGGATGTCGCTGCGCCGCAATCCATGCCGCGGCAGCAGCTCCTCCAGCACCTGCTCAATCATCGGCGGCGCCAAGTCGCGAATCGTCGGCGCGAGAATAATCCGCAGCCGCCCCTCCCTCTGCTCAAAGCCCACCGAGCTCTGGCAGTTCGTGTCCAGATGGGACGCAAAACCAGCAATGCGCGGGCCGGTGTCGCTCCGGCAGCTCAGCAGGCACGCAGCCGCTCCGTCAGCGCAGATGGCGTTGCCCACCAGCGTTTCCAGCGTGTCGTCAATGTAGTAGGCGGCGGAGCAGATTTCCACCGCCACCAGCAAGACACGATGCTCGGGATAAGCCCGCACGTGGTCGTAGGCGCGCTGCAAGCCGGGCAGCGCCCCCGCACACCCCAATCCCAGCAGTGCCCCCCGCTGGATGCGCGGCGACAACTGCATCTCCTTCACCAGAATGGTGGACAGGTCGGGGCAGAGATAACCGGTGCAGGAGCAGACCAAAATGCAATCCACCTCCGCCGGACGCACGCCCGCCTGCGCCAGGCAACGCTCGGCCGCCTCGCGCGCGATCAACACCGCCCCTTCACGGTAGCGCCGGTGCAGCTCGTCCAAACCTTCGGAGGACACGTCGCGCTCGGAGTCAATGAACAGGTAACGGGTGTCAATGTCGCTGTGGAGGAAGATTTCCCGCGCAATTGGACGAGTGTAACCCGCCAGGCGCAGCACTTCCTCTTGGGTAAAGCGGCGCGGCGGCACCGCCGTCGCCACCGCCTGAATGCGCGGCTGTAGAGAGTTTCCCCCCATACCCGAACCACCTGTACTCGGATGTTACCAGAATTGGCTGGGATGCGGGCGTCTTTTGGCGGGAAAAGCAACCGGCGGCGCGAGCCTTCTGCTCGCAACAGAGCCCTTGCCGCCTGAGAGAGAATTTGCCGCGGGTCGCCGGACTTACTTGTTGAAGTATTCGGCGTTGACGGGGGTGAAGCTCGCCCACTTCTCCGGCAGGTCTTCCAACGCGAAAATCGCCGTCACCGGACAGACGGGGACGCACGCCCCGCAGTCAATGCACTCCTCGGGATGAATGTACAATTGCGTCACGCTTTCAAAGTCAGGCTCGTCCTTGCGGGGATGAATGCAGTCCACCGGGCAGACGTCCACACAGGCGCTGTCCTTGGTCCCGATGCACGGCTCTGCGATGATGTAGGCCATCTCTGCTCCTTCTCCTTTGCTTCGGTCTTCCCTTCCTTCCGAATCGGCACCTTAGCGGGTTCCTTTAGGCCTCTTCTTTGATAACACAAAAGAGAAATTTTCTGCAAGCGCTAGTGCCCCCGGGAGTGACTCTCTTTGAAAATGGGAAGCTCACGCCGAGCCCCGTGGCTTGTCCTGAGCGGAGCCGAAGGACACCTGCCACGGGGCGCTTGTGTCGCTTTTCCACCCGGCGGCAGGTGCCTGCCTACCGCAGGCAGGCCGCCGGGCTCAGCGGCAAATCAACATCGTGAAACTAACCCACTACCCAGTCCCCCGCGCCGGGGCCGTTTCTCTAGCCTCTCCCCGGCCGGAAGCTCCTGTCAACTCTCCCCCGCAGCAGCGACCGCAACAGCGTGCCGGGCACCGCCGGCTCTCCATAAAGAAACACCCGCGCCGCCACCCCGCACACCAGCCGCGAGCGAAAGATCAGCCCCACTCGGTCCACCGTCTGCCGGCGCTGCTCGCCGCCGGGCAGGTCGCGGATGTAGCCGCCCAGCCGCGTGCGCCACAGCGTTTCAAACCGCCGCAGTTCCTCTTCCACCCTGCCAGCCCGGAAACCCTGCGCAATCAGCTCCGCCGCCAGCCGGGCGCTCTCCATCCCCGGATAAATCCCCTCGCCGGTCGTGCCGGAAACGAACCCGCCCGCATCCCCCACCAGCACCAGCCGCCCCTGGACCAGCCGGTGACGTTTGTTCACTCCGCCGGCGGGATCCACGGCGTAGTACACCTTCTCCGACTTCAGTTCCGCCGGCAAGTAGGAGCGCGCCTGCGCCGCCTCGAAGAAGCGGCGGTAGAGCTCCTGGATTCGCTCCCCGGACCGCAGCCGCCCGCCGATCCCCACGCAGATGTGGTCCCGCTTGGGAAACACCCACCCGTAGCCCGTCAGACCCTGGAACTGAAGCGCCACCAGCAACGGCGGCATCGCGGAATAGAAACTCGCAATCTGCTTACGGTCGCAAGGAATGTCCTCGTTCGCGCACAGGACAGATTCGTTTTCGCCCCAGCCCCGACGCATCCCGGCCAGCGCAGCGATGCGGCTGTTGGCGCCGTCGGCCCCTACCAGAACTTTTCCGGCCAACTCCTCACCGTTCGCCAGCCGCACGCTCACCTGGCTGTCCTGCATTCCGAAAGCCTCGACCGCACTGTCCTGATGAAACTCAGCTCCGGCGGCGACGGCGATGCCTTTCAGCCCGTTGTCGAACTTGCTCCGCAGCGAGAGATACCCCGACGGGCGCCGCTCGCGCCAAAGCGCCGCGCGCGACAACTCCTGGTCGAGGAAGGCAATCCCCGCGAAGGACGAATCCACCAGCTCAGCCTCGTGTCCGCGCAGGTAGGGGAAACGCTCGAACACCAGCCGGTTGATCCAACTGGCGCAGGTCTTGTGCCGGGGAAAGGTGGCCTTGTCCAGCAAGACGGTGTGGTAGCCCGCGTCGGCCAACAGCTTGGCCGCAGTCGAGCCCGCCGGCCCCGCCCCCACCACAATCACATCATAGCGAAACGACACGCAGCCTCTCCTCCGCGCCCTTCCAAAATTCCCGGCACCCTTTTAAACTTGTCATTCCGAGCGAAGCCCGCCTGCCTACCGCAGGCAGGCCCAAGGCGGGCAGGCGAGGAATCTGCTTGTAGTAATTTTCCTAAACCTGCAGGGGATTCTTCGCCTGCCTACCGCAGGCAGGCTACGCTCAGAATGACATCTCAAAAATTTGCCTAGTCACGCCAAAGAACGCGCAACCATAACACAGCCCCCCTGCCTCAGCAACGCACCCCGGAAACCCACGCCGGGACAAGGCCGCGTTGCTGCTGCGCCGGAAAGGCCGACGAGGCCCGTACATCGCCGCTGCCACCAGTTCATTTGGGGTGGGGCAGACATTCCTGTCTGCCCTGAGCCGCGGGCAGGAATGTCCGCGCTACTCGTTTCGGCTTGGGTAGGGCCGGTGCTGGTTGCGCGCCTGCGCCGCCAGCCGGTAGAATCAGCTTTCTCACTTGTCGAGCACGCCCCGGAGGAGGACTTCCATGGACACGCGCGGTGTCAAGCTGACTTGGCTCGGCCACGCCACCTTCAAAATCCAAACTCCCGGCGGCAAGACCGTCCTGCTCGACCCCTGGGTACAGGGCAACCCGGCCTGCCCCGACAACCTCAAGCAGTTCGACAAAATCGACACCATGCTCATCACCCACGGCCACTTCGACCACATCGGCGACGCCGTCGCGCTGGCACGCAAGCACAAGCCCGCCGTGGTCTGCATCCCCGAAACCGCCAACTGGCTCGGCTCCAAGGGCGTGGAAAACCTGGCCGAAATGAACAAAGGCGGCACCCAGAAAGTCGGCGACCTAGAGGTCACCATGGTCCATGCCGACCACAGTTGCGGCATCCTCGACCACGGCAAGATCATCTACGGCGGCGACCCCTGCGGCTACGTCATCCGCTTCGAGGGCGGCCTCAAGCTCTACCACGCCGGCGACACCGCTGTCTTCGGCGACATGAAGCTCATCGCCGAGCTCTACCAGCCCGACCTCGCCTGCCTGCCCATCGGCGACCACTACACCATGAGCCCCCGCGAAGCCGCCTACGCCCTGCGCCTGCTGGGCGTGCTGGCCGTCGTCCCCATGCACTTCGGCACCTTCCTCGTCTTGGCCGGCACCCCCGATGCCCTAAAGCAATTGACCAAAGATATCGCCGGCCTGGAAATCATCGCCCTCAACCCCGGCGACACTCTGGGTTAGCCGACGTGCCCGCAAGCGGAGAGTCCTCCGAGGGAGCGGTTGCCCAAAGCGACAAGCTGTTCGTTTACGGTTCCCTGCGCCGGGGGTATACGCTCCGCCGGCATGGGGCACGTTTTCTGGGTGTCGGCGTGATCCAGGCGAGTTGGCGGCAGCAGTATCCCTATCCCGGCGCGCTCCCCTCCGATTGCGTGCTCGACAAGATTGAAGGCGAGCTCTATCTGCTTCGGGAACCCGCCCAGCAGTTGAAGCAGCTCGACGAGCTGGAGGAAGTGAACTCCGCCCAGCCGGAGAAAGGTCTCTACGTGCGCCGCTCGGTCAAAGTCCGCCTGTCCACCGGGCAACAGCATGTCGCCTGGACCTGCTTTCTCCCCAGCCGGCCGACCCAACGGCGTTTGATTACTGGCGGCTACACGGCCGCTGGCTCTCTTGTCCCGACGGAGAAAATGCGATGAATGGAATCACGGATCCGACAGTCGAAAAATATCTCTACGGCTTGTTGCCCGAACGGGATGAAGTATTGGCGGAAATGGAGCAGCAGGCCGAGCGCCGCAACATCCCCATCGTCGGCCCGGCGGTAGGCCGCGTACTCTACCAGTACGCGCAGCTCATCGGCGCCCGGCGCATCTTCGAGATGGGCTCGGCCATCGGCTACTCCACTATCTGGCTGGCGCGGGCCTGCCCCGCCGCCACCGTGTACTACACCGACAGCGACCCCAAGAATGCCGAAGAAGCGCAAGCCTACTTTGAGCGCGCCGGCGTGCGCGACCACATTCAGGTGTTGACCGGAAACGCGCTCGACCTGCTCGACCAGACGGAGGGCGAGTTCGACCTGATCTTCAACGACGTGAACAAGCGCGACTACCCCAAGGTCTTCCGCAAAGCGGTGCCGCGCTTGCGGCGCGGCGGCCTGTTCATCACCGACAACGTGCTCTGGTCGGGACGCGTCGCGCAGCCGAACCCGGACGAAAACACCCGCGGCATCCTGGAGTTCAACCGGCTCATTTATTCTTCCACTGAACTCTTCCCCGCCCTGCTGCCGCTGCGCGACGGCCTGGCCGTCTGCCACAAGCTCTAGCCGCGGCTCTTGCTGACGCAACCTTCCCAGCGGTAGAAAAGAAAAAAGAACAACTAGTGCCGTTCCAACTATTTTAGGCTAGGCTTTTCAAGAACCAAACACACAGCGGATAATTTTCTCTTCCAGTTCGTGCTTTGACTCAATTAGTTGGAACGGTACTAGACGGAAACGTCAACGGCGGGTGCCGCGTCTTCATCGGCGATTGGCACCTCTTCAACCGGCGGCGCTTCGGGTACCGGCTCCTCGGCAGGCGGCGTAACCGACGTGAGCTCCGGAACCACCGGGTGGCGTCTGGAAGCGGCGTTGAACAACTGCTTCAACTGATGCTCAATGCTCCGGCCGAAGGGTCGCTGGTCAGCCGCAGCCAGCTCACCGGTGGCGTCCACCAACTCAGCCAGCACCGCCTCAACTTCCGCCAGCTTCTCCCCTTCTAAACCTTCTGTCAGTCGCCGCTGCAACCGCTGTAGCATGTTAATAGTGCTGGGCGACCGGAAGCCTGCGGCAACAATGCGGTCTTCCAGAGTTAGCGGCTCCTCCTGCGGGAGCTCGGCATCGCCGGCGTCTCCGACATCACCAGTCTCTTCGACCTCGTCAACCTCGGAGACCTCCTCGGTCGCCTGCACCGAAGAAGCCGCAGTTGCGTCCAAGCGAGGAGAGAACACAAACTGCAACTGCGCAAAGGAAAATGAAAGGCCAACCAGTGTCATCTCAGTACCCTCCACCCTTTCCTATCGTCCGGCTCCGGCTCGACTTTAGCGGCGAGATTCGAGGAGAGACCTTGGGGGGATCCTCGCCGTGAACTTTCCCCGCGGATTCTCTCGGGCACTGAGGCAGCGGGTAGTATCCTAATTTCGCACCGAGCCCCCAGGCCCTTCAGGGCAAGCCCTCGGGCAGAAGCCTCGGGCTGAAGCCTTCAGGACGAGCCCCTGCTTGGGGGAAGCAAAAATCCCTGCGGCCTGCCTGCGGTAGGCAGGCGGACGACGAGTAACCTTCCATCCCTTTTGTCATTCCGAGCGCCCGCCCTGAGCTTGTCCCGAGAAAGGCCGAGGGGCGAACGCGAAGGGCAGCGAGGAATCTGCTTTTGCTATACCGGGATTCTTCGGCCGTGCGGCCTCAGAATGACACGGCGAGAACTTTTTTCAGCACAACGAGAAAACCCAACCGAGCGTTACTCTTCGCTCAGCGCCTCCAGATATTTTTCTGCGTCCATGGCGGCGCGGCAGCCGGCCCCGGCGGCCGTCACCGCCTGCCGGTAGTGGTGATCGTGGATGTCGCCGGCAGCGAATACACCTTCCACGCTGGTCTTCGACCCGTCGAACACCTTGATGTAGCCCTGCTCCAACTCCAGCAGGCCGTCGAAGACTTTGCTGTTGGGGTCGTGCCCGATGCCGACAAAAACGCCGTCGGTCTTGCGCGTCTCTTCCTTGCCGGTCTTGACGTTTTTCAGTTTGACGGCAGTGACTTCGCCCTTACCCACGTCCAGAATGTCGGAGATGACCGTGTCCCAAACAAACTCAATCTTTTCGTTGCTCTGCGCGCGCTCGGCCATGATCTTGGAGGCCCGCAGTTGGTCGCGCCGGTGCACCACCGCAACCTTGCTGGCGAACTTGGTCAGGAAAAGCGCTTCCTCCATGGCGGTGTCGCCGCCGCCCACCACCATCACCTCTTTGCCGCGGAAGAAGTAGCCGTCGCAGGTGGCGCAGGTGGAAACCCCGTGCCCCAGAAGCTTCTTTTCCGATTCCAGCCCCAGCATCTTGGCGGAAGCGCCGGTGGCGATGATGAGCGCCCGCGCCTGATAGGTGTGCTTCCCAGCCTTCACGGTAAACGGCCGGTGGCTCAGATCCACTTCCGTGACCGACTCCATCTTGTACTCGGCCCCGAACCGCTGCGCCTGCTTCTTCATCAGCTCCATCAGCTCCGGCCCCTGCACGCCCTCGGGAAAACCGGGGTAGTTCTCGACCGCGGTGGTCAGGGAAAGCTGCCCGCCGGACTCGTGCCCTTCCAATACCAGCGGCTCCAGGTTGGCGCGAGCGGCGTAGATGGCGGCGGTGGAGCCCGCGCAGCCCGACCCCAGAATGATCACTTTGCGCAGCATTCGGATTCTTCTCCTCTTCTGCTCAATCGGAAATCAGGCAACTACTCCACGGGATGATTGTAACGCAGTTGGAGATTCTCGTGCGGTCCTACGCAACGCTCAGCTATGGCCCAAGGCTATACCACTGCGAATGACAACAATCAGCGCTCGCGCGTCCAGCCCGGTGGCCCCCGCCACCGGGTCCCCAGCGGCAGGGGCTCGTCCTGAAGGCTTCAGCCCGAGCTTCGGCCCGAGGGCTCGCCCTGAAGGGCCGCTGGGTTGAACACCCAGGAGCGAATGCCCCTTTGGATGAACCGTGACGAGATGCGTAGGAGCAGCGATACCCATCCTGACAGTTTGGAAGAGGTGCTCTGCACCCGCAGCCTGCCAGAGGTATGGCCGTTCGGAATCGAACCAACAACCATTGTTCAGCCCAGCGGCTTCCGCCTGCCTACCGCAGGCAGGCCGCTGGATCCCACGGGCGGAAGCCCGTGGGCTGAACCTTAGTGGCAGGCATACACCAAGTATCTCGTCCTCACCCAAAGCACCACGTTCTTGGCCCGCTAGCCGGCGCGCGAGCAGCAAGTGCCCGGCGGGATGGGGTTGCCGTGTGGGCAGGTGCCGGGGTGGCCGAGGAAGCGGCAGATCCGGTCGGTCACTTCCGGGCTGATGATGTGCTCGAACTTGCAGGCCGTGTCCTCCGCCTCCGAGTCGCCCAGCGCGAAGGTATCGCGGAAGAGCCGCTCGGCCAGCCGGTAGCGGCGCATGACGTCGCGGGCGCGTTCTTCGCCCACCGGAGTGAAGAGCACGTGCGACTTCTCCACTCGCACCAGCCCGCGCTCGGCCATGCGGGCCAGCGTGCCGCCGACGTCCAGGACGGCGGTGCGGCGCAGCTTGGCGATTTCCGGCGACTGGTTCCCTTCCCGCAGCATCCAGACCTCTTGCAGCAAGTGGTCCACCAACTCGTCGCGCTCCTCGCGGTAGATGGTGATGCCCGCCAGCCGCCCGTGCTGGAGCTCCAGCCGCCGGTCGGCCAACCGGCCGATGACGGGGTCGTGGGTCACCATCACCAGGGTGTGGCCCTCGCGGTGCAGCTTGTGGAAAAGCTGCATCACCACCGCTTCGTTCTCCTCGTCCAGGTTGCCGGTGGGCTCATCGGCCAGAATCAGGCGCGGCTGGTTGATCAGCGCGCGCGCAATCGCCACCCGCTGCTGTTCGCCTGTCGAAAGTTGCGCCGGCAGATGGTTCAGGCGATGCCCCAATCCCACGCCTTCCAGCGCCCGGCGCGCCTGCGCTTCGTCGGTCATGCTGTGGAAGTACTGCGCCAGCAGGACGTTTTCCAGCGCGGTCAGATAGGGCACCAGGTGGAACTGTTGAAAGACGAAGCCGACCTTCTCGGTCCGGAAGCGCGTGTACTCAGCCGGCGTCAGTCCACCCAGCTCAATCCCGTCGAAGAGAATCCGCCCGCTGGTAGCCGTGTCCAGCCCGCCCAGCAAGTTGACGAGGGTTGTCTTGCCCGAACCCGAGGGGCCCATCACCGCCAGCCACTCGCCCGGCTCCACCGAAAAGCCGACGTCCTCCAGCGCCCGCACGCCGCCAGGATAGAGTTTGCTCAGGCCTTCGATTTCAATCAGCGCCACCGAATCACTCTCCCCGCAGAATCACCGCCGGCTGCGTCTGCCGCACCAGCCGCAAGGGCAGCAGCGTGCCGGTCAAAGCAATCGCCACCGCCACCGCCGCCACCACCGGCAGCGTGGTCCACCGCACCGCCACCGTAGCGGCGAACAGAGTCTCGCCCAGCCAGCGCGCCAGTCCCACCCCGGCTGGAAATCCGGCCGCCGTCGCCACCAAGGCCAGCACCGCCGCTTCGCTCAGAAACAGCCACGAGATGTGCGCATTGGACGCTCCCAGAGCTTTGAGCGTCCCGATGGTGCGCCGGCGCTCGAAGGCCAGCGCCGTCATAGTGGCCAGCACGCACAGCGCCGTAATCAGCAGCACCACCCCGGTCGTTCCCAGCACAGCGCCCCGAATCTGCTGCACCACGCGGAACTCGGATTCGGTCACCTGGCGCAAGGGATTCACGCTGGCCTGTTGGAACAGCGCGGCAAATTCCTGCACGGTTTGCTCGATGGCGGCGGCGTCACCGCCGGCTCGCGCCAGAATCACGTTCAACCGCCCGGCTGCGCCCGCCAGCGCTTGCACCGCCGCCAGGTCGGCCAGGACCTGGTTGTCTTCCGCCTGCCCGGTTTCGACCACGCCCGCCACTTGGCAGATGTACTCCGCCTCGCGGTAGCGCAGCGCGATGGTTTCGCCCGGGCTCAACTTGAAGCGCCCGGCCACCGCTGCGCCGACCCAACATTGGCTCAAGTCCTCCCGGCTCACAGGCGCGTCTCCCGCCCTCAGCCGGAAGCCGCCCAAACCGGCAAATTGGTCCAGCCAGGTGCCCGCCAGGACTACGCTTTCGTCTTTGAGTTCCACCACCGCGTAGAGGTAGGGAACCACGGCGGTGAGCCGGTCGGGAACGAAATCGCGCTTGAGTTGCCGGGCCAATGCGCCGGGCAACAATTCCGCCGCAGAGTTTTCACCTGCCGTAACGCGCGGCGTCACCATCAGGTTGGCTCCGTAGCGGCGGAACTCCGACTGAATCTTGCGCTGGGCATCAACGTAGAGGTTCAGCAGCGCCGCCGTCAGCGTGGCCGCCAGCGTCAAAGCCAGCACGGCCACCAGCGCGCGGCTCTTGCGCTGCCACAACCCTCGTCGAACTAAACGCGCAAACACCTTATCGCTCCTTCAAAACCAGCGCCGGGTCGGTCTGCTGCACCACGCGCAGCGGCGCCAGCGTTCCCAGCAGAGCCGCGGCGCAGGCCAGCACCAGCATGGCCGGCAGCAGAACCGGTTTGGTCTCCACCACAGCACCGAAGACGCTCTGCGAAATCAATTGCGCTCCCAGCAAGCCGCCCAGGTACCCCAGCGCGCCGCCCAGCAAACCCAGCAAAGTTGCCTCGGCCACGAACAGCGCACCAACGGTGGCGTTGGCTGCCCCCAGCGCTTTCATCAAAGCTATTTCCGGACGCCGTTCGAGAACAGTGGTGATCATTGTGCTCAGCACCGCTAGCACCGCACCCAGCAGCGCCGCGATGCTCACCACCGCCAGCAAGCGTTCCACCCGAGCCAGAATGGTCGTCTCCGCTTGCGCCACGCGATGCACCGGCGTGGCCACTACATCGCCCAGCACTTCTTGAATCTGGTGGGCCACCGAACTCACGTAGGGAGAGCAGTACCAGCGGTCGAATTCGGCCGGCGTCATGCTGCGGGGGTTGCGGCGGGCGAACTCGTCCTCAGGGTTGACCAGCGCGCTCACCTGCAAGCGGCGGAACGCCCCCGGACGGCCGCTGACTTCTTGCAGCCACGCCAGCGGAACCCAAACCTGCCGCTCCTCGTCTCCGCCGGTGCGCACCAAGCCGCGCACGGCGAGAGGAAACTGCCGCCCGTCCGGCAAGCTCAATACAATCTCGTCCCCGACGCGCCAACCAAACCGCTGCGCCAGCTCCGCGCCCACCACCGCTTCGGGCTCGGCTGCATCGGCCGGCCAGCCGCCCTCCAGTTGCCAGTTGGGATTGAGCGCGCGGATGCCGGTGGCAAAGCTGGTGCCGTCTTCGAGCGCCAGCGGCCTCTCAAACCAAGTGCCCACCAGAGCGACCGAGCCGCCGCCGGGCTCGACCGCGCTCTGGTAGAGGTAGGGCGCAAAGGCCAGGATGTGGTGGCGCCAGAAAATCGTCTTCAGCCGAGGGAGGTCGTCTTGGCGAAGGAAGCTGCCTTCACTCAGCGGGCGCAGGTCCACGCCGCCGATTTCCAGCGGCAAGGTGTCGGCCTGGGACCGAACCACGATGTTGGCGCCAAAGGAGCGCAGCTCGCGCGCCAGCTTGTCGCCGATGTCCACCGCCACGCTCAGAGTAGCGGTGGTGACGCCGATGCCCAGCGCCAGCGCCGCCAGGGCCAGCAGCTTTCGCCGTCGTTGGCGAAGAAAGGAACCGCGCAGGATGCGGAGGAACATGGGAGTCTCTACTGGTTCCGGAAGAAAACTTTCCCGCCCACCAGCTCGCTCAGGGGAATCACCAACTCGCCGCCTTCCACGCGGGATTCAATCGGCACCGGGTTGCAGCCGCCGGGCAATCCGATGGAAGGGACGTAGATGACAGCGGAACAGTGCTTGCAAATCACGTTGGGGCCGTCCTGGTAGTAGCCTTGAGGGCCGCAAATCTGGCAGGCATCGAGCGCCACCGCCAGGCGCTGGTCCGGACGGCGGATGACGATGAACCGGACACCAACGCGATTGTGGTGGAGAATAAAGCGGTGCAGGCTGCCGTCGTTGATCTGCGCGACGCGAATGCGAATCACGTCGCTGGCGGCTTCCACCGGCGTGGCGGGCGAGAGTTCCGCCGCGCTGCGGGCGTACACGTACTCGGCTGTCAACACCACCAGCAGCACCAGTGCCGCCAGCGCAGTGGCGCTCATCCAGCGGCGCTCCCGCCGCTGCTGCCAGCGCAAGCGGCGCTGCTCGGCCTGGTTCAAGCCTTCCGGCAGCGCGACCGACTGGCGATGGCGCAGCAACTCGCGACCCACCAGCCAAGCGGCGACGCCCAGCAGCACTACGAAGAAGAAAATGTCGTGGCGGACGATGGGGCCGATGATTCCCATCACGCGCGGGCCGCTGGGGATGACCATGGCTTCGGACAGCTCGTGGATGCCGCTGACCACAAGCTGGACGGCGATGACCGTCAGCATGACGCTGGTGGCGTCAAAGAAACGGTCCAGACGAATGGGCAGCGCGCCGTGAAAGAACGCCAGACCCAAGCCCACCGCCAGCCCCAGGCCGAGCAGCGTCCCGAAGAAAAGCAGCAGCCCTTCCGTGTCGAGCGCGACCGCGCCCAACAGCAGAACCGTTTCCGCGCCTTCGCGCAGCACCATAAAGAATACGAAGAGAAAGAGACCCAGGGCGGCAAAGCGGGCGTCCCCGGCGAACCGGCCCACGCGCTGCTCGATTTGACCTCGCAGCGTGCGGGCCACGCGGCGCATCCAGATAATCATTGTGACCAGTAGCACCGCCGCCACCAGCATGAAGACTCCTTCAAAGGTCTCCTGGTTCCAGGCAAAGCGCTGCAACGCTACCGCTAGCGCCACGCTGGCCAGCAGCGCCGCGCCCACGCCGTACCAGACGGGCCGCTGGAGATCGAGGCGCCCGATCTTGCGCAGGTAGGCCAGGCAGATGCCGACTACCAAGGCGGCTTCCATTCCTTCGCGGAGGCTGACCAGTAGGGCTGAGAGCATCGGTTTCCGCCTCTTGCAATTAGTTGCAACTGCATTGCAACTACCACTGTCTAGTCTAGGGCAATCCCAACCGCCTGTCAAGAAAGGTTACTCCGCGTGTAGCTGCAAAGTGAGAATGTCCTATTTGCGCAAAGTAGGAATGTCCTCTTTCATCAGGGCCAGGAGGGACGATGAGAGAGGAGCGAATCGAATTGAGCCAACGGGAGCAGGATCGGTTGAAGGTACTCCACCAAGTCGAGCAGGGCTATCTGACCCAGGTGGAAGCGGGCCGGCGGGTGCAGGTGAGCGTACGCCACCTGCGGCGTCTGCTGAGACGGGTGCGGGCGGAGGGGGACAGGGGCGTAGTGCATCGGCTGCGGGGGCGGCCCTCGAACCGGAAGATTCCAGCGGCCCTCCAGGGGCGCATCCTGGCCCAGGTGCGGCGGCGCTACGCCGACTTTGGGCCCACGCTGGCCAGCGAGCACCTGGCGCGAGATGGGTGGCAGGTCAGCCGGGAGACGCTGCGGCAGTGGATGACCGCCGCCGGGCTGTGGCGGTCGCGCCGGCAGCGGAGGCCGGCGGTGCACGTCTGGCGAGAGCGGCGGGCCGCCTTCGGCGAGTTGGTGATGATGGACAGCTCGCCCTATCGCTGGTTGGAGCGGCGCGGACCTCCCGTGCAGTTGATCGCGCTGATCGACGACGCTACCAGCCGGGTCTGGGGCCGCTTCGCCGCCCAGGACTCGACCGAGGAAAACCTGCGCACCCTGGCAGGCTGGCTCCGGCGCTGGGGACGGCCGCGGGCACTCTATACCGACAAAAGCAGCCTGTTCCGCACCACCCGCTCGGCCCGGCTCGACGAGCAGCTCGGCGGTCAGCCGGCCCGCACCCAGATCGGGCGGGCCCTGCAGGAGTTGGGGATCGAGTGGATTCCCGCCCACAGCCCCCAGGCCAAGGGGCGCATCGAGAGACTATTCGGCACCTTGCAGGACCGCCTGGTCAAGGAGATGCGCCTGGCCGGGGTGCACACGGTGGAGCAGGCCAACCGCTTCCTGGCAGCAGTCTTCCTGCCTTTCTGGGAGCAGCGCTTCACCGTCGCTCCGCGCCAGCCGCACGATGCCCACCGCCCGCTGGGAGGCACCCAGCGGCTGGAGTCAATCCTGAGCGTGCGCGAACCGCGCCGGGTGGCAGGCGACTACACCGTGCGCTGGCAGGGCCAGCGCTGGGCGATCCCGCGCGCCCAGGTGCGAGCGGGGTTGCGGGGGGCGCGGGTGGAGGTCGAACGGCGGCTCGACGGCAGCCGCTGGGTCCGCTTCCGCGGCTCTTATCTCAGCCTGCGGCCCTGCCCGAGCCCGCCGCCCGCGCCCGCAACCCCCTTCGGCCTACGGCCTACGGGGCTTGCGGGCCCAAGGAAAGGCAAACGAAAGTACATTCCCCCTCCCGATCACCCTTGGAGGAGGACATTTCTACTTTGCGTTGACAGCAAACCCGCTCCCACACTTTCCCTCTCTGCGTTCTCTGCGGTTCGTCCTTTCCCCGCCTCTTCTGAACCCACAAACTTTACACCCCCCGACCGCTCTGCTAGGCTGGCTTTGCCGGCACGCGGGGAACATTGCCAGTGAAAACGCAACCAACTTTCTTGAGCAGTTCGCGCAATCCTTTGCTGCAACGCTTCCGCCGCGCCCTCCGCCGGGGCGAGCTCACCCCCGACGGCTGCTGCGCCGTGGAAGGTGCCCATCTGGTGGAAGAAGCCCTCCGCAGCAACCTGGAAATCGTCGCCGTGCTGGCGGCGCGCTCGGCCCAAACCAAGCTGAAGGAATTAGTGCCGGAACGAAATGGCCGCCCACCCTGCTACCTCACCAGCGACCGCCTCTTTCGCGCCCTGGCCCAAACCGAAACCCCCCAGGGAATCGCCGCCCTGGTCCGTTTGCCGCCCGTCCAACTCGACCACTGCCTGGCCGCAGAAGCCAGCCTGACGGTGGTGCTGGTCGGCCTGCAAGACCCCGGCAACCTGGGCACCATCCTGCGCTCACTGGAAGCCTTTGGCGGAGCGGCCTGCGTGCTGGCGCCGGCGAGCGTCAGCCCCTTCAACCCCAAAGCCGTGCGCGCCTCCGCCGGCTCGCTCTTTCGCGTACCGGTGTTTCGGAACACAACCGTGGAAAGCGTGGTGCGCTTGTGCGCCGAGAAGAATGTCCGCCGGGTGGGACTGGTGCCGCGCGGGGGCACGCCGCTCGGGAAGCTCGACCTGCGCGGCCGCGTCGCCTTCTTCGTCGGCGGCGAAGCGCACGGACTGGACGCCGCCACCCTCGCGCAGATGGATGACGCCGCCCGGATTCCTCTCGCCGCTCCAGTGGAATCCTTGAATGCCGCCGTGGCCGCCAGTCTGGCCCTCTACGAAGCGGCCCGCCAACGCAACCCCGACGACTGACTATGGGACTCTTTGAATCCAAAACCGGCGACCAGAAAAGCCGCAAAACCGCCTCGCCCCTGGCTGACCGGATGCGCCCGCGCACCTTCGAAGAAGTCGTCGGCCAGGAACACCTGGTGGGGCCGGACAAGCCCCTGCGCGTCCAAATCGAAAACGACCAACTGACCTCCTTCATTTTCTGGGGCCCGCCCGGCTCGGGCAAGACCACCCTGGCGCAGGTGATCGCCCGCATGACCTCCAGCGACTTTCTTCCCTTCAGCGCCGTCCTCAGCGGCACCAAAGAAATCAAGCAGGTCATGGCCCAGGCCGAGCGCACCCGCGACTACGGCCGCCGCACCATCCTCTTCATTGACGAGATTCACCGCTTCAACAAAGCTCAGCAGGATGCCTTCCTCCCCCACGTCGAACGCGGCAATGTCATTCTGATCGGCGCCACCACCGAAAACCCCTCCTTCGAAGTCATCGCTCCCCTGCTCTCCCGCGTCAAGGTCTATTCGCTCAATCCGCTCACCGCCGAGCAGTTGCTGGAGCTGCTGCGTCGCGCGCTCGCCGACTCGGAACGCGGCCTCGGCACCCTCAACGTCGAACCCAACCAGGAATTGCTGCGCGAAATTGCCGTGTACGCCAACGGCGACGCCCGCGTCGCCTACAACACTCTGGAAGCCGCCGCGCTCGGCTCCCAGCCCGCCCAAGGCCGCCGCACACTCGACCGCTCGGTGCTGGAAAGCGTCATGCAGCGCCGCGTGCTGCTCTACGACAAAGCGGGCGAGGAGCACTACAACATCATCTCCGCGCTGCACAAGTCCGTGCGCAACAGCGACCCCGACGCCGCCCTCTACTGGCTCGGCCGCATGCTGGAAGCCGGCGAGGACCCGCTCTACATCGCCCGCCGCCTGGTGCGCATGGCGTCCGAAGACATCGGCCTGGCCGACCCGCAAGCGTTGACGGTGACCATGGACGCTATGCAAGCGGTCCACTTTGTCGGCCTGCCGGAGGGAAAACTGGCCCTGGCCCAGGCCGCGGTCTATCTGGCCCTGGCGCCCAAGTCCAACGCCCTCTACCGCGCCTACGCGCAGGTGAAGGAAGACGTCGAGCGCACCCTGGCCGAGCCCGTGCCTTTGCACCTGCGCAACCCGGTCACGCGCTTGATGAAGGAGTTCGGCTACGGGCGCGGCTACCAGTACGCCCACAACCACGAAGACCGCACCACCTCCATGCCCTGCCTGCCCGAAAGCCTGCGCCAGCGCCGCTACTACATCCCCACCCAAGAAGGCTACGAAGAAAAGCTCAAGACCCGACTCCGGGAACTCGAAGCACTGAGGAAGAAAAAGAAATGACGCGCGCCGCAAAAAATAGTCTGGCCTTGCTGTTTTTCCTGGCGGCAGCGCTGGCGCCCCTGGCCCCGCCGTTGGCGGGACAGGCGGAGCAGACGCCCTTCCCGCGGCCGGTGGCCACCATTGAGACCGGCGAGGACATGCCAGTGGTCGCCGCCTGGTCGCCCGACAGCGAGCGGCTGGCCTACGGCACGGAAATCCTGGTGGAGCGGAAGCGCTCCCCCATGGCCTACGGAGATGAAAAGTTCCGCCGCTACTACCCCGGCGAAGTCTGGCTGGTCACGCTGGCCGAGATGGAGAAAAAACCCAAACGCATCCTGCGCTACCGCTTCCTGCGCCGCGCCTTCGGCGACTTCAGCTACACCGTGAACGCCGTCTCCTGGTCACCCGACGGCTCCAAGCTGGCCCTGGAGCTGACCAACGAAAATAAAGAGTCCGCCGTCTTCTTCTTCACCACTAAAGGCAAGCGAATCAAATTGAGCCGACGCAGCAATTTTACCTTTGGCTACGGCGGCGCCTGGCTGGCCGACAACGAGAGCTATGCCATGCTGCACGAGTCCGTCAAGCCGCGCCTGCTCCACCAGGTCGGAGTGCTGCGCTCGGTGGCCGGCCGCACGATGGCGCTCTTCCGCTACCGCAGCTTCGCCGCCGTGGCTTGGCTGGCCAAAAAACAACAGGTCGTCGCGGCGGAACGCGACCGAGACTTCGCCGACCCGCCGCAGCTCATCCTGGGCGACCTCAAAACAGGGAAAGCGGAAGTGCTGGCAGAAGTGGCCGACTACCTGGGCGGGCTCCAAGCCGCCCCGGACGAGAACCGCGTCTCCTACTTCGTCGGTCAGGACACCCTGGCCGTGCGCGAACTCACCCCCGACGCAGAAGTAGCTACCTTCCCCGTTCCTCTGGGGCGCTACCAGTGGGCGCCCACAAGCGACGCCATCTTCTTCCTCCAACCCGAAAAGTTGGGCGGGCGAACCGGCCGCCTGCTTCGCCTCCACCTCGGCGATCCGGAACCGAGGAAAGTGCTGGACGACGTGCTCCACAACTTCTGGCTCGCGCCCGACGGCCGCCACCTCGCCGTCCTCACCGCCGGGCTGGAACCCAAGCTGAAAATCTATCGGCTGAAATAAAAACGGGCAGGAACTTCAAGCGGTCCGCTTGGCGTGCTCTTTCAGCAGGCAGCGGTCCATCACCACCTGCAAACCGGCTTCGCGCGCGCGCGCGGCCGCCTGCTGGTGGATGACTCCCTCCTGCATCCAAACCGCCCACGCCCCCACCGCGATCGCGCTCTCCACAATCGCAGGCACAAACTCCGACCGCCGGAAGATATTCACCACGTCCACCTGCACCGGGACGTCCTCCAAGCGGGCGTAGCTTTTCTCCCCCAACATCTTTCCTTCATTGGGATTCACCGGGATGATGTGGTACCCGGCCAACTGCATGTAGCGAGCCACGCCGTAGCTGGGCCGGTGCGGCTTGGAGGACAGTCCCACCACCGCCAGCACCTTGCCGCGCTCCAGGATGTTCCGGATCGGATCCTCCACAGCTCACTCCCGCCTGCCGCGGCCATCCTCGCCCGCGGCACGTGGCGCCTGAAGGTTCGAGAGCACCTGTTTCATCGCCACTTGCAGTCTCGCTCCCCTAGCTATCTCTCATACTTCATACGGCCAGGCACGCGCGCTTGGCAGTGGCAGGCGCACCCGCCGCCACTTCTTTTTCCAGCCGCGCGCGTTCCTCGCGCCTCAACTCCCGGAACTCACCCGCGCGCAACGCATTGTCTCGCAGCGAACCGATGGCCAGCCGCTTCACTTTTTCCACCGGATGGCCCAGCCGAAACAGCGCCGTCTGCAGCCAATCCGCGCGCGGCTCCCTCAAGCACACTTCATACCACGGATTGGCCCCGGACTTCGCCATGCGCAACCGGAGCGGAACGCGCTGGTGCCGCCCCGCCAACCGCTCCAGACGCGCGACCGCAGCCGCATCCAGCCTTCCTTTGACCTTCAGACCATAGGTCTGCGTCAAACGCCCTCGTTGTACAAGGTCGGCAAAATCGCCGTCGTTGGTGAGCAGCAGAAGTCCCTCCACGTCGTAGGAAAGCCGCCCGACGACAAACAGGCGCTCGCGCACGCCTCGCAACAGGTGGAACACCGTGGGCCGCCCCTTGGGATCATGCGCGGTGCAAACCGTCCCGCGCGGTTTGTTGAGCAACAGGCAGAGCGCGCGCTCGGGGAACTTCAGCAGCCGGCCGTCCACTTCGATCCTGTCCTTCTCCGGGTCGGCCTTGCTGCCCAGCTCGGTGACCACATGCCCGTTCACGCGAATCGCCCCGGCGCGGATCAGCGCTTCCGCCGTGCGGCGCGAGGCCACCCCCGCGCGCGCCACAATTTTTTGCAGACGTTCACGCATGGCCCGCCTTGGCGGCTCCGCTCGGGTCTGAAGAAGCAGCCTCAGCGTCCGCACTGCCGTCTCCAGCGCCCTCTGACTCGGCCGACGTGGACTCCGCTGCGCCGCCAAGTCCCATCACCTCCTCCGTTCCCTCCAACGAAGCCCGCGCCAGTTCTTGGAACTCCTCCAGCGTGGGCAACTCGCTCAGATCTCTCAACCCGAAACGCAGCAGGAACTCCTTCGAGGTGCGGTAGAGAATCGGCCGTCCGATCACCTGCTTGCGCCCCGCGGTCACCAGCAATCCTTTCTCCAGCAAGGTGTGCAAGGCCGCGGCCGGGTCCACTCCGCGGATGGCCTTGATTTCCGGCAAAGTCACCGGTTGCTTGTAGGCCACCACCGCCAGCGTTTCCAACGCCGGCAGCGAGAAGCGCAGCGGCGGTTTCTGGCTGCGCACAAACTTGCGCACCCTCTCGTGGTGCTCGGGCTTGGTGGACATCCGGTAGCCCCCGGCAATGCGCCGGATTTCCACTCCACGATCGGCCGCTTGGCTGGCCTTCACCAGTTCCTCCAACACTTCCCGCAGCTCACTCCGCTCCACCTCCGCGAACACTCGCGCGAGCTGGTCCAACGTGGCGGGCTCTTCCGAAACATAAATGATTGCTTCCAGCAGTGCTTTGAGTTCAATCCGGTCCATCGGGCTATCGGTACTGTCGTTCGATGCGGGCAGTGGTCTTGCCACCGAAAACCACGTCAAACAGTTTATGCTTGCGCAACAAAATCGGTCCGAAGAGTTCCTGTTGCACCGCCACCACCGCCTCCAGCCGCACCAACTCCAGCAGCGCCAAGAACAGCGTAATCAGCCCGCGCCGGGTCGGATAGCGCTCGCACAAACTCAGCAAGGGAACCGCTTCGTCGCTCCGGCGCAGGAACTTCTGCACCTCCTCGATCATCTGCGCCACCGTGGTCTCCTCTCGCGCCATGTCCAGCGTCGGAGGCTGCTGCGGCCGCTCCAGCACCTGCCGGAAAACCTTCACCAGATCCCAGAGGCCCACCACCAGCTCGCCCTGCTCGCCGGCAAAAGCTTCCACGTCCGGTTTGGACCAGCTCACCTGCTCCAACAGTTGCTTCTGCCGGAGCATCTGCGCGGCCTCCTTGAACTTTTCGTGCTCCAGCAGACGGTGCACCATCTCGGTGCGCGGGTCCTCCTCCTGCTCGGTCGGCGCGGTGGGGTCGGGCGGGAGCAGCAACTTCGACTTGATGTAAATCAGCGTCGAAGCCATCAGGATGAAGTCGGCGGCAATGTCCACGTCCAACCGTTCCATGCGGTGGAGGTAGTCGAGATACTGCTGCGTCACGCGCGCGATGGGGATGTCGAAGATGTCAATCTCCTGCTTGCGAATCAGGTCCAGCAGCAGGTCCAGTGGACCCTCGTAGGCTTCCAGTTGCAAGCTGGGAGGCGCTTCTACTCGTGGTGAATCCTCGCGGTGAACGACCATCAGTCCTTTTGCACCACTCACCTCGACGTGCGCACGCGGGACGCCGTCGCGGCTGCCGCCCGGCTCTTCTCCGGGCGCTCGAAATCAAACACCAGCTTCATCGCCTCGCGCACCTGCCCCAGGGTCGCGCGCGCGCTGCGCTGCGCTTTCCGGGAGCCTTCCACCAGGATGTCCCATACCATGCGCGGCTGCTCGGCATACTTCCGGCGGCGCTCGCGAATCGGCTCCAGCGCGACAACCAAATGGTCCGCCATCAAACGCTTGCAGTCCACGCAGCCGATGGCCGCCGTGCGGCACTCGCTGTCCACCCGCGCGATCACCTCCGGCTTGGAGTAGCGCCGGTGGTAGCCGAACACCGGGCAGATTTCCGGCCGGCCGGGATCGTTCCGCCGCTTGCGCTGCGGGTCGGTCAGCATGCCGCTGATTTTCTTCCGCACCGTCTCCTCGTCGTCGGCCAAATCAATGGCATTGTTGTAACTTTTCGACATCTTGCGCCCGTCCAGCCCCGGCAGCTTAGGCGTGGTTGTCAGCAGCACGCCCGGTTCGGGCAAAACACCTTGGATTTCCGCAAATTTGCTCAGCCCTGCGCTCCAGTGATAGGCCCTCATGTTTAGCGGTGCCCGTTCGAAGTACTCCTTGATAACAGCAGCTTTGTCACTCACAACGTAAGGAGAGTCGGGTAGTAATTGGCGTGTTACCTCATGAGGCAAGCCAACACTGGTTGCGAGGCCGTGCCACGACTCGTCCTTTTCGAATGACCGCAAGCGCAACGCTCCGTATGCGAGGTTGAAACGCCGCGCAATCTCGCGCGTAAGCTCCACGTGCGCCGCTTGGTCTTCGCCCACCGGAACGTAGTTGGCTTTGTAAATCAAAATATCAGCCGCTTGCAGCACCGGATAGCCCAGAAAACCGTAGGTGCCCAGGTCTTTATCCCGAATCTGCTCGCGCTGCTCCTTGTAGCTGGGCACGCGCTCCAGCCACCCCAGCGGCGTAATCATCGAAAACAGCAGGTGCAGCTCGGCGTGCTCCGGCACGCGCGACTGAATAAAAAAGGTCGCCTTCTCCGGGTCGAGTCCCGCCGCCAGCCAGTCGGTCACCATTTGCAGCGTATGTTCGTTGATTTTTCCGGTGTCAGCGTAGTCGGTGGTCAGCGCGTGCCAGTCGGCCACGAAAAAGAAGCAATCGTACTGCTCCTGAAGTTTGACCCAGTTTTCCAGCGCGCCGACCAAGTGGCCGAGATGGAGGGGGCCGGTGGGACGCATGCCGCTCAGCACGCGCGGCCTATCTCCCCCTTGTGGTGAACGAGGTCGAACCATGCGTGCTCCATCTTAGCACAGCGCCCGCCGCGCCTGCACACGCCGCTCCTGTTAAGGACCGCGATTGGTGGCAGTCGGCGGTGGTTGGCGGGAATTAGTGGTAGTTTTTATTTTTGTTAGGGTTACAGGGGGATTAAGGAAATTGGGAGGGACGCGCTCTGTGTCCGAGAAGGTAGGAACTTAAAACAGGTGGTTGTTATTTTTCAACAAGTTGCGGCGAGACCCTACAACATCAACCCTACAACCTGACACTACAACCCTACAACCTTACAACTATAGAACAGATGGCGGGCGACATCTTCCCTGTGGCAGGTACGGCTTGAAGAGAGTATCCTTGCGTCAACCAGGCACGAAGGGGGAAATACATGACAGCGACTAGAGCAGCAAAAATCGGACTGGGGACCGTTTTCTTCTTAGCTCTTGTACTGTTGATTTTCGACCTTACCGGCCCGTCCTCGCCCCCTTCTAGTTCGTCGCTCAGCGCCCAGCAAACAATTACACCAGGTTCTGCACGACCTCCAGTCGTATCAGGGAAGGCTTCACCCTCAACCAGCGTCATTTATGCGGTGGTAAAAGAGGAAGTCTACGACGCACCGATCAAGACCCAGATTGAGCAGCACATCGTGGTTTCTGGCGTTCCCACCAAGGCGGAACTCGGGGCTGAGATCCTCAAACGCTATCGCTCCGCCAAGGCCCGCCGCGGCTTCCGGTACCACAGCCAGGCGACCAACATCTACCTCTACGTTTATGGGACCAAAGAACAGGCGAGGGCCCAAGGAATCCGCTGGATCGGAATGCTCGCTATGGGACCGTTGGATAAAGTAGAGCCCCGCGCCGTCATCGATGAGGGCAGGCTGGCCGCCCTTTCCCAAAATCCTGAAGACCGTTTTGGTTTATCCGAGCAAAAGCGCAAGAGGGTATTTCGCGAAATGGGCGCCGATGACCGCAGAGCGATGCGCAAGGCAAGGGCACGATTTTCAGACCTACAGTTTCTGAAGCAGTTTGACCTCTCGTCCAAACTTGAAGAAAAATATAGAGTAGAGCTTGCACAAAAACATAGTTTAACCAGGGACCAACTTAGAGAGATCATGGTCGAAGGCGTAACGATGGGTTGGGTGGACTGAAGCTGACCCTACTCTTGGTGGCCGTACCACCAAGCGACACGGCCGATGATGCGGTCGTCACGGCCGAGCGTCTGCTGGGGATAGGCCTTGTTTTCGGGCGTCAAAACCCACTGCTGCCCGGACCGGCCGAGCCACTTGATCGTAACACCCTCATCAATATAGGCAACTACCATTTTGCGTTGTAGCTTCTTAGGTTCGGCGACGCTGGCATCGACAGCTACCACATAGCCATCCTTAAGGATCGGCTCCATTGAATCCCCACGCACAGTTAGGAGCGTAGTCATTTCAGGATGCTTGATCCACGCCCGCGGCACGACAATGAAGTCCTGCACGTCCTTCTCTTCTACGAGTCGCGGACGGCCTGCGGCAACTTCGTCTTTAAGCAGAGGCAGCATAATGAAGCCTGACCGATGGGGTTGAACTGGTCCTTGGCCTCGAATCCTTGGCCCAGCAAGAACCTTCACTTCGGGGTAGCGCCCACCGATACGTATGTCCATGAGTCGTGCCTCAATAGCAGGCACCGAAGCCACCAGATCGTCTTCAGTCAGACCGGCACGCTGCCACCAAAACCAACAATCAGGATGCCCTGCGAGCTTACCGAGTTTTATACAGCTCGACGCATCCGGTTGTTTTCTTCCTTTTTCCCAATGATTAACGGCCGGCATTGAGACATCGAGAGCACGAGCAAGGTCAGCTTGAGACATTCTTCGCTCATCACGAAGCTTCTGTAACTTAGGGGGCCAATCGGGCCGCCTCGTCAAATTTTTAGCTTGACTTGGGATATTGTCTGTGGTAAATGCCTTACGCATACGGCTAACACCGTTACTCGAAACAACAATATCACGAGAAAGGTAGAGCGGGCGCGAGTCCTGCGTGGGGTGCAGGTGGCGGTTGCGCGACGCTTGGGAATAAGCCGAGCTCACGTCAGCCTCGTCGTTTGGGGACATCGGAGCTCACGGCGAGTCGCACGCGCTTTAGCAGAAGAGGTTGACCGTATTGAGGGGAGGGCGACATGAGGGACCAGGTCGGAGAAGACTACATTCAACAACCCCCTCAGAACACGCAGCTCCGACACCTGCTGAAGTGGTGGTTCAAGCTGCGGGTCGCAGGCTTGCTGCTGCGACTTGACGGCGCACTCTCCGGGCTCAGCAACAAAGCCTGGAAGCTGCGGGCAAGCGTGCCGGGCGAATATCAGTTTTTGGACGACCACCAGGCTAGTCGTCAGCGGGCAAAGAAGAGAAAGATTCGAGCCGCGTAGTTCCTCCATGAGGCTTGGACTATGCGGCTTTTTGTTACTGGGCGTCAATGACTGAGCGGAGGAAGAAATTCAGTCACAAACCTCAACCAAGTCTATTCGCGTCAGTCAGCCCGACGGCGAGCTTCAACGACCACCTGGCGGTGAAAGCGAGCGCGGCACGCGCCATCCGGGACTGCCGGAAGAGCCGGCAGGAGATTGCAGAGGAGATGGCGGAGCTGCTGGGCGTGCATGTAAGCCTGACCATGCTGGACAACTGGACAGCGGAGACGAAGGACAAGCATCGCTTCCCGCTGGCTTTTACCCGCGCGTTCTGCTTTGTGACCGGCAACTACGACCTGTTGCGGCTGGTGGTTGAGCCTTTGGGGTATCGGCTAGTGAACGGGACCGAGGCGACCTACGTGGAGATTGGCCGAGCTGTGGTTCAGCATCGGGAGACGGAGGAGCGGATTCAGGATTTGATCGTGCAGGCGCGAGAGGGTGTGGAATGAGCGACCACGGCCAGTGCGTGACTATAAAAGGCTGGATAGCGGCATTCCATGTGACGCAGCAGGCGGCGGAATCCTTGCCGGTTTGTTGGGTAGCGGCGGGAATCCCCTGTTGGGCGGGCTGGGCGGCGTCGGCATCGGTTTCGGCACTGCGTTGGGCATTGGAAGTTTGCTGGGAGCGCCGCTGGGAATCAGTCTGGCAGCGGGTATCGTCCCCGGCCTGGTCTTGGGTGCGATCGGACTGGTCAGCGGAATACTTAGCCGTGGGAAGAAGAAGCGCCGGGCAGCGGCATCGGAGGAGGTCTTGACAGCGCAGTTGGGCGAGGTGATCGACCAGTTCAAGGCCTTCCAGACTGACCTGGAAGGCGCTTTGGCTACCATTGACCAGCTCTTCATTGCCTTTCAGGGCCAGGTGCAGCCGCTGGGGAAGGCCGGGCGGAACGCGGTCAGAAGCATCTCGCCGCTGGTGTTTGCGGTCAAGAACGGCCTGGCTGAAATCCAGGCCGCGCGCGACGCGCGGCTGCTGCTTTCCTCTGCCAGTCTGATTCCAGAATTCTCCCATGGCGGGCTGGTGCCGTCGCTGCTGCATCCGGGCGAGTTTGTCATCCGGCGTGATGCGGTGCAACAGGTGGGCGTGCAGAACCTGGAGCGGGTCAATGCCGGCCAAGCGCCGATGGGCAACGTCACTATCGGGCCAATCCACATTCACCCGACGCCCGGCATGGACGAGCGCGCCTTGGCCGCATTCACCCTGCGCACCATCCGGCGCGCCGCGCGCGACCGCGGCCTGCGCCCGCCAGTTTAGGAGGAGAAGGTTTTGGGGATTGAGGGGAGCGGCAGTAGTTGACCCTTAACGGGGCGCGATGGGGTCGCGCGCCGTTAGAAAAGAAGCTGGTGGCTTCGGACGATCCTCCTTCGGGTCCCTAGCTGTGAGGTCCTCGTAGTAGGTCGCTCCCCCGCCCAGGTAGTCCGTCAGGCGCAGTCCTGGTGGGGGAGGGAAGCCGCTCGTGGGCTCTCCTCCCTCTCCAGATTCTGAAACTGTGTCCCCGGTTTGTCCCCGGTTTTTTCCAGCGTATTGCAGCCTGTCCCCGGTTTATCTTTAATGTTGTCAGTGGGTTGCCTCGAAACTTGTTACCTGTCCCCGGTTTGCGCCGACAGTTCAGCGTTAAGTCTTAATAAGCCTTTTGTTTTCAGTAAGCGTTAAGTCAAGAACCGGGGACATTCCCCGTATAATTCCAGACTATTCCCGCACGCCTCTCACTTCTCCCTGGAGCATATCCCGCCGCAACTCCAACAAAAAGAAAAACTACCACCAATTCCCGCGAACCACCGCCAACTACCGCGAATCCAGACTACTTAACGATCTAACAATAGCGGCCAAGGCTTTGATTTGACCGTGAGCATCCCGGCCGGCGCCGGCCCGGATGCCGGCTTCACCAAGTTCCCGATCTGAGGGCGAGGAGGAAAGCATGACTGACCTGAGCGGAAAGTGGATTGAGGTTTTCAAAGTCGGCGACTACGGCGACAAGGGAAAGTTCACCACCGCCGACCTCGACAAGATCGCCGAAAGTTACGACCCCAAGCTGCACGAGGCCCCGGTGGTGGTTGGACACCCCGCGCACGACCAACCAGCCTACGGCTTGGTCAAGACGCTCCGGCGCGCAGGGAATTCCCTCTGGGCACAGCTCAGCAAAGTGGATCCGGGGTTCAGCGACCTGGTCGAGCAAGGCCGCTTCACCCAGCGCTCGGTCGCCCTCTATCGAAACATGCCGCAGACCAGCGGCCCCTATCTCCGGCACCTGGCGTTTCTGGGCGCGCAGCCGCCGGAGGTGAAAGGTTTGCAACCGATTCAATTCAACGATGGCGAACGTGGCGAGCACGTCTCCATCGAACTTCCCCCGCCCTCGGCGGGATTCAAGGAGGACGAAGTGAGCAACCAAAACCCCGAAGACACCAAGCGGACTATCCGAGAGGTGATGAAGGAATTCTTCGCCGAAATGTTCGGGAAGAAATCCGAGCCGGCCGGCGCCACCTTTACCGAGGCACAGGTGAAGGAGCGAATTGATGCGGCCGTCCAGAAGCTGGAGGCCGCTTTCCAGGAGAAGCTTGACGGTCTCGACAAAGAGTTCAAGGAGCGCTCCAGCACCGACGACGACGAGAAGGCCAAGCTGAAGGTGGCAGCCTTCATCGAGAGGATGCGCGCCGCCCACCGCTGGGTGCCGTCGTTCCATAACGCCCGGCTGCCGCAGACGCTGCAGTACCTAGAGACCGGCGAAACCTTCACTTTCGCGGAGAAAGACGCGAAGGACGTCGAGCAGCAGGTGAGCTTCGGCCGCGCTGAGGCTGCCGCCGCCCTGACCACCTTTCTCGAATCGCTGCCGGAGTTGGTTCCTTCCGGCGAGCTGGCCGGCCAGCCTGGACGCGGCAAGGTGATCAATTTCCGCGAGGACCCCAAGGCGCAGTATGCCGAGGGGACGTTCGACGAAGCTGAGCGGATTCAGGCTTTGCTGCCTGAACTCCGCAAGGAGTTCGGCGAAGCCAAGCCGGAGCACGAGCTGTTGGCCATCGCTCGCCAGCGGGTTATCCAGCAAGGCGCGGCGAGCTCAATTTCCGCCGGCAAGGTCTGAGCCGGTACTGAAAAGCAAGGAGGAAAAGCATGTCACCCATTGGTGGAGAAACTGTTCTGACCCAGAAGTCTGAAGGTGGTGCGATTGGCGCTGACCTGGCGGTGGTGAAAGGCGCCACCGACAACGACGCCAAACTGCCGGCAGCGGCCGGCGATCGCGCGACCGGAATCACGGCGCTGGCTGCGGACGCTGCCGGCAAATCCATGCCGGTCATCATCTTCGGGCCGGCAGTTGGCACGGCGTCGGCTGCCATTGCGCCCGGTGATCCTCTGGAAGTTGCCGCCGCCAGCGGCAAGCTCAGGAAAGCGGCGCCGGCCGCGGGCGTCAACGCCAACATCGTCGGGATCGCACTCACCTCGGCTGCGGCTGACGGCGACACGTTCGATCTGCTGGTCGTGCCGTCGGTGATGCAAGGCTAAGGCTTCGGCCCCGCCGCAGGCGGGGGAGTAAAAACACAGGAGGATTGAACCATGTTTGTGAGCACAAAACAGGGACACATTGATGTCCCGCTCTCGCAGTATTCGCAGGCGTTCCGGAATCCCGAATTGGTGGGAGGGCGGTTCTTCCCGCGCGTCCCGGTGAACAAGCAGAGCGACAAATACTGGAAGTGGGGGAGCGAAAACGTGCAACTCCCGCCCAGCACGCTGCGTGCCCCGGGCGCGGCCGCTCAACGCATCGACCAGACCATCTCGACCGACAACTACAACGCGGAAGATCAATCGTTGGAACGCTTCATCACCGACGAGGAGCGCGGCAACTTCGATCCCGGCAACGTCGAGCAGTGGGCCACCAAGCACTTGACCGAGCGGCTACTGCTCTCCAAGGAGAAGCTCTTTGCAGACGACGTCACCGACACCGCCAAGATCACTCAGAACGTCACCCTCGCGGGCGTCAACCAGTGGAGTGACACTAGTGGAACCTCCAACCCGATCGATGACGTCCAGACCGGGATCGAGACTATCGTGAAGAACCCCGGCGTCCGGCCCAACCGTTTGGCGATCGGCTTCGAGGTCTTCTCCAAGCTGCGCGTTCACCCCAAGATCACCGAGCGTATCCAGAACGTCAAGCTGGGCATCGTCACGGTGGAAGACTTGGCGGCGCTGTTTGCCATCCCCGAGGTGATTGTGAGCCAGGCGCATTTCCAGCCGTTTGGTGGCGGCACCACCGGCTTCATCTTCGGCAAGCACGCCTTCCTGGCTTTTGTCCAGGATTCGCCCTCTCCCGACGATGTCAGCTTCGGCAAGACCTTCGTCTGGAACGCCCCTGGCACCTCGCAGGGCTTCCAGGTAGAGATAGGGCGCGCCGCACCCGTCAGCCGCAAGTCGGACGAAATCGCCGTGCACTTCTATTACGACCAGAAGATCACGGCGACTGAGACCGCTTACTTGATCAAGAACGCGGTCGCGTAGTCGCGGCGGCCTGAAAGAGCCTGACTTTGCCCCGGCCCCCCCACGGGGGCCGGGCGGTTGAAGGAACGGAGGAACCAATGTCAAAGTTCATCGTGAAGTCACCCATCAAGCACGACGGCAAACTCTACCAGCCCGGCGAGAAGATCAAACTGACCGATGAGCAGGCCGCAGCCATGCCGCACGCACTGGAGCCGGTCCAGGCAGAGCAAGTAGGAAGTGGCGACGCTCAATTTGTGGCGCTCAAGAACTTCCAGTATCAGGGTGAGCGGTTCAGGGAAGGCGAGACCTATACCTTTGACTCTGCGACAGCCCTGGAGCTTGGAGCAGAACGGATTCGGCCGGCAACTGAAAACTGAGCACTGCGCGCTGAGAAACTTGTCCTGAGCGACCGAAGGGAGTCGAAGGATGGCCTACTCGACCGAGAGCAACCTGCTGGAGCGGATCACTGAGCAGGACCTGATCCAGCTCACCGACGACAACAACCTGGGCCAGATTGGCTCCGCCAAGGTGACGGCCGCCATCGCGGCCGCCGACGGCATCATCGACTCCTACGCTGCCGGGCGGAATCAACTGCCGCTGGTGGTCAACGAGATCGTGGAGAAGCTCTCGGTCGATCTGGCTCTTTACCAACTGTACAGCCGGCGCGGCGTTGTTCCAGAAGTAGTGAAGGATGGGCGCGACCATGCCATCAGCCTGCTCAAGTCGGTCTCGGCCGGGAAGGCCTCGCTCAACCAGGACGCCAAGGAACAGGTCGGCGTGGCTGAGGTCAAGACGCCTGACCGGACGGCTCAGGAAGACAAGTTTCGTTTCGGCAAAGAGAACTTGAAGGACTCGTAATGCCGAGTATTCGCAGAACCTACAAGGGCAGGCAGGTACAGCAGATGCTGGACCGGATCGGCAAGCGGCTGGGCAACCTACTTCCGGTGCTGCAAAGCATTGCGGAGGGAATGTTCCGGCGCACGCGCCAGGCCTTCCAACAGGAGCGCAGCCCCGAGGGCGTGCCCTGGCGTGCGCTCAATCAGCGCTACGCTCGGCGCAAACTCAGGCGCTTCGGGGCCAAAAGGATACTGGTCGCCGGCGGAACGCTTCTGCGGGGGATCCACCGCGGGGTGGATGAGGCCCGCGGCCTGGCCTTCGTCTCCACCATTGAATTGCCCTACGCCCGCATCCACCAGCTCGGAGGCTTTGCCGGGCGCGGCCGCCGCACGGCCATCCCGGCCCGGCCGTTTCTCCCTTCGGAGGCAACAGCCGAGAAGATTGCCGTGACCACCGTTGAGGAGTTCTTCCAGCGCGCGATTGGTGAAGCGCGGCCCTGAGCCCATGAACTATGGAAACACCCAGCATCGCCGACATCGAGAAAGCCATGATGGAGCTGGTGGAAAACGACCCCACCATCCGAGCCTACAAGAATACCGTCGCCACCCTGAGCGCACGCAACCTCAAAGACGACCGCATCATTGCCCGGCACCCGGCTTTCTTGTTCTACATGGAGGAGACGCGGTTAGCGGCTCGGACGCCCAACACCTACAACTACCCGATGGTTTTCACCATTCTTTGCCTGCAAAAGAACCTGCGTGGGCCGGAGGCGGAGAAGTTCGGCGGATTACCCGGCGAGATCGGGATCTACCAGATGCTCAAAGACCTCAAGCGAGTGTTGGCCGGCGCACGGCTCGACATTTCCGGGGTCAGCTCCAAGCCCGAGGTCAAACTCTTGGGGGAGCGGTTGGAGGAAATGAGCGACCAGGGATTGCTGGCCTCGCTGCGGGTGGCAGTGGAAACGGAATACCAGAACTTGTGAGGTGATCGAACCATGAAAGTCAGGCAAGACAAAATCAAAATCCGCCACCGCGCCGCGGCGCCCGACAAGGTCCGCATCATCACCGGGCCGGTTGACCTGACCCTGGAGCGCGCCCACGAACCGCACGAGCTGGAGCGCCCGGTCTGGGCGGCCGTCTTCAGCGACGCCGACCGCGCGCTCTTTGACGTGGTGGAGGACCCGGTAGTTGTGCCAGACCTGTCTGAGCAGGCAGGCCGGGCTGGGCGCGTTCAGCGCGGCCCTGCCGTCGGCGGGTCAGGTGGAGCAAGTGAAGAGAGTAAAAGCAGAAAGAGGGAGAGATAAGTCATGGCCTACGAACCACAGAGACTCCGAGACATTGCGCTGGCGTTTTCGGTCAACAAGCAGACCACCTTCCTCACTGCGCTGGCCGACGGTGCCATCCTCAAACGCCCGCCGCGGCTGAGCGCCGAGCTGGCGCGGATCGGACGGACTTTTCACTCCGACATTGACGACTTCAACCGGGGGAGCGAATTCGCCAGCAAGTTGGAAGAGAAGTCCAGACAACTCTCTCTTGCCACTTCTTTCGACCTGGACACGCTCATGGCCGCGATCATTGCCGGCTTCGGAATGGGCAAGGTGGTCACCACCCAGCCCGACGCCATTAACGATCCCAATGCCTACCAGCACGTCTTCACCTTCTCCACCCCTTCGGTCTCCAAGGTTGTTCCGGTCACCACCATCGCCCAAGACAGCACCGCCGACCTCAGCACCAAGCCGGTGGATATGGCGTTGGCCGACTTCACCATCAGCGGGCGCAGCGGCGCCGACGCCGGCCCACTCAGCCTGGCCGCCAACTGGTTGGGCTCCGGCAAGGAAGCCGCCGGCATCGCTTCCATGCCGGCCGTGACAGCCGTCCAGCAGCTCCACAACCGCGACCTCGACATATTGCTCGGGACGGAAGGCTCTCCCGTTTCCATCAAAGAACGGATTGTGGAGTGGAGTCTGAACGTCACCCAGAACCTGATTGTCCAGTACCAGCCCGGCTCCGGCCTGTTCGCGGGCGCCATCTTCCACGGCGACCGCCGCGTCACTCTTTCCCTGGGTGCCCACGCCAAAGACGTGGACGACATCAAAACGCTTTTTGACGGCACCGCCTCCAAAGAAGTGCAGCTCAAGGTGGAAGGGCCCATCACCACCGGCGGCGTCGCCGTCAAGCACACGCTCGACATTCGCCTGCCGGCTACGCGCATCACTGCGCTGGAGGAAGGCAACGAGAACAACTTTCTGCTCTGGCGGATCGAGATCGGGTCGGAGGGTATTTTCAAAGGCTCGACCCTGACCGAGCCGTTGCAGATCACCGTCATCAACGAGGAGCCCACCCACTTGGTGGCGGCGTAAAGAGTTTTGTTTTTCGCGCCCCGCCGCTGGCGGGGCACAGCCAGCCTGGCAATGACCGGCTGCTCCGCACCAGAGCGGGGTGACGGCACTGGCGATACCAAACCAAACCGGAGGTATCGCCATGTCTGACCAAGCAACGCACCCCGCCAACGGCGGGGCAAAGCTCCTCCCCCTCGACGCGCCCGAGCGCACGGTGCGGATTCGAGAACTGCTGGGTGAAAAGCCCAAAATCCGCCGCCACGTCTTTTCTCCCATCAAAGAGAGCGACTGGCAGAAGTTCTTCGCCCAACTGCACGCCAAGCGCCACCTGCACGAGGGCCGGTTCAGCGTCGAGAGCCGCTTCGATGAAGCCGCCTGTAAGCTCTGGG
>CBDFHE010000003.1:0-67441 GCA_965247455.1 Candidatus Acidiferrales bacterium
CGGCTGGAAACGTCAGCATGCCGGTGCCCTCCTGGGCATCCCACTCCTCCAAACCATCCAGGGTATAGTCGCCGGCTTCCGTCTCCTCCGGCCGCGTCACCCGGATCGGGATCGCCAATTCCTCGTCCCAGCCCTCGCTCAGCTTCACCGTCACCGCCACCATCTCCCCACCTTCCCTCGCCGTGTAGCTCTCCTCCTGATAGCTCACCACCGGATACAGATCCGCCTCGATCACCAGAGGCTCCGCCGCCCGGTTACCGTTGCCGACCCCGTACTCGACCACATTCGCCGCAACCTCCACGATCACTTCACCGCTCTTCGAGGGAGTGATCTCTGCCTTATAGGTCGGCGCCGACCCACTGAAGTCGGTCACCGAACCATTCGTCACCGCGATCTCGCTCCGCTCGAAACCCGTCACCGCCTCGCTAAAGATGATCATCACCTCGAACACGCCGCGCACCGGAGCTGACACCTCCGTTTGAATCGTGACCGTCACTACCTTTTCGTTGTCGGCCTCGGTCGCCGTGACCGGATAGACAGCAATTGAGTCATAGAACTCGTCGAAGCTTGCCGTGGTGTGAGAGAAGATCGCGACGCCATCCGCCTCGTCGGCGTCTTCGGCCGCCGTGACCGTCACCGTCTGCTCCGTATTCCAGTTCGAGTTCGTGAAGGCCAACGTAACCGAATCTATAACCGTATCCGTATCCGTATCCGAACTCACCGTCAGGTCGGCGTCATTCCTTTGGTCCTCGGTCGCCTCGACCGTGACATCGTTCGATGGCTTGGTGCCAAGCCTCACCGTGTAGCTCGCCGAGCCGCCTTCGGGCACCGACAGTGTCGTCGGCGAGATGATCACGCCGATCGTGTCGTTGTCATCCTCGGTTGCATTGACGCCAGGGGTCGGAATGCTGTGATAGACGGTGCCGGGGCTGCTCACGTTATGGCGAAACTGGCCGGGGCTGGCCGCGCCGTCGTCATCTTCCGCCGCCAGGATCGTCACCGTCTGCTGCATACTCCAGTCCGAGTTCGTGAAGGTCAGCGTATCCGGGCTCGCCGTCAGATCCTCATCGCCGGTCACCCGCTCCACCGTGATCGTGACATCATCCGTCGGCTGGGTGACGAGCCTCACCGTGTAGCTCGCCGAGCCGCCTTCGGGCACCGACAGGTCCGTCTCCGAAACCGTCAGGCCGGGCGGATCGTTGTCGATCTCGGTTGCTGTGACGCCGGGGGCCGTAAGCCCGTCATAGGGGGTGCCGGGGCCGGCCACAGTATGCGTAAACTGGGCGGTGCCGTTCTCACTGTCGGCATCTTCGGCCGCCAGGACCGTCACCGTCTGCTCCGTATTCCAGTTCGAGTTCGTGAAGGTCAGCGTATCCGGGCTCGCCGTCAGATTCTTGTCGTCCCCGGACGACGGTGCCACCGTGATCGTGACATCATTCGTCGGCTGGGTGTCGAGCACCACCGTGTAGCTCGCCGAGCCGCCTTCGGACACCATCAGGTCCGTCTCCGAAACCGTCACCTGCGCGAAGGCCAAGTTCGGCCAGGCGAGCCAGGCCAGACAGGCGGCGCCGGCGAATATGCCTGTACGCCACCAGCCGCCACGGCGGCGGGTGGGGGGATCGCTCTCGGTAACCAGCCCCGCCGATGGATTGGTAGCGAGAGAATCGTCTGTCTGCGCCGCCGAGCGGGACTGGCTCGTTTCGACATCAGGCTTAGGCGGGCTCGATTGAGCGTATGGAGGCGCCGAGATTGCGCCGATGATTTTCGCCCCTGAAATAGTTCTCATGGCAATCGCCTTTCCGCCTGCGCCGGCTCGACATGGCGCCGAGTATTTGGAGCTTTGGCTGTTATTGGCGCGGACCGCGCCGGCGTGGGATATGCCGTCAACCATGTTCGCCTCTCGCCGAGTTTTAGACTCTACTGCTCGCCAGCCGGGCTGTGCCAGCAGCCTTCGACTCGGGCCTGCCTAATATCTTACTGCAGTTGGCATCCTTTCGTCGCTCCACGTGCCGAAACCTGCTCGGTCCGGCGATAGGGAGATTTTCGTCGGGGGGGGCGTGACCAATCACTCTTCCCCCGCGAGAAACCGATCTGCCAGACTCTCGGACCCTGATGACTCCATTAGCTGCCAGTCAGAAATGATACTTCATGTTGAGGCTGATTCCCCAGAACTGAATGTCATCCGTCTTGACATAGTAGGTAACGGGAACCGGCGGGTTACCGGCCACCGACGCATGATCGCGGAGAGAATCATATGCCGACTCGTCATCGAATTCGCCGAAACTCGCCCATCGGAACTTGAGCCCGATGGTGACCGGATCGCTGACCTGATAATCCAGGCCCGCCACCGCCTGGTAGCCGAGCAGCAGATCCGACAATTTCGCTCTGTCCGCGGTGATCGTGCCGGCAATTTCCCGGTTTAACGCCTGGGCTTTCGCCAGCTCGTCACCAATCACCCCCTCAGTATCGAATACCGTGATGTTCTCGGGGTCATTCGTCCGGCGCCAGAAGGTCCGGTACGCAAGCGAGACTTTCGCAAAGCCGACTCCAATCCCCAGAGACGGCGTAAACTTCGAATCGGAGCGAAAGTCGTAGTGCAAGTTGGCAAAAACGTTGTGCGACAGCACGGCATCGACTCCATCCATGACGGTCTGGAATCCCGGATCCGTGCCGGGGTCATAATTTGCTGCGGAATCATAGGGAACATCCGTGCTGTCATGGGTTGCGCTGCGATAGAAATATTCGCCCTCGGCCCTGAAGTTCCCCATGCGATACCCCAAGGCCAACCCAGCCAGGATCCCCCTGCCGCCATCGAACGACTCGTCCATGGGCCCCCAAGCCGAAGGGGCATTGCCACACGCTCCTTCTTCTACCTGAAAACCGTCCGGGTTTATGGTCTTGTCGCATCGGATCGCTGAATGCGCCTCATCCGCACTCGATACCCAATCATCCACCCCCCCGGTCTTCACGTCCATTCCCGGGGCTACCGCAGCCCCCAGGTCCATCCCCATGTACCAGCCGTCCTGGGCCAACACCGGGCCGGAGGAGATCACCAGAGCGCTCACCATGCCCACGAGCAAGAGCTTTTTCATGATGCCACCCCTCTTTACTGTTCTATTATAACGCCGCTTATCAATGAGCAAGACCCTTCATCCCCGTCGTCGCTGGGAGCGAGCAAGTGGGCGACCCGGAACCAGCACAGAGTGCCGTCGAGAGGCCGGCGGAGGCGAAGTTTGCGGCGCCCGACCAGCGCGACGTCTTCCGCCAATGAAATGAAAGCCAACTTCCGGTCTGCCAGCACTCCTTCGGCGCGCGACGTGCGGAGATTGCGTGTGGGCGCCAAACGGGAGGTGCGGCTCGTCCGTTCGACTCACAAGACCATCGACGACGTGATCGAAGTCATCCGACTCGAGTGGCATCATCAAAGAAAGAAGGGAAAACGGAAGCCTGCATAAGGCGAGTGGACGCCGATCCGCGTCGTTTGATGCAGCCCGGATTCAGTGTCCGGTTCTGCCATCAAGTTGAAGGCGTCCGCCACCGCCTGATCGAAGGCAGTGCGGTCCCCACGTTGAATTTGCGAACGGGCGTAATTCCTTGAAAAAGTAACAGATACGACGAGGCCCCAAAGGGGTCACCCTCCGGGGCCTCGCGTTAACTATCCAGGCGCAGTAGTTCTCGTCCGAAAAATGGCTTCCCCTTCGAGTCCAGCACCTCGCGCACGGTGCGCGCCAGCGCATCCAGCGAGAAGGGCTTCTGGAGGAAAGCGGTCCCCTCTTCCAGGACGCCATGCTGGACAATGGCGTCGTCGGTGTAGCCCGACATGTAGGTCACCTTCATCTCCGGCCGCGCTCCCGCCAAGCGCTCGGCCAACTCCCAGCCGCTCATCCCCGGCATCACCACGTCGGTTAGCAGCAGGTGGATCGGCCCCCGGTGCTCTTCGCACACTTGCAGAGCCTCTCCGCCGTCCTGCGCCTCCAGCACCCTGTAGCCGTTGCTTCCCAGGAACTCGGCGGCGAGCCTCCGAACGCTCATCTCATCCTCCACCACCAGGATGGTTTCCGTCCCCCCGGGAGTAGGAGCGGGGAGCGCGGGGTGGAGCTCTCCGCTGGCGGCTGCTTCCTCCACCAGCGGCAGGTAAATCTCGAAGGTCGTGCCCCGGCCAGGCGCGCTCTCCACCCCGAGGGTCCCGCCACTTTGCTTGACGATTCCATAGACGGTGGAAAGACCCAGCCCGGTGCCTTTGCCCGCGCCCTTGGTGGTGAAGAAGGGCTCGAAGATGTGGGAGTGCGTCTCGGCGTCCATCCCTACGCCGGTGTCGCTCACCGCCAGCAGCACGTAGGGCCCGGGCGTGACCTCCGGGTGCTGGCGGGCATAGGCTTCGGTCAGATCGACGTTGGAGGTTTCGAGGGTGAATTTGCCGCCCTGCGGCATGGCGTCGCGCGCGTTGACCGCCAGGTTCAGGATGATCTGCTCCATCTGCCCCGGGTCGGCTTTCATCCGTCCCAGCGCCAGATCCAATACCGCCGCCAGCTCGATGTCCTCCCCAAGCAGCCGCCGCAGCATCTTCTCCACCTCGGTGACCACAGCGTTCAGATCCAGCACCTTGGGTTGCAGCACCTGCTTGCGGCTGAAGGCCAGCAGTTGCTGGGTGAGCGCGGTGGCGCGCTCAGCGGCTTTCTGGATTTCCTCGGCGTTGCGCCGCAGCGGATCGCTTGCGTCCAGTTGGTTCAACAGCAGTTCGCCGTAGCCCCGCATGACCATGAGGAGGTTATTGAAGTCGTGGGCCACGCCCCCCGCCAGCCGCCCCACCGCTTCCATCTTCTGCGCCTGCCGAAGCTGCTCCTCGCTCTCGCGCAGCGCTTCTTCCGCCCGCTTGTGCTCGGTGATGTCTTCCACCATGCTGATGGTAAACCGGGGCTCGTCCTCGGCGCCCCGGACCAGAGACACGGTCAGACGGCCCCATACCTCCTGACCGTCTTTTCGGATGTACCGCTTCTCCAGTTTGTAATGGTTGAGTTTCCCCGCTATTAACTGCTCATACTGTTCCCTGTCCGCCGCCACATCGTCGGGATGCGTGAACTCCGTGAACACCATGCGGCGAAGCTCTTCCCCGCTGTACCCGACCATTTCTTGCAGCATGCGGTTGCTCTCCAGCGAGCGCCCGTCCAGCTTGCCCACCGCCACCCCGATGGCGGCGGCCTGGAACACGCCTCGGAAGCGCCCCTCGCTCTCGCGCAAATTTTCTTCCGCCTGTTTGCGCTCGGTGATGTCGGTGATAGTGCCGACATAACCGATGATTTCTCCGTCCTTCGTTTTTTCCGTCAACGCCTGGGCGAAGACCCAGGTCACCACCCCGTCGGGGCGCTGAAAGCGACATTCGGTTCGGAACCATAAACCCTCTTTGGCAGCCTGGTACCACTCCTCAGAGACCCGCTCGCGGTCCTCGGGGTGAATCGCCCGCGCCCAGCCTTCTCCGCGCGCCTCCTCCGGCGTCAGACCCGCAATCTCGCACCAGCGCTGGTTGACGTAGGTGCAGTTCCCGTCCGCATTGGTGCGGAAGATACCCACCGGCGACACCGTCGTCAAAGTTTGGAACAGCTTCTGGCTCTCGCGCAGTTCTCCCGTGCGCTCGACTACGCGCTGCTCCAGTTCTTGGTTCAGTCTTCGGATTTCCTCCTCCGCCTGCTTGCGCTCGGTAATGTCGAGGATGGAGTGAACCACTCGGCCCAGGGTCTGCTCGTAGCCCGGAACCGCCGACCAGTGCACCGCAAGATTCTTGATCTTGCCTTTCAAGGTTCTCCCGACTGTCTCAGCTCTGAAGTTTGTTTCCCCTTGGGAAATGGCGACCAATTCCTTGCCAAAACTTTTGTAGGACTCGTCAATGAAGGTCGGCCCCGCCTTCCCCAACAAGCTCTCTTGGGTGGGGGCTTCGAACAACTCCGCCATCGGGCGGTTCACGTCAACGGCTTTCACCAGCGCCAAGCACCTCGCCACCTCGTCCGGATTGTCGCTCAAGTAGTTCTCTAAGTTGTTGCTGCCCGCAGCGCGCAACTCCTCAAGCCGCTTCTTGACCGCGGAGAAATCCTGCACGCACAAGGGAATGGGCGAGTCTTCAAAGAAACGCCGGTAGCGCTCTTCGCTGGCCCGCAGCGCCTGCTCGGTCCGCACGCGCTCAGTCACGTCCCGCGACACGCCCCGCACGATCGGCTCCTCCGAACCCTCGCGCCGCACGGTGTTGTCGTACTCCAGGATTCTTTCCTTACCGTCGCGGGTTCGCACCTTCATGAATCCCTGGGCCCGCCCTTCCTTCTTCAGCGCGTCAAGGTAGGCAGGAAAGAGAGGGCGCGTATCGGGGGCCAGCAAATCGCTCAGCTTGCGGCCCACCAGTTCGTCCGCCCGTTCATAACCCGCCTTTTTCACCAGGGCCTGGTTGACGCTCAGCAGCCTGCCCTCCAGGTCATGGGTGCAGATCAATTCCTCGACGTTTTCCACTAGGTCGCGGTAGCGTTCCTCGCTCGCCCGCAGCACCTCCTCCGACCGCTTGCGCTCGGTGATGTCCTCCGCGATCCCGGCGAAGCGGTAGACTTCTCCCGCCTCGTTCCGGATCCCAAAGCCACGAGCCCATATCCAGCGCATCGACCCGTCAGGCCGCACGATCCGAAAGTCCTCATTGAGCTCTCCTCGTTTCTTTCGCTCTTCTACGGCGGCGATCACCTGCTCACGATCGTCCGGATGCACGGCGTCCAGCCAAGATTTGGGCCGCTCGTAAAGACTCTCGCATGTTCGGCCCCATATCTCCTCGAACGCAGGACTGATGTAGAACAACTGGCTCCCGTCTAGGGAGCCCATCCAGAAGACTTCGGGGATGTGCTCCGCTAGCTGGCGGAAGCGCTCTTCACTCTCCTTTAATGCTTCCTCCGCCCGCTTGCGCTCGGTGATGTCCCGGGCAATCCCTAAGACCAGAGCTTGATTCCCGATTTTTACCGGGAAGGTTCTGATTTCCACTGTGATCTGCTGGCCGTCTTTCCGATTGAGCGTAAACTCATCCGGGCCTGTGGGCAGGCCCAGTACATTCTTGGCTAGCAATGCAGCCGCTCTGGGGATTTGCATGGGGGGCAGCAGATTCAGGCGCAGGAAATTCTTTCCAATCAACTCCTCCTTCTTGTAACCAGTGATTTCCTCCGTCGCCTTATTGCCGTCCACAAACGTTCCTGTCAGGTCGTTTAAGTAGTAGGCGTCGGGCGCGTATTCGAACAGTATCTTGAAGCGCTCCTCTGAGCGCTTGAGTTCTTCTGCCGCCTGCCTGCGCTCGGTGACGTCCCGGAAAAAGCCCCGTGTGCTTACGAACTGCCCGTCGCGGAAGCTCGGCGAGCTGGACCCTTCCACGAAAATCTCTCGTCCGTCCTTGGCCAAAAACACCGTTTCGATCTGAGGAAAATCCTCTCCGCGTTGCAGCCGAGCGAAGAGATCGGCGCACTTCTTGATTTGATCGCCCCGCAGGATGTCGGTGAATTTCAGTCGCCGGGTTTCTTCTTCTGTGTACCCCAGGGTCTTGCGCCACTGGCGGTTGACGTAGTCGAACCGCCCCTCGGCGTTGACGCTTTGAATCAGGTCGCCTGAGTTCTCAAACAGGTCCCGGTATTTCCTTTCGCTTACCCGTAGTTCCCCGGCGCGCTCTTCCACTTGGGCATCCAATTCATCGTGAGTTTTTCGCAAGGCCTCCTCTGCCCGTCTTCGCCGGCGTACCTCGTGTGCTGTATCCTGCCAGCGACGGAAGGAGAAAACGGCCAGCACAATCGTCGCGATAGCGATGGCCGTAAAGAACTCGTCCGCTTCCCAGCTTTCGTGTTGGCGGGACCACCGGTGAAGTACCTCAAAAGCATCAAAGGCTGACGCTGCCAGAAACGCCAGAACGGCAAGAATCACCAGCCCAACCAGGTCTATGAAGGCTCTCCGCCTTCTCCCTTGCGTGCTTCTAGAGTTCATCGTCCTAAGCCCAGCCCACTCGCCGGACTCTCAGCGCCAGCGCAACCGCCAGGAGCGGGAGCACAAAGCGCCCCGGCGTGCGGCTGTCGGCGCAGCGGTGCCTCGGTACCATCGGCATAGACAACTCGGTCTTTCCTACAATTCGGGCCCGCTCTGGGGGGTTCCACTCCCGGTGTTTCAGGAGATCCCGACCGCGAAATCCTCTTCTCCCCGCACTCGGCCAAATCCAGCTTTGGATGGTCGCTCCCCTGCGGGGGCGTTCGGCGGTGAAGGCCCGACACTCTTATTTTACCCATAGATGTGAAAAGGCGCGAGAGGGGGGCCACCAGGAAAACCGCCAGGGATTGTGGGAGGACCCCGCCCGAGGGTGCGCGGAGTTTTTGACTCCGCGCACCGCTGGCGCTATCATGCCGGCAGAGTTGGCGGCAGGGGAGGTGCAAGGCCGCCGTCTTCCGACCACCGCAAAGGAGGGGTGCCATGGCACCGCGCTCCGCGCCGCCCCTCGGCCCCCGCAAGCACGTCCGCCGTAGCTTGATTGTCAGTCCCGGCTTTCAACTGCGCGCCCTGCTGCCCCTGCTCACCTTTTTGGTTGTGGCGACGGCGCTGCTGGCGGCGGGGCTCTTCTATCCGCTTCAGCAGCGAGCGGCGCACGAGCCGGATCTGCGCGTCCGCACTCTCCTGCACGAGCAGCTCGTGCAGGTGCACGAGCGCCTATGACCGCTGCTGCTGGCGGCTGGGCTGGGAGCCTCCTACCTCGTCCTGCGCCATTCCGGTCGGGTGGCCGGCGCCCTCTACCATCTCCACCTCTATCTCAACCAGTTGGCCGAAGGCGACTACCAGCCCCTGCGCCTGCGCAAGAAGGATGAGTTCCGCCTCTTCGAAGACGACGCCGCCAAGCTGGCCCAGAAAATGAAGCTGCTCGCCACCCGCAACCGCAACCTGTTCCTCAGCTTGCAAGGTGGCCTCCGCCATCTGGCCGGGCGCCTGGAGAAGGGCGAGGAAATTCCCCGCGCTGAGTTGGAGGAGCTGGTCACCACCATGCAAGAGCAGATTGCCAAAGCCCTCGACACGGCCCCGGCACGGAGGTAGCTATGTTGGCTCTTGTTCGTTCCTGCCCGCGTCGCCGCGCAGCCGGCTTCGCCCTGCCCGAACTGATGTTGGTGCTGGCCATCATCATGGTGCTGGTTTCTCTCGCCGTCCCTCGCTACATGAGTTCCATCCAGGTGGCCGAGGAAGCCAAGGCCGCGCAGACCATGAAGGACATCCACACCGCCCAGGAAGCCTACCGCATCACCAACGGCGCCTACGCCCCCACCTTCGACCAATTGAAGAACACCACTCCGCTGGCGGGCGAGTTGATCTTCGAAGCCAAGCGCGTCGACGGCACTCCCTAACCCTCTTTGGTGGGGCAGACCTGCCTCTCCAAGAGAGAAACAGTCCGGAAGAGGTGCCTGACTGCCCTGCCTACCGCAGGCAGGCGCAGGCAGGCTCGGCACCCGCTTTATCCGCAGTCGAGGGGTTTGTCCCGAAGGAAAATAAGGGAACCAGAGCCGAAGGGTTTCCGCCCGTAGGGCAAAGAAACAAGTAGCCGGGCTGTCCCCTCTGGCGGTCCTAGTGTTTTCACTCCCCAGCTTGAGCTATGCAATTCGGGCCAGCTCTGCCTTCGCCCGGAGGTTGGCTGCGCTTCGGCGGCCGGGTCCAGTCGCAACCAGGTTTCTTATTTTGTTCTTATTTTTCGTTCTAGGCTTCACAAACAATATCTAGTGTGATAGGGAAATGTTAACTAAAGGAGGTTGGGATGAAACAATATCGCGCGGTTTCGCTCCGCCGAAGGGCTGCTGCTCTTTGCGCTGGCTATTCTGCTTGTGGCTTGTGGCGGCTACCTCACTTCGGGTCCCCCGTTGGATTCCGGTTCCGGCTCCGGCACTGGCTCTACCCCCGGCTCGGGCCCTGCCACCGGCTCGGGTTCGGTGGCCCTGTTCGTGCGAGATGCGCCCATGGAAGAGTTGGTGGAGTTCGAAATCATCGTCACGGACGTGATCTTCGACCCCGGCACCGTCTCGGTTCTCTCCCAGCCGATTCGGCTGGAGCTGACCGGCCTCCAGCTCACCAGCGAAATCATCCACCTGGCGCTGCAAAGCGTTCCCGCAGGTCTCTATACCAGCGTCACCGTCATGCTTCTCGACCCCAAGATCAGATTTTGTCCCGATCCCCCGGCTAGTTGCACGGACCAGAACGTGCTAAACATCGTGCTGGCGGTGAACCCTTCCAAATCCACCTCCACCATCAACTTCGGCGTTACCTCCGGCCAGGTGACCGCCTTGTTGCTCGATTTCGACCTGCGCGCCATGGTCGTGACCGATACCATGAATCCGGGATTTCCGTTTCGCCTGCCCCTGATGGCACGTTTATACACCCGATCGCCGCCGATCGCACAAAAACTTCGATCGTCGCACAATCGCTCAGCTTCAAAGGCCTTCATCTGAGCCCGCGCCGACGTGCGACCGACTGGAACCCCTGCTTTTCGGGCATTTCTCAGACACCGCTCCACACGTGTGCCCCGTGTCATCGCCGGGCGGGCTTCGTTGCACTTCAGGCCGCGCGTCAGCCTGCCGGCACGGGTAGCGCCCAGATCCTCCGCAGCATGTCGCCGAACAGCCGCCGCGTGAGATGCCCTTCCGCCAGCAGAAGCCAGTAGTACCGCGCATGCTTCACCAGCCGGCCCCCAGTTTTCACCAGTCGCTGCTGGAGACTCGTGAGCGACCAGCGCTTGACCCGCAGCGGAAGGACCAGTCTGCGCCACAAGTTGCCCAGATTGTAGGCCAGGACGCTCAGTTGCAGGCGCACCTCGTTCGCCCGGAAACGATGGCACGACAGCCGCGTCCAGTGGGTGGCCTGCTTGCCTTCCTTGATCCATTGCTCCGCCGTACCGCGCTTGTTGTAAAACCGCACGACCGAGCGGCTCGGGAGGGCCATGTTGGTCACGATGAAGCCGACGCGAGGGAACAGCTCACCTTGGTGGTGCTCCACCTTGGCGACGATCCGTCTGGGCGTGGTCCAGCTCTTGGCCTGATAGCGGAAACTCTGGTAGCGCACCAAGGGCTTGCAGCTCGGCCGTCCCGGCGGACGAAAGAGGATGTCTTCGATTTCCAGCTCCAAGCTCTTGTTCGCCGGCATGCGAATGGCATAGTCCACGTCGCGCTGCTCGAGCGCGTCGTAGATCTCGGGCTTCGCGAACGCGGCGTCTGCGCGGAACGCTACGCGCTTGCCCTCCACCTGCTGCCGGTCAATCTCCGGTACGAGCAGGTCGTCCCAGTCGTCGGCGCTATGCACGTTGCCTGGCCGCAGCGTGGCGGCGAGGCAGTCCCCATGCTCGGTGAACAGAAACAGCGGGTGGTAGCAGACGGACTCGAAGTGCCCGTTATAGGCGCTCCCTTCCTGCGCCCCATGCACCGGGCTCTCGCTCGAATCCATGTCGAGCACGATCCGGTCGGCGCGCGTCGCCATCTCGGCCTGTGCAAGCACCTCCCGGTTCACGGCCCTCAACCCGACGAGATTCTCCTCGTGGGTCAGCAGCTCTGTCTCGAACCAATGCAGCGTCGATGTCAGCGCCGCACCCCGGTCCCAGCGCTTTGGCGACCCGATGAGACGAAATGTTGGGTCTGCCGACACGCGCCCCGCGTCGTTGAGATCTTCGTAGCCCGCGAGGCGACTGTAGACCGACTGCCGCAGGAGATCCACCACGCTGAACTGGGTGTTCATCCCCTGTCGGGAATCGCTCAGGTGCTCGGCGATGAGTGTCTCCAGCCCCAGACGTTCATCCAACTCGCGCACCAGAATGAGGCCAGCGTCAGAAGTGACGCGCGATCCCTGGAACGCGACTTTCAAGAAGCCGTTGAACGCGAACTGGAATGGCTCGTGTTGTAATTCACCCACCGGGTGTCACCCTCCGTAGTGTGGTTCCTTACGTCGGAGCCCCAAAACTCAAGGCGCAGCGACTGGTCCTGGCGATACGGTACCACAGCCAAATCGGAAATCCGGGTGAATATCTCGGGCGAGGTCACCGGCTTCGACCCGTTCGGCAACATTCTCGTCACTGTCCTGGACGTGGCGGGTCAGCCGGGCGAATTCGAAGATGAAGTCGGCCGCGTGGTCAGCGTCAACGCCACCGCCTCCAGCTTCGTCTTCGAGCCCTTCGGCAGTTGCGAGCAGCTCACCATCGCCACCGACGTCGCTACTCAGTTTGCCGCCTTCGACCGGATCAGCTTGACCAACACCTTCTCCAGCCTGCTGGCCGGCCAGGTCGTGGAAGTGAACGCCGACCTGAAAATCGACGCCTCCTTAGTGGCGGAAAAGGTGGAATTCGAAGATGACGCCATGGAAGACGAGACCGAAGGCCTCATCACCGACGTCACTCGGGCCACTGGCCCCAGTCAGGACAGCTTCGGCTTGGTCCTCTTGGATGTCGCTCCCTGCACCGCCACCCTGCCCCTGGTCGAAATCGCCCGGGTTGACGTTACCACCATCCTGGGCGCGGTTGACTTCCGCATTGACGACGACGGCTTTACCACCGTGGACCCCGCCCTTTTCGACGGCGCCGAAGACCTGGTAGCTGGCCAGAGGGTATCCCTTGATCCCGTCGAGGCACTGGGCCTTTCCCCCCTGACGGCGCAGCAAATCAGGCTCGAGGATGTGACCATCCTGGGCGCGGTCGATAACCCGATTTCCTCTCTCGCCTTCGAGCTCGTCCCTCGAGCGGCGTTCATGGCCAGCGTCGACGCCTCCATCACCGTGCAACTCTCTACCGCCGACACCGGGTTCGAGAACCTGCCCAACGGCACGAGCGATCTCTTCGCCGGGCGAGACGTGCGGGTGAGAGGGTTACTGTTCCGGGACAGTGCCGGCGAGTTGTTCCTCGTCGCCAAGCGCGTCGACGGCACCCCCTTACCTTAACCTTCTTTGGTAGGGCAGGCCTGCCTGCCGCAGGCAGGCGGCGGGCCTACCCCTTCGTGTTAAAGACAGTTTGGAAGCGGTGCTAGGTTTATCCCGAGCGCTGTCGAGGGGCACCCGCTCGACCATACTTGGGTAGGGCAGGGCCTTGTGCCCTGCCGTTCACAGAACAAAAGCACCTTAGTCAGAAGAGGTGCCTGTCTGCCCTGCCTACCGCAGGCAGGCGGCGTTCACCCGTCCGGGCACCCGTCAACGTCGCCGTAATCCCTTAACTTTCGGCAACGGTTGCCGAAATCGATAGTTGGGAGGTTGGTGTCGCGGCGCCAATCTCTCGCCGGCGCCTGCAAGTTTGCCGAGGAGTCGACGGACTGTCCCGACGTCGGGAAGGTTGACACTGGAGAGATGACCGACCAATGACCTTCCAGAGAATCCCGTCCGTCCCGGAACCACCAGCCGCCCGCCGGGAGACCGCGAAGGGTCGCCCCTCAAACCACCGGCTCGACGGGAGCTACGTCGTTATCCCGAAGGAGAAAAAGAAACCTCACCCTAGGAGGAGAGCATGTACGGACTGGTGAACAAGGCAGTGCAAGACCTCATAGTCACGCAGTTTGGCAACGACAAGTGGGAAGAGATCAAGAGGAAAGCTGACATCGGCGTCGAATCCTTCATCAGCATGAATCCTTACCCCGACGAGGTCACATATAATCTCATCCGTGCCGCAAGCGAGGTACTGGGCCTACCTCCCGACGAGATCCTCGAAGCCTCGGCGAGTACTGGACGGTTTATACCGCACGAGAAGGGTATGGCGAGATGCTGAAACTCGCTGGTGACAGCTTTGTTGAGTTTCTCCAGAACCTCGACAATCTGCACGCTCGCGTGGGTTTGATTTTCCCAAAGCTCAAGCCCCCCAAGTTCCATTGCACCGACGTCACCGAGGAGTCCCTCCGCCTCCACTACCGTTCCGAACGGGCGGGGCTGGCGCCCATGATTATCGGCTTGGTCAAGGGCCTGGGCAAATTGTTCGACACGGAGGTAAATGTATCGATCGACAAGGGGCGCACCAACGGTCACGGCCACAACGAGTTTCTGATTCAGTTTAAGAAGGCATGAATAGTCCGCCCACAGATCGATTCGGGCTCAGCCCTAAGGCATTCTCCACGGCCTTCCCGTTTCACCTCGTGGTTGACCACGACATGAACCTCTTGCAGGCTGGGCCGGGGATGCGCGGTCTGCTGCCCGGTCTATCTGTGGGAGACAGCTTCTCTCACCACTTCCGGATTCAGCGTCCCGAGGGGCCGTTGACGTTCGAGGCGATACAGCATCACACACAATCGGTTTTTCTTCTCAACGCGATTTCCGTGGAGGGTCTGGTGCTGAAGGGGCAGATGGTGCCTATCGAAGAGGAGCACGTGATCGTCTTCCTCGGATCTCCATGGGTCACCACCGTAGAGGATGTGGCACAGCTTGGCCTCTCCTTGAAGGACTTTGCGGTTCACGATTCGATCAGCGACTATCTCTTTCTCATCCAGACCCAGACCACATCTCTGGCGGATGCCAGTCGACTTTCCGGGGAACTCAAGGAACTAAACCGAAGACTGGAGTCCCGAGTTGAGGAACGCACTTGGGAGCTCTCGTCGGCGAACGAGGAGTTGAACGCCCAGACGAACGAGCTGGCGAGAGCCAACGAGCTATTGAATGTGGAACTGAGCGAGCGCAAGCGAGCGGAGGAAGAAATCCGAAGACTGAACCAAGACCTGGAGCAGCGGGTGGTCGAGCGCACGGGAGAACTGCGCGAGAGCGAGGAGCGGTTCCGGCAAGCGCAGAAGATGGAAGCGGTGGGGCGGCTGGCAGGCGGCGTGGCCCACGACTTCAACAACCTCCTCATGGTCATGCGGGGCTACGGCGAGCTGCTGTTGAACCGGCTGGACGCTAACGATCCGCTGCGGCGCAACGCCGAGGAAATCCAGAAAGCCGCTGAGCGCGCCACCGCGCTCACCCAGCAACTGCTGGCCTTCAGCCGCAAGCAGGTGCTGCAGCCCAAGGTGCTGGACCTGAACGCTGTGGTCACCGAGGTGGAGAAGATGCTGCGGCGGCTGATTGGGGAGGACATCGAGCTGGCGGCGGTATTGGATCTGGCGCTGGGACGGGTGAAAGCCGACCCGGGCCAGATGGAGCAGATCATCCTGAACCTGGCGGTCAACGCGCGCGATGCCATGCCGCGGGGCGGGCGACTCACCCTCAAGACCGCTAACGTCACCCTGGACCAAGCCTATGCCTATGCCCGCCAGCACGTGGGCGCCGCGCCCGGGCCCTACGTGCTGCTGGCGGTGAGCGACACCGGCATCGGGATGGACGCCGAGACGCGCTCCCACATCTTCGAGCCCTTCTTCACCACCAAGGGCGCGGGCAAAGGCACCGGGCTGGGCCTTTCCACCGTCTATGGAATCGTCAAGCAAAGTGGCGGGACCCTCTGGGTGGAGAGCGCGCCTGGCCGGGGCACGACCTTCGAGATTTATCTTCCGCTGGTGGAGGAAGTAGCCGCCGGCGGAGAGCTCCACCCCGCGCTCCCCGCTCCTACTCCCGGGGGGACGGAAACCATCCTGGTGGTGGAGGATGAGATGAGCGTTCGGAAACTCGCCGCTGAGTTCCTGGGAAGCAACGGCTACACGGTGCTGGAGGCGCAGGACGGTGGAGAGGCTCTGCAAGTGTGCGAAGAGCACCGGGCGCCGATCCACCTGCTGCTAACCGACGTGGTGATGCCGGGGATGAGCGGCTGGGAGTTGGCCGAGCGCTTGGCGGGAGCGCGGCCGGAGATGAAGGTGACCTACATGTCGGGCTACACCGACGACGCCATTGTCCAGCATGGCGTCCTGGAAGAGGGGACCGCTTTCCTCCAGAAGCCCTTCTCGCTGGATGCGCTGGCGCGCACCGTGCGCGAGGTGCTGGAGGCGGGAAGAGGGAATAATCTTTCCCAATAGTTTCTCAACCTTCCCCTCAGTCCAACACCTTGCGCTCCGCCCCCCGCTTCCAACACCTCCTGCGCCGCCCGCCTGCGGACGGGCAGGCATGAACTTCCCGGAAAACTAAGCTGCTAGGCCAGCGCCTGCTTGAGGTCGGCGAGCAGGTCGGCGGCATCCTCCACGCCAATCGAGAGCCGCACCGTCCCCGGCGACACGCCCACCGCCGCCAACTCTTCGCGCGACATGTGGTGGTGGGAGGTATAAATAGGCAGCACTGCCAGCGACTCCACCCCGCCCAGCGACACCGCCAGTAGGAACACCCGAATCCGGTTGCCGAACCGCCGCGCCGCCCCCAGCCCGCCCTTCAGGTCGAAGGCCAGCATTGCGCCGAACCCGCTCATCTGCCGCCGCGCCAGGGCGTGGTCGGGGTGCGAGCGCAGCCCCGGGTAGTGCACCCGCGCCACCTTCGGATGCCGCTCCAAGAACCGCGCCACCGCCAGTGCATTGGCCGCCTGCCGCCGCATCCGCGTCTCCAGCGTTTTCATTCCGCGAATTAGCAGGTAGCCCGCCACCGGGTCGAGCGACCCGCCCAGCTTGATCATGGTGTGCCGAATCTTTTCCACCAGCTTCGCCCGCCCGGCCACCGCTCCGGCGATGATGTCCGAGTGCCCGCCCAGGTACTTGGTCGCGCTGTGGCACACCACATCGAAACCTAGCGTCAGCGGCCGTTGCAGCACCGGCGTAGCGAAGGTGTTGTCCACCGCGCTCACCAGCCCCAGGCGCCGCGCCAGCGCCGCCGCTTTGCGCAGGTCAACAATTTGCAAGGTCGGGTTGGTGGGCGTTTCGGTATAGAGCAGGCGCGTCCGGGGCGTCACCCGCGCCTCCACCCCGCGCAAGTCGCTCTCCACAAAGTGCACCTTGATGCCGAAGCGCGGCAGCAGGTCCCGCATCAGCCGATACGTCCCGCCGTAGAGCCGCCGGGTGGCGATGATCTCCTCGCCCGCGCCCACGAAGGTCAGCAGCGTAGTGGATATCGCCGCCATGCCCGACGCGGTCACCAGCCCCGCCTCGCCTTCTTCCAGCGCTGCCAGCTTGGCCTCCGCCACCCGCAGCGTGGGGTTGCCGTAGCGGGTGTAGATGTCGGCCTTCGAGCGCCCTTCGGCCCAGCGCTTCATCTCCTCTACGCTGGCGAAGGTGAAGGTGGCTGATTGCACCACCGGCGACACCACCGGCCCGCCCACTCCGTGCCGACTTTCGCCCACGTGCACCGCCCGCGTCGCCATACCTGCCTGCGTTCCTGTCCGGCTTTTTCGGCCACCTGTTTTTGTGCGCGCCATCTTCTTCCCTTTCCCCTGAGTGTTCGGAAACTGTGTTCTTCCTTCCCGCTCGGACTCTACCCTGCCGGGCAAGCTCCCGCCACTGCCAATTTGTCTTCCAAAATAGTTCAGCCCCGTGGCTGCTGCCACGGGGCTGTTCAATCCACGGATCAACAAATCAACGGCTGAAGTCGCTAGGCTTCCTCTTCGGCTGTGCCGGCCTTGGCGGCTTTGGCGTGTGCGATGATTTTCTGCTCGATGTCGTGCGGCACGAAGTCGTAGTGGGCGAACTCCATGTGGTAGCTGCCGCGCCCCTGCGTGACCGAGGTCAGGGTATTGGCGTAGTCCATCATCTCGCTCATCGGCACCTGCGCTTTGATCACCGTCATTGACCCGCGCGAATCCATCCCCTGGATGCGCCCCCGCCGCCCGCTGATGTCGCCCATCAGGTCGCCGGAGAACTCCTGCGGCGCGTACACCTCCACCGTCATCACCGGCTCCAGCAGGGCGGGCTTGGCCTGCTCCATGCACTTCTTGAAGCCCAGCGAGCCGGCGATTTTGAAGGCCATGTCGCTCGAATCCACGTCGTGGTACTGCCCGTCGTAGAGGCTGACCCTGAAGTCCACCACCGGATAGCCCGCCAGATAGCCCCGGTTGGCCGCCTCCACAATTCCTTTCTCCACCGACGGAATCCAGTTTTTCGGGATCGACCCCCCGAAGATGTCGTTCACAAACTCGAACCCCCCGCCGCGCGGCAGCGGCTCTAACTTGATGCGGGCCACCCCAAACTGTCCCCGCCCGCCGGTCTGCTTCTTGTGCTTGCCTTCGGCCTGGGCGCGGGCGCGGATGGTTTCCCGGTAGGGCACCTTGGGCGCCTTCAGCGTCACCTGCACCCCGTAGCGCTTCTTCAGCTTCGACACCACCACTTCAATGTGCTGCTGGCCGGAGCCCGAAAGCAGAAACTCATGCGTCTGCGCCTCGCGCGAGTAGCGCAGGGACGGGTCTTCCTCCAGGATTTTGTGCATGGCGGTGCTCATCTTCTCTTCGTCCTGGCGCGTCTTGGGCTCGACCGCAAAACTGATCAGTGGCTCCGGCAACTTGACCTGCGGGTAGTGGATAGGCGCGCCCTTCTCGCCCAGGGTGTCGCCGGTGACGGTCTCCTTGAGCTTGCCCACCACCCCGATATCGCCCGCCTGCAACTCCGCCACCTGCGTGTGCGTCTTCCCCTGCGCCACCGAGATGTGCTGGAAGCGCTCGTTGGCCCCGCGTGTGAAGTTGGCGATGGTAGCGTCGTTCTTCAGCACCCCGCTCCGCACCTTGAAGTAGCTGATGCGGCCGGCGAACGGGTCGGCCAGCGTCTTCCACACGAACACTGAGAGCGGCTCCTGCTTCGCAACCTTGCGGACCATTTCTTCGCCCTGGCCGTCCGGCTCCGGGTAGCCGGTCGCCTGCTTGCCCTCCACCGCGTCGGGCAGGAAGTCCACCAGAAAGTTCAGCAGATAGTCGGACCCGATGTTGTGCAGCCCGCTGAGGGGCAGTACCGGGTGCAGCCGCCCGGCCTGCAGGGCTGCGCGCAAGCCCTTGCGTAAGTCTTCTTCCGGCAGCGTGCCCTTGTCGAAAAATTCTTCCATCAACTTGTCGTCGCCTTCGGCCACCATTTCCACCAGCGCCTCGTGGGCGGTCTTGGCGGCCTCGGCCAGCTCGCCGGGAATTTCTTCCACCTTGGCTTTGCCCTTGCCGTCGGCCTCGTAGCTCCAGGCTTTCATCCCGATCAGGTCAATCAGGCCGCGGAACTTTTCGCCTTCGCCCAGCGGAATCGCCGCCGGCACCAGCGCCCGCCCGAAGCGCTCTTTCAGGCTCTCCAGCGCGCGGTCAAAGCTGGCATTCTCGCGGTCCATCTTGTTGACCGCAAACACCCGCGGCAGCTCGTATTCGATGGCGTAGTCCCACACCTTCTCGGTCACCACCTCCACCCCCGCCACCGCGTCTATCAAAATCAGCGCGCTGTCGGCCGCCACCAGCGCCGCCTTGGTGTCGTTTATGAAGAGGTTGTAGCCGGGCGTGTCGATGAAGTTGATCTTCACCTTTTCCTTCTGGTTGGCCGTGGCCCACTCCGCGTGCGCCAGCGCCGACCAGATGGAAACCCCGCGCTGGATTTCCTCCTCGTCGAAGTCGGTCACCGACTGGCCGTCCTCGACCCGGCCCAGCCGGTCCACCAGCCCGGCGGTATAGAGCAGCGACGTCACCAGCGACGTTTTCCCGGTGTCGCCGTGCCCGGTCACGCCTACAGTACGGATGAGTTTTCCGCTGTACACCTTCACTGGAGTCTCCCCCTCTGAATCGTTCCGGAACGTCCCGCCAGCGGGATCGCCCGCCGGGCTGCTCCCCGTACCCTGCCTACGGCAGGCGGGCTGCCCCCCTGCAGCCCCATCCCGAATTTTCGGGACGTAGGCGGGAGACGCCGATGCTACCAATCCCCTACCGCCGCCGTCAACGTTCTCTCGTGCCTGAGGAGTATCCTATATTTATTTCACACCGAGCCCCCAGGCCTGTCCTGCTTGCCCTGAGCGCGGTCGAAGGGAGCGTAGCCGAAAGACCCCTGCGTGGGGGAGACTGTCTGCGCGGGCTAATTAGGCACCACCTCTTGTTGGTTGGAATAGCCTACTGCGCAGCGTATCCTCCGGCTGGGTTGCAGAGTCTGAGCCTGCAGTGGGGGCTGCCTCCCCACTTTTTGCCCGTACGAGGTGTTTGCCCTGCCTGGACTCTTTGCGTGCTCTGTGCCTCTGCGGTGGGACTGCCGAGAGAATCGACAGCGCAGCTAATAGGGGCTGCTCGTTCCAGCGAGGTTAGGAGACAAGAGGGTTGCGCTGGGCGCGGACAGGCGCAGCCCCCCGCGTCGGCGCCGCTCGGCCAAGTTCGATTAGGCTGGGCGTTTCGTTTCTTGGGCCAAGAGCTGCTCGATTTGTGTCTTCAGGTTCTCGGGGTCAATCGGTTTGGTGATGTAGGCGTCAAAGCCGGCGCTCAGGCCTTTCTCTCGGTCGCCCTGCATGGCGTAGGCCGTTACCGCCACCACCCGCAGAGCCGCAAAGCGAGCGTCCTGGCGGAGTTGGCTCACCACCGCAAAGCCATTCAGGATCGGCATCTGGATGTCCAGCAGAACCAGGTCCGGAGACGTCTCCTTGATCTGTTGCAGCGCCTCGCGCCCGTCACAGGCTTCCACTACCTCGTAGCCCCAGTCCTCGAGGAGCTCCGTGACCAATTCCCGGCTGAGCGGGTCGTCTTCGGCTACCAAAATCTTGCTCATGACTTTGCTACCGGTTTTCCTAGGAGTTTGTTGATCTGTGCCAGCAGATTGACTTTCCAGGGCGTTTCCTTCTGGAAGAAAGCATGCGTCTCCCGGCACAGCAGACGCACCTCGCTCTCCTGCATGTCTTGCAGGTCTTTGCTGGTCAGAACGAAAATCGGAATGTTGCGTTTGTCCTCGTCCTGTTTGAGGCGGCGGATCAGCTCAAACCCGTCCATCCCCGGCATCATCAAATCCACCAGGATGCCATCCGGTCGCGTTCGCTCCAGGATTGCCAGCGCTTCCTGGCCGCCGGGCGCCGCCAGCGGCGAGTAGCCCACCTCCGTCAGCACTTCCGTCATCAGTTGCAGCGTCGCCGGGTCGTCGTCCACCACCAGCAAGGTCAGGCGCTTGCCGGCTCCGTCCGGCAGTTGCTTGCGGATCGCCTTCACCAGCAGGTCCTTGTCCACCGGTTTCACTAGGTAGTCCGCCGCCCCCAGGTTGAGGCTCGGGTCCTGATCCATCCCGGAGACCATGATGACCGGAATCTCGCCCGTCTCCCGATGCTGCTTCAATTCGTAGAGTGTCTCCCAACCGGTTTTGCCGGGCATCACAATGTTGAGCGTGATGACGTCGGGGCGAAGTTCTCGCGCCGCTGCCAGCGCTTCCGTGCCCGACCGCACCGCCCGCACCGTATAACCTTCCGGCTCCAGGAAGCTCACCAGCAGCTCGCGGGTGGCGAGTTCATTATCTACCACCAGCACCAGCGGTCGCTCGCGCCCGGTGGAGGCGACCACAATCTCCGGCTCGGCTTCCGCCGGCGTTTGCACCACCGGCAAAGTGAAACTGAAACGGCTGCCCTTTCCCGGCTCGCTGTCCACCCAGATTTCCCCCCCGTGTTGCTCTACCAGGCGCTTGCTGATAGCCAGCCCCAGGCCGGTGCCTTCCTTGACGCCCCGGGTAGTCTCTCCCACTTGGCGGAATTCGCCGAAGACGGCGGCCCGATCCTCGGGTCGGATGCCCACGCCGGTGTCGCTCACCGTGATGCGCGCTACACCGCGGGAAATCAAGGACTCAATCCGTACCTCCCCGCTCCCCGGTGTGAATTTGACCGCGTTGCTGAGCAGGTTGTAGAGGATTTGCTTGAAGCGAACCCGGTCGGCGTAGATCGCCATCTCCTCGCCCACCGTGGTTACCAGTTGGATGTACTTGGACTGGGCCAGCGGGGTGATGGTGGAGAGCACCTCCTGCAGCGCTTCCGCCGCGCGGAAGCTCTCCGGGTTGAGCTGCAACTGGCCGGCTTCGATCTTGGACAGATCCAGAATGTCGTTGATGAGTTGCAGCAGGTGGCGCGAGGCTTTCAGCATGTGCCCGACAAAGCGCTTCTGCTTCTGGTTCAGGGGCCCTGGTTTTTCTCCCGCCAGCAGGTCGGAAAATCCGATGATGGCGTTCAAGGGTGTGCGCAGCTCGTGGCTCATGCTGGCCAGGAATCGGTTTTTCAGTTGCGTCGCCTGCTGCAATTCCTGGTTCTGAAGCTCTTGCTCATACTTTTGCTGCTCGATTCGGCGCCGCGCCAGCTCCAGTTCCTCCACCAGGTTGGCCAGCTCCGCCGAATGTTGTTCCTGTGCGCCCTGGGCGGCTTCCAGGTCTTGGGCATAGCGGGTTAACTCCTCCTCGGCGCGCTTGCGCTCGGTGATGTCGGTGATGGTGCCGACGTAGCCTACGATTTCTCCGTCCTCCCCCTTCTCAGCCACCGCCTGCCCAAACACCCAGGTCACCACCCCGTCGGGGCGTCGGAAGCGATACTCGGAGTGAAGCTGTGAGCCCTCTCGGGCAATTCGGTGCCATTCCGCGAACACGCGCTCGCGGTCCTCGGGGTGAATCGCCCGCGCCCAGCCTTCTCCGCGCGCCTCCTCCGGCGTCAGACCCGCAATCTCGCACCAGCGCTGGTTGACGTAGGTGCAGTTCCCGTCCGCATTGGTGCGGAAGATACCCACCGGCGACACCGTCGTCAAAGTTTGGAACAGCTTCTGGCTCTCGCGCAGTTCTCCCGTGCGCTCGACTACGCGCTGCTCCAGTTCTTGGTTCAGTCTTCGGATTTCCTCCTCCGCCTGCTTGCGCTCGGTAATGTCGAGGATGGAGTGAACCACTCGGCCCAGGGTCTGCTCGTAGCCCGGAACCGCCGACCAGTGCACCGCAAGATTCTTGATCTTGCCTTTCAAGGTTCTCCCGACTGTCTCAGCTCTGAAGTTTGTTTCCCCTTGGGAAATGGCGACCAATTCCTTGCCAAAACTTTTGTAGGACTCGTCAATGAAGGTCGGCCCCGCCTTCCCCAACAAGCTCTCTTGGGTGGGGGCTTCGAACAACTCCGCCATCGGGCGGTTCACGTCAACGGCTTTCACCAGCGCCAAGCACCTCGCCACCTCGTCCGGATTGTCGCTCAAGTAGTTCTCTAAGTTGTTGCTGCCCGCAGCGCGCAACTCCTCAAGCCGCTTCTTGACCGCGGAGAAATCCTGCACGCACAAGGGAATGGGCGAGTCTTCAAAGAAACGCCGGTAGCGCTCTTCGCTGGCCCGCAGCGCCTCCTCCGCCCGCTTGCGCTCGGTGATGTCCTCAACAACGCAGCTCACTCCTATGACGGTGCCGTCGTGGGACTTGACCGCATAATAGTTGTGCTGGTAGTGCCTTTTTACGCCCGGCTGAGCCATGGTCTCCGCCTCGACTGTCCCTCCCTCGATCGGATGCCCGGTTTCAATCACGTGGCGGAGCTGCGATTCGACGCCCGCCGCCACGCCCGGAAGCAGCTCGGCGACTGTCCGCCCCAGGTGTCCCTCCGCCGGGATCCCATTGATCGCGGCAAGCCACTCATTGATGTAGAGGTATCGTAAGTCTGTGTCCAAATAGCAGAGACCTATCGGCGCCTCTCTGTAAATACGATTCAGAGTCACCTGGATGCTGCTGTGCTGTTCCGAGGCTTCAGTTGCAGTAATCCGTTGGCCCCTTCTTATCAATTCGCTTCTGCTCTGCTGTTTTGTCCTATCTTTTTTCATCTTGTCGCCCCAAGAACGAGTAGCAATTTCTGCAACAGCCGGGCGTCGCCGGGGTTGTCTTCAATCAGCAGCACCTTGATCGGGTCGGCACTCATTCGTGTTCTCTCATTGCGCAGGCCGTTTCACCAGCGACAGCCGGAAATCCTCCAGACTTGGCCGGACTCAGTTGACCTAATTCGTCCCAGGATTCGGTCCTCGGGGCCTGCCTCGGAGGGCCGGGTCATCTTAGGCGCCGAACACCTCACACCCACACCTCATCTTTCAGGGCGGAGATCGCCGGCAGCAGGCGCGCCACTTCTTTTTCCAGGGCTTCGTAGGCTTCCTCAGCCTGGGTCAGGTTGCCTTCCCGCCCTAGCAGTTCCAGCTTCAGCGCCGCCTCGAAGGCGGGCTGGGCGCAGAAGTTGCTCACCGAGCCCTTTAAGGCGTGGGCGGCGCGCTCGATCGTCTTGGCATCGTGATTCGCCACCGCATGCCGAATCTCGGCCAGCTTCCTCGGACAATCAGCTAGGAACAACGCCAACAATTCTTGCAGCAGCTCGGTGTCCCCGTCCACGCGGGCCAGCAGCGCCTCCTTGTCCAGAATCCTCTCGGGCTGTTTTTGCGCGGGCGCACGTTCACGCCCCCCGTCTTTGGCAGCCGTGGGGGCGTGGGTTTTGATCGCCTCCACCAGGTCTTTGCTCCGAATCGGTTTTGAAACGTATCCGTCCATTCCAACCTCCAGACAATGTTCCCGGTCGCCCGGCATGGTGTGGGCCGTCATGGCGATGATGGCCACGTGGAATCCGGACTCCTTTTCCCGCCGGCGGATTTCCGCCGTGGCCTCGTAGCCGTCCATCTCCGGCATCTGGCAATCCATGAAGACCAGGTCGTAGGGGACCTGCTCCAGCAGCTCGACCGCCTCTTTGCCGTTAGCGGCCACGTCCACTCGGCAGCCGAGCTTCTCCAGCATCCGCGCCGCCACTATCTGGTTCACGACGTTGTCCTCCGCCACCAGCACCCGCACGCGCAGGGCGGGGCTGGCCGGAGCGGCAGCGTCCGGGGCGCTGCGGGACTCATCCCGGCTGTGGCGCGTTATCAGTTTTGTCGACTTCCCGTCTTGTTCGGTTTTCCAAGCCGTGGTGAGTACGTCCAGGAGTTCCGATTGCCGCAGCGGTTTGACCAGGTAGGCGGAAAACCCCGCTGCCAGCATGCGCGCGGTGTCGCTCTGCTGGCCGACGGCGGTGAGCATCACCAGCACGGTATCCTTCAGCGCCGGGTCGGCCTTGATGGCGTGTCCCAACTCCTCGCCGTTCATTCCTGGCATGTCGTAGTCAATGAGGGCGATTTGGTAGGGGTCGCCTGCCGCCTGCGCCGCGCCCAGCGCCTGCAACGCTGCTCCGCCCGTGGCCACACAATTGCTGCGCATCGCCCAACTGCTGATCTGCTCGTACAACAGGAGGCGGTTGGCTTCTGCATCGTCCACGATCAGGATGCGCAGCCCCGAGATCTCGGTGGGGGCGGCGGGAGAAGCCGGGGCCTGGGTGTCCAGAGGCAGGCGCAGCGTGAACCAGAAGGTGGAGCCTTGGCCGGGGCGGCTGGTGGCTCCCAGCGTGCCTCCCATCAAGTCCACCAGTTGCCGGCAAATCGCCAGCCCCAGCCCGGTGCCGCCGTACTTGCGGGTAGTGGAAGCGTCGGCCTGCGTGAATTTGTCGAACATGCCGGCGATCTTGTCTTCTGGAATACCGATGCCGGTGTCTTGGACCGAAATCCGCATGCGCACTTCTTTGTCGGTTTGTTCCTCGCACTCGACGTTGACGAGCACGTGCCCCTTGTGGGTGAACTTGATGGCGTTGCCCACTAGGTTCATGAGGATCTGGCGGAGGCGGCCCGAGTCGCCGATCAGGTGGCGGGGGGGCGCTGGGGGCGTAGCGCACCAGCAGACCCAGCCCTTTCTCCTCCGCCTTAGGAGCCAGCAGTTCCACCGTCTCCTCGGCCGCCACCTGGAGGTCGAAGGGTTCGGGCTCGATGGTCAGCTTGCCCGCTTCGATCTTGGAAAAGTCCAGGATATCGTTGATGATGGCCAGCAAAGCATCGGCGGAGTCGCGGACCGCCCCGGCGTAGTCTCGCTGCTCGGGGGTGAGGTCGGTTTCCAGCAGCAGCCCGGTCATACCCAGCACGCCGTTCATGGGGGTGCGGATTTCGTGGCTCATGTTGGCCAGGAAGTCGCTCTTGGTGCGGTTGGCGGCTTCGGCCCGTTGCCTAGCTTCTTCCAGCTCCTCCACCAGCCGGGTCAGGTGGACGGAGTTTTCCTCCTGCATTTCCTTGGCGTTCTGCAGGTCGGCGGTGTGGCGCTCCAACTCCTCCTGCGCCCGCTTGCGCTCGATCAGTTCAGCCAGCAGGTTGGCGACGGCTTGGAGGAAGTGAACGTCATCTTGGGTGAATCTGGCCCGCTTGCTTGTATGCGTGCTCAGCACGCCATAGGGCCGGCCTCGCCCCGGGATGATGACGCTCAAGCCGCTGGTCACCCCGTGGTCGTGCAGCAGTTGCGGGCCGTTGAAGCGCTTTTTCGTGCGCAGATCTTCCACAATCACGGGGTCGCTGGATTGCAGGGTGTAGCCGGCCTGGGATTTCTTGCCGGTGTCCACCGTGGCTTGTCCTACCAGTCCTTCCTTCCAACCCACGCCCGCCCGTAGGAGCATCTGCTTGCCGTCGGGCAGGAGTTCCAGCACCTCGCACATCTCCACTTGCAGGGTCTTGGCCACCAGGGCCACGGCTGCGTGCATCGACATGGAAGCGTCGGCGCCCGCCAGCGCCCCTTGCCCCAGCTCGACCACCGCCGCCTGCTGCCGTTCCCGCGTCCTGAGTTGCACCAATGCTTGCTTGCGTTCGATCACCCGCCCGATCTGCGTTCCGATGGAAGTCATGACTTCCAATAGCGACTCGTCCGGTTCCGCTGCTTCCAGGGAGAAGAACTCCAGCACGGCCGCTACTTTGTTTTCCACCAATACCGGGAAAGCAAACGCCGCTTTGAGTCCTACGTCCTTGGCCCGCCCGGCCCGTATGAAACCCGCATCCTGGGATATATCTACGATCCACTCCGGCTGGCCGCTGGCGTACGCCCGCCCGGGCAGTCCTTCTCCCGAGGAAAACCGGGTTCTGTCAGTCACTTTCTTAAACCTGTCAAATTGTTTTGGGTTGTCGAAATGCCAAATGGTAGAAGGAGACAGGCCCCCGGGGGAGTCTTCGTCAAGGAGATAAACGTGTCCGACCGGCCAGCCGGTGTGAGCACAGACGTGGTCCAGGCATATCTGCATCACTTCTTCTACGGTCGAGGTTTGGTTGGCAGCCACTGCAACGGTTTGAAGCAATTGTATGAACGCAGTCTTCTGCCGCAGCGCCGCTTCCGCCCACACGCGCTCGGTAACATCATGCGAGAGGCCGCGCACAAGCGGCTTCTCCAGGCCTTCCCGGCGCAAGGAGTTGTCGTACTCTAGGATTTTCACTTGGCCGTCCCGGGTCACCACCTTCATGAATCCTTGAGCCCGACCGTTCTGCTGGACGGTCTTCAGGTAGGGCTGGAATCGGGGGCGCGTGTCGGGAACCATAAACTCACGCAGATTGCGGCCCACCAAGTCCTCTGCGCGCTCGTATCCCAGCTCGCGCACCGTGGCGCGGTTGACGCTGAGCAGGACACCCTCCAGGTCGTGCGTACAGATGAGGTCACCGCTGTTTTCCACCAAGTCGCGGTATTGTCCCTCGCTCTCTCGGAGTGCCGCCTCCGCCTGCTTGTGCTCGGAAATCTTGTTTTTTAGTTCTTGGTTGGACTGTTCCGCTTCCGCGGTTCGCTCGTGCAGGGTCCGCTTGGCCTCTTCCAGTTGCGCTACGGTGAGCTTTTGCTCGCGGTAGGTTTCCACGTAGTCCAGCGCCAGGCCGGTAAACGGCACCAGGTAGGCGATGATCTTCATGAAATGGGCAATATTGAAGTGGTTGTCGAACAGTGCCACCGACCCGAACGCCATGTGGAGTTGCGTCACCACTTCCGGAACCACACTGACGATCAACGCATAGGCGAACAGGCTCGGCGCTTTGCGGTAGAAGCGGGGATGGATGAAGAGGCCCGCAAAAGCAAACAAGATCAGAGGGGCCACGTCGTGGGGCCGGGTCACCAGCGAGTCAGGGAACATGGTCTGGGGCAGCCGGGCGCTGGTGGCGGCGACATAGATGATCACGTAGGCAACCAGGCCGAAGATCACACTGACAGCCAGCACAAAACCAAGCCCTCGGTTCTTCTTTCCCGACCCGCGCAGAAGCAAAATGCCCACACCCGCCATCATGATGAGGGCGTTGAACATCCGGCAGATGGCCCAGGTGAACGGGATCAGGTTGCGGTTGTCGGCCACGGCTTCAATCAGCCGGTTGGCCGCCAGGGTGTGGAAGGCGTCCATGGCGCCGGCGAAAAACAGGGCCAACCCGATGATGGGGGTGGTGATGTCGCGCGTCATGTGGAAGTGAACAAAGGCGAGAATGACGGTGAAGATGGCCGTGCAGAAAGCGCTCCACTCCAGGATGGTGTGCGTATAATTTCCGGCCAGGGAGCGGTGCATGGCATCCGCCGCCTGGTTGGGCGCCAGGCGGGCCGCCGCGGCCCAGTCGAGGGCAGTCCCCGAGGACCCGAAATCCACACCCAGCAGGTTCAACAGGAAGGGTAGGGCGCAGACCGCTACCACCGCCCAAACCAGGTGTTTTGGAAGTCTATCTCTCTTCATGCTTCATGTCCGTGCCGTTTGGGAAGCCTCCACCCACCTCCGCGCAGCGCAGTTCCCCTTGCGGTCGCTGGCTTTGCTTGATGTCTGCCAAAGGGAGGAAATCCTCCTTCCGCCGCTGGTTCGGCTCTTTTCGTCTTTCAGGTATCTGCACCCAGAGCGCCTGGGCCGCGCAGCCCTCCCAAGGTCACACCTTTTCCCCTATTGTCGGGCGCAACACCGCACTACTGACTTATCGGCTACAAAACAAGGCTGCTTGAGTTGCCGCCCGATGGCTTTCCGCCAGGGGGTCCAGGGTAACTGGGGGCGGGAGCGCCGGTCGGAATGGGCCGTTCAAGACCAATCTGCTTCCAGGGATTAGTAGAGGGGAACTAGCGCACCGAACTCCAACCTGCTTGGAGTGAGCAGAGTCTGCGACGCAGCTTCGGTTTGCAGCTACTTGCGATGGCGGCGGAGGAAGGAGTTGACAGCGGCGCGGGTGGGCATGGAAGGTTGAGCGCCGGGCCGGGTGACGGAAAGCGCGCCGGCGGCGCAGGCGTAACGCGTCGCCTCCCGCAGCGTTTTCCCCGACAAAAGTGCTACTGCCAGCGCGCCGTTGAAGGCGTCGCCCGCGCCGGTGGTGTCCACTGCCTTCACTCGGAAGCCGCGCACGTGAACAATCCCTCCGGCCCCTCGGAGTGAACCCCGCTCGGCCACCAGCGCTCCGCGCTCGCCCATCTTCAAGATGACGGCGCGCGGACCGCGCCGCAGCAGTTGACGGCAAAGCCGTCGCCCTTCGGGCAGAGAGAGGCGGTGCGGCTGGCGCCCGCAGAGCAGGCAAGCTTCAGCTTCGTTGGGCGTCAGCACGCTGACGCGCTGCAGCAAGCTCGCCGGCAATGCGCGTGCCGGAGCCGGGTCAAGAATCAGCGGCACGCCGCTGCGAGCCGCCAACTCGGCCAGCCGGGCCACCGGTTCCGGCGGCACTTCCAGTTGGGTCAGAATCAGCCCGGCGGAGCGCAACCGCGCCTGGGAGCGCCCAATGTCCCTTGCGCTCAGGGTGGCGTTGGCTCCCGGAGCGACCACAATCTGGTTCTCGCCTTTGGGCCCGGTAACGACAAACGCAGTCCCCGAACGCACGCCTTTTGCGCTGCTGACCGCGCGCGTATCGACCCCGGCGGCCCGCAGGCTGGAGCGCAGGCGGCGGCCGAACTCGTCCGTGCCCACCTTGGCTACCATGGTCGTGGGCGTGCCCAGCCGCGCCGCCGCCACCGCTTGATTGCCGCCCTTGCCGCCGTAACACACGTCGAAGCGGGCGCGGCTGACCGTCTCGCCCGCCACCGGCAGCCGCGGCGCTCGCACCACAAAGTCCACATTCACGCTGCCGACAACCACAATCTTCTTCTGTGGTCTCATCTTGGTTAAGCAAACCGCAGTCGACACAAATAACTTGACAACCAGGGCGGGTAAGGGTTCATAATAAGAGTGCAGGGTCCGAACCGGCGAAGGCCGCTGTAGGTCCTGCTTATTAAGATCAAGCAGCCGCCGCAAGGCGGCTGCTTTGTTTTCTATCCTCTTTCGATTCCATCAGGATCATCGGGCGATACCTTCAGACAGAGAACGGGTCGCAAGAAGTTAAACATTGGGTTGATGCCATACTTGGCGACCAGCGGGGTCGGTAGCACTTCTCGTTTGAGCAGAGAAAAGGCAACCGCGTCCACCAATTGAAGAAAATAGGACGATTCACTTGACTTGAAAATAGGGTCCTCAATGACCCTCGATGTTTTTATGTTCCTCCGAAGTTCACCGTTTTCCCAACTGCCAAATTTGCTTGGTATCCAGTTGAAAACTGCCATCTGGCGGGCAACCTTCCGGATCATTCCTTCTTTACCCTCGTCTAAGAAAACGATTCCCTGTGTCTGATTGTCTATTAGATTCGCTTGGATTCGATTCAACATTCTCTCGAATGCACGTAAATAAGGGTCGACAGGGCAGTGCGGAACGGTGATGCAAACATTGAGTATTTCGGCGTCAGGTAGGGTGGTAGTAAACTTGAGTACTTCTCTGAAAATTTGCGAGCGCAAGTACTTTCCAATTGGTTTGGAACCATACTTTCCGCGCCCTGCAACCAAATCAGTGGCGTGAAGTTCTTTCTTCACATAAACCCCATACCGATTCTTGAGGTTGCGCCGGAATCCTTTTATTTGGTCGAATGCTTCACGCCAACGCTCAGATGTCAATCTAAGTGCTGAGAGAACGAAGAGTTGGCGGTTTGCTGAAGCATCGATGTAGAAGATAAACATTATGCCTTGTCAGACATTTACAATGGGGGCAGCGTTATCGTTGGTGCGGAAGGCGTAGGCCATGCGCGCGGTGGAAAAGGCCGCGCCCACGCGAGCCTTCCTATCCACGATCAGCAGCCCGCCGCGCCCCTGCGTCCGCTCCTGCAGCAGCGCCACCGCCTTCTACGCTGCGGCCTGCGGGTCGGCGTCGCAAGCGAGCAGGTCGCAGGCCGCCTTGCTTAGCACTACCTTCATAATGGCTTCTCCCGCGCCGGTGGCGGAGACGGCCCCGGCTCGGTTGTCGGCATAGCTGCCGCAGCCCACCAGGGGCGAGTCGCCCACGCGGCCGGGGAACTTGCCGGCGGTGCCGCCAGTGGAGGTGCTGGCCGCCAGGTTGCCGTGGGCATCCAGGGCGATGGCGCCCACCGTACCCATCGTCCCGCTGCCACCGCTCCCGCCCTCCGCCAGCCCCGCCGATGGTTGGGCCGGAGGCGACTGACCGGTGGCGCGCGCTCGGTGCCAGCGCTCGGCTTCACGAGCAATCACAAATTCGGAGGGGTTGCACAGGGAGACGCCTTGCTCGACGGCAAACTGCTCCGCGCCGGCGCCCACCAGCAGCATGTGGTCGCTGCGCTCCAACACCAGCCGGGCCACGCGCACCGGGTTGCGCAGGCGCTCGACCGCCGCCACCGCGCCGGACTTCAAGGTCGCCCCATCTATTACAATGGCATCCAGTTGCGCCCGGCCGTCACGGTTCAGGTGCGAGCCCACTCCGGCGTCGAAGATCGGCACGTTTTCCAGCTCCACCGTAGCCTGCTCGCAGGCGTCCAGCGCCGTCCCGCCTTTCTCCAGCACCGCCCAGCCGCACTCCAACGCCTGCCGGACGCCCGCCCGGCAGGCCTCCACCAGCTCGTCAGGGATGTCCCACGCCCCGCCATGCACCGCCAGCGCAATTTTGTTAGACATGCGTACCTACCGGATCGTTCACAATCTGCGCACTTCCGAGACTCTCTACTCCAATTCTTCGGGGTTAAAGATTTTCAACCCGCTGTCGCGGGCAAAGTTTGCTAACTGTTGATCGGCTACGCCAAATTCTATTTCTTTCTCCCCCGACGCAAAACTGGGAACAAGCCTACACATATCGCGCAGCCAGATAGCGGCCGACAGATGAACGGCGTCGGCTCCCGTGATGGGAAAACGCTCCACTAAGTTTCGCACCGCCGTTAGAGTACCTCTGTCCAAATCCAAGACACTGAAGGAAAAAATCAACTCCTGCACAAACTTCTCTTGGGCACGATCGTACGCCTTCCGTGGAAGGTGGCCCAGTTGGTATTTTCGTCCGAGTGCGCTCTGCACCTCGGCCTCACTCAAGATGGATGTGAAGATGCGATCTCCTTTGCGAAATCGGGCGTTGAGGGTATCACTGCCGCGCTCACGCACGTAACGCTTTACGAGCGCCGAGGCGTCCAGATAGAGCACTAATCTCGATCCTCGATGATGATCCGTGAGGCAGGTTTGCCTTTGGCCACCACAGGCTGGAAAGGTTTGAACGGCTTGGTACCCAAACGCAAATGGCTCTGCGCAGCTAGCTCTTGGAGTTTTTCTTCGAGTCCGGGCGCAGTTGTGTTAGTGCTTGTTATGGGCTCGACTTTCGCAATGGGTTTGCCACGGTCGGTGACCAAAATGGTTTCCCCCCTGCGCACCCGGCGCAGGTAGTACGCTTGCCGGTTCTTGAATTCGCGGCTCCCAACTTTCTTCATGTAGCTACCTCCAGCTCAATTGTAGCTACATTGGAAAAGGAAGGCAACTAACTGGGCGGTAGTGTCCTCATTTGAGCGATTCCGAACTCGGCTCCAATTCACACCGAGCCCTGCGGCCCCCGCCGCAGGGATTCTTGTTTCCCCCAGGCAGGGGCCTGGGGGGCTCGGTGCGAAATTAAGACACTATCTAACTGGGTGGGCGAGCGCCCGGCAGCGTACGCCCGGCGGTGGTTTCCTGCCAGGTATAAATGATGCGGTGGATAACGGTGACGGTGGAGAGCACGGCGATCAGCCACAGCACCGGCGCCATGCGGTTGAACACACCGCCGATGATCAGCAGCACCAGCCGCTCCGGCCGTTCCATGAAGCCCACCTTGCAGGCCGGGATCAGCGACTCCGCCCGCGCCCGCGCGTAGCTCACCATGAAGGAGCCCGCCATCGCCACCGCCGCCAGCACCACATAGAAGAAACGGCCGATCATGGCGTAATAGACCAGCAGCCCCATGTAGAGAATCATGTCGGAGTAGCGGTCAACCACGGAATCAAAGAAAGCCCCGAAGGTGCTCACCCGGCCCTGCTTGCGCGCCACTTGCCCGTCGGCCATGTCCAGAAAGCCGGCCAGGAAGACCACTCCCGCCGCCCAGCGGAACTCGCCCGCGGCAAACAGCACCGCCGCCCAGGTGGTCACGATCAGGCCGAGCAGGGTCAGGAAGTTGGGATGGAGGCCGGTGGCGGCCAGCCCGCGCACAATCTTGGTGAGCAGCCAGCGGCCTCCTTTCCCGATCAGGCGTGTGTACATCGAAGAGAAGCTCCGCGCTGCGTTCCCGCGCCGGCCGGCGGCCGACCGGTTCTACGGGTCGTAAATGGTGAGCAGGCGCACCACCTCGAACTCGCGCGCCCCCGCCGGCGTCCGCACGTTCACCGCCTCGCCTGCTCGTTTGCCCAGCAGGGCTTTGCCGATGGGCGAGGTGGTGGAGATCAGCCCCTGGCTCACGTCCGATTCCTCCGCCGTCACCAGTTGGTAGTTCACTTCATCATTGCTGTTCAGGTCGAGCAGCGTCACGCGGCTGCCATAGCCGATGCGGTCGCGCGGAATCTTGGCGAGATTGACGAGCGAAAGACCGGCGAGCCGCTTCCGCAACTGCTGCAACCTCATGCCCACCAGGTGTTGTCGCTCCTTGGCGTACTTGTATTCCGCGTTCTCGCTCAGGTCGCCGTGGGCGCGCGCCGTGGCGATTTCTTTGGGCAGCTCGTAGTTCAGCTCACGATCCAGTTGCGCGATCTCCCCTTCCAGTTTGCGGCGGATTTTCTCCCCCGCGCCCGCTTGCTTGTTCCCAGACTTGGCGGCGTCAGCCATGGCAGAAGTCTCGCAGCGTGTGCTCTCGTGAGCTCAATCGGGCGATTATAGTCATCTGGTGCCCTGCGACGCAACTTGAGCGCGCACAAGCACTGCCCGAAAAAACCGGGATTTCAGCTTGACCCATTCGGGAAAGTTATCTATAATAGAAATTCTTCTTATCGCAGACGCGCGTCCCATGCCTTTTAAAGTCGGCGAAAAAGTCGTTTATCCCAACCACGGGGTTGGGATGATTGATCAGATTGCGCACAGCAATCTGAACGGTCAGGCCGAAAAGTACTACTTGGTTCGGGTCTTTACCAACGGGCTCAAGGTCACGGTGCCCTGCCTGAACGCCCACACGGTCGGCCTGCGCCGCACCATCAAGCCCGCCGAGGTTCCCCAAGTTCTCCGCCATCTGGAAAACGGCAAGGTGGACGCGCCCCGCGACTGGAAGCTGCGCTTCAAGCAGAACTCGGAAAAGATGCGCACCGGCTCCCTCTACGACGTGGCGGAAGTCATCAAGTGCCTGCTCCGCATGGGTAAGACCAAGCCGCTCAGCTTTCGGGAAAAGAAGATGCTCGACCGCGCCCGCCACCTCTTGGTTTCCGAGCTCGCCATTGTGCGCAACGTCACCGAAGAAACCGTCGTGGACTTGGTGCAGAAGGCGCTCGGCAAGTCCAATCTCAGCCTGCCCGAGCCCACCTAGCTGCTTCGGTTTTTCCCGCTGTATCTTGTTTTTCCTTTAGCCGCGTTTTCGATTCCGTGGTTTCCCCCAGCCACCCTCTTGCCGGTTGTCCGCTCGCGCTTGCACTGCCGTTACTGCCTGCGCGATGGCGCGGGCGGGGTTGTCGGGCGTGGAGAAGACCTTCAGGATTTCCAACTGCGAGCCGCGCAGGAAGACGCAGTCGGTGAAGGTGCCTCCGGTGTCAATGGCGATGCGCATGGGAAGAAGACGGTTGGCGGATGAAGCTCACGGCCCCGCCATTCTAATCGAACCCGGAGGAAAGAAAACAAGGACCTGTCCCGGCGGTAGTGGATCTTTTTGAAAATGGGAAGCTCACGCCGAGCCCCGTGGCCTGTCCTGCCTGTCCCGAGCGTAGCCGAGGGAAGCAGAGCCGAAGGGCACCTGCCACGGGGTGCTTGCGCCGCTTTTCCACCCGGCGGCAGGTGCCTGCCTACCGCTTGCCCGCCTAGGGCGGGCAGGCAGGCCGCCGGGCTCAGCGACAAATCAAAATCGTGAAATTGACTCACTACCGGCCCGGCAGTGGGGTTTGGTTCCAGGCTCGGAAAGCGCGCCGGGCGGGAACTTCCGGCGACGAGAATCCGTAGATTTGGGTGGGTCTTGCTACCCAGTATGGGGCAGGAACGTCCAATCGGGAAACGGCATTATTGCGGGCGAAGAGGGAGTCTTGCTTGTGCGCTGGAGGATCGGGGATTCCATGCGTACGCCGGTGCGCTCCACATCCCACCGCATTTCTATGACTTATTGCCCCGGAGAAAAAAGGAGGAGTAGCAAATGACTGCATCCGCTCAACTCTTGATTCGGCTTGAGGGCCTGACCAAGATGGACCCGATGGTCGCCCTTCGCTACGAGTAAGAGGTTTGCCGGAATGCGGGTGCCCCCGTACGGGGATGAACCCCTCGACAGCACTCGGGATAAATGCCGCACCCCTTCCGGACAGGGTTTTGGGTCAGGCGAGGCGTTCTGCCCCAAGACGCGGAGCAGTAGATGAAATTTCTCTGTATCCTCTGCGTCTCTGCGGTGAGTGCTGCGGTAAATTTCCCGCCATCCTTTTGACCCCCTCGCGGCACTCGGCTAGAATCGTTCGACAATGCTACGAGTGCAGACAGCGGGTGAATCGCACGGGCAGTGCCTGACGGCCTGGGTGTCGGGGCTGCCGCTGGGCGTGCCGGTTGCGATTGACTTCATCAACCGAGAACTCCAGCGCCGGCAGGCCGGCTACGGACGCGGCGGGCGGATGAAAATCGAGCACGACCGCGTGCAGATTCTCTCCGGCGTCCGCCACGGCAAGACCATCGGTGCCCCCATTACTTTGCAGATTGCCAACCTGGATTGGACGCATTGGGAAGACGCCCTGCCGGTGGAGGAGAGCCCCGCGCTGGCGGAAAAGCAGCGCCCGCTGGAGCGCCCGCGCCCGGGACACGCCGACCTGGCCGGAGTGCTGAAGTTCAACCTCAAGGACGCGCGCTACATTCTGGAGCGGGCCAGCGCGCGCGAGACCGCCGCGCGCGTGGCCGCCGGGGCGGTGGCAAAGGAATTTTTGCGGACGTTTGGCATCGAGGTTCTTAGTCACGTGGTCGCCATCGGCAGCGTGCGCTTCGAGCGGACCGCCACCTGGGAGGAGATTCAAGCCGCCTGCGCGCCAACCGACGCTGAGGTCCGCTGCGTGGGCAAGAAACTTGGGGCGGCGATGAAGCAGCTCATTGACCGGGCCATTGAGGCCCGCGATTCCCTGGGCGGCGCCTTCGAGGTAGTGGCGCACGACGTTCCGCCGGGGCTGGGCTCGCACGCGCACTGGGATGAAAAGCTGGACGGGCGGCTGGCGCAGGCGGTGCTGTCGATTCAGGCGGTGAAGGCAGTCGAAATCGGAACCGGCGTAGCAAGCGCCGCCGCCTTCGGCTCCGAAGTCCACGACGAAATCGGCTACGACTCTGGGCGCCGCCGCTTCACCCGAGCCAGCAACCACGCCGGCGGGTTGGAAGGCGGCATCACCAACGGCGAAGACGTGGCGGTGCGCGGCTACCTGAAGCCCATTTCCACCCTGCGGCGTCCGCTGCAATCGGTGGACCTGAAGACGAAGGAGACCGTGCGCGCGGCCTACGAGCGCTCCGACGTCTGCGTGGTGCCGGCCGCGGGCGTGATCGGCGAGGCGATGGTGGCGCTGGTGTTGGCCGGGGCGGTGCGGGAAAAGTTCGGCGGCGACACCCTGGAGGAAGCGCTGCGCAACTTCCACGCCTATCAAAAACAGCTAAACGAGTTTTGAAACCACCGATGCACACGGATGCACACGGTCAAGACAAAGGGCGAATCGAACAGAGCATCACTCTTGGAGAAAGAACTGACCGAGAAAATCCTTGGCGCTGCTTTCAAAGTACAGAACACGCTCGGCAGTGGCTTCTTGGAGAAAGTCTATGAGAACGCGATGGTGGTTGAGCTGAGCCGGATGGGCGTCCCGGTTGAACAACAGAAACCGCTTCAAGTCCGATATGAGGGAACACTCGTTGGGGACTATCAAGCAGATTTGGTTGTTGACGGTCGGGTTATCGTGGAACTCAAGACGGCGAGTAAACTCGACTCAATCCATGAGGCTCAGTTGCTGAATTATCTGAAGGCAACCCGTGTTCGTGTCGGGCTTCTGTTCAACTTTGGCTGCCCAAGACTACAATACCGGCGTTTCGTCGTTTAATGTGGTTTAGAGGTAATAGCAGTATATCTGTGTGTATCCGTGTGAATCTGCTTGCCCTGAGCCTGTCGAACGGGTGGTTCCTAAAATGATTTATCCCATCGTCAAATACGGTGCGGCGGTGCTGGAGCAGGAAGCGGCGCTGGTGACCGTGTTTGATCGGGAACTGGCCCAGTTGGTCGAGGACATGTTCGAGTCCATGTACGCCGCGCGCGGCGTGGGGTTAGCGGCGCCGCAGATCGGCCTCTCCAAGCAACTGGCGGTGATTGACGTCACCAACGGGGAAGACCCCAAAGCCCGCCAGGTGATCGCCAACCCGCAGATCATCTCCAGCCAAGGGAAGCAGAGGGAGGAGGAAGGCTGCTTGAGTCTCCCCGGCTACAACGCTGAGGTTACGCGCCCGGCGCGGGTCACAGTGCGGGCGCAAGACGCCACCGGTAAGGAGGTCACGCTGACCGGCGACGGATTGTTGGCGCGCGCCTTTTGCCACGAGATCGACCACCTGCGCGGGCGGCTGTTCATTGCGTGTCTCTCGGTGCTCAAGCGCGACATGATTCGCCGCAAGATTCGCAAGCAGATCAAGGCCGGCGACTGGTAGCCGGTTCACCCGAATCGGGTTCACAACCTCGCCGCAGGGTGCACGATGAAAGTCCTTTTCTGTGGAACACCGGAGTTTGCCGTGCCCACGCTCGAGGCTATTCACGGCGCGGGGCACTCCCTCCTTGCCGTGGTGACCCAACCCGACCGGCCCCGCGGGCGGGGAATGAAATTGGCGGCACCGCCGGTAAAAGCGGCGGCGGAGAAACTTGGCCTCACGGTCGAGCAGCCGGAAAAACTGCGCGGCCAAGCGGGGCAAAAGCTGCTGCAAAGCTACCGCCCGGAGGTGGTGGTGATTGTCGGCTACGGGCAGATTATTCCCGCCGATCTGTTGACCTTGCCGCCGCAGGGTTGGATCAACTTGCACGCGTCCTTGCTGCCCAAGTATCGCGGCGCCGCCCCGGTGCAGTGGGCGCTCATCCGCGGGGAAACCCGGACCGGCGTGACCACCATGCAGATTGACCAGGGCATGGACACCGGCCCGGTCTTACTCCAACAGGAAGTTTCCATCGGCCCCGAAGACACCAGCGTGACGCTGGCAGAGCGGCTGGCAGGGATGGGCGCAGACCTGATGCTGCGCACGCTGGCCGGGCTTGCGCAAGGCAGCCTGGCGCCGCGCCCGCAGGATCACTCCCAGGCTTCCAAGGCTCCGCTGCTCAAGAAAGAAGACGGTCGGGTGAGTTGGTCCTGGACGGCGGAGGAGATTTACAACCGCATCCGCGGCCTGCTGCCCTGGCCCGGCGCCTACACCGGTTTTCGTGGGCAGGTGTTGCGCTTGTGGTGGGCGCGGCCGGTGGCGGCGCCGGCGGGCGTGGTCACCACACCCGCGCCGGGAACCTTGCTGGTGGAAAAGCACGAGTTGTATGTGGCGTGTTCTCCCGATGCGACGGGGGAGGGAACCTGGCTCCGCCTGAAAGAAGTCCAGTTGGCGGGTCGCAAGCGCGTGGCGGCGGCGGACTTCATCAACGGCCTGCACGTGAAGAGCGGGGAAAAGCTAGAAACCACCTAGCGCCACAATAACGGCTTCTGGGTTCGGCAACCAGAGGCCCTTCCTGCTGTCTCGAAAACCTTGAGTTAACCGCGCCCCCAATTGTTTGATAGAGCGCTGCTTGGGTACCCCAACTCCAGTGTGTGAAAACCACAACGTTCCGGCACAGACCTCTGGTTTGGGCAATCAGAGATCATCCTGTCCCGGCTTAGTGCAACCAAGTGTAGTTACCGGCTACATCCTTGCATCTTTTTGACCTTACAGAGTCTGGCGGCTGCGGCCGACTCCCAGGAGGGGTACATAAGTTGTTGATCCATCGAAGCTTATTCTTTCGGAAAAAAGAGCCTAAAGTCCAGAGTTGGAAGGCCAAATGCTGCGAACATCACATAGGGGAGGGGTTTATCTTCACTCTAGAATTGGAGGGCATCTATGAAACGGATAGTTTTTCTGTTGGTTGTGTCGTTGTTCGCTTTGCCTGCAACAGATAGTTTCGCAAAAACAAAACTCACCAAGGCCAAGACAAAAGCGCAGCGCTTGGTGGACAAACAATTGGACCGCATCACCGCCGGGAGTACCCACGTGAATGAGGCTTCGGACGCGAGCGGGGGCGCCATCGTCGGAAACTCCTCTACGGCAAGCATCAAGAAGACGGGGAACGTAGAACTGGACGGTGGAGCCCAGCAAGATGCCCGGGCCCTCAACTTGGTGAACGCAGCCGAGAGCGGCGTGGCCAATGGCGTCAACGTGTGGGACGGGCGCCTGGACAGCCAAACCGCAGAAACCGAACTCAACGTCAATCAGGAAAACCTCATCCTTCAGAACCAAGCTCGCTCGGCCAGTGTGCCGGAGTATGTGCGGCCTGAAGCCAATGTGGATGAGACGTTCAATTCAACGCGGGACACAACCAATACAGGAAGTGTCAACACTCTCATCGCGATTCTCGGCCAAGAAATCCGAGCCGGGAAGGGCTTCGCGGGAGCGGGGTCGATCGGCCTGGACATTGATGGCGGGAGCATCGAGGTCACGAACGACTTAACCCGGATTTCCGATTTGGCTGTGGTACCGTATCGCCAGGACCAGTCGCTGCGCCTTGAGTTTTGGGGCTCCGACGTAAGGAACCACACTACGGAGGGTGACACCCGGTGGGTGAATTACAACACGAGCCATTCCAGTTCGCGTTCAACGGCTTCTTGAAAGTCGCGTTCCAGGGATCGCGCGTCACTTCTGACGCTGGCCTCATTCTGGTGCGCGAGTTGGATGAACGTCTGGGGCTGGAGACACTCATCGCCGAGCACCTGAGCGATTCCCGACAGGGGATGAACACCCAGTTCAGCGTGGTGGATCTCCTGCGGCAGTCGGTCTACAGTCGCCTCGCGGGCTACGAAGATCTCAACGACGCGGGGCGCGTGTCGGCAGACCCAACATTTCGTCTCATCGGGTCGCCAAAGCGCTGGGACCGGGGTGCGGCGCTGACATCGACGCTGCATTGGTTCGAGACAGAGCTGCTGACCCACGAGGAGAATCTCGTCGGGTTGAGGGCCGTGAACCGGGAGGTGCTTGCACAGGCCGAGATGGCGACGCGCGCCGACCGGATCGTGCTCGACATGGATTCGAGCGAGAGCCCGGTGCATGGGGCGCAGGAAGGGAGCGCCTATAACGGGCACTTCGAGTCCGTCTGCTACCACCCGCTGTTTCTGTTCACCGAGCATGGGGACTGCCTCGCCGCCACGCTGCGGCCAGGCAACGTGCATAGCGCCGACGACTGGGACGACCTGCTCGTACCGGAGATTGACCGGCAGCAGGTGGAGGGCAAGCGCGTAGCGTTCCGCGCAGACGCCGCGTTCGCGAAGCCCGAGATCTACGACGCGCTCGAGCAGCGCGACGTGGACTATGCCATTCGCATGCCGGCGAACAAGAGCTTGGAGCTGGAAATCGAAGACATCCTCTTTCGTCCGCCGGGACGGCCGAGCTGCAAGCCCTTGGTGCGCTACCAGAGTTTCCGCTATCAGGCCAAGAGCTGGACCACGCCCAGACGGATCGTCGCCAAGGTGGAGCACCACCAAGGTGAGCTGTTCCCTCGCGTCGGCTTCATCGTGACCAACACGGCCCTCCCGAGCCGCTCGGTCGTGCGGTTTTACAACAAGCGCGGTACGGCGGAGCAATGGATCAAGGAAGGCAAGCAGGCCACCCACTGGACGCGGCTGTCGTGCCATCGTTTCCGGGCGAACGAGGTGCGCCTGCAACTGAGCGTCCTGGCCTACAATCTGGGCAACTTGTGGCGCAGACTGGTCCTTCCGCTGCGGGTCAAGCGCTGGTCGCTCACGAGTCTCCAGCAGCGACTGGTGAAAACTGGGGGCCGGCTGGTGAAGCATGCGCGGTACTACTGGCTTCTGCTGGCGGAAGGGCATCTCACGCGGCGGCTGTTCGGCGACATGCTGCGGAGGATCTGGGCGCTACCCGTGCCGGCAGGCTGACGCGCGGCCTGAAGTGCAACGAAGCCCGCCCGGCGATGACACGGGGCACACGTGTGGAGCGGTGTCTGAGAAATGCCCGAAAAGCAGGGGTTCCAGTCGGTCGCACGTCGGCGCGGGCTCAGATGAAGGCCTTTGAAGCTGAACGATTGTGCGACGATCGAAGTTTTTGTGCGATCGGCGGCGATCGGGTGTATAAACGTGCCATCAGGGGCAGGCAAAACGGAAATCCCGGCTTAAGTGTTTCCGTGTCTGCCGAGGCAGGCGCTGACATCGGGTTTGGGCTCATCAGCGGGGGTGTGGAGATAACCGCCGACGCAACCACTAGCCAAACTTTGACCTGGATCCTGCCGGACCTGAGCTTTACTGCTGATGGTGTGATATGTGCTGTGGCCATGGGATCCTGCGATTCGGAGGGGACCGACAGCAGCACATCCAGCGGCACTCTAAGCGTGCGGTCGCCTTTTGCGCTCTATGGTGCTCAAGGCGAGTACATCGTGGTGGACGACTCCGAGCTCGAAGTTGAAACCGATTACTCCGTGCTCCTCACTAGCAACGCACAGCAGAACGTGCGGGCGCTGAACCTGGTCAATGCCGCCGGAAGCGTGGTGGCAAACGCCGTTAACGTGTCCCGGACGCCGACGGTGGGCCCGGTCCTGAACCTGACACAGAGCAATGTGATCATCCAGCGGCGCTAAAACCAGCTTCCCCGAAGGGGGCTGGAGAAGATCGCAGCCGCCGGCACACGGCGGCAATCGCAAAGGATGATCATGCGAAGTGTCTACCTCTTGGTCGGCGCTTTGGTCCTGGCGCACGGCGGGCAGGCTTTCGGGCAGTCGCGTCCTCTGACCGATGTCCAGATGGCCCGCATCACCGCCGGGCATACCGAAGCAGGCGGTGAAAGGCGCAGCGGCGTCATTGTTGGGAACTCCTCGACCGCGACGTTGCGGCCCACCGCCATCATTGACCTCAAGGGCTCGGCTCAGAAGGGGAGCCGAGCCCTGAACATGGTCAATTCCGCCCAGAGCAGCGTAGCCAACGGGATAAACGTGTGGGATGGGAGGCTGGCGGGGATGGCTGCCGAGGCCCAGTTCAACGTCGGTCAGGCGAACCTCGTGTTCCAGGACCAGCGCCGCTCCTCCCACCTGGGCGAGTGGAAGCTGGAAGGAATCAATCTGGATGAATCCTTCCAGCAGACCCGCTCGATCACTTCTCAAGCCCAGGTAGTTCCCGCATTCTTGCTGACAACCATCCCAATCGGGGTGGGGTTTGCGGGCGCGGGCACGTTTACTGCCGACATTGGTGCCGGAGCAGTTAGCATCGACTCCGTCATCAGCACCACGGTTACAACCACGGAAGAAAGCTGCGTCTTTTTCGGGACAATCTGCCACACAGACACGGAATCAGAAACGCGCACGGAAACAGTTACGGGGAGTGTGAGTTTACCCCCTATTTCCATGCAGGTTGTGGACGGCTCGGCGTGCCTGGTCGTCTTCGGGACATGCTCGATCACCGCATCCCTCTCCAGCACTTCGGAGGGGAGCCGGACGATTCTCGTCCCGGCCAGCATGACCGAGGCCGAAGCCGAATACATTGTGATGAGCGATGGAACGCTGGATGTCGAGACGGACTATTCTGTGCTCCTCTCGGACTTCGCCCAGGAAGACATCCGAGTCTTGAATGGAGTGAATGCGGCCGGCAGCGTGGTGGCGAACGCCGTGAACGTCTCGCGGGCAGGAACGATGAGCTCAGTTCTCAACCTAACGCAACGCAACTTTATCACTCAGCGCCAATGATCAGAGATTCCTGGCAGAAAATGAGGTGAATCATGAAACGCATTCTTCTTCTCTCCCTGGCAGGCTTACTGCTCTTCGGAGCGGTGAGCCCGGCCGGGGCGGAGGGACGCAAACTCAGTGACGAGGAGTTGGACCAGGTCACCGCCGCCGGGGTTTGGACCGAGGTGGTGGACGGCGTGGTCAGGTTTCATTTCGAAGGCCGCGCCGGGCGCTCCCACACCGTAAATGGCAGCGGAACCATCGAGCTGCTGGAGGCGGAGCTTCCGCCCAGCGCCGCCATCCTCATCCTGCGCGACAACGCTCAAGGGAATCTGCGTTCTCTCATCAACGTCAACGCGGTCAATTCTCTCATCCAGGTGCTCGTCAATCTGAACATCAACATCAACTCCACCGTCGGCAGCGTGCAGCAGATCAACCTGTCAAAAGAGTTCTAGCTGTGAGAAACTGCTGCCCCGCCATTCTAGCGCTCGCACCGGTGCTCGCTCTGGCCGGAGCATCCCCGGCCTCGGCGCAGCGCCTGCCCCTCAGCTTGGGCGGGGTCAGAGCCACTACGGCTGTCCAATCCTTGCAGGAGATCCGTCAGGCCCGCATCGTGCGTCAGCGCTGGGACCTCAGTTGCGGGTCGGCGGCGTTGAGCACGCTTTTGACCTATGACCTTAGCGACCCCACACCCGAGACCGCGGTAGTGGTTTGGGTGCTGCACCGGACCGACCCGGTGCGCGTCCGATCCCGGGGAGGGTTTTCCCTCCTGGACCTAAAGCGGTTTGTCCAGTTTCGCGGGTACAACGCGGAAGGGTATGCCGACCTCAGTCTGGACGAACTGGCGGGGCTGGGTGGGGCGGCCATCGTCCCGATCCGGATCAAAAGCTACGACCACTTTGTGGTGTTTCGTGGTGTGATGGGCGGCCGAGTGATCCTGGCCGACCCGACTTTCGGCAATTTGACCATGGCAGTGGAGCGGTTCCTCAAAATCTGGAAGAACGGCATCGGGTTCGTCGTGCTTCCCCGGAAGCCCTCTTCCGCTCCCGGCCAAGCGGCTGCGCGGGCCGAGAAATTACCCTTTCCCGACGTTGGCTCCATCTATCGGGGGCTGCGCGCAGGTGGCCTCGCTCCCCTGACTCGGCGGTCCCCCTAAGACATGATTCGACGCTGGTCCAAAACGGAGAGTGTCTCGCGAGCGCTCATCCTTCTGCTTCTTCTCGCGGCCGGGACCCCAGTGGTGCGCGCAGATGATCAAGATGACAAGATCAAAAAGCTCCGGGAAGCCTTGCAACAGCGTGACCAAGTGATTCTCGACCTCCTCCGGCGCGTGGAAGCGCTGGAGCGGAAAGTCCAAGGACTGAGCGCTTTTTCTACCTCTCCCACAACGGCGAAAGCCAGCAAACCTTCCGAACAAGACCCGGTGCCTCCCCGGGCGGGAGAGTACGACGAAGAGGAGCGGCTGGCCCAAGCCGCCTTGGAGCGCACCCTGATCCAAAAAGGCGGCCTGCTGCTGCCTCCTTGGACGCTCGAAATTGAGCAGAGTTTCACCTACTTCAATTCCTCGTCGGATGTCATCAGCATCGACGGGTTCGCGATTTTCCCGGTTCTGGTGGTGGGAGACATTGTCTCGGAGCGCGTGCGCCGCGACATTCTCCTGCCCGCCTTCACCACCCGGCTGGGTCTGCCGGGGAATTTCCAGTTTGACGTCCGGGTACCGGTCGGGTATGAGGTGGAACGAACCGTGACAGCGGACGAGCAAGAGCGAAAGCGGAGCATCTTTGCGTTAGGCGACATAGAGTTCGGGTTGTCCCGTCAACTCATGCGGCAGCGGGGAGCACGGCCCAACCTGCTGGCCGGCTTCCGCTGGAAAACCGTCACCGGGCCCGACCCGTTTGCCCTGGCCTCCACCACACCGGCGCCGGGAACCGGCTTCCGCAGTTGGCAGGCAACGTTGACGGCGGTCAAGGTGCGCGACCCGGTGGTGTTTTTCGGTGGCTTCTCCTACACCAACAACCTAGCTGCCAGCAAGCCGGTGGGCCGTATCAACCCCGGCAACTCGTGGGGGTACCAGCTTGGCTTGGCCCTGGCGCTGAACCTGGAGTCCTCCATCAGTTTCGGCTGGGATCAACAGTTCGCCGGGCGGACGTCCCTGGACGGCGGTTCAGTACCCGGATCCTTTCTCTCCACGGGAACTTTCCGCGTGGGCAGTTCCTACGTGCTGGCGCCGGGACGCTCGGTGGATGTGGGCCTCGGGATCGGCCTCACCCGGGATGTTCCCGACTTTCAGTTTAGCTTTGCTTTGCCCTTCCGCTGGGTTCTGCGCTCGCGCGCCGCCCGCTAGCAGTCTTTGGTCTCACACAAAGACCTCAGCACTTCTTTCAATCGACGCTCCACGAAGACAACCTCCGAGCTCCATTTCGGTTAGACCGTGCCGAAACCATTTCCTTTCTGGCGCAAGCGCGTGGCGGCGGCGGACTTTATCAACGGCCTGCACCTGAAGAGCGGGGAAAGGCTAGAAACCACCTAGCGCCACCATCACGGCCTCTGGGTTCGGCAACCAGAGGCCCTTCCTGCTGTCTCGAAAACCTTGAGTTAACCGCGCCCCCAATTGCTTGATAGAGCGCTGCTTGGGTACCCCAACTCTGGTGTGTGAAAACTACATGCCTTTGGCACAGCGGTACGGAGATCCAGCGCGGGCTCACGCAGCCACTTGCTTGGCTACCCCAGGCCAGACAAGCCGAATCGGTCCCGCCGGGGAGGGCCACAATGACCGGAGGCAGGTCCACCACCGGTGCCCGCATCCGTGCTTCCTTCGCGACTCTTGCCAAACCTCCTTGTAGGCTCAACCGCCCAGCCGTTTACAATCTACTGAAAAAGAAGCGAATATAGTTCTTGACAGCCACTCAGTTCATGGTAGTATATATTAGTCTAATAAGACTATATTAAACTATAAGAGACCAACAATGACTAAGACAATCCAGGCCCCCGAGAAAACGAACGAACTCACCATCCGCATCGGCAACCGGGACTTTGTGCTAGAGCGCAAACAGGTGCCTATTTCCTTCCTGAAGCTCGATCCTTCCAACCAGCGCCTTAGCTATCAACTGACCCAGCTCCGCAAGCAGGGTAAGGTCGGGACGGATGCGCAGCTTCATGAACTGCTCTGGTCCATGGACGCCGTCAAGGATCTCTACCAAAGTGTGCTCCGAAATGGCGGGCTGATGCACGACCCTTTCCTCAAAAGTGAAGGCCTCGTAGTCGAAGGCAACTGCCGCACCGTTGTGCTCCGTGAGCTCCACAAGAAGTATCCAAAGGAAGAGCGGTTCGCAAAGGTCTATGTCCAGATTCTTCCGGGAAACTTTTCGGAGGAGCAGCTTGTTAAGCTCCTCGGTGAACTGCACATCGCAGGTAAGATCGAGTGGCGCGCCTATGAACGGGCAGAGTATGTCTGGAAGATGAACAAGCAGTTTGCGAAGACTTACGACTTTCTGACTGCTCACCTTCGGTGGCCGAGGGCCAAGATCGCTCAAAAAATTGCAGCCTATGAAGAAACCAATATCTACCTCGCGGAGACGGCTGATCCACAGGGTATCAACCGATTCTCACACTTCGAGGAATTCATGAAGAAGAAGGAACTCCGCGAGAAGCGGAGTAAAGACCCTCAATTCATGAAGAACTTTCGCAAGTGGGTATTCGTCGGGAAATTCCCGGACGCCAAGCATGTCAGAATCTTCCCCGACGTTCTGGCTAACCAGCGCGCTATGAAGGAGTTCGAGCGCAAAGACATACGCACGGCCGAACGAGTATTGAACGAGACGGACCCCGCGAGGAGCTCTGACTACTATTGGAGCATGGCGCAAACCACGCAGCAACTTAGGAATACACCACTGTCGGAAGTGAACGACCTCAGGAACGGCAACGGTGCGAAGGTCGAAAAACTGCGCGATCTCTATCGTGCCCTACTGGACGTCGCTAAGACTGCGGGCGTATCCTTGAGCTAGTCGGCGATCATCTGCTCTCGGCTTTGCAGTACGCATGCCAGCACGGAGGCACCATGGAAGATCGTATCATCGCTCGGTTGCGGAAGAGTGAAATCGAGGAGATCGTCATAGCTCTTCGCACGTATCAAGGGAATGAATTTGCGGATTTTCGCATCTTCTTCGGCGCACGTGGACAAGAGACACGGCCAACGAAGAAAGGATCACGATCCCCCTCGAACTATACAGCGAATTTCGTCGGTCCATAGAACTGCTGGACGGCGAAATGGCCAAGGAAGGTTGGTCCTAGTAGCAGCCTAAAAAGAAGGCAAACCGAACCAACAGGATAGCAATTTAGAACCGAACTCCGGAACCAGGGGCTGCCTGTAGCCTTTGGGTCGCGTTTCCACCAGCGACTTAGCGACGTGGCCTCGGCCCGGAAACCCACGGGGGCGGGTCAGGTGATGAACATCACGGAAAAGAATCAGCCGCCGTGATGTGCTAGAATGGCAGCAGCTCGAGGGGGAAGGAATGAGGGTAGCGCGAGCCAAAGAGGGGGTGGAGATAGCGCCGTCAATTTTGGCGGCGGACTTTGCCCGTCTGGGCGAGCAGATCGTCGAGCTCAAGCAAGCGGGCTGCACCCTGCTGCACGTGGACGTGATGGACGGGCACTTCGTGCCCAACATCACCATCGGCCTTCCAGTGGTGGCTTCCCTGCGCAAGGCAACCGATCTGGCGCTTGACTGCCATCTAATGATTGCGGAGCCCGACCGCTTCGTTGAGCGCTTCGCGGAGGCGGGCGCGGACATGATTTCGGTCCACCAGGAAGCGACGCCGCACCTGGATCGGACGCTGGAAGTCATTCGGGCCGCCGGCGCGCAGGCCGGCGTGGCCTTGAACCCCGCCACCCCGGTGGCGACGCTGAGCGAAGTGCTGGGGACGCTGGATTTCGTACTGGTCATGTCGGTCAATCCCGGTTTCAGCGGACAAGAGTTCCTTCCCGGCGCGCTGGAAAAGATACGCCAGCTCAGCGAGTGGCGGGCGGCGCAGGGAGCAGATTTTCGTATTGAAGTGGATGGCGGAATTGGGGTAAAAACGATTGAAGCGGTTGTACGCGCGGGGGCTGACGTTGTGGTTGCCGCCAGCGCCATCTTCCACACTTCCAATCCGCGCGCCAGCTTTGAGCAACTGCGGAGGGCGGCTTCGCTGGCGACCGCCACCAAAGTCTAAGCCCGCAGCGAGGGAGGGAGTGAAGGGGCGAACGAAGCGCGTTCTTTTCTTTGCGGCGCTGGCAGTGTTGCTGGCCGCAGCGGCCGGCTGCCATCGCCACAAGCACCAGGACCTCGACCCGACGGAGTCGGCGGAGCCCGACCGAATCCTCTATGAGAAGTCGCTGGAGGACATCAAGAACAAGCGCTTTGAGGTGGCCCGCCTGACCCTCCAGACCCTGCTCAACGCCTACCCCGACAGCGACTACTTGGCCGACGCCAAGCTGGCCATCGCGGACTCCTACTACGAGGAGAGCGGCTCGGCCAACCTTACCCATGCCGAGGTGGAGTACAAGGACTTCATCACTTTCTTTCCCAACTCCCCCGCGGCCGGCCGGTCCCAGTACCGCGCCGCCATGTGTTCCTACCGGCGGCTGGAACTGCCCGACCGCGACAACACCTACGCCCTCCGTGCTGAACGGGAATTCCAGCTCCTGCTCCGCAACTTTCCGGAAAGTGAATACACCGCTGAAGGAGAGCGCAAGCTGCTGGAAGTGCAGGAAGTGCTGGCCGAAGGGCAGTTCCGCGTGGGGCGCTTTTACTACGTCAAGAAGTCGTACTTGGCCAGCATTTCTCGCCTGAACGAGGTGGTGGAACGCTACCCCAACTATAGCAAGCGCGACCGCGCCCTCTGGATGCTGGCGCGGATTTACCACGTTCCCAATCCGCCGGCCTGGTCCGGGGACCAGGAGCGCGCCGCCCACTACTACGGGCGCATCGTCCGGGAACACTCCTTGGGCAGCTACTTTGAGGATGCCAAAGTGGAGTTGGCTCGCATGGAGCGTCCCCTCCCGGAGCCCGACCCCGTGCTGCTGGCGCGCGCCCAGAACATCGAGACCGTGGGCAGCAAACCCGAGCGCCCCGGGTTGTTGGGACGTGTGTTCCGGCGCTTTACCGGGCGGCCCGATACCTCGGCGGCGGCGGCACGGCTGGGCCCGCCTCCGCTGGAGCCTCCGGAGAACATTTCTGATCCGGCTCTGCCGGCCCAACGCGCCGCCGGCAGCCAGGGAAGATCGGTGTCGGTGCAGACGGCAGAAGACCTGCCGGCGGGCACCGTGCAGACCGTCCCCGCCGGCGCCGAAGACCAGGGCACCGCGGCCGCCCAGAAGCAGCAGGTGGCAGACGCCACCCAGCGCAAAAACCAGAAGCAAGCCTCCGGCAAGAAGAAGTCCTTCTGGCGCAAACTCCTCCCCTTCTAGTAGTCCTTCCGGTGTTGCCGTGCTGGACGTGGGTTGAATCCGGCTTGACTCTGTTTGCGGCTGCGTTTAGCGCGCGGAGCAAGGGAGGGGAGAACAAACAGCGGGGTCGGAGACACAGGTGGCAGGCAAAGTTCTGATTGCAGACGACAGCTTAAAAATCCAGCGGCAGCTCACCGAGATGCTTCAGGGCGCGGGGGTCGAGGTGGTGAGCGTGTCGAACGGCGAGCACGCCGTGCGCAAGCTCCCGGACGTGCGCCCGGACGTGGTGCTGGCTGATATCTTCATGCCGGTCCGCTCCGGCTACGAGGTGTGCGAGTACATCAAGAACCACAGCGACTTCGCTTACGTCCCGGTCCTGCTGCTGGCCAGCACGCTCGAGCCCTACGATGAAAAGGAAGCCGGCCGCGTGCGGGCCGACGGCAAGTTGGAAAAGCCTTTCGCCAAGCCGGAAGATACTCTCGGCACCATCCAGGGGTTTCTGGAACAGGCGGTCGCACAGCGCCCGGCTGAGTCTGCGCCGCCGGAGCATGCCGTGGCTGAACCGGCGCCGGTCGTGCCTGAACCCGAGCCGGAACCGGAACCGGAGGAAGAGATTCCCGCTCGTCCAGCGTTGAAATTCGAGCCCACCGAAACTCCGATGAGCTTCACCGAGATGTTGGAAGAGGCGCCGGCGGCGGAAGGAGAACAGGAGGAAGCCGCGCCTGCGGCTGAGCCTCCTCTTGTCCCGGAGCCGCTCGCCCCAGAGCCGGCTGCTGAGGCTCCCCCCGCGAAACCCGACGAAGAAACTATTATCGCGCCGACCAACTTGGCCCAGCCGTGGGAAATGACCGGACCGCAGGAAGGCGCGCCCGAAATTCCTACGGGCGCCGACTGGGACAGCCAATGGAAAGATGGGGGAGGATCGGCGGTCGCGGAAGAGGCGGGAGGTTCGTCCGCAGCAGAGGAGACCGCCTCCGCCGCCGAGGAACCCTCAGCGGAGGGAGCAGCAGCCGCCGAAGAACCCCTTGCGGCGGCCGAGGAGCCGGCGGTGACCGCGGAGGGTGCGGCGGAAAAATCTACCTGGGAAGTGGAAGAAACTGCGGCGGTCGAGGAAACCTCAGCCGAAGAGCCCGCCCCTGTCGCAGAAGAGCCTGCGAGCGCGGAAGAGAGTTCTACGGAAGAAGCTGCGCCGGCAGAAGCCGCGCCCGCCGCCGAGTTTGGCGGCACCTTCGACCAGGCCATCGCCAAGTCGGCGCGTGAAGCCGTGGCCGAGGTCGCCGAAACGCAGCACATCGTCAACCCGGCGGTGGTGGAAGAAGTCGTCAAACAGGTTCTGGAGCAGCTCTCCCCGCAGGTGACGGAAGCCATCGCCCGCGAAATCGTGCGTCCCCTGGCCGAAAACCTCCTCAAAGGAAAACTCAAAGAATAGCTGTCATCCGCTGAACCCCCGCAGCCCTCGGTGGTGGATCAGTTTACAAATGGGACGATCGCGCCGAGCCCCGTGGCCTGTCCTGCCTGTCCCGAGCGTAGCCGAGGGAAGCGGAGCCGAAGGGCACCTGCCACGGGGCGTTTGTACCACCTTAATCCACCCGGCGGCCTGCCCGCCCTAGGCGGGCAGGCCGCCGGGCTCAGCGGCAAAATCAATATCGTGAAACAGACCCACTACCCAGTCCTCGGTAGTGGGTCTGTTTCCGGTTAGCCGACTATACGGTCAGTTGTGCCTCCACAGCACTCGACCTTCTTCGGAAACCCTCCAGCGAGAGCGGCGGAATTATCCGGACTGACCGGCCCGGCCTGAAATCGTGAGGAAAGTTGTTGGGCATGGAAGAAGAAGTTACAATCAAACCGGTCGCCGCCCCGGCTCGCCGCCGGCGGTTTCGTCTTAGGCCGACCAGGACCGGTTTTATCCAGGTCAGCCTAAACAGGACTTAGAACTCACTAAGCTGCTAAGATGAAGAACAAGCAAACCATCCAGGAGTACATAAATAACTTTCGTCGCCGTCTGGCGCCATACATGCGGCCAGGCATCGGCCTTGCGTGCACGGTTTTTCCGGCCAATTCACAGGGCGCAATCCTAGAGTTCAAGATTGGGCCAGGAATCTCTAACACCGACGAGTTCAGGCCGGAGAGCGAAACCGTTAACGAAGCCTTGACAGGAATTGAGCAACGAGCGTTTGGTGGAAATCTTTCTGGCTTCAAGTTTGGTGGCACAAACGTCATCATGGAAGATAACCGGATCATCTTAGTCAAGGGCGAGGACGATCCAAGCCAATGGAACGATTCTGCCGCAGATACTGATGTAAAGCGCATTCTGCCCCCTGCAAATGGGGGTGGAAAATGAAAATCGGACGGATTGAAGGCACCCTCCAAGAAATAAGAGATGCATTTGAGATTCACGGCTTGCAGCTTGAAGACTATCTTGAAAGGCCGGAGGCTCCACTCTCAAAGGTCTGGATCATTGCTCCGGCCCTGTCCGTCGCAGTTGTCCTCATCCTTCTCGTATTGCTTGCCCCGATGGGTAAGACGACCTTACTTCTGTTGTTCTTGCTAGGCGCAGGCAGTGTTCTTTGGCTTACGGTTGTAATACAAGTCAGGTTCAAGAATGGGTGGGCTACCGCCGCAGTAGCGACTGGCGGGCTTCTAATGCTCCTCGTAGCTGGGGGATTTATCGAGCCCAAAGATGCACCGCAAGTTTTGAAGGAACTGAAGAAATGATGAGTTCCAACTCATCATTTTATTCAGATCACGGCGGCCGGCATTGTTCTGAAATCAGTGTTCACTAACTGCTCGCGCCTACTCCCTGGGAAGTCGCCTTAATGCCAAATGAGCCTCGCTCACTTGGCCGTATAACGCCCTACTCGGAAACTGACCCAGCACTCAGTCCTCGGTTCGCTTTCGGATTTCCGCAGGCTTGCCTTATACTGAGTAGTCGCAGCCCATCCGGGCCGCGGTGGGCTACCCATGGCACAACGAGACATCCCCAAGGCGTATGAGCCGGGCGCGATTGAGCCGCGCTGGGCGCAGCAGTGGGTGGAGCGCAAGCTCTACACGCCCGAAGTGGCCGCCCAGCAGCGCGCGCCCGACAAGTCCAGCTTCTCGCTCGCCATCCCCCCGCCCAACGTCACCGGCTCGCTGCACATGGGCCACATGCTCGAGCATACCCAGATTGACATCCTCATGCGCTGGCGGCGCATGCAGGGTCACCGGGTGCTGTGGCTGCCGGGGATGGACCACGCCGGCATCGCCACCCAGGTGGTGGTGGAGCGCGAGCTGGCCAAGCAGGGCCTTGACCGCCAGCAGATCGGGCGGGAAGAGTTTGAGCGGCGCGTCTGGGAGTGGAAAGCCCACAGCGGCGGCACCATCAAGAAGCAGATGGTCCGCCTGGGCGCTTCCTGCGACTGGATGCGCGAGCGCTTTACGCTGGAGCCGGCGCTCTACCGCGCCGTGCTGGAAGCCTTCCTGCGGCTCTACCGCGAGAAGCTGATCTATCGCGGGCGTTACATGATCAACTGGTGCCCGCGCTGCCTGACTGCCCTGAGCGATCTCGAAGTCGAGCACCAGGAGCGCGATGCCAAGCTCTACACCATTCGCTACCCGGTGGTTGGCACGGAGCACAGTCTCAGCGTTGCCACCACGCGTCCGGAGACTCTGCTGGGCGATACCGCCGTCGCCGTCCATCCCGCCGACGAGCGCTACCGGAAATTTGTCGGCCAGAAAGTTTTGCTGCCATTGATGAAGCGGGAAATTCCCGTCCTGGCCGACGAGTACGTGGAGCGCGAGTTCGGCACCGGCGTGGTCAAGATTACCCCCGGCCACGACCCCAACGACTTCGAGGTCGGCCGCCGCCACGGCCTGGCCGAAATTGAAGTCATGGACGACGCCGCCCGCATGAACCAGAACGCCGGCGCCTACCAGGGTCTGGACCGCTTCCAGGCCCGCAAGCGGGTTCTGGCCGACCTGGAGTCGCAAGGGTTGCTGGAAAAGGTCGAGCCCTACCGTCACGCCGTCGGCCTCTGCCAGCGCTGCAAGACTCTGGTGGAGCCGCGCGTCTCCTTGCAATGGTTCTGCAAGATGAAGCCGCTGGCCAAACCGGCCATCCAAGCGGTGCGCGACGGCCTCATCAAGATCGTTCCGGAGAACTGGGAGAAAGTTTATCTCGACTGGATGGAGCGCGTCCACGACTGGTGCATCTCGCGCCAACTCTGGTGGGGCCACCGCATTCCCATCTGGCACTGCGGCGACTGCGGTGCCATGACGCCGGCGGGGGACTCGCGCGTGGAAGTGGTTGACGAGCGGCCTCAGGCCGCCAGCCCGCCGGCGGAGTGCTCCCAGTGCGGCAGCCGGAAGCTCACCCAGGACCCTGACGTGCTCGACACCTGGTTCAGCTCGGCGCTCTGGCCGTTTTCCACCCTGGGCTGGCCGGACCAGACGCCCGACCTGGAGGCCTTTTATCCCACCACGCTGATGATCAACGGCTTCGACATTTTGTTCTTTTGGGACGCGCGCATGATTATGACCGGCCTGCACTTTTTGCCCCAGCCGAAAACCGAGCAGCGCATTCCCTTCCACACTCTTTACATCCACGCGCTGGTGCGGGACGCCGACCGGCAGAAGATGTCCAAGACGCGCGGTAATGTGGTGGACCCGCTGGAAATCACCGAGCGCTACGGCACCGACGCGGTGCGCTTCACCCTAGCCATCATGGCGGCGCCCGGCACCGACATTTCGCTGAGCGAAGACCGCCTGAAGAGCTACCGTGCCTTCGCCAACAAAATCTGGAATGCCGCCCGCTTCCTCTTCATGAACCTCGACAAAGCTGAAGAGGCTTCGGGCGAATCGGTCGAGCAAGTCCTGAGCGGAAAATTTCCACTCGAACCGAGCAGCGGTGAACGAAGCTGGCCCACGGAACCGGACCTGGCCGACCGCTGGATTTACACCCGCATGATGGAGGTCGCCAAGACGGTGGAGGAGGCGCTGGCGGGCTTCCGCTTCCACGAGGCCAGCCATGAGCTCTACCACTTCTTCTGGCACGACTTCTGCGACTGGTACATTGAGTGGGTGAAGCCCAGGCTTTTTTCCGAGGCTGGCCGACCCAATCGCATCGCCTTTCGCAACCTGCTCTGCGTTTTTGAGGAGTCGCTGCGGCTGTTGCACCCCTTCATGCCCTTCATCACCGAAGAGCTTTGGCAGCAGTTGCCGCACAAGTATGAGTCCATCGCTCTGGCACCTTTCCCGCAGGCCGGGAAGGTTCCCGACGAATGGGAGAAGGCCGCGCAGGAGATGGCGCTGGTGCAGGAGGCCATCGTCGCCCTGCGCAACATCCGCGCCGAGATGAAGATTGACGCTCGCCGCCGCGTTCCCGGCGAGGTGGCCGCCACCGAGGAAAGCGTCGTCGAACTTTTCCGTTCGCAGCAGGAGGTCATCGTCCGGCTGGCCAGCCTGACCGAACTGAAGCTCTCCTGCGATTCGCTTCCGGCTGAGGGCGGCGTGCTGCGCCATGCGGCCCGCTTTGACGCCCGCGTGCCTTTCAGTCCGGACGACCTCGCGGTCGAGGTCAAGCGCCTGCGCCGGGAAAAAGAGAAACTCGGACGCCAGCTCGAGCGCGCGCGCACCAAGCTGGCCAACCAGCAGTTCCAGCGCAAGGCGCCGCAGGAGGTTGTACAAGGCATCGAGTTCCGAAAGGAGGAACTCAGTACCCAATACGAAAAGATATCTAGTTTGTTGAGCACGCTGGAGAACCGGCTGGGGACCGACTCTGCCCGGTCGGCGGGAGAAAGCCGGTGAAGAACGGGTCAGAGTGGTAGGCGGAGGTTGAAGTATGGGAGCACCCGACAAGGCAAGCGCGGCTGAGGTGATTCCGACCCTGGACTGGAAGTGCCAGGAAATCGCCCAACTCCTCGACCGGGCCCTGAGCGAAGACGTGGGCGCAGGCGACCTGACCACGCAGGCGGTGCTGCCCGATTTTGTGGGGGGCCGGGGAACGCTGCTGGCCAACGGGGCGATGGTGGTGGCGGGCCTGCCGCTGGTGCAGCGGCTGTTTGAGCGGCTCGATCCGCGCATCCGCGTACATGCGTGGGTGCAGGAGGGCGCGCAGATCAGCCGGTGCCAAGTGGCGGAGGTGGTGGGCGACGCCCGCGTGCTGCTGCGGGGGGAGCGCGTGGCGCTGAATTTCCTGGGGCGGTTGAGCGGCATCGCCACCCTTACGCGTCGCTTTGTCGCCCGCGTGGGCGGCACCGGGGCGCAGCTCCGCGACACCCGTAAGACCACACCCGGCCTGCGCCTGCTGGAGCGCTACGCTGTGCGCGTGGGTGGCGGCGCCAATCACCGCATGGGCCTCTACGACGCCCTGCTGATCAAAGAGAACCACGCGCAGATGGCCGGGGGCGTGGGCGCAGCCACGCGCCGCGCGCGGAAAATGTACGGAAACGCCCAGGTGATTCAAGTTGAAGTGCGCGATCAGGCCGAGTTGCGCGAGGCGCTGGAGGCCGGGGCGGACGCGATTCTCCTGGACAACATGAAGGTCAGAGAGGTGAAGCAGGCGGTAGAAATCGTCCAAGGGCGCGTTTTGGTGGAAGCGTCCGGCGGCATTGGGCTGGACAACATTCGCGCCTACGCTGAGTGCGGCGTGGACTTTATCTCCGTGGGCGCGTTGACGCACTCGGCGCCTGCGGCCGACGTCAGCTTCGACCTGATTCCGCTCGGCAACCCCAAGCCTTAAGCCGGGCTGATTGCGAAACTTGCCTTAATGCGTAATGAGTAATGAGTGATGAGCAAGCGCGCCACGCTTCCGATCCCATCCCGTCCCCGGCGGGCGGATGGGGAGGCGAGCGTGGCAGAGCCCACCGACCGGCGCCTCAGCCGCCTGCTGGGTTTGCTGCTGGAGCACCCGATGGTGGTGCTGAGCGGCGCCAAGATCGCGCGCCAGATGCGGGTCAGCCGTTCCAGCGTCTGGCGCTGGGTGGAGCGTTTGCGCGCCCTGGGCGTGCGCATCAAAGGGCACGGCCGCACCGGCTACCAACTGGAGAGCATGCCCGACATCTTGCTGCCGCAAATTCTTCAGAGACGCCTGCAAGGAATTTCCGTGGGCCAACACATCCACCATTTTTTCCGGACCGAATCCACCAACGCGGTGGCCCTGCGGCTGGCCGCAGTGGGCGCGCCGCACGGGACGCTGGTGGTGGCGGAAGAGCAGACCGCCGGCCGGGGCCGCCTGGGCCGGGCCTGGCACTCAGAGAAAACCAACGGTATCTACTGCACGGTGGTCCTTCGTCCGCCGCTCAGCCCGGTGCAGGCGCATCTGCTGACGCTGGTGGCCGGGTTGGCGGCGCGCGAGGCGGTGGTGGAAGTCACCGGGCTGGAGGTGGACCTGCGCTGGCCCAACGACCTGTTGGCGCAGGGCAAGAAGTTCTGCGGCATCCTGACCGAGATGCAGGCGGAAGCCCAGCGCATCCGCTACCTGGTGGTGGGCGTGGGGGTGAACGTCAACCACACCAAGTTTCCGCCCGCGCTGGAGACGATTGCGACCTCGTTGCGCCTGGCCGGGGGAAAGACTTACTCGCGGCTCGAAATCTTGGAGCGCTTGCTTGCTGCTTTCGAGCGCGACTACAATCGTCTGTTGGCCGAAGGGGCCGGGCCTTTGCTTGCTCGTTTCAGCCGATTTTCCAGCTATGCCCGCAACAAGCACGTGCGGGTGCTGGGCGCGCGGGAGGAGTTCAGCGGCGTGACCGCGGGGCTTGATCCCACCGGCTGCTTGCTGGTGCGCCGCGACGCGGACGGCAAGACCGTCCCCGTGCTGGCCGGCGACATCCGTGAAGCGTAGCCCCTGGCCAACCGGTTCAGCCCAGCGGCCCCCGCCGCTGGGACCCGGTGGCATGGCCACCGGGTTGGACTATGCGGGGTTCTAGGTGGCGGTGCCCTTCGGCTTCGCTCCCCGCAAAGGACGCGGGGCAGGCAGGACCAGCCACCGGGCTCGGTGAGTCAAGGATAAGGACTGTGCTGCTGGTTATTAACGTCAACAACACCAACACCCTGCTGGGGGTGTACGAGGGTGAGCGGCTGCTGGCCCACTGGCGCCTGATGACCAATCACCAGCAGACCGTGGACGGCTACGGCCTCATGGCGCGCAACCTGCTGCAGTTGGCCGGTATCGACGCCGGCAAGATTGACGGAATCATCGTCAGCTCGGTCGTGCCCCCTCTCGACCGCACCGTGGCCGAGTTGGCGCAGCGCTATTTCAACCTCTCTCCGCTGTTCGTCGGGCCCGGAATCAAGACCGGCATCCGCATCTACTACGACAACCCGCAGGAGGTGGGGGCCGATCGCATCGCCAATGCCGTGGCTGCCTTCGAGAAGTATGGCGGGCCCGCGGTGGTGGTGGATTTCGGCACTGCCATCACCTTCGACGCCCTCTCCGCCGCCGGCGAGTACCTCGGCGGCATCATCTTTCCTGGTATCAACATCGCCTCTGACGCGCTTTTCCAACGGGCTGCCCGCCTGCCGCGGGTCTCGTTCGGCGAGCCGGAAAAGCTGATCGGCACCAACACCGTGGGCTCCATCCAATCGGGGCTCTACCACGGGTTTCTGGCGGCGGTGGACGGCATTCTGGACCGGATGAAAGAGGAGATGGGTCCGGCAACCCGCGTCATCGCAACCGGCGGACAGGCGTCGCTGCTGGCTTCGGCCTCCCGTCATCAGCCGCAGGTGGACGAGTTCCTTACTCTCGATGGTCTCCGCCTGCTCTACGAGCGCAACCGCGAGCCTAAGACGAAGGCGGCCAAGCGAGCGTCGTCTGCGCCTGCCGGCAGGTCGAGCAGGTCCCGGTCACGCTCCTAGTGGCCCACCCGAAAAGAAAGGTGCTGGTGGAAACTTTCTTCTGCCGTCGAAGATGGCTGAGTGCCTCCTGCTTGGGGTTCGCATCTATTCTGGCGAGCTGCGGCGGTGCTGCGCCGATTGAGGGAATCAAAGTTACGCCGCCGACTTCTTTGCTCGACCTTCTCCCGCAGGCGCGCGTAACCGCTATCGTGCCGGGCAAGCTGGAAGCAGGCGTCGAAATCAGGGAGGTAAGTATCGAGGGCGAATCCGAGCGGGTGTTTTTCTTCCAGGCCGGAACCGAATTGATCTTTCCGCTGCGGATCGATCAGGCTGCGGTGCTGGAGACGGCGGTGGCTTTGCTGTCGGACGCCTGGGAAAAGGGAGGCGACGGGGTGACTTTCTACGTTGCCGTTCGTCGGGAAGGCGAGGTCGTGCCTGCCTATCTTTTCTCCCAGCATGTTCACCCTCGGATTGTCCCGGAGCAGCGCGGTTGGCAGCCGGTGCGGCTGGATTTGACGTCCCTGCGGGACACCGACATCGAACTGATTCTGGGAACCCACCCGGGCCCGAACATTGATCCCACCTACGATTGGGCGGTTTGGAGAAACCCGCGCCTTTACAACCCGGCCCTTGAGCCGGAGGAGTCGTCCCGCCCCCTCTCTGGTTCCAACTGAGTGGAAGTCTTACAAAGGCGAGCGCGTTCAGTTGCTGGTGCGGGGGAGCTACTCAGGCGGCGCGGGAGAGGGGGTCATAGGGGGATGGCCGGGGGCAAGGCGCCGCCGCTGATGCCGCGCTCGACCACCCAACGGCGCCCGCGCGCCGCAGCAAGTAGCGAAAGAGCATTTCGCTCTCGCCCTGCTTGATGCGGAAAACCACCCGGGCTTCGGCGGTATCTCCACGAACGTCCACCTGCTGCACCTCCATCTCCATTTTGTCCAGGGCCAGGCCGGACTGTTTTGACAAGGGGTCGTGAATGGCGGCCTCGATTTCCGCTTTGGGGTCAGCCGGCTCCTGCTGGCAGGCGGAGAGAGCGAGAACGAACAGGACAAGCAAAACAAGGGCAGCGCGCATGCCTCTCACCCTAGTGGACGACGCGGCGGAAGCCAAAGCACTGTACTCGTCCAGTAGATTAGTGACACTCTACCAAGTGTCACCCATCATTCTGAACGAGTACACGAGGCCGCGCTCCTGCCCCGGTTAAAGCGATCGCACGAAACCGGCGCGGGATTTTCGCTTGACGCGGCTTTTTCAACCACATAAAGGTTTGCCTCAAATCTAGTTGCGGGGCCGGGCACGGTTGCCGCGACCCTGCACTAAGGAGGAATAAGCATGGAGCGACCCACCGGAGTGACTGTGCTGGCGGTGCTGAACTTTCTCGGGGCGGGGTTGTATGCCCTCTTGGCTGTGCTGTTTTTCCTTATCAGCGCAGGAGGCGCGGCCAGCGGGGCGATGAGTGAAATGGGTGGCGCCGCCGCAGCTTTCCTGCTGGGCCTGGGCGCGGCCGTTGGAGTGGTCCTGCTAATTCTCGCCGCCATCGGGCTCTACGGGGTGATGGCCTACTCGGTTGGCCAGCGCACGCACGAGATCGGCATCCGCATGGCGTTGGGCGCCACCCCGGGCAACATTCTTGGGATGGTGCTCCGGCAGGGAGTGGTTCTGACACTGGCGGGCGTTGCGCTGGGCTTGTTGGGCGCCTTCGCGCTGACGCGCTCCTTCGCCAACCTGCTGGTGGGGGTGAGCGCCACCGACCCGCTCACGTTTGCGACCATCGCAGTCCTGTTGCTGGCGGTAGCGCTGGTGGCTGCCTACGTCCCCGCCCGCCGCGCCACCCGCGTGGACCCCGTGGTCGCCCTGCGCTATGAGTAGCGAGGGCTCTCTGGCGGCCCCGCATGCGGGGCCCTTCCGGACGGAGTTTAGGTAGGGCAGGGCCTTGCGCCCTGCCGCTGAGACCGGATCACTTCACCGCAGAGAGCGTGGAGCGCGCAGAGAAAGAAGCGCAGAGTCTCGGTGTTCTCTGTGTCTCTGTGGCAGAGGTGTTCTTAGGTGCCGAGGGGCAGTGAAGCGGAGGCGTTGAGTTCCAGGTCGGCGAACTCGCCCGCCAGGAACTTAGGGTAGGCGGCAGCAGCGATCATGGCGGCGTTGTCGGTGGAGAGCGCCACCGAGGGATAGAACACCGGTAGGCCGCGCCCCGCGCATTCGGTGGTGAAGGTTCGCCGCAGCAGCGAGTTGGCCGCCACTCCGCCCGAAACGAACACCGCTTGCGCTCCCAACTCGTCGGCCGCCGCCACCGTCCGCTCCACCAAGTCTTCCACCACTGCCTTCTGAAAGCTCGCCACTAAGTTGCGCGTGTGCGCACTGGTAAGCTCGGCCGGTGACGTCTGCGGGTCTGCACGCAGAAGGGTGGCGCGGCGCTCAGCTTCTTCCTTGAGTCCGGCGCGCTCGACGTACCGCACCACGGCGGTCTTGATGCCGCTGAAGCTGAAGTCGTGGGGACGGCCGTGGCGGATGCGGGGCCGAGTGAAAGCGACAGCGTCGGGGTTGCCGCGCTCGGCCAGCCGGTCGATCACCGGCCCGCCGGGGTAGCCCAGGCCGAGGTGCTTGGCAACTTTGTCGAAGGCTTCGCCGGCGGCATCGTCCACGGTGTTGCCCACCAGGCGGTAGTGGTAGCGAAAAGCGTCGCTGCCGTTGGGCAGCGGCGTGCGGGTAACGTGGTAGAGCGCGGTGTGGCCGCCGGAGACCACCAGCGTCACCACCGGGAACTCGATCGTGCGCGCCCGCGCTCCCTTTTGTTTCTCTTCCAGCAGCACGGCATGGACGTGGCCTTCCAGGTGGTTGACCCCGATCAGCGGTTTGCCCAGCGCCCAGGCCATGGCTTTGGCGTAGGTCAGGCCGACCAGTAGCGCGCCGATCAGCCCCGGCCCCTGAGTGACGGCGATGGCGTCCACCTCGCCGTAGCCCAGCCCGGCGCGCTCGCACGCCTCCCGCACCACCGGCACAATCCGCTCCAGGTGAGCGCGCGAGGCCAGCTCTGGCACTACCCCGCCGTACTTGCGGTGGACGTCGATTTGCGAGCTGACCACGTTGGAGAGGATGCGCCGGGCGTCTTCCACCAGCGCGGCGGCGGTCTCGTCGCAGCTTGATTCAATTCCCAGAATGCGCGCCATGCTTGGCTCCCGCAACCATCCTAGCACAGGCCCCGGCGCGCCCCGCCTTGTGTGGCTGGCGAGGCTCTGCGGTTTGTTACAATGGTTGGCTGTGACTGACCTGTTGCGCAAGGCATTGAATGGGTTGCGGGCGCTGGCGGAAGACCGCCGCCGGGGCGCGGCGGAGATCGCCGACCGGGCGGCCGCCCTGCTGGAACGCTATCTGGAACGGGTGCAGTCCGACGACCCGCGCCTGTCCTACGCGCTGGCCGAGTTGGCCGAGGCCACCCTGCAGGTGCAGCCTTCCATGGCGCCGCTGGTCAACTTGGCCAACCGCTTGCAGCTGGCGGCTGAGGGGGAACGCTCCCCGGTGCGCCAGATGCGGGCCGAGTTGGAAAAGTTCCGCCGTCACCAGCAGCAGGCCAGCGAAAAGATCGCCCGGCTGTTTGCCGCGCGCCTGCCGCGGCGGGCGACGGTGATGACCTACACCTACAGCTCCACCGTGCTGGCGGCGCTGCTGGCCGGTCGGCGGTGCATCAGTCGGATCATTGTCTCGGAAGCCCGCCCGCTGCTGGAAGGGCGCACAGTGGCCAAGCAGTTGGCGGAGGCCGGCCTGCCGGTGACGCTGGTGGTGGACGCGGCTCTGGGCGAGCACGTGCGCGCCGCCGATGTAGTGGTGGTGGGCGCCGATGCGGTGTTCGAGGGGACCTACTTCAACAAGCTGGGCACGCGCATTCTGCAAGAGCAGGCGCGGGCGGTGCGCAAGCCGTTCTACGTGCTGGCCGACACCGCCAAATTCGTGCCGCCCGCGCTGGCGTCGTGGATGCGGGTGGAGGACAAGCCCACGGCGGAGGTTTGGAAGGAAGCGCCGCGCGAGGTTACGGTGGTGAACCGCTACTTTGAGGTGATTCAGTTGGAGCGCTTCGTCACCCTGCTGTGCGAGCGGGGCATGATGCCGATGGGGCGGTTGCGCGCCTGGGTGGAACACATGCCGGTTGCCCGGCGCTGGCAGGAGAATCCCTCGGCAGGAGGAAGTTGGTGAGCACGAACAAGAAGGTACGCAAGGCGGTGCTGCCGGTGGCAGGGCTGGGGACGCGCTTCTTGCCCGCCACCAAGGCGCAGCCGAAAGAGATGCTGCCGGTGGTGGACAAGCCGCTGATTCAGTACGCGGTGGAAGAAGCGGTGGCGAGCGGCATCGAGGACATCATCCTGGTCACCAGCCACGGCAAGGATTCGATTGAAGAGCACTTCGACGCCGACCACGACCTGGTCAGCCTGCTCGAAGGCCGCGGCAAGCAGGACGAGGCGGCGCTGGTGCGGCGGACGGGTGAGCTGGCGAAGGTGTTTTCCGTCCGGCAGAAAGAGCCGCTGGGACTGGGCCACGCGGTCGGTTGCGCGCGCGATGCGGTGGGCGACGAGCCCTTCGCGGTCATCCTGCCCGACGACGTGATTGACTCGCCTTTGCCCTGCACCCAACAACTGTTGGAGGTGCACGCCGCGTACGGCGGCTGCATCATCGCCACCGAGGAAGTCCACGGCTCGGCTATTGAGCGCTACGGCGTGATGGCGGTCGAGCCCTTCAGGGCGAGCCTTCAGGGCGAGCCCGCCGGCGACTCCCGTTGGGCGGGGCGGCTGCATCGCGTGACCGACATGGTGGAGAAACCCAAGGCCAGCGAGGCGCCTTCGCCCTACGTCGTCATCGGGCGCTACATCCTGGAGCCGGAAATCTTCGACCTGATCGACAGCACCAAGCCCGGCCGCGGGGGAGAAATTCAGTTGACCGACGCCCTGCTGGCCTTCGCCCGACAGAAGGCGGTCTATGCGTTTGCGTTCGAGGGCCGCCACAACGACGCCGGCAATAAGCTCGGCTTCCTGCGCGCCACCGTCCACTACGCCCTCAAACACCCCGAGCTCGGCCCGCCCTTCCGCGACTATCTCAGGTCCCTCAAGCTGTAGCGCATCAGCGCCGAAGTCTCCTTAAAGAGAGGTAAGCGTGCGTTTGATGAGGAGAGTTCGACTGCTGCCGCTGGTTGTGGTGGTGGTGTTGGTCGAGGGGTCCGTTCCGGCGGCGCCAATGGACCGAGGAAGCGCGCTCGACCTTCAGTTGGTGCGGGAGTTGCGCGCCACCTTCCCGCGCCTGAAGGCATTGCTGGCGGCGGACCAGCCCGACCAGGAACAGGTGCGCGCCACTCTGATGCGGCTGCTGGATAGCATCCCTGATTCGCCGTCCGAGCGCCAGCCGGTGCTGCTGCTGGCGGCCGACCGCCTGGCAGCGGGGCTGTGGGTGGGTTGGCAGCCCGCGTCAAGCTGGAAGCCGCAGCGCAAGCAGCTGCCCGGCTACCAGTTGACCTACGAGTGGGTCCCGCGCCAGGCACGCTGGGCCTACATGCGCGACTTGCAGCGGCGCGTGTGGGAGAACTACGCCGACACGGAGTGGGGCGAGCTTGCTTTCGTCCTGCTCACCAACCAGGGCTGGGACACCAGCTCGACCTGCGCCAACGGCCGCGACCAGTTCCGCGAGGTCATCCAACGCGGAGAGGAGTTTCTGGCCGCGCGCCCGGAGAGTCCCCACCGGATGGAAGTGGTGTTTGCGCTGGCGCAGGCGTACGAGACCTGGTTCTCCCTCAGCCAGGCGTCCGGTTCCGAGGGCGGCCCCTCCTACCGGGAAGGCGCCGACGAGGCGCGCGCAAAAGCGGTGGCGTACTACAACCAGGTTGTGCAGGCGGCGCCCAAGAGCGAGCAAGCCGCCTACGTGCAGCAGCGGCTCTCGCGGCTCAAGCTGAGCCTCGACACCAACCAGCGCCGCTTCTATTGCGTTTACAACTGAGGTGTCCGGCAGATTCTCAGCGGGGCGAGGCTTGCTCAGCCTGAAATTGAAAATGCGATGCTTGGAGGGGCGTTAGTCGGAGGTTTTGGACCCGGGGGTGGATTCCTTGGATCCCGTTTTCGTTTCGCTCTTGCCGCTGTCTTTCGTTCCGCTGTCCTTGGCGGCGCTGTCTTTGGTGCCCTTGTCGGGCTTGCCCTCGTTTTTTCCCTCCGAGGGGGCGGGCTTGCGAGCGTAGTCGGTGACGTACCAGCCGCTGCCCTTGAACTGAATGGCGGGGGCGGAGAGCTGGCGCTCGGCCGTCTCCCCGCAACTGGGGCAGGCGGTCTGGGGCGGGTCGGAGAACTTCTGGATCAGCTCGAACCGCTTCCCGCAGCTTGTGCACTGGTATTCGTAGAGCGGCATAGAAAAGAATCCTGCGCCCAAAGCAAAAGAAAGATTCTAGCGCTCGCCGGTTGAGAGCGTCAAGCAAACCGCTGCGGCGGTAGTCGGTCAAAACCGTGTTGCTACAATGCTGCATCCTTAGCCATGTCCAGCCCAGCGGCCCCCGCCGCTGGGTTCCGGTGGAGGGCCACCGGGGTGGACGCGGACAGAGCCCACCACCGGCAGACAGCAATGTTTCTGCCCAGCCAGCAAAAAGGAAAAATTCAGTGGCGCAGGCATTCCTGCCTGCGGTGGCAGGGCAAGCCGCTGTTGGTGGGAGAAACTCTGCACCTCTTCCGGACACCCATGTTTCGGAGGAGGGAGGAAAGAGCTGCGCGGTCGGCGCGCCGGTGTGCTAGACTTTTGGCAGCCTAGCCTGTGGGGGAGCGATGGTGACCCAAGCGGAACCTTACCCAGCGCCCCGGCGCAACGCCGCGGGCGGCTGCCTCTATCTAGTAGCGACGCCTATCGGTAACCTGGAAGACATCACCCTGCGGGCGCTGCGGGTGCTGAAAGAAGTTGACCTGATCGCCTGCGAAGACACGCGCCGGACCTCCAAGCTCCTCAACCATTACGACATCCACAAGCGGGAGAAGAGCTACCACCAGCACAACGAGATGGTGCGCGCGGCCGAGCTGGTGCTGGAGATGGAGCAGGGGGCGCAGGTGGCACTGGTGAGCGACGCCGGGCTGCCGGGGGTGTCCGACCCCGGGCATCACTTGGTGTCGCTGGCGATTCGCCACGGGATTCCGGTGGTGCCGGTGCCGGGGCCGACGGCTTTTTCGGCCGCGCTCAGCGCTTCCGGGCTGGCTACGGACAACTTCCACTTTGTCGGCTTCCTGCCCGCCACCCGCACGCGGCGGCGCAAAGCTCTGAAGGCGGTGGCCGAGGCGGCGGGCACGCTGATCTTCTACGAAGCGCCGCACCGCATCACGGAGTCGCTGGCCGACCTGGCGGCGCTGCTGGGCGACCGGCCGGCGGTGCTGGCGCGCGAAGTGACCAAGGTGCACGAGGAATTCCTGCGCGGCCGCCTGCCGCAACTGGCGGCCACGGTGAAGAAGCGCACGCTCAAGGGCGAGATCACGGTGCTGGTGGGTCCGCCCGACGAGCTGACCCGCAAGCAACCGCGCAAGCGCGAGGTCTCAATCCGCCGGCAGGTCGAGCGCGTACAGAAACAAAAAAAGCTCGACCTCAAGGGCGCGCTCAAGCAGGTCGCGCGCGAACTGGGCCTTTCCCGCAGCGAAGCCTACCGCCGCCTGCAAGAAGAAAAAGCCCTGGAAGAGTAGAGTTCTCCTCTCCGTTCAGTGGCGCAGTCATTCCTGCCTGCCTGCGGTAGGCAGGTCTGCCCCACCAATTTTTGTAAGGGAAGAAAGGTCGACGAAGCCCGTACGGGCTTCGCCGCTACTTGGTTACTAGGTGGATTCGGGCATGTAGGTGCGCAGACGGGGGCCGGTGAAGCGGACACCGATCTCCCACTCGCCTTCCTTGGTGGAAGTGATGCGGCGGACTTCGCCGGTGGTTTCAAAGTTGGCCTGCGCGCCGCGCCGGCGTGGGATGGTCAGCTTCAACTCCTGGCCCGGCACCAGCTCGCGGGCGGTGAGGAAGCTGGCGCCATCGCGGCTGAGGTTGTAACTCTGGGTAGTGTCATCGAACGGCTCGCCGTGCTTGTCCTTTCCACGAACCACCAGCGCAAGTGAGACCTCGATGCGGTGGCTGGTGCGCCGCTCGGCCGCCTCAATGTTTTTGTCCTTGGCCATTGCGCTCCCTAGTTCGCCACAGCCGCCGGTTGCTGGTCTGTGCCGGATCGCACAGAGCCGGCGTGATCTTCGCCGGCAAAGAACGCCTCCACCTGCTCCAGGACTTCCTCCGACCGGCGCGACTGGTAGATGGCCTTGCGCAGTTGGGCGCCGCCGCGCACGCTGTGGGTGAAGCGGCTGGCGAACTGCTTCATCTTGCCGAGCGCCTCGGGGTCGTCGGAGGCGGCTAGGCGTCGGCAGAAGTCGCGGATGAGTTGGTGGCGGTCGTCCTCGCTGGGCTGGGCGTAGGTGCCGGTGGCGAAGTAGTCAGCCAGTTGCCGGAAGATCCAGGGATTGCTGGCGGCGGCGCGGCCGATCATGACCGCGTCGCAGCCGGTCTGGCGGAACATGCACTCGGCGTCTTCGGGCGAGTTGACGTCGCCGTTGCCGATGACGGGGATGCCGACGGTTTGCTTCAGCTCGGCGATCAGGCGCCAGTCGGCCCGGCCGGAGTAACCCTGCATGCGCGTGCGTGGGTGCAGCGCGATGGCCTCCACGCCGCAGTCCTCCGCCAGGCGGCCCAGTGCGCGCACGACAATCGAATCATCGTCCCAGCCGGAGCGGAACTTGAGCGTGAGCGGAATTTTTACCGCGGCGCGCAAGCGACGCAGGATTTGCTCCAGTTGCGGCAGGTCGCGCAGCAAGCCGGAGCCGCCGCACTTGACCACCTTCTTGGCCGGGCAGCCGAGGTTCAAGTCCACCTGGTCGAAGCCCAACTCTTCGCACAACGCGGCGGCCTGCGCCAGCGTGTCGGGATTGGCGCCGAAGAGCTGCGCGGCGATGGGGCGTTCATCCGGCTGGAAGTGGAGATAGCGGCGGGTACGTTGGCTTGCTTTCGCGAGGCCGTCGGCGCTGGTGAACTCGGTCATCAGCAGGCCGCAGCCGCCGAAGCCGCGGATCATCCGGCGGAAAACGGTGTCGGTGACGCCCGCCATCGGCGCCAGCACCGCCGCCGGCCGAAACACGTACCCGGCGCGAATCCGCAACTCTTTGTACTGCTCAACCATAGAAAACTCCACCGCCAAAACCCCACCTATTCTGCCCGATTCGGGTCGCTCACCGCAAACGCTACGGCGGCGCTTGACCGGTCGGCAGGCAGGGCGAAGCCGACGAAGAAT
>CBDFHE010000004.1:0-34832 GCA_965247455.1 Candidatus Acidiferrales bacterium
GCTCGGTGGCGCTGACCTGGATGCGCTTCTGGTTCAGCCAGGCGCCTTCCCCGCGCACGGCGTAGAAGGTCTCCGCGCGAACCGGGTCGTGCACCACGCCCACCAGAATTTCTCCGCTCCGGACCAATGCCATTGAAACGGCAAACAGCGGATAGCCGTGGGCGAAGTTGGTGGTGCCGTCGAGCGGGTCCACGTACCAGCAGTAGTCGGACTCGGTGGCGCGCTCGCCGCCCTCTTCGCCCACGATTGCGTGCGGTGGGAAGAAGGTGCGCAGGCGCTCAACGATGAATTCCTCCGAGCGCCGGTCGGCGGCTGTGACGATTTCCACTCCCCCTTTATATTCGAACTTGTGGGATTTCTGAAATTCGTCCAGCAGCAGGTCCCCCGCCTGCCGGGCGATTTCCTGGGCGGCTTGCAAGTAGCGATTCATGGCGGCGGCTGCGGGTAGTACCCCTTGCGGTGCCGCACCACGTAACCACCGCCCTTAACGCGGACTTCGATGGTGCGGAAGTCGTCCCGCGCGCCGCCGGGGCCGGGAGCGAAACCGAGAAGATACTGCGTCCGCAGGACTTCACTGAGCTCGTCAAAGAAGCGGTCCAACTCCGCCATCACCGAGGGAAAGAAGACCTGCCCGCCCGTCATTTCGGCATATGAAATCAGGACGTGCTCACCCCGCACGCTGCGCCCGCTTTCTCCCGGGATGGGCCGCGTGATCAAGGCGTAGATGGTTGCCTCCACTTCCTGAGCGGCCCGCAGGGCGGCGTGGTAGTCGCTCTTGCTGGTGGTGTCGTTACCGTCGGTGACGAGGATCATGACGCGCCGGCCTTCCCGTTCCCGTAGCAGAGCAGCGGCTTCGACGACGGCATCATAGAGCGCGGTGCCGGCCTTGACCTTGATTTCTTTCAAGCCGGCCTCCAACAAGGTTTGGTCGGAGGAAAACTCAACCTGGGTTTTGGTCTCACCGGAGAAATCCAGCAGCGCGGCCGCGTCTTCCGGGCGAAGCACGCGAGAAATAAAGCGGCTCACGGAGGCCTTTTGCGACGGTAACTCTTTGGCCGCGCTCAAACTTGTGTCAATCAGCAGGGCGAGTTGCAACGGCAATTGCGTGCTCTTTTCAAAGACCTGCAACGGCCGCAACTCTCCGTCCTCGTAAATTTCGAAGTCATCACGCTCCAACGTGGTCAGTGGCTGGCCTTCTTTGGTGATGACGCTGGCGGGAACCAAAACCAGCCCCACATCAACCCGGTAGCGGAAAGTGTCGCGCGGCGGCACTTGCGCCGGCAGCGTTGCGCCGGCGGAGAAAAGCGCCAAGCACAAACAGACCACGCGAAGCAGGCGTGAGGGAGCGAGGGTTGCAGCGGCGGGGTTCACGATTCCTGGCGAGCGGGCACAACGTCCATTGGGGAGGCGGGCGGCTCTCCTTCCACCCAAACCGTCCCATCGGCAAACTGCTCTTTCTTCCAGATGGGGAGGTCGTGCTTGACATGCTCGATGATAAACCGGCAGGCATCAAAAGCAGCTGCGCGATGAGGAGCGCTGACAGCGATCAGGACGCTGGTTTCTCCAACCTGCAAGCGCCCCAGCCGGTGCACCAGCACCACCCCGTCGAGCGCGAAGCGGGCCCGCACTTGCCACACAATCTCCCGCATCTTGCCTACGGCCATGGGTTCGTAGGCTTGGTAGTCGAGGCAGACCGTGCGGCGTTGGCCGGAATGGTTGCGCACGATGCCGTCAAACACTACCACTGCACCGGACTGTGGCGCTTTGACCTGGGCGATCAGCTCTTGCGCGGCGATGGGCTCGCGGGTCAACTCCACCACATCGGCGGCGCCGCCGCTGACGGGAGGTAGGAAAGCAACTTCGTCGCCCGTCCGCAGCGCGGCCGTGCTGTCAGTGTATTGCTGATTGACCGCGACCGCGATGCTGGGGCGGAACTCTTCCAAGCGGGGAAAACGCTGCTGGTAGCAGGCAAAAAGGTCGGCCACGCTGGCGCCCTCGGGAAGCTCAACTTGCTCTTCCGGCGCGCCCACCACTTCTTTGAGTTGTCCGAAAAAGAGGACTTTGACTTGCACTTTCCCCGCCCGGCTGGGAGCTTAGCACCCCCCGTGGGACGATAGCAAATTGTGCTGTCTTCCAACAATTCAATTAGATGCGAAGAAAACAGTTCTTGCCACAGCCGCGCACGGAAATCTTGCGCCTATCAACAGACTCGATTGTATAAAAAAGTAAAAATAGTCACTTGAGTGTAAACCAGCCGAGTTTCGCGGCGTCTAACTACCTGTTACACTGTGCGTTCGTCTTTTTTAGCCAACTTAATGAACTCCACCCGATCCAGTGAACCCGTCCGCCCGGAGCCGGATGCTTCTCCGGTAGCTCCGACGGCGCTGGCGCCGGACTGGCTGGCGCGCTGGCTGCAACCCCGCAAAGGTGCTCTGCGCGCGCTGCGGCACCGCAACTACCGGCTGTTTTGGGCCGGGAATTTTGTCTCCAACATCGGCACCTGGATGCACCACGTGGCTCTGGGCTGGCTGGTGTGGGAACTGACCAACTCGGAGTTCTTGCTGGGACTGGCGAGCTTCGCGCAGTTTGCTCCGGCGCTGCTGTTCTCGCTGCCGGGCGGAGTGATCGCCGACCGTGTCAATCGCCGCCGCTGGCTGCTGGCGACCCACTCGGCCATGCTGGTGCTGGCGTTGACGCTGGCGATTCTGACCTGGCTGGACGACATCAACTACAGCACCATCCTGATTCTTACCTTCCTGCTGGGCACCACCAGCGCGGTGAATGCGCCCGCCTACCAAGCCATGGTGCGCGACCTCTCCAGCCGCGAAGATGTGCTCAACGCCGTTGCCTTGAATTCAATTCAGTTCAACCTGTCGCGCTTCATCGGCCCGACCATCGCCGGCATCCTGCTGAGTACGGTGGGGGTGGTGGCCTGCTTCTTTGTGAACGCGCTGAGTTTCCTCTGCCCGCTGGTGGCGCTCTCCCTGCTGCACTACCACGCCGAGCGCAATACCCACGCGGCTTCGGGCCTGCGCGGAATTGGGGAGGGTTTTCGCTACCTGCGCAGCCACCCCCAACTGCTTCTGCTGGTGGGGCTGGTGGCTATGGCGAGCCTATTCGGTATGCCGTATCTGACCTTCCTGCCGGTATTCGCGCGCGACATCCTGGAGGTGGGAGCGCGTGGCCTGGGCTACATGGTCTCCGCCAGCGGCGTGGGAGCATTGCTGGGTGGAGTGGTGCTGGCCACGTGGCGCGAGGATCGTCGGCGCGGGCCGTTGGTGATCGGCGGGGCGCTGCTGTTCTTCAGTTCCGTGCTGTTGCTGGCGTTGTCGCACAGCTTTTACCTCTCGCTGGCGGCGCTGGTGCTAGCGGGCGGCTCGATGGTGTGCGCGGTGGCGACGGTGAACAGCCTGATTCAACACCTGGTGCCGGACGCGGTGCGGGGGCGGGTGCTGAGCTGGCACACCATGGCTTATTTGGGATTCCTCCCCGTGGGCAGCCTGCTGGTGGGAACCCTGGCCAGCCACTGGGGTACGGGCCCGGTGCTGGCCGCTTCCGCCGCGCTGCCCTTGCTGGCGACGGTGGTGTTCGTGGCTACTACGCCGTGGCTGCGGCGCTTGCAATAGCCGGAGAAGCGGGAGACTATAGGCGCTCGAAAGGAGACGCCATGGAAGAAACCAAGCCCCAAACGGAAACCGCCGCGACCGACAAACCGCTGGTCCATCGCGTGTGCGAAGCCTGCAACAACATGTTCACCATCCCGGCGGGCTCGCCCGATCGTCGCTGCCGAAACTGCCGCAAAGACTAGCGGACCGCCGCACACGGTCGGTTTCCCCACTCTTCAAGTTTCTCTTCTCTTTGAACACCAGGAGCAAACCATGAAGTTCCGCACCGAGTATTCTGACCTTCAACACCAAGAAACACCGGGAGTACATCCACATCACCCCGCAGGTGGAGGCGGTGGTCGCCAAGAGCGGGGTGCGGGAAGGGATGGTGCTGGTCTCGGCGATGCACATCACCGCGGCGGTATTCGTCAACGATCACGAGGACGGCTTGCTGGCCGACATTGACGAATGGCTGGAGAAACTGGCGCCGTTCCGGCAGAACTACCGGCACCACCGCACCGGCGAAACCAACGGCGACGCCCACCTGAAGAACCTGCTCCTGCACCACGAAGTCATCCTGCCGATTACCGCCGGCAAGCTCGACCTGGGGCCCTGGCAGGCGGTGTTCTACGGCGAGTTTGACGGCCAACGCCGCAAGCGACTCGTCATCAAGGTGATGGGTGAGTAGAAAGACCGAAGCAATTCGATAAAGCCCTGCACAAGCTGTGCGCACGGACACAGCGTCTGCTTCAAAGAAAATTCCGACGAGCGAAGTCGAGTTCGTCCCGTCAGCTTCGGCGGGGGGCGGCGGAGAGCGGAACAACTTGCGGGTTCGAGCTTTCGTCCGAGGTTGCTTCCGGTGGCGCGTATCGTCGTTGCAGGCGCCCCTCCAAGCTTTTGACCAAATCACGGAGGCGGACGGCCAAGTGGACGACGGTGGTGACGCGGCTCCGGACTTCGTCGGGCAACTCGTGATCCGACGCCAGAATCAGTTCGGCATTGCCGAGAATGCCGGTCAAGGGGTTGTTGATTTCATGCCGGACCAACTGGCCGACCTCCTCCCACGAGGAAAGTACCTGCGCGACGCGCTCGACCACCAGCGGCAGCACCCGGCCGTAGTCCCCTGCTTTGACGAGAAAGCCCGCTGCCCCTTGCTGCAAGGCGGCAGCCACCTGCGCCTCCGCCCCTTCTGGGGCCAGCACAATGATAGGAACCGTGCGGTCGCCGGCGGACTGGCGGGCCACAGCAGCGTACATCTTTGGGAAGAAGCGCAGGTCGCAAACGACGGCGTACATCCTGCGCGTCTTCAGGGCGGCAACAGCTTCCTGCATCCGGGATACCGCGACCACGAAAACCTGGGGAAGGCTTGCCCGCAGGCGCCGGGCCAGCTGGGCGCATTCCCGTTTCGGAGAGACGAGCACCAGAACGTTCAACCCGGCTGCCTCTGGCGTGAGCGTTTTGTTCATGCCGTTCTCTGTCGGCCGGCTTTGCGCGCGCCTGGAGCGCGCGCCTTGCGGCCTTTCCCATCGCCCGGTGTGACGACGGCCCGGCCCACCCGAGAGAACCATTCCTTTACGGCGGCGCGCAATTCTTCCACCAGGAAGGGTTTAGGGATATGAGGGAGTTGCACCTGGTTGAGAAAGGCGCGGGTGTCGGCGGCCAGGGTATCGCCGGTGGTGAACAAGAGGCGGCGAGCCAGCTCGGGATTGCGTTCGTTGAGAATGCGGTGGAACGCGCGCCCGTCCAACCCGGGCATGCGAATGTCGCAGATGATTAACTCAAACGGCTCCCGCAGGGCTTCCTGCAGGGCGCGATTGCTTTCCGTGTGCAGGCGCACGCGGCACCCAAGCCGGCGAAGGACGTCCGTGATCAGTTGTGCCACCGTCGGCTCATCATCCACCACCAGAACCCGCGGAGAACCCGCCAGGGTCTCCGCTTCCATCACCTGTGGGGTGGGCGGAGGTTCCACTTCAGCCTCGGCTTTATAAGCCGGAAAGATCAAGCTGAAGGTAACCCCGCGTCCAGGCGTGCTCTGGACACGGGTTTCGCCTCCATGCTCCTTGACAATGGACTGGACGATGGAGAGGCCGAGGCCGGTGCCTTCCGCGCCCGGCTTGGTGGTGAAGAAGGGATCAAAGATGTGGGGAAGAACGGCCGGGCTGATGCCGGGGCCGTCGTCGCTGATGTCGAGGCGCACCGTATCGGTATCCACCGACCGGAGGTGGAAGGTAATGCGCCCGTGGTCGCGCTGGCTGCGGATGGCTTGCTCGGCGTTGAGGACGAGGTTCAGAATCGCCTGCTGGAGCTGGTGCAGGTCGGCGAGGATGGGGGGCAGGTTGCGCGCAAAGCGGCGTTGCACTTTGATGTTGCGCAGCTTGAGCTCATAGGCACGGAGGGAAATGATTCGGTCAACCAACTCCGGCAAGGTCGCCGGGCGTTTTTCCGCCTGTTCCACCCGGCTGAACAAGAGCAAGCTCTTGATAATGCGGCTGGCGCGCTCGGCCTCGCTGGAGAGCTGGCTGGCGGCGGAGCGCAGCTTGCGGGGCGGATGGCCTTCCAGCAGCAGGCGGGCATAGCCGCTGACGGCAGTGAGCGGGTTGTTCAGCTCGTGCACAATGCCACTGACCATCTGACCGAGCGAAGCCAACCGTTCCCGGTGCAAGACCTTGTCTTCCACCAAGCGCTGGGCGGTGATGTCACGATAGATTTCCAGGCGGGCGGTGAGGCGGCCCTGGTCGTCGAAGACCGGACGAACGAAACGCTCCAGGATTCGGCGGCGGGGATGAACCAACTCCAACTCGTCCCAGCGGACTTCTTCCGGGTAGCGCGCCAGATGGCGCCAGCGCTTGCGCAACTCCTCGGGGGCGCGGAAGCGTCCCGCCAGCCTATCCATCACCTCAAGCTGGGCGACGCCTGAGCCTAGCTCGCGGGCATCCACGCTGAGCAGTTGGCCCAAACGCTGGTTGGCGCCCTCGACCGTGCCGTCGGCACTAATCAGCCAGACTCCGTCATGAACGGAGTCGAGCACGGCCTGCAGGCGAATCTCCGCCGCCCGCCAGCGTTGGGCCAGGGTGCGATCCTGGGCGGTGGGCCGGAGAAAACCCACCAAGCCAGCATAATCGGCGGGGTCGGCGGCGCGCAGGCTCAGCGCCCATTCCTGCCAAGCGCCACCCTTGGATTTCCAAAGCACGGGGCGACAGAACGCAGGTGTAGAGCGATGCTGGAGCCAAGCCGAAAGCGGTTGCCAATCGACCGGATGCAGGAACTCGCCCAGGACTTTCGGCACCACCTCGTGGAAAGCGTAGCCGGTCAGGTGCAACAAGGCCCGGTTGGCGTCCAGCACCAAGCCTTCCCTGCTCAGAAACAAGATTCCGATCTCATCTTGATCAAAGACCTGCAAGTAACGGCGGTGGTCGCGCTCGTTCAAGAACCGCAGTTGGCGTGATTCCAGGGCGGCGGTGGCGAGAAAAACCAGCTCGGCCAACTCGGCGTGAAGCCCCGCACCCTGGCTCTGGGCGCGAGCGCCGCACAGAACCAGCAACCCGAGCGGATACCCGCGTCCCTTCAGAGGCAGCAAGAGCCGGGGCGAACTCGTGCTCGCTTGCCCCGGCGGGAAGGCACGAGCCCATTCGCCCGGCTCGACGCGCAGCGGTTGTCCCCGGTTCAGAGCTTGCTCCCAGGAAAACGTCTTGGTTCCGCCTCGGGGCAATTCCACCGGCAGCAGCTCAAGCGAGCCCGCCGCGGCCACCCGGCGCAAGGCCTTGGGCTCGCATTCGTAGAGACCGACGGCGACCGCCTGCTCCAGCTCCAACACCGCAGCCACCAGCCGGCTCAGGCCGGTCTGGGACCAAGCCACGCGGTAGACTTTTTCCTTGCGGCGCGCCTCTGCCTGACGCTGCTCTTCGAGCTGGCGGAGCCGACGCTTCTCCCTCTCCGTTTGCAGGTGCAGACCGAGCGCGTGGGCCAGGGTCAGGCCCACACCAAGTTCATTGGGGGCAGGCTTAGAGGCCGACTCGCGAAGATACAGGACGAACAGGCAGCCAAGCGTGCGTCGGCACACCACGACCGGCAAGACCAACAGACTCCGCGCCTCCAGGAAGGCGGCGGGCAGTTGCTGCGCGTGCGCCGAAAGGTCGTCCACCCACAAAGGCTCTCCCCGCACAGAGGCGCGTTCAAAACCGGGGAGAGCCTCGACGCCTAGGTCCCCCAAGGGTTGCATGTCGGTACCGGCGCCAGCGAGGAGGCGGAGTCGCCCGCGCTCAATGTCATCCTGCCAGAGGTGAACGGCATCGGCGTCAAAGAATTGGAGCAGAAGTTCTCCGGCGTGGCGGACTGCTTCCTCCGTAGTCGCGGCCTGCGCTGACTGGCGAAGAAATTTCGCCACCAATTCAGAGGAGCGCGCGGGATCGGTACGAAGCAACCAAGCAGACTTCAAGACTCCAGCTCCTGGCCCAGCGAGGACACAACGGACGGGCAGCGGACCCAGACCTCACTGGTTCGCACCGCGCCAGCCTGGGGAAAGGCGCGAATTCCTACCCGGCCGGTTGTGCTGCCACAGGCACTCATCCAGAACGACCAATCGCTGGTTGGGTAGCAGTCTGAGGGCCAGACAGCTAGGGAGCGCAAGTGGTTGCGAATCTGCGAGATTGGCGGTGCGCGAGAAACGAGAGGGAGGAGTTCAGTGTCAAAATGAAACTGCGCTCCCAATGCGGGGAGAGCGAGCGGCCTACAACTCGAGCTCGTATTCCTTAAGCTTGCGGTAGAGCGTGGTCTTGCCGATGCCCAGCAGCCTTGCGGCCAGCAGCTTAGCCTTATCAGACGAATGTGTGATACTCCCCTGAATAGAGGGCCACAAGTGCAAACCAATACCGTATCAGGGGATCAGGAAGCATGCAGAAAAACAACGAGATTGTTCATTTCAATGAAAAATCTCGGTTCTTCGCCAGGAATGTCTTTCGCGGGCGCCTTCGCACGCATATAATGCCGCCAACACGGAGGACAAGCGAGGGGGAGGGGGTTGTGTGCGCAGACCAGCGGCGAGTTTTCTCAAAGATGTCAGAGAGAAGCTGAACCTGGGTATGCGTGAGGTCCAGGAGGCCAGCGTCACTATTGCTGCGACGGAGAACAACCAGGAATTTTACATCTCTATGGCCCGCCTCGCTCAAATCGAGAATGAAGACTCCATGCCCAGCATGTTTAAGCTCTTCAGTCTCAGTGTCATCTACGGGATTGGCTTTCTCGATCTTCTACGCCGCTATGGAATTGACCCCGACCGCACAAGCTACTACCGAGACCTTCTTCGGCTTGATGTAACTCACCCCGTATCCGCTGAGGTCTTCAGCGACGACACCACGGTCACGCTTCCCGTTCGTCTCGACCCCAGTTTTACGTGGGAAACAACACAACTGGTCAACAGGGCCGTGGCTCTGTGGGGAGAAATACCCGCCGCCCTACTGATTGCGGCCAACCCGCGCCGGCACATGTACGGCTACATTGGCCTAACTGACCTTACCATGTACCCCTTACTGCGACCCGGATCGCTCATTATGATCGACGACGGTCGCCGACGGATTCAACGTGGGGGCTGGCAGAACGAATACGAGCGACCCATTTACTTCGTGGAATTGCACGATGGTTTCCGCTGCGCATGGTGCCAACTGGAAGGTTCCCGCTTGACCTTGCTTCCTCACCCGATGTCGCCTGCGGCCGTGGAAAGCTTTCGTTTTCCCCAAGAAGCCGAAGTGGCGGGCCAAGTAGTAGGAGTGGCTATGCGGCTGGTTCCGCCAGGACAGCCAAGTCGGGGGAAATCGCCAAAACACCTAGCGCGATTCGCATCTGAGAAATAAACAGCTCTCTTTCTATCGGCGAACAATCCAGCGGCAGCATATCCCGGAAGGCTTCCGCCTTCCACCACATCGCTGCCATCTCTCCGATGGAGCCGCCCAACGAGTGAAAGTGTTTCTGTAGCTCTCCGCAGAGTACCGCCAGCCTGAGTTCTAGGACGTTATCGAAGATTTCCAAGTGAGTTTGCCGGAGCATACGGTTCACTTCTTCGGGCGTGGCGATGGTACCCCACCCCTCATGCAGATAGCGCCCCGTATAGCTGTCGTGCAGGGAGGCGAAGTAGACCAAGCGTGCAAGTGGTGAGGGCAAAGAGGAAAGGTTCCTTCTCACCAGCCGTGTCAGCGTGTCAGGAAAACTCATAGCACTTCTTTTACCTGATTAGCACCGCACTCGGCAACCCCCTCTTTTTTCAGTCCGCTGAACAGATTCTGTTTTCGCACCGCAATGACCGTCCTGTTGTCTAAGTTGCGCCCATTCCACGCTCAAGGAGGGCGTAACCATGTACTGGTTAATTTTTCTCGTACTTTACGGTTCTGGTGGTCCTTTGCTGCCACCACCTCCTCCCCTCTAAACCAGGTCACGCGCTAGCTCTCAACTCGACACGAAGACAGGGGTGTTATCCACGCACCCCTTCTTCGTATTTCATGTTAAGATATGGACACGTGATCCTAATCACGACACAGCTCAGTTATGCTCGTTAATTTTGTGTTCTTCATTGTAGGGCTGGTACTGGAGACACTCCTCTTTTGGCGAGGTGTGAAAGCAAACCTGTGGCGATATTATCCGCTATTCTATGCGTACATCGGCTATGAATTGGTACGCACTGTTGTCCTTTTCACAATCATGCAAATACGCCCTGAGCACTACGCGATGGCATTCTGGCTCAGCCAGTTGGGTGTTCTTCTGTTCCAAATCCTTGTTGCTTGGGAGGTGTTCCGTCAAACATTCGCTTCCGCCCTTTTCGTTCGCCGTGCGGGGAGTCTACTTCTCAGTGTGATCTTCGTCGTCCTTGCGGCAACATACTTTTTCCGTGGCGATCACAGTGGTTCAGTCTTCGGCAGATTGGAGATTGAAACCGATTTGTTCATCTCAGCCCGGATTTCCGATTTGGCTGTGGTACCGTATCGCCAGGACCAGTCGCTGCGCCTTGAGTTTTGGGGCTCCGACGTAAGGAACCACACTACGGAGGGTGACACCCGGTGGGTGAATTACAACACGAGCCATTCCAGTTCGCGTTCAACGGCTTCTTGAAAGTCGCGTTCCAGGGATCGCGCGTCACTTCTGACGCTGGCCTCATTCTGGTGCGCGAGTTGGATGAACGTCTGGGGCTGGAGACACTCATCGCCGAGCACCTGAGCGATTCCCGACAGGGGATGAACACCCAGTTCAGCGTGGTGGATCTCCTGCGGCAGTCGGTCTACAGTCGCCTCGCGGGCTACGAAGATCTCAACGACGCGGGGCGCGTGTCGGCAGACCCAACATTTCGTCTCATCGGGTCGCCAAAGCGCTGGGACCGGGGTGCGGCGCTGACATCGACGCTGCATTGGTTCGAGACAGAGCTGCTGACCCACGAGGAGAATCTCGTCGGGTTGAGGGCCGTGAACCGGGAGGTGCTTGCACAGGCCGAGATGGCGACGCGCGCCGACCGGATCGTGCTCGACATGGATTCGAGCGAGAGCCCGGTGCATGGGGCGCAGGAAGGGAGCGCCTATAACGGGCACTTCGAGTCCGTCTGCTACCACCCGCTGTTTCTGTTCACCGAGCATGGGGACTGCCTCGCCGCCACGCTGCGGCCAGGCAACGTGCATAGCGCCGACGACTGGGACGACCTGCTCGTACCGGAGATTGACCGGCAGCAGGTGGAGGGCAAGCGCGTAGCGTTCCGCGCAGACGCCGCGTTCGCGAAGCCCGAGATCTACGACGCGCTCGAGCAGCGCGACGTGGACTATGCCATTCGCATGCCGGCGAACAAGAGCTTGGAGCTGGAAATCGAAGACATCCTCTTTCGTCCGCCGGGACGGCCGAGCTGCAAGCCCTTGGTGCGCTACCAGAGTTTCCGCTATCAGGCCAAGAGCTGGGCCACGCCCAGACGGATCGTCGCCAAGGTGGAGCACCACCAAGGTGAGCTGTTCCCTCGCGTCGGCTTCATCGTGACCAACATGGCCCTCCCGAGCCGCTCGGTCGTGCGGTTTTACAACAAGCGCGGTACGGCGGAGCAATGGATCAAGGAAGGCAAGCAGGCCACCCACTGGACGCGGCTGTCGTGCCATCGTTTCCGGGCGAACGAGGTGCGCCTGCAACTGAGCGTCCTGGCCTACAATCTGGGCAACTTGTGGCGCAGACTGGTCCTTCCGCTGCGGGTCAAGCGCTGGTCGCTCACGAGTCTCCAGCAGCGACTGGTGAAAACTGGGGGCCGGCTGGTGAAGCATGCGCGGTACTACTGGCTTCTGCTGGCGGAAGGGCATCTCACGCGGCGGCTGTTCGGCGACATGCTGCGGAGGATCTGGGCGCTACCCGTGCCGGCAGGCTGACGCGCGGCCTGAAGTGCAACGAAGCCCGCCCGGCGATGACACGGGGCACACGTGTGGAGCGGTGTCTGAGAAATGCCCGAAAAGCAGGGGTTCCAGTCGGTCGCACGTCGGCGCGGGCTCAGATGAAGGCCTTTGAAGCTGAGCGATTGTGCGACGATCGAAGTTTTTGTGCGATCGGCGGCGATCGGGTGTATAAACGTGCCATCAGGGGCAGGCAAAACGGAAATCCCGGCTCAGTGTTTGTCGCGACGACAATCTGGCTGAGCCGCTTCTACGCTATTCCCCTTGGTCGCAACATCTGGGGGATGGCCCTCGGTTTAGGAATGAATGTATCAGCTACCCTAAGTGAACCAAGCGGTGTTCGAGATCGCGGGCACATTCCTCCCGTACTGGCAACTCATTTGGCCCCTAACTTTCATGGGTTCAGTGGCCTTGTGGACTTGGGCGCTGTGGTCTTATGCGCCTAACCCCAAGCTGTCTCCTGATCGGATTCACGGGTTGCAGCGGCTGCTTGTGGACTGGCAATATGGCTGGAATCAGATGCGAGCAGCCTTGCGAAAGGCTGTTGGATTATGAACGAACTTGTCTTCTTCCTAATTGCCGGAGCGGCATTCCTCCTTTTGTTCCTGTTTTGGTTTCTCAAGGGTCAGCCTAGAACCGCCGATGAAACTGTAGTGATGAAGGAACTTGAACAGGTTGTTTCCCTGCTGGGGCTGGCCTCGACTAAATCTGCCCTGATCCTGGACGATAGTGACTACCGCCTCCTTCGCTCTAATCCGCAGATGTGGTCTTTGGCACGAGAACTACGAAGGGACCGGCGTGCAATTGTTTTGCTGTGGCTGAAGCACTTGCAGCAAGATGTGAGGACACTGTGGCGGTTTCGCCGGCTACTCGTACGCAATGGCGTTTCCGTCCGACTATCCGAGGAGTTTTACATTGCTACAACGGCAGTTTTAGCTTTGGCCTACCTGTTTGCACTCCGGGCTGTGGTTTCAGTCGTAGGACCTTTTGCCCTTCCCGCACTGCTGCGTCAGGCAAGAAAGCTGGTGGAAGCGGGTTCCCGCTCGTGCGCTCAGCTACTCGACCGGGTTCCGCCTGCTATGCGGCCTGAAATCGAACGGCAGTGGGCAGCTGAGTTCAGTGCCTCGGCCGGAAACTGAAAGAACTCTCCTCCAGGTCGCCATTACCTAGATGGAAATCGCGCTCCCAATGCGGGGAGAGCGAGCGGCCTACAACTCGAGCTCGTATTCCTTGAGCTTGCGGTAGAGCGTGGTCTTGCCGATTCCCAGCAACCGCGCGGCCAGCAGCTTGTCGCCGCCCAGCTCCTTGATCGCGTGCAGAATGGCGCGCTTCTCCAGTTCGTGCAAGGAGACGATGGCTTGTTCGGGCTGCGGAGCACCGGAGCGGGGTGCCGAGTCGTAGTGCAAGCTGGAGGGCAAATCCACGATATGCATGATGGACCCGCTGCCCAGCGCCACCGCTCGTTCCACCACATTTTCCAGCTCGCGCACGTTGCCCGGCCAGTCATAGCTCATCAGGCGCGCCATGGCCTCTTCCGAAACACCCTGGACGGCGCGGCCGGAGTCGTCGTGCCGCTCCAGAAAGGAATTCACCAGCAGCGGGATATCGCTCTTGCGCTCGCGCAGCGGAGGGAGCTTGATGGTGACGACGTTGAGCCGGTAGTAGAGGTCCTTGCGGAATCGGCCCTCCTGGATGGCGGAGTCGAGGTCGCGGTTGGTGGCGGCGATGACGCGAACATCGATGGGGACGCGATGCGTGCTGCCCACCGGCTTGATTTCCTTTTCTTGCAGCGCCCGCAGCAGTTTGGCCTGCAAGTCCGGAGGCAACTCGGCGATTTCGTCTAGAAAGAGGGTGCCGCTGTGGGCTTCCTCCACCAAGCCCACCTTGGAGCGATGGGCCCCGGTAAAAGCGCCTTTCACGTAGCCGAACAGCTCGCTTTCGATCAAGGTGGGCACCAAACCGGCACAGTCCACAGGGACAAAGGGCCGCTCACGGTGAGCGCCGAGAAAATGAACGGAGCGCGCGACCAGTTCTTTCCCGGTGCCGCTTTCTCCTAAAATCAGGACTGGGCAGCGGCTTTGGCTGACTTTGAGAACGAGGCGATAGAGGCGCTGCATTTTGGGCGAGGTCCCGAGCAACTGGCCGAAGCCGGGCTTGCCGCGCACCTGCTCGCGCAGGATGCGGTTTTCCTGGGACAGTTCGAGTTGCTTCAGGGCGTGCTGGAGCTTGGCCGCCAAGTCATCCACGTGAAAGGGCTTGGCCAAGTAGTCGTAGGCGCCACGCTTGACCGCTTCCACCGCGGTTTCCACCGACCCGAAACCGGTCATAAAAATGACTTCAATATGCGGATGGGCATGCTTGAGACGCTCCAGCAGAACCATCCCGCCGCCCTCCGGCATGCGTATGTCGGCCAGTACCAAGTCCACGTGTTGCGCGTAGGCCAGCGCCAGAGCCTCATCGGTGGAGGCGGCCGTCAGCGCTTGCAGCTTCATCTTTTCCGCCACGTCCCGGCAGAGGTTGAGAGTGGCGGGGTCGTCATCCGCAATCAGGATGACAAACCCGTCGCGGGAACCGTTATTCCGGTCGCGCCGGGGCGGCATGGCGTTCGCGCTTTCCCCCAGAGAGGTCGGAGGGATCATACCATGAAATGAGCAATATTGGTTCCAGAACGGAACCGTTGAATGATAACACTAAGTAATAGAAAATACAATACTTCTAAATAATACTAGGCTGTCGCTTCTACAATTATGTGCCCATGTTGGTACTTAGTCCCATACTGGGACTATTCTGCGTCACCCAGTACCGGGCGCCTGGTGGCCTTTTTTAGATGCGAACCAAGTACGGTTGCTCAATTCTATACCGCAGGCAGAATTGCTAGCGGGGGGCGACGCCGGGGAGGGCGTCGAGCGACCGGAAGGCCTCGACTTCGGGGTCGTCGGAGCTGCGCCACTCTTCCTGCGTGCCGAAGAAGCAAACCCGGCCCTGGCACAGCATCACCATGCGGTCGGCCACCCGTTCGGCCAGGCGCACGTCGTGCGTAACCACGATGGAGGTCTTGTGGTACTTCTCCTTCAAACGGAGGATAAGATCGGTGATGGTCTGCGCCATCAGCGGGTCCACCATGGTGGTGGGCTCGTCGTAGAGGATGCAGTCAGGCTCTGCCGCCAGCGCCCGCGCGATGGCCACCGCGCGCTTTGAGCCGGTGGAAAGGTCGGACGGGATCAAGTCAGCACTCTCCGCCAACCCCACCGTGGTGAGCAGCTCTTGCACGCGCCGCTCGACCTCCTCCTCCTCGATATGCTGGCCGTTTTGCAGCGCGCGCTCCCGCAGCGGAAAGGCAACGTTTTCGGCCACGGTCAACGAATCGAACAGGGCCCCGGACTGAAAGACCAAGGCCAGCCGTCGCCGGATTTCCGCCCACTGCTTTTCCTCCAGGTCGGTGACGTCGTGCCCGTCCACCCACACCCGCCCGCGGTCGGGCTGGAGGAAGCCGACGATGTGCTTCAAGGTGACGCTCTTCCCCACCCCGCTGCGGCCCAGGATGGCCACGGTTTCGCCGCGAGGAACAAAGAAACTGACGTCGGCCAAGACTGTCTGCTCGCTTCCATCCGCCTGCGGAAACGACCGCCAGACGTTTTGAAACTCAATGTAGTTGTCCGCTGGCTTCATGGGCAGAGGCGTTGTGTCACTTTAGGCTTCCAGGGTACGCCGCGCTTCCTCATAGTCTTCCGGTGTATTCATATTCTTGAACATCCGCGCAGACAAAGCAAACCGCTCCAGCTCCGCCGAAGAGAGCTCCCGGACTCGCAAGTCACCAAAAGTGCGCGCGATCTTGGGGTGGTCGGAGTCCAGCACCCGCTCGAAGGCCGCCAGACAGCGGCGGTGGTAGGCAGCGCAGAGCGGCTGCCAGCCCCGCCGAAGGCGGGGCCAGCCCTCTTCCATTCGGGGAACGATAGCATCAACATCCGGCGTGCTGGCTGCCAAGTGGAGCAGCACCTGCAGTGCGCGTGTTTCCATGTAGGGCAAGTCGCACGCCAGCACCAGGTTCCACTCGTGGGCGGTGGCGGCCAGCGCCGTCACCATCCCCGCCAAGGGTCCCTTGCCAGCCACTCGATCGGCCAGGACGGGAAGGCCCAGGTGGGCGCAGCGCTCGGGAGCCCCCACCAGAACCACTTGGTCCACCAGCGGGCGCAGCGTGTCCACGGTTCGCAATGCCAACGGCCGACCCGCCAGTTCCAGCAGCGCTTTGTCGCGGCCCATGCGCGAACTGCGCCCGCCAGTCAACACGAAACCCGCCGCACGCAGGACGGAGGCCGCTCGGCTAACCATGTGGCTGAGTATAGGCCAGAGACCACCGCGAGGTGTCGGGCGATTCGAAGCTGCTCTCCTAAGCGCCGACAGCGATCATAACAAATTTATAATGAATACGATACAGAAACAGCCCGTGCAGGGCATTGCGGCCCTTGGCCCATACACCACCTGGTTTGCGGCGGGAACCCCACCTGCGGTCGTGGGCTAATTTCACTCCGGCCTTTCGATTCAGGCGCTCTTTCCTCCTACGTCCAACCCGGTGCCCCCTGCCACAAGGAGGGGCCCCTTTCCCAGCGGCCTGCCTGCGGTAGGCAGGCAGGGGCCGCTGGGCTGGACAAATTGACCCACCACCGTGGCCGCAAGCAGCTGTCAACGCAAAGTAGAAATGTCCGGTTTTTTGCCAGATAGAAATGTCCTCCTCCAAGGGTGATCGGGAGGGGGAATGTACTTTCGTTTGCCTTTCCTTGGGCCCGCAAGCCCCGTAGGCCGTAGGCCGAAGGGGGTTGCGGGCGCGGGCGGCGGGCTCGGGCAGGGCCGCAGGCTGAGATAAGAGCCGCGGAAGCGGACCCAGCGGCTGCCGTCGAGCCGCCGTTCGACCTCCACCCGCGCCCCCCGCAACCCCGCTCGCACCTGGGCGCGCGGGATCGCCCAGCGCTGGCCCTGCCAGCGCACGGTGTAGTCGCCTGCCACCCGGCGCGGTTCGCGCACGCTCAGGATTGACTCCAGCCGCTGGGTGCCTCCCAGCGGGCGGTGGGCATCGTGCGGCTGGCGCGGAGCGACGGTGAAGCGCTGCTCCCAGAAAGGCAGGAAGACTGCTGCCAGGAAGCGGTTGGCCTGCTCCACCGTGTGCACCCCGGCCAGGCGCATCTCCTTGACCAGGCGGTCCTGCAAGGTGCCGAATAGTCTCTCGATGCGCCCCTTGGCCTGGGGGCTGTGGGCGGGAATCCACTCGATCCCCAACTCCTGCAGGGCCCGCCCGATCTGGGTGCGGGCCGGCTGACCGCCGAGCTGCTCGTCGAGCCGGGCCGAGCGGGTGGTGCGGAACAGGCTGCTTTTGTCGGTATAGAGTGCCCGCGGCCGTCCCCAGCGCCGGAGCCAGCCTGCCAGGGTGCGCAGGTTTTCCTCGGTCGAGTCCTGGGCGGCGAAGCGGCCCCAGACCCGGCTGGTAGCGTCGTCGATCAGCGCGATCAACTGCACGGGAGGTCCGCGCCGCTCCAACCAGCGATAGGGCGAGCTGTCCATCATCACCAACTCGCCGAAGGCGGCCCGCCGCTCTCGCCAGACGTGCACCGCCGGCCTCCGCTGCCGGCGCGACCGCCACAGCCCGGCGGCGGTCATCCACTGCCGCAGCGTCTCCCGGCTGACCTGCCACCCATCTCGCGCCAGGTGCTCGCTGGCCAGCGTGGGCCCAAAGTCGGCGTAGCGCCGCCGCACCTGGGCCAGGATGCGCCCCTGGAGGGCCGCTGGAATCTTCCGGTTCGAGGGCCGCCCCCGCAGCCGATGCACTACGCCCCTGTCCCCCTCCGCCCGCACCCGTCTCAGCAGACGCCGCAGGTGGCGTACGCTCACCTGCACCCGCCGGCCCGCTTCCACCTGGGTCAGATAGCCCTGCTCGACTTGGTGGAGTACCTTCAACCGATCCTGCTCCCGTTGGCTCAATTCGATTCGCTCCTCTCTCATCGTCCCTCCTGGCCCTGATGAAAGAGGACATTCCTACTTTGCGCAAATAGGACATTCTCACTTTGCAGCTACACAGCTCCCTGGACGCGGTGGAGGCTATCAACCGGGAAAAATTCGACGGGGTTTTTCTGACCTGGAGTTTGCGGGAGTTGGACGGGCGGCGGCTGACGCAACGGATTCGCAAGTCGCGCTCCAACGCCCGGGTGCCGATCGCCCTGCTGAGCGAGCGCGGATCGGTGCGCACCTTGTCGGAGGCGTTCGAGAGCGGCGTGACCTTCTTTTTTGGCAAGCCGGTGGGACCGACCGAGTTGCGCCGGCTGGTGAGTGCCAGCCGCGGCGCCATGCTGGAGGAGCGGCGTCGGTACCAGCGCGCGCCCCTGGGGGTGCCGGTGAGCTGCGCCTGGGAGAAGAACCTCTCCACCGGCGAAGCCGTCAACATCAGCTCCAGCGGTTTATTGCTCCGGCTGAGCCAATGTCCCGAGCCGGGCAGCGCCGTGCGCCTGGACTTCAACTTGCCCGCACCGCGGAAGCGACTGGAAGTGGAGGCGTTGGTGGCGCGCGCCACCCCCACCAGCCAAATTGGGGTGATGTTCATGGGGTTTTCGCAGAATCAGCAGATGCTGATCAAGGATTACACTGACCGGGCTTTGGACGTCCAGCGGGTATTCTGAGAGATGACAGCGCGAGGAGGAGGAAGATGAGTTCAGCAACAATCCGTCGCTTGGCCGAAGTGAACAAGGAGCTGTGGCTGCTGTTGTCCTTGTTCGCGATTGCGGCTGTCTTGAATTTTCTGGTGGCTGCGCACGGCGTGGTGTTGGGTTTCTACACTCTGCCCACGGTCTTTTCTGCCTACTACTACGGCCGGCGCCACGCCACCCTGACGGCGTTTGCCAGCGTGTTCCTGGTGATGCTGGTGGTGTATTTCAACGACAGTCTGTTCAGCGGAGCGGCCGCGGTTCCCGCCGCAGAGGAGAAGTGGTTTGAGATTACGGTCTGGGGTGGAATTCTGGTGCTCACCGGCTACGCCATGGGCTCGCTCTACGAGCGCAAGGAATCCTACGTGCGCGAACTGCGCGAGACCTACAACGGCATTCTGCTCATCCTGCGCCAGTTCATCTCCAAGGACAAGTACACCCAGAACCACTCCTATCGCGTGTCGGTCTATGCGGCCAAGATCGGCGCCTACGTGGGGCTGAACGGCGAGCGGATCGAAGACGTGCGCGCCGCGGCTTTGTTGCACGACATCGGCAAGCTCGACATCAGCCGGGAGATTCTCTACAAGGCTGCGCGGCTGACGCAGGCAGAGTTCGAAGAGATGCAAGAGCACGTGGAGCGGGGCATAGACATACTGGAGCCGGTGGGCGGCTCGCTGCGGCGGGTGCTGCCCATCATTCTCTCCCACCACGACAAATTCGACGGCAGCGGTTACCATCCCACCAGCGGCAACGGCATTCCGCTGGAGGCGCGCATCATCTCGGTGGCCGACGTGTTCGATTCCCTCACCAGCGACCGGCCCTACCGTCAGGCCATGTCTCCCTTCGACGCCAAAGAGATCATCACCAAGGGCTCGGGGAAGGATTTCGATCCGCGGGTGGTGGAGGCCTTCCTGGCCGCCTTCCGCAAAGGCGAAATGGAAGTTCCGGATGTGGAGATCTAATCATGGCGCAAGCGCAAAGTCAGCCCGCCATGTCCCCTGCCCTCAAGGGGCGTTCCCGGCAGAAGCCGATGACTGTGCTGGAACGCAAGGCCAACGCCGCCGACCGGCGCAAGAGCCGCCGCATCAAGACCCGGGCCTGGGTCTGGGCCGACTACCACGGCAAGCAATACCACCTGCGCAATCTGAGCATCGCGGGAGCTTTTGTTCGGATGGAGGACCCGCCCGGCAAGGGCACCAAGATCAAGCTGCGGCTGGTGACCTGCCCCCGGTTATTGGTCCACCTTCCATGTTAGTCCATACGCCGTTGCAGCCGGGTGGAGCGGAGCGGAACCCGGCGGTAACGGCAGGATCACTTCCGGGGCTGGCGGCCGGTAGCCCAACGCGCTGTGCGGGCGAACTCTGTTATACTCCCGCCGCCATCCCTCAATCAACACCTTCGCTTCCCGCAAGGTGTAAAAGATCTCTCCATTCAGAAACTCGTCTCGAAACTTCCCGTTAAACGATTCTACCTACCCGTTTTCCCAGGGGCTCGCAGGCTCGATGAACAGGGGTTTTACCCCGACCCGTTCCAGCCAGTCCCGTACCAACCGAGCGGTGAACTCGGACCCATTATCCGAGCGAAGGTAATCGGGAACTCCTCGCTCCACAAACAAGGCTGCTAGCCGTTCCAAAACACTCATCGAATCGGCTCGCCGTTCTACGTCGATCGCCAAACACTCTCGCGTGTATTCATCCACCACCGTCAAGATCTTCAGTGGACGACCATCGTGGGTTCGATCTGCCACAAAATCGTACGCCCAGACATGATCCTGCCAGCACGGTCTTAACCGAAGGCACGACCCATCGTTCAACCACAGCCGGCCTCTGCGGGGCTGTTTCTTCGGCACTTTCAGTCCCTCCTGCCGCCAGATTCTCTCTACCCGCTTGTGGTTCACCCGCCACCCCTCCCGGCGCAACAGCGCCGTGATCCGCCGATAGCCATAACGGCCGTACTCGCCGGCTAACTGCAGCGTCCGAGTTACCAGGCTCGGTTCATCCTGTGGCGCCAAGGTTCGATGCCGTTGCGTGGATCGATTCTGTCCTACCACCCGACACGCCCGCCGCTCCGACACCCCCATGGCTTGGCAGACATGCTTCACTGCCTGCCGCCGTCGGGGCGGGCTCAGAAGTTTCCCGAGGATGTCTCCTTCAGAATCGCAAGGTCCAACGCCTGATCTGCTACCAACTTCTTCAGTCGGCCATTCTCCCGTTCCAGTTCCTTCAGTCGCCTCACCTGATCCACTCGTAAGCTCCCGTACTCCTTCCGCCATCGGTAATAGGTCTGCTCCCGTAATTCCCAACTTCCGACAGACCCCTCCCGTTGTCTGGCCCTTGGCCAGCTCCACTTCCGCCTCTCGTAGATGTCGGATGATCTGTTCGGCTTGGATATCGCTTCTTCGGCATTCCTCCCCCCTTCCATGTCCAGTCCGTACCCTAACCTCTAACTTATCAACTGGACCGATTTAAGGGGGGCAGGTCAGCCAACTGTTTTCCGTTTTCTGTTTTCCGGTTTCTCGGTAGTTCTGCTGGCGCTATGAGCACTTTTCCACCCATTCTTCCGCCCGGTTTTCCGGGACGACCGGCACCTCCATTGCCCTTGCCGCTGGAGCCGCTGCGGCAATTGCCGCCCGGAGGGCAAACGGAAAAGATCGAGTTGCTGGCCTCGGCGCTCAACCGCCCGGTGGTGCTCGCCTATGGCCGTCACATCGTGGGCGGCAACGTCATCTTCGAGCAGGAGAACGCCGACGGCTCCGCCGTGCTCTTCGTCGCGCTGGGCGAGGGCGAGTGGGACTCCGCCGAGCGCATCTGGGTCAACGGTCTTGAGATTGACCTCAATGACACCACCAGCTTCCACTTCCACCCCGGCCTCGACGGCGAGTTGGGCGTCGAAACCTCCCCCGCCACCCGCAACCAGAAGATTTGTTCCTTCACCCCGTCCACCTTCTCGCCCCAGCTTACTTTCTCCCGCACCGCCTACGCCGCCTTTAAGCTGGTGCCCGACCCCACTACCCCCGGCCCCGGCTTCCGCATCGTCGGCATCTACAAAACCCTGCGCGTGCGCAGCTTTGACAACACCGGTACGCAGACCGCCTACACCTACTCCTTCAACCCCGCCTGGGTTGCGCTCGACCTACTGCTGCGGCGGTTCCTCTTCCCGCACGGCCTGGCTGGCGAGAGCCTGCCGCAGCCAGTCAAAGACCGCATCGACTTCGCCGCCTGGAAGGGCTGGGCCGACTTCTGCGACGCTGACCTCACCATCAACGGCCAGGTAGTCAATCGCTTCGAGGCTCACCCCGCCTTCGTCGAGTCCACCGACCTGCTGCGCGCGCTGGAGTAGATCCTGCTGCTGGGCCGCGGCTACCTGCTGGAGCGCAACGGAAAGTTCGCCGCCTTCCCGGACAAAGCGCGCAGCTCGCTCCTCACCCTCGGCCGCGACCAGATCGCCTCTGACACTTTGCAACTCGCCCGCCGCTCCCTCCGCACCGCCGCCAACCAGTTCCTCTTCCGCTATCGCGCCCTCGACTCCGGCGCCGCCTGCAACGATCCGGGACAAGACTTCCAGCCGCAACTCAAAGAAGTCGCCGACGAGGACCACCAGGACCAGGTCGGCCGCATCATCCGCGCCGAGATTGACCTCGGCAACTCCACCGGCGAGCGCGCCGAGCGCCTGGCCGAACACCTCAAGCGCCGCACCCTCGACTTGACCAAAGAAGTCCGCTGCCGCGTCCTGGCGGATACCCCGGCGTGATTGACTTGCTCCCGGGCGACCTCATCACCGCCCCCGCCGACCTGGACTACACCACCACCCAGGAGTATGAAATTCTGGAAATCACCGACCAGCCCGCCGTGGCGGGTCAGCCTGATGGCTCGCGCGACGTGCGCGCGCTGGAATACTCCGCCTCCGTCTTTGTTGATACCGCCGGGCCGCAGCAGCAGCTGGTGGACTGTCTCGACCCCGGCGGCGGCATCGCCTCCAACGCCCCCCGCCACGGCAACGCGCTCCTGAACGGCAGCTTCTTCCGCGCCGGCGTCGGCGGCCAGGAAGGCACCGACCGACCCAAGTTCTGGCAGGTCTATTCCAACGCCGCCGGCTCGCCTGCCGTCCCCACCGACGTCGAGCACCTGGTGGACGACGACCGCGTCAAGCTCAAAACTAAAACTTCCACCGTGGACAAGATTGGCCTGCACACGCTCTGGAAGAACCTGGGCCGGCTCTTCAAGCCCGGCTTCTACGTCACCCTGGCCGTCAGCCTGCGCCACACCGGCTCCGGCGGCACCTACGACAAAGACATCAAGCTCAAGCTCGACTCCGACGCCGAGAACTATCAGCGCGCCGACTCCACCAAGTTTGAGGCCACCCTCGCCGCCGGCACCATCGGCAACACCTTTGAGATTGTGGCGGTCATTTTCCAACTGCGCGGCGACATCGCCGTCCCCGACGCGCTCAACGCTTTCCTCTGGTCGGAAGCCACCAGCGCCAGCAAATCCAACGAAGACCTGGAAATTGATTGGATGACGCTGGCCGTGGGCCGCGTCTGGCGCCCCTTTGATCCCATGGCCGAAGTCCGCGACGCCGACATCACTTGGGACGGTGGAACCGGGCTCTATTCGCTGCCGGGCTACTTGGTCAAAGACACCGCTTCCAGCCAGGACTCCGGCGGCGCCGGTGGCAGCTCCGGCGTCGTCAGCTGGGAAGGCATCGGCTGCGTGCTCGAAGGCACCGAGATTGTTCCGCTCACACACTCGATTGCGCGTGACCTCGGAGGAGAACCAGAGTTGGATTGAGATTGAGCTGGCCGACGGCCGCCGGCTCACCGCCACGCCCGACCATCCCATCTACACCGACCGGGGCAAGACTCCATTGCGTTTGGTCGAGCTGGGAGAAGGAATTGTGACCGACGCAGGAATCGTCGCGGTGACGTGCATCGCGCCTTTGCAGAGGCCGGGCCGAAAGCTGGTGGTCAGGATGGAGCGCGGCCACCTCTTCTGGGCCAACGGCATCTTGAGCCACAACGTCCAAGCTCCTCGCCTAGCCTCCCGCTGACAAGTGCCGACAGAGGAGAAAACCATGCAGGGAAATGAAAAGAGTTGTTCGGAGTCGGCAGCCTCCACCGCACCCCTTCAGCCCACGCGGCTTGCCCTGCTTGTCCTGAGCGAAGCCGAAGGGTTTACCCCGAGCGAATGCGAGGGGAGCGTAGTCGAGGGGCCTCTTACACACGTCCAGCCCTGTGGCCCCTGCCACGGGGACCGACGTCATACAGCTTTCGTCAGGGCACGGCTTCTCGGAGCACAGCGGAGATCCCGCGCTTTTTGCGGGAAGCCGTGCCGAAACGTAGTTGTGCAGAGACGAGCTTCAGCCCTTGAAGCGGTGTTTCACTTCTTGCTTTTCGGCTTTCAGTTCAGCCCACAGGCCTGCTTGCCCTGCCTACCGCAGGCAAGCTTCTGCCCGTGGGGTCTCCTGTCCCACTCTCCGAAGGTGATATCATGAAAAGAAGAAACCAAAAGAAGTCTCAAGAACCCGGACCGAGTTTCGCCTGCCTGCCCGCCACCGGCCCGACCGGCAGGCGGGCGGCGGGCCTGCGCAGGCAGGCATTCCTGTCTGCCGTCCAACTGAAGAAGGTGGGGCAGACATTCTTGTCTGCCTTCCTGTTACTGCTCGCTGCCTGCCCCGCGCTTTTCAGCAGGGGCCACCGGCCTGTCCCCCGAAGTCCTGCGGACGGAGGAGGAAGCCTTGGCGTAGGCGGATCGCTGGCCGCCGCCAACCCGCCAAGCGGGCTTCGTCACCGACACCGCAGCTTTCTGCTCGCAGCATTTCTCTGCGTCCTCTGCGTCTCAGCGGTGAGTTCTGCCTGGGCCTCCGACGTCACCGGCACCATCAAGAAGCCCGACGGTACCTTCATCAACGGCACCATCGAGTTCGCCCTCTCCCAACCGGCCCGCACCACCACGCCCCCGGTCATCTGCGCCGCTGGCAGAACCACCTGCGCGGTCACCAACGGCCTCATCGCCTCCGGCTGCACCGTGGTGGGCAACGACATCCTCGATCCCGCCGGCACCTTCTACCGCATCCGCGTGCTCGACATTAACAATGTCGTGGTCGTTCCCTCCACCAACTACACCCTCACCGGCGCTTCGGTGGACCTGGGCGCGCTGCCCGTCACCGCCAGCGACACCCTGGTTCCTCCCACCGGCAGCGTCACCGGCAATATGAACGTCACCGGCAACCTCACCGTCGGCGGCAGCGTCGCGCTCGGTTCGCTGCTCGACCTCAACCGCACCGTCACCGCCGCCCAGCCTCCTTTCGGCCTCGTCCACAACCTGAAGCTCACCATGGACGCCGACGCCGGCGGCGACTACAGCTCCGCCTCCAAGGTCAGCTACGAACCTTTGCGGATTGACTTGGATGGTCGCACGAAGGGCCAACAGATAGCTCTAGGCGTCGCGGTGAACGCCTATGGTATCGGTGATGCCCTGATGATCGGTGGGGATATTTTCGGCTACGGCGGTAAGTTTGTCACCGGCACCAGCCAGCCCACCGTCGAGTTCGCCGAGATCAACGTCCGCCAGGGCAATAAAGTTTTCACCGCGCAGATCAGCGGCGACCCCGCCGCCGGCGCCACCACCCTCAACTACACCGCCGAAGCCAACGAAGACGTGCTGGGCGAGCGCCTCCTCCTCAACACCTCCCGCACCACCTCCACCGGCACCGTCACCGCATCGCCAACGATGTCGTCACCTTCTCCGGCGCGCCCGACTGGACCACCTTCTCGCCCTCTCCTGTCGGGCAGTATTTCAAGATCAATTCCGAAGACGTCACCCTCACCGGCGTCTCCACCGGCCACTGGTATCGCGTCATCTCCGTGACCAGCGCCACCCAACTGCAACTTGAAACCACCTACTCCGGCGAACTCGCCTCCACCGGCGCCTACACCCTGGCCCAAGGCGCGGAGATCGTCGGCTTCGACTCCGCCGCCAACACCCTCACCATCGAGTCCAACTCCTACGACTGGGCCGCCGCCGACGCGCTCGCCTCCCCGCCCGGCCACCTCATCAACTTCCGCGGCCTCAGCCTCGTCCTCAGCAAGGAGTTCAAGGCCGGCACTGCCCGCGTCCTGCACGCCTCCAACACCCTCGGGCCGTTCCGCTGGGAGAAGGGAATCCTGCTGGAAGGGAACTCCAGCGGCGCCGGCGGCTTTGCCACCGGCATTGACTTCCTCAACATCAACGCCGACGTCGGCTTGAGCCTCGAAAAAAGCACCTACACCGAAGCCGCCATCAAGCTGGCCGCCAACCAACCCATCCGCTGGAGCACCGACGCCGACCTTACTTTCGACGGCACGCGCTTCGATTTCAGTCGCAGCGGCAACTTTACTTCTGCCTCTGCCGGTGTCGTCCCTCTGCTCGCCCGCCACGCCGCCCAGCCCCACCATCAGCTACTTTTCCCTCGAACGCGACGACGCCGCGCTCATCTTCGGCGTGGACCAGAACGGCATGGTGCGCATGAAGCCCGCCTTCGGCACCGGTCTGGAGATTGACCCCGACAGCGTCCCCACCCTGCGAACGGTCGGCGGCAATACCAACGTCTCGCTCCGTCTTGACAGCAAAGGAAACCAGCCCGTCGCCGTCAACGCCAACACCAACTCCGGCACCAGCGGCTTCGAAGTCTATAGCGGCGGCGCCACCCCTGCGCTCCGCCTGCGCCTCCACGCCGACGCCGACCAAATCAGCTTCGGCAGCGCCGCCGATACCAACCTCTACCGCAGCGCCGCCGATACCCTCAAGACCGACGACTCCTTCGTAGTTGCCGGAACCCTCACCATCGGCTCCGTAACCATCTCCACCGGCACCGGGGCGCCTTCAGGCGGTTGCACCACCGGCTCGCTCTTCCTCCGCACCGACGGCACCGCCGGCGCCACCCTCTACGTCTGCGAATCCTCCGCCTGGTCTGCTAAGTAGGAAGGATTTGACAGGGAATTCCTACGACAATTTTCAGCAGACAAGACAGCTAAATTGGGGGTAAGTTGCGAGCCCGGTGGCTTGTCCTGCCTGCCCTGAGCGCAGTCGAAGGGAGCGGAACTGAAGGGCACCCGCCACCAGGTTGACTTGCCTTTCTAAGATTTGGCGAAGGATGGTAGCGGCGAAGAAGCCAACGGCTTCTTCGTCGGTCTTTTCGGTCTTTGCTTAGGTATTCTTGGTGGCGCAGCCCTGCCTGTGGTAGGCAGGCATTCCTGTTCACCCTGAGTCTGTCGAAGGGTCTGCGTTCTTTCTGTTCAGCAAAGCCAACGACTTCTTCGTCGGTTTCTTTCCCCAGTTGCTTTTCTGCGGGATGCGCCGTAGAATCGCACCTTCTCTGCCGCGAAACTTTTTCCCGCGAGGAGCTGCATGCCGCGCATCCCTGCGAAAATCACCGGCGTCGCCCGCTACCTCCCCCCGCGCCTGCTGACCAACGACGACCTGGAAAAAATGGTCGACACCAACCACGAGTGGATTCTCGAACGCACCGGCATCTCCGAGCGCCACATCGTGGACAAAGGCGTGGCCGCCTCCCACCTTGCCACCGAAGCCGCCCGCCAACTCCTCCAACAAAAACAAGTCGCGCCCGAAGACATCGACCTCATCATCGTCGCCACCGTCACCCCCGACATGCTGTTCCCCTCCACCGCCTGCCTGGTGCAGAACAACCTCGGCTGCCGACGCGCCTGGGGCTTCGACCTCATCGCCGCCTGCTCCGGCTTCGTCTATGCAGTCACGGTCGGCGCGCAGTTCGTCGCCGCCGGCACCCACCGCCGAGCGCTGATCATCGGCTCCGACGTCATGTCCTCCATCATCAACTTTGAAGACCGCGCCACCTGCATTCTCTTCGGCGACGGCGCCGGCGCCGTGCTGCTCGAGCCCACCGCCGACGGCGAGGAAGGCATCCTCGACTTCCACCACGACATCGACGGCTCCGGCGGCCACTACCTCTACATGCCCGCCGGCGGCAGCCTCCACCCGCCCTCGCACGAAACCGTCGACAAAAAAATGCACTACGTCCACCAGGACGGCCGCCAGGTTTTCAAGTACGCCGTCCGCCGCATGAGCGAAGTCGCCGACCTGCTCCTCACGCGCAACGGCTTCCAGCCCGACGACCTCAAGCTGCTCGTCCCCCACCAAGCCAACCAGCGCATCATCCGTGCCACCCAGCAGCGCCTCGGTCTGCCTAACGAGCGCGTCCTGCTCAACATTGGCAAGTTCGGCAACACCACCGCCGGCACCATCCCCATCGCCCTGGTGGACGCGCTCGCCTGCGGCCGCCTCCAAAAAGGCGACCTCACCATGCTGCTCGCCGTCGGCGCCGGCTTCACCACCGGCGGCCTCCTCCTCCGCTGGGCCTACTGATTTTCTCTGCGCTCTCCGCGCCCTCTGCGGTGAAATGTTTTCTCGGTCCTTGTTGCCTTCGGTACTCTGAACTGCGTACCTGGTACAGCCCACTGAGTTCAGCCCACGGCCCTGCCTACCGCAGGCAGGCTTGCCGAAGGGTGCCCTGCCGAGCAAGACAGTCCGGAAGAGGTGCTCAGCACCTGCACTCTTGGGAAGCACAAGAAAGCTGGGTAGGGCGGGGTTTTAACCCCGCCGAAACTCGAGGGTCCACCTTGGCGGGTTCCGCCGGCAGGCATCACTCCGACGCCTCGCAGGCGGGCTTGCTCGCAAGCTTGCCCCGCTCGGCAGGGGTCGAAACTTCCTCTCGGTTTGCCTTGTCCCACGGTATCCCTTAAACTGCACACACGAAAGACAAGGAAGGAGCAAACGATGACGCGGCTTCGATTTCCGATTTTTGTTCTAGTGGTCTTCTCTCTGGGTGCGCTCACCGCACTACCGGCAACCGAAAAGGCTCACCCGCAATGGGAGCGCGTTGCTGAGATTCTGGGCAAGAAGGGTACTCTATCGGCTGACGCAGTCTTCAAAGTTACCTTTCCCCGCACCGACCTGCGCGTGCTGCTCGATGGCGCGCAACTGCCCGTCGGCATGGGCCTGGCCTCTTGGGCGGCCTTCACCCGCTGGCCGGACGGAAAGGTGCTGGTCATGAGCGATACCGTCATGCTCGCCTCTGAAATCAACCCCGTCATCGATGCCCTCCGCGCCGGCGGTATCCGCGTCTCCGCCCTGCACAACCACATGGCCGGCGAGCAGCCCCCCATCTACTTCCTGCACTACCAAGGCACCGGCACCACCGAAGTCCTCGCCCGCACCGTCCGCCGCGCCCTGGACCAGCTGGGAAGGAAATAGCCTCCTCAATCAGGCCACGGCTTTTCGCCGCGCAGTCGAAACGGACTGGCAGGCTGGTAGGGCGGGGTTTTAACCCCGCTGAAACTCGAGGGTCCACCTTGGCGGGTTCCGCCGGCAGGCTTGTCCTGAGCTTGCCGAAGGGCATCGCTCCGACGCCTCGCAGGCGGGTGGGCGGGAGCAATCCGGGTTCAGCGATGAAAAAACTGGCGGAGGAGGCGGGACTCCCCGCCCGAGGCGGGTGCGCCTAGGGCGCAGAACCCTGCCTGCGGCAGGCAGGCCGCGGCACCGGTTTTAGCCAGTGCAATCCCGCTCAGCGGGAGTAGCCCTTCCTCAGCAAAGCTTTGAACTGCACACCCCCTTTGTAGCTCTTGATCTCGCGCTCGCGTTTTCGCGCCGCCTTCAGATCCAGCAATTCCTCAGAGTACGCCAATCGCCACGGGCCGCGCTTGCGCGTGCTGGGAGTGTTCCCGCGTTGGTGGTCGGCTAAGCGCCGTCTGAGGTCGGTAGTAGAGCCGATGTAGTGGCGGCCAGAACTCAGGTTGCGGAGGATGTAAACAAAAGCCGGCATGACAAAACTGGCGGAGGGGGCGGGATTCCCCGCCCGAGGCGGGTGCGCCTAGGGCGCAGAACCCGCTCCCTTCAATATCCGATCTAGCTCCGCTCGACCTTTGCCGCTCTTTAGGGAAATTTCCCTACGGCGCGCTTCCTGATTGGTTTCGAATGTCTCAGTGTGCACAACTCTCCAAGGGCGACCGCCCCTTGTGGCACGAACCTTCCCACGGTTGTGTTGGTTGGTCCGGTTTGGGAGATTCTTCGTCGAACCCACGTACCGCTTCCCGGTTCGTTCACTGCGAAGGACGTAGACAAACGCAGGCATCATGAAGCTGGCGGAGGGGGCGGGATTCGAACCCGCGGCACCGGTTTTAGCCAGTGCAACTGCTTAGCAGGCAGCCCCGTTCGACCGCTCCGGCACCCCTCCGCGGGTGGGCAGGAAACTTAGTCGCCCTGCTGACCACGACATTATACCTGCTTTCCCCCTCAAAGACTATTTGGGGCGGGCGAAGGCGATTTCAGTAAAACAGATACTTCCGCCACTTTTCTTCCGCGCGTCCCAGCAGCCGCATCAGGTGGCGGTTGGTGTTCAGGTTGTACGACCGCGGCTTGCGGACCAACTTCAGCCCCACCTCTTCCGGCGTGCGGTCGCCCTTGATGTTGTTGCAGCGGTGGCAGCAGGCCACCAGGTTCTCCCAGGAGGTATGGCCCCCGCGCGAGCGCGGCACCACGTGGTCTAGGGTCAGCTCGCCCGCGGCAAAGACCTGCCCGCAGAACTGGCAAGTATTTCTGTCGCGCAGCAGGATGTTCTTGCGCGAGAGCGCCCGCGTCTGCAGCGGCACCCGCCGGTACTCCACCAGCCGGATCACCGACGGCACCGGCAACGCCAGATAGGCCGAGTGCACCACCGCGTGGTTGGTTTCCTCCGCGCGCGCCACTCCCTTCAGCACCAGCACAATCGCGCGCTTGGCCCCGGTCACGTGGATGGGCTCATAGGTCGCGTTCAACACCAGCACCGGCGTATGCAGTAGCGCTCCCATCTCCTAAATCTCCTGCACCACCCGCGCCGCCGTCACCGCCTGCACCGTCTCCGCTCCGGCCCGCTTCAGAACCCGCGCGCAGGCATTCAGCGTCGCTCCAGTGGTACACACATCTATTAATAGGAAGCGCTTTCTGTCAAGTTTGTTCTTGGTGGCGAACGCTCCCCGCACGTTCTCCACCCGCTGCGCCGGGGTCAGCTCCGTCTGTGAAGGTGTGTCTTTTACGCGCTTTAGCCAGCGCGTCTCCACCGGCAGCTTCGCCCACCGGCCCAGCTCCCGCGCCAGCAGTTCCGCTTGGTTCGAGCCGCGCGCGCGCCGCCGTCGGCCATGCAGCGGCACCGGCACCAGCGCATCCACCGCCGCCAACTCCGGGTGCTGCTGCACCACCAGCATCAGCCACCCGCCCAGGGGCCGCGCCAGCGGTCGCACGCCGTTGTATTTCAGCAGCACGATCAGGTTCCGCAGTTCTCCCTCATAGGCCCCGAACGCGCGCAGCCGGTCGAACTCGGTCTCTCCCGCGCGGCAGCGGCCGCACAGCGCCTCTCTGTCGGGCGACTGCGCCGCCAGCGAAAGCGGCTCCTCGCAGCAATCGCAGGCCGAAAGCAGTTCCAGCGGTCGCACCCGCCCCAGGCAGGACTCGCACACCGGAACCCGCGAGAACGAAGTCAGCAACTGCTCGCACAGCCGGCAGCGGGCCGCGAACAGTACCGTCGCCAGGCTCGCCAGCGTCGAGCGCACGGCGGACGAAAATGTGGGGGGAAGATAAGCGGTGGTCCGACTTGGGTCAGAGTCGCGGGAGAAAGCCGTCCTCCCTGAAAGGGACTAAACCGATTCCTGTTCCTGTTTTTCCTGGCAGGCGATGCAGTGTCGCGTCCACGGCACCGCTTCCAGACGTTTCTGCTGCACCTCTTCCTGGCAGGCCACGCACAGCCCGTAGCCTCCGTTCTTGATGCGCCCCAGCGCTTCGTCCACCAGTTCCAGCATGTGGCGCTCGTTGTTCGACTGGCTGAAGAGGAACTCCTTGGTATAGGAGTTGGCGGCCTTGTCGCCGATGTCCACCGTGCCGTCGTTGTCGGCGCTTCGGCCTTCCTCTTCGGTCGCAGCCACCAGGCGCTCCAACTCTTCGCGCTTGGCGTCGAGCTTCTTCTTGTAGTGCTCGAGGCGCTTCTTGTCCATCGTCAACTTCCCCAGAGGAGGATAACGTGCAACAGCGAAACCATGCATTTTAGTCGCGCCCCCGCAAACCGTCAACCCCACCCGGTTTAGTGTAGCTGCAAAGTGAGAATGTCCTATTTGTGCAAAGTAGGAATGTCCTCTTTCATCAGGGCCAGGAGGGACGATGAGAGAGGAGCGAATCGAATTGAGCCAACGGGAGCAGGATCGGTTGAAGGTACTCCACCAAGTCGAGCAGGGCTATCTGACCCAGGTGGAAGCGGGCCGGCGGGTGCAGGTGAGCGTACGCCACCTGCGGCGTCTGCTGAGACGGGTGCGGGCGGAGGGGGACAGGGGCGTAGTGCATCGGCTGCGGGGGCGGCCCTCGAACCGGAAGATTCCAGCGGCCCTCCAGGGGCGCATCCTGGCCCAGGTGCGGCGGCGCTACGCCGACTTTGGGCCCACGCTGGCCAGCGAGCACCTGGCGCGAGATGGGTGGCAGGTCAGCCGGGAGACGCTGCGGCAGTGGATGACCGCCGCCGGGCTGTGGCGGTCGCGCCGGCAGCGGAGGCCGGCGGTGCACGTCTGGCGAGAGCGGCGGGCCGCCTTCGGCGAGTTGGTGATGATGGACAGCTCGCCCTATCGCTGGTTGGAGCGGCGCGGACCTCCCGTGCAGTTGATCGCGCTGATCGACGACGCTACCAGCCGGGTCTGGGGCCGCTTCGCCGCCCAGGACTCGACCGAGGAAAACCTGCGCACCCTGGCAGGCTGGCTCCGGCGCTGGGGACGGCCGCGGGCACTCTATACCGACAAAAGCAGCCTGTTCCGCACCACCCGCTCGGCCCGGCTCGACGAGCAGCTCGGCGGTCAGCCGGCCCGCACCCAGATCGGGCGGGCCCTGCAGGAGTTGGGGATCGAGTGGATTCCCGCCCACAGCCCCCAGGCCAAGGGGTGCATCGAGAGACTATTCGGCACCTTGCAGGACCGCCTGGTCAAGGAGATGCGCCTGGCCGGGGTGCACACGGTGGAGCAGGCCAACCGCTTCCTGGCAGCAGTCTTCCTGCCTTTCTGGGAGCAGCGCTTCACCGTCGCTCCGCGCCAGCCGCACGATGCCCACCGCCCGCTGGGAGGCACCCAGCGGCTGGAGTCAATCCTGAGCGTGCGCGAACCGCGCCGGGTGGCAGGCGACTACACCGTGCGCTGGCAGGGCCAGCGCTGGGCGATCCCGCGCGCCCAGGTGCGAGCGGGGTTGCGGGGGGCGCGGGTGGAGGTCGAACGGCGGCTCGACGGCAGCCGCTGGGTCCGCTTCCGCGGCTCTTATCTCAGCCTGCGGCCCTGCCCGAGCCCGCCGCCCGCGCCCGCAACCCCCTTCGGCCTACGGCCTACGGGGCTTGCGGGCCCAAGGAAAGGCAAACGAAAGTACATTCCCCCTCCCGATCACCCTTGGAGGAGGACATTTCTATCTGGAAAAAAACCGGACATTTCTACTTTGCGTTGACACCCGCACCCGGTTTAGTGGCGGGTCTTCTTGAAAACGGGAAGCTCACGCCGAGCCCCGTGGCACCTGCCACGGGGCGTTTGCGCCCTTTTTCCACCCGGCGGCGGGTGCCTGCCTACCGCAGGCAGGCCGCCGGACTCAACGGCAAGGGCAACATCGTCAAACGAACCCACTAGCCCCCCGAGGTTCAGCTACCATACTTTAATATAGCTAGATTACTGGTTCTTTTTCGCCGGCAGGTACTCCTTCCGAATCTTCACCAGCACCGAGTAGTTCGGGTCCACCAACTGGCTCACGTTCGACTCCATCGCCACGCTCAGCAACTCGTAGGCGTCCAGCGCTGACAGCCCGTAGTCCTCCACCATCCACCGGATCAGCTCGCGGCTGGCGATGCGCATGGCGTCTTCCAGCGGACGGTAGTTGCCCAGCGCCATCAGATAAGTTTCGTCCTCCATAATGTTCGACATCACCGATACCGCTGCCCGCCGCATTTGGTTCCGCAGCGACCCATCCCGAAAAGTAGCTTGCCCCGTCAGTTGGTAAATCAGGTTGGCAAGCCGGCGGCTGGCCTGCCACATCCGCAACTCTTCAAACCGCCTCACCCCCGCCATGAACGGCTCCCTGTACCTAGTACCTTGTACGCAGTACTGTGTGTTCCCCGCAGCCTACCCGCCCGCTGCTGCAGCAGCAACAGTTCCCAAAGTGCCGATCGAACGGAGCAATTAGAAAGCTCGCAACCTAGGTTTGTTGGTTGGACGTCTACTAGATGCGGAGCGTGAGGCCGGCCGTCGTGCTAGAGGATTCCTAGCCGCTTGGCGACCCGTTCCAGAATCTCCAGCGCCTCTTCCAGTTCCTTGCGCTTGTGGGTGGCGCTGACAATAGTGCGGATGCGCGCCTTGTCCTTCGCCACCGTGGGATACCCGATGCTCTGCGCGAACACCCCTTCCCGGAACAGTTCGCGGCTGAACTCGTGCGCCTGTGCCGCCTCGCCGACCATGATGGGCGTGATGGGCGTTTCGCTCGCGCCGGTGTTGAACCCCAGTCGCTTCAGCCGCCGCTTGAAGAACGTGGTGTTGCTCCACAACTTCTTGATTAACTTTTCCCCCGCGGGCGAATCCAGCAGCGCAAACGCCGCCTGGCAGGTCGCCGTCACCGAGGGCGGATGCGAAGCCGAAAACAGAAACGGCCGCGCCCGCTGGTAGAGAAAATCAATCAGGTCGCGCGAGCCGCAGACGTAGCCGCCCATTGCCCCGACCGCTTTCGACAGCGTCCCCACTTGAATGTCCACCCGCCCGTGCACCCCGAAGTGGTCAATCGTCCCGCGCCCGCCGCGCCCCAGTACCCCGCTGGCGTGCGCGTCGTCCACCATCATGATGCAGCCGTACTTCTCCGCCAGCTCGCACAGCGCTGGCAGCGGCGCAATGTCGCCATCCATCGAAAATACCCCGTCGGTAATCAGCAGGTTCCGTCCCGCGTGGTTCTCCTTCTCTTTGAGAATCTCTTCGCAGTGCTTCAAGTCTTTGTGCCGGAAGATTCGCCGCTCCGCCTTCGACAGCCGCCCGCCGTCAATGATGCTGGCGTGGTTCAGCGCGTCGCTCACGATCAGGTCGCCCTCGCCCAGAATCGCCTGCACCG
>CBDFHE010000005.1:0-38487 GCA_965247455.1 Candidatus Acidiferrales bacterium
CTGGGCGCGGAAATCTTCGCTTTGGCCGCTGAGCTTCGGGTTGGCCTGCTGCGCCATCGAAATGATGTCGATGGGCGCCGCCCGCTTTGACATCGCCCGCTTCGGGGCGGAGGTGTTCCGCGCTTCGCCCCGGCAAGCCGACCTGATGATTGTAGCCGGGCGAGTGTCACAAAAGATGGCGCCGGTGATCCGCCGGCTCTACGAGCAGATGCCGGAGCCCAAGTGGGTGATTTCGATGGGCGCCTGCGCCACCTCGGGGGGCGTCTTCAACAACTATGCCCTGGTGCAGGGCGTGAACCAGATCATCCCGGTGGACGTCTATGTGCCGGGGTGCCCGCCGCGGCCGGAGTCGCTGATCTACTCCATCATGATGCTGCAGAAGAAGATCCAGCAGGAGCGCGGCAGCTTCAAGCGCGCACTGAACCTCGCCTAGTTTCTCGGTGATCCCGCCGGTTGGCGTCCCAGCGCGAATTGTTCAACACACAGGCACAGGAATAGGGAGCAGCGCCCGCGCGGGCGTTTTCTCCGCAGAAAGAAAAGAAAGGCTACTTCTTTTTCTTTGTGCGCCGCGTGGTGGTGCCCTTGGTGCGGCGAGTTTTCCTTGCTTTCTTGGGCGGCTTCTCGTCGGTGAGCTCCAGCACGACCATGGAGCTGACGAACTTCTTGGTGCCGTGCTCGACAAATTCAATCGAGGTGCGTTCCTCGTCGCTGGCGAGGATGGTGCCCAGTCCGTACTGCTGGTGCTTAACGTTCTGACCTTCTTCGTACATGCTCAAGAAAATTCCTCCGCAGTTCAAACGCCTGCCTGCATTATATCTGATGTTCGCTCGGCTGTCGTGGGCGCTGTCGCAAAGGGCGCAGAATCAACTACTTACGGGTTGGCGATAAAAGGGCAGTTCAGCCACTTCGGCTGTTCCGCCGCTTTCGAGCCTCAGGCGGGTTCCCGGCTCGAGGTGTTCGCGGCGGACGTAGCCCAGCCCGATGGCGCGCTTCAAAGTGGGGGAGTGGACGGTGGTTGTCACCGTGCCCACGCTTTTGTCGTTGCTGAAGAGCTTGGCCCCGGTGGCGGGCAGGCTCTCGCCGCTCAGCAGGAGTCCGGTCAGGCGGCGGTTGACGTGCCCGCGCGAGCGAATGCGCTCGATGATTTCCTGCCCGATGTAGCAGCCCTTGGTGTAGCTGAGCGCGCGCTGCTCCAGGCCCGCCTCGGGTGGCAGGGTGCGCTCGTCCATGTCAATGCCGTACCAGGGAAGGCCGGCTTCGGTGCGCAGGATGTTCAGCGCCGCGTGTCCCACCGGCTTCCAGGTCACCGCCTGCTGCTGGGCGGTCAGCGCGTCCCAGACGTTCTGCGCATACTCCACCAGGAAAATCAGCCGGTAGCCTTCCTCGCCGGTTTCGCTCAGGCGCACCACCAGCACCGGCGCGCCCAGTTGCACCCAGGTGTGGTTGAACTCTTTGCCCGGCAGGGTGGCTGCGCCTGTCGCCGTCAGCAGCCGTCCGGCGGCGGGGCCTTCCACGCTCAGGGCGGCAAACTGGTCGCTGCGGTCGGCCACTTCGACGTCGTCGGCCACGATGTAGCGCTCCAGTCCTGCGCGTAGCGGTTCCACGCGGTTGCGCGCCGTCTCCAGCAGGAAGTGGTCAGGCATGGCCAGCAGGTAGAAGTCGGCCACGATGTGCCCCTGGGTGGTGAGGTGGACGGCGTAGGTGCCTTGGTCGGGCGCGAGCGCCGCGACGTCATTCGTCACCATGCCCTGCAGGAAGCGCTGCGCATCGCCGCCGCTGGCAGTCAGGTAGCCCAGGTCGCTGCGGTCCACCACGCCCGCGACCGTGCGCACCGCCCGGCATTCGTCCTCAACCGTTCCAAACCGCTCCGGCATCAGGCGCCCGCGCACGGTGGCGAAATGCGCGCCCAACGCCTCATAGCTGGCGTGCAGTGCCGAGCGTGCTTCTCCGCTCACGTTCAAAGCCTCCGCAGTTGCAGAGATAGAAGAAGGATAACGTAATCCGGAAGAAAGTTCATCCAGAGGCGACTCCTTCGGGAATCTGTCTGTCCTGCGCTCTACTTCGGCGCCAGTTTCTCGATCCGCGCCGCCAGGTCCAGGTCCTTTTGTGTGACGCCGCCTTCGGAATGGGTCGAGAGCGTCAGCCGGACCTTGTTGTAGTTGATGGTGATGTCGGGATGGTGCTGCGCGCCTTCGGCCAGATTTCCCACGTGGTTCACAAACGCCAGCGCTGCGCGGAAACCGTCCATCTCATAGACCTTTTCGATTTCGTCCCCTTTTAGTTGCCAGCCCGGCAGTTGCCTCAGCCCTTCCGTGACTTCAGCTTGCTGCAAAATCGCCATCGCGCCCCCTTTCGAGTGGAGAAAAGAATGTTTGCCTTGGATGCCTCTTGCGCAGAATAGAAATGAAACGCAGGTGGAATTCTAGCAGCCCGATAGGTAATCGGCAACGTGCTATAATTTGTTCGCAATGACGGATGTTTCCAAATCAAGAAACCGGTCGCGGCTGCGCACCGCCCGCCCCCGCTCAAACTGGAACCGCTGCTCTGCGTGACTTCCTCGCCCAAACTGATCCACGAGGTCATTCCGGTCGGGTGGCTGCAATGCAACTGTTCCATCGTCGGCGACCCCGAAGCCTGCGAAGCCATCGTCATTGACCCCGGCGACAACCCTGAGGAAATCCTGACCGTTCTCCGACGACACCGCTTGAAAGTGAAGTACATCGTCATCACCCACGCGCACATTGACCACGTGGGTGGCGCCGCCCGGCTCAAGCAAGCCACCGGCGCCCCCGTACTGATGCATCCCGAAGACCGCTGGCTTTTGGAGAACGTGGAATTGCAGGCGCAGATGATCGGCGTGCCCGCCCCGCCGGTGGCCGAACTCGACCAGCCCCTGCGCGCCGGCGACGAGATTCGCTGGGGGCGCGACCTCAGCGCTCATGTCCTCCACACCCCCGGCCACAGCCCCGGCAGCGTCAGCCTCTACCTGTCTGAGCCGCAGAAGATTCTCTTCGCTGGCGACACTCTCTTTGCCGGCAGCATCGGCCGCACCGACCTCTGGGGCGGCTCCTCCGACGCCATTCTGCGATCGATCCACTCCGACTTGCTGACGCTCGACAACGCCACCGCCGTCTATCCCGGTCACGGCCCTGCCACTACCATCGGCGACGAACGAGAACGGAATCCCTTTCTTCAGGGGCTGTAGGCGGGGAAAAAGATTACTGTGCGCGCTGGCGTTCGCGCTCGGCGCGCAGCTCTTCCATGACGTGCTGGATCAGCTCCTTTGCTTGCCCCAGGCTCTGATTGATGAGGTGGATGTCCATCGCGGGCGGTCCGGGATTGCGCTGGCTGCGGCAATAGACCGAGTGTTGCCCCACTAGCACCATCGCTTCCGTCAGCAGGTCCAGCGTCACCGCCAGCCGTCCCCGCTGGCTCCCCATCATGAACTCGTGCTTTTCCAACTCTTCTTTGCGGTCTTGAAAAACTGACATGAGTGCCCCTTCTCGTTCAAGAAATAAAATCTATTTCGCCTCGGCCTTTTACTATAGTGCCTGCTTTTTCATCCCGCAACGCCGGGGCAGGCAGTCCAGCAGCGTTGGCGCAAAGACCGCGCTTTACCTGCGAGCTGCTTCCCGGCATAATGAATCCACCCTTTCAGAGCAAAGGTTTGCATGAGACAGCTTGACAAGCGCCGGCGGCTGGGGCGCCTCCCACGTACGACCCAACTCATCCTGGGTGAGCGCCAGAGTCTGCAAGACGTCCTTCGCTTGCTGCGTAGCAGCCGTTTGCCCGCCGACCGCCGCCGATTGGAAGAAAAACTCCTCCGCCAACTGATCCAGCTTCGCACCGCCGAGCTGAACCACATCAACCCGGACTGGGACCGCAAAGTGCGTTTGGTTTCTAGTCGTAAGACCTCTGCACAAGCCATTCGCCGGCTGGCCCACCGCTTGCCGCCGGAAGATTTCTACCTTGCACGCCTGCTCAGTGATCATCCCCATGTGTCGCCCGCCGTGCTGGCTCGCTTCGCGCGGCATCCTTACGCGGCTGTGCGCGAGAACGTGGCTCGCCATCCCAAAACGCCGATCCCCACCTTGCGCGCGCTGGCCCGCGACACCCACAACCCGCTCTGGTATCTGGTGGCTTTCAATCCCAGCACGCCGGAGAAGTTGCGCCAGCGCCTGCGCGGCCGCATGCGACGCCGGGCGCTCCGCCGCTGACGAAGTGGTGCGCGCCTTCGTGCGCGAGCGCCTACCCGGCTATAAGTGCCCGCAAATCATAGAGTTCGTCGCCGAGCTCCCCAAGACTGCCACCGGTAAAATCCAGCGCTACAAGCTGCGCTCCTAGCCCGACCATTCGGTGTTCCCGTGACGTTGAGGCATTCTTCTACAAGACAAATTGACTCTTTACATGCCATACTTTGAGGGTATATTGGAGGGTATAGAGAGACAACAGGGAGGGCCCGATGTTGCAGCTTGACCCCGCCAGCCAGGTTCCGCTCTACCAGCAGGTTTGCGATCAAATCCGCCAATTGATTACCACCGGAGGGCTAGCCGTGGGCGAGCGCCTGCCGCCTACGCGCGAGCTGGCCGCCCGGCTGGGCGTCCACCGCACCACCGTCGCCAACGCCTATGCTGAGCTCACTGCCGACGGTTGGATCGAAGGCCAAGTGGGCCGGGGCACGTTCGTCTCCAAGGGAGTCAAGCCCGCCAAGCCCGCCCCCTCTCCCGCGCCTTTTGCCGCCAGTCTGGAGAATGGCTACCTGTGGCAGATGCTATTCGCCGATACGCCGGTGGACGACCCGCTCGATTCCTTGCTGGCTGACTGTTGCAACGCCGCTTCGAATGGCAAGATGATCGCCTTCACCTCCGCGAGCACCGCCAACGCGCTCTTCCCGGTGGAAGAGTTTCGCCGCTGTTGCAGCGAGGTGCTGCGCCGGGACGGGGGAGCGCTGCTGGGGCTCGGGAACAGCGACGGCTACCCGCCGCTGAAAAAGTTTGTCCGGCAGGAATTGTCCCGTGAAGGCATCCGGGCCGGCGACCGCGAGTTGCTCATCACCAGCGGCTGCCAGCAGGCGCTCGACTTGGTGCGCAAAGGTTTTCTTCGTCCCGGCGACGTGGTGGCGATGGAAAACCCGGTCTATCCCGGCGCCATCCAGAGCTTCAACAGCGGCGGCGTGACTTGTCTGGGCGTGCCGCTGACCGAGCAGGGACTAAACCTCGACGTGCTGGAATCCATCCTGGCGCAGCAGCGTGTGCGCTTGCTTCTGGTGACGCCCAACTTTCACAACCCCACCGGAACCACGCTTTCGCTCGACGCTCGCAAGCGCGTGCTGGAATTGGCGGCACGCCACCACCTGCCGGTGGTGGAAGACAACATCTACGGCGCCCTGCGCCTGCGCGGCCGCGAGCTGCCTTCGCTCAAAGCGCTCGATACTTCCGAGTTGGTGATTCATCTCAACAGTTTCTCCAAGGTATGCTTCCCCGGACTGCGCGTGGGTTGGGTGGTTGCCAATCAGCAGGTAATTGACCGCTTGCGGCTTGCCAAGCAGGCCACCGACCTGCACACTGACCAGCTCGCGCAGGCCGCCCTGGCCGAGTTTGGCCGCCGGGGTCTGTTCGCGCGCCTGCTCAAGCGAAGCCGCAAAGTCTATCGCTCGCGCCTGGCCCGGATGGAAGCGGCCTTGGAGCGGCACTTCCCGGCGGAAGTATCCTGGGCACACCCCGAAGGCGGCATGGCAGTTTGGGTCACGTTACCGGCGGGACTGGACGCGGGCGCGCTGCTCTTCAAGGCCCGCGAGCGCAATGTGCTCTTCACCCCCGGGCGCTTTTTCTACTTTCAGGCGGTGCAGCCCAACACGTTGCGCCTGGGTTTTGCAGACACCAGCGAAAGGCAAATTGACCGGGGGATTGAAATCCTTGGCGCTCTGCTAAAGAGAGAGCTGGGACAGCGGCGGCGCACGCCTGCCGAGAGAGCCGAGCCCGCGCGTGTGGCGCTGGTGTGAGATGGCAAAGAGCAAGGACAAGCGCGAGAACCCGGCCCCTGTGTCCACGCTAGGGGGCGCGGCGGACTTCTTTGTGCGGCATACGCAGCCGGGCTACCTGGATGCTTGCTACGAGTGCGCCCTGCCGCGGATCCAGGCGGCGCTGGTCGATGAGGTCGAATTCTTCCGCCAAGTGCTCGACGGTTCTGGGCGCGCCTTGGAGTTGGGCTGTGGCAACGGACGCCTGCTGGAAGCGCTGAGTGGGAGCGCTCGGCAGTGGGTGGGTGTAGATTTTTTGGCGGCTTACTTGCGCGACGCTCGCGCGCGGCGCCGTTTGGCTCCGAGCACGACACTCGCAGCCGCGCAGGCGGAGCGATTGCCGTTCGCAGACGCTGCCTTTGACGTGGTCATCTGCGCCCAGAACATGCTGGGGTTGCTGGGGGAGCAGAAGCTACCCACCGTGCAGGAGGCCGTGCTGGTGACCCGTCCCGGTGGGCGCGCGCTGTTCGTGCTCTATTCCGAGTTTTCCCTGGTGCCGCGCGCAGAGTGGTACATGCAGATGCACCGGCGGGGATTGCTGGCTATACTGGACTGGACCCGCTCCACGCTGGAGCTAATGGTCACCGAAGACGGCCACGCCTCCGAGTGCTTTCGACGCCGCTCGCTGGAGGAGTTGTTTCAGGCCGCCGGATTGACGCCACGGATTCAACGCTTGGGCGACATCTACTGGATTGTGCAAGTGCAGCGGGATTCTTCTCAGGAGGGAACAGGGCAATGAAATTATTTCAAGACGAGCAGTGGCGGGTGAAAGTAGGCCTGGCGGAAATGCTCAAAGGCGGCGTCATCATGGACGTCACCAACGCCGAGCAAGCCCGCATCGCTGAGAAGGCGGGCGGCTGCGCGGTGATGGCGCTGGAGCGCGTGCCGGCCGACATTCGCAAGGAAGGCGGCGTGGCCCGCATGGCCTCGCCCAAAATCATTCGCGAGATTATGCAAACGGTCACCATTCCGGTGATGGCCAAGGTGCGCATCGGCCACTTTGCCGAAGCGCAAGTGCTGGAAGCGCTAGAGGTGGACTTCATCGACGAAAGCGAAGTGCTGACGCCTGCCGATGAAGAAAACCACGTCAACAAGCAGCTCTTCCGCGTGCCCTTCGTCTGCGGCTGCCGCGACCTGGGCGAAGCCCTGCGGCGCATTGCCGAAGGCGCGGCCATGATCCGCACCAAAGGCGAGGCCGGTTCCGGCAACGTGGTGGAGGCAGTGCGGCACATGCGCGCCATCGTCGGCCACATGAAGCGGCTGACCGTGCTGGCAAAGGAAGAGCTGATGCAGGAGGCCAAGCGCCTGGGAGCGCCGCTGGAACTGGTGGAGTGGGTGGCTGAGCACGGCAAGCTGCCGGTGCCCAACTTCTCCGCTGGCGGCATCGCCACTCCGGCTGACACCGCGTTGGTGCGGCAACTGGGGGCTGAAGCGGTCTTCGTCGGCTCCGGCATCTTCAAGTCGTCCGATCCCGAGCGCCGCGCCCGCGCCATTGTCCTGGCCAACACGCACTACGACGATCCCAAGGCGGTGCTGGAGGCGTCCGCCGAGTTGGGCGAGGCCATGAAGGGACTCGACGTGCGGCAACTGGACGAGAAAGAATTGCTGCAGACCCGAGGGCGTTAGCCCGAGGGGCTGTCCCGAGCGTATCGAGGGACAAACACGAGGCTGGTAGCCCGGTAGGTGGCAGGCAGTGAAGGTCGGAATTCTGGCTCTGCAAGGTGACTTTGAAGCCCACGCGCGCGTGCTGGAACGTTTGGGCGTGGAGTGGGCCTATATCCGTCGCGGGGAGGAGTTGCGCGACATCGATGCGCTGATTCTCCCCGGCGGCGAAAGCACCACCTCCCTAAAATTTCTGGAAGCCGATGGCTTCCGCGAGGCAATCCGCCGCATGCCCGCCCAGGGCAAGCCTCTCTTCGGCACCTGCGCAGGGGCGATTCTGCTGGCACAGGAGGTCGCCGGGCCGAGCCAACCCGGCCTGGGCTTGGTGGACATCGCCATCGAGCGCAACGCCTACGGACGCCAAGTCGTCAGCGCCGTGCGCTTAGGCCGGTGCTCGTTGAAAGAGGGCGCGCTGGAGATGGTCTTCATCCGCGCGCCACGGATTCGCCGCGCGGGCCCGCAGGTGGAAGTCCTGGGCGAATGCGAGGGCGAGCCGGTGCTAGTCCAGCAAGGAAACTGCTTGTTGGCGACTTTCCATCCCGAACTCACCGACGACACCACGCTCCACCGGCACTTCCTGGAATTGGTCAGGATGCGTCAAACTGAGAAGGTGTGATGAGATCGGCTCTCATGGGAACGCAGACTGAGACGAGATTTCAGCCACAGGTGAAGGCGGGCGCGCGCACGCGCATCGCTTTCGTGTGCATTGGCAATTCCTGTCGGAGCCAGATGGCCGAAGGGTGGGTGCGGCATCGGGCGGTGGAAGGCATCGAGGTGGTGAGCGCCGGCTTGACTCCACTGGGTTACATCACCTCCGAGACCGTGCAGGTCATGAAGGAAAAAAACGTCAGCGTGGACGGGCAGCAATCAAAAGGCCTGGAGGCGATTGACTGGAAGCAGGTGGACGTGCTGGTCAACATGACTTTCATGCCGGCGCGCTCCGTGGTTCCGGGATTTAGCGGGCGACGGGTGGAGTGGCGCGTGCCCGATCCTTTCCAGGGCTCGCTGCGAACCTACCGCCGGGTGCGCGATTTGCTGGAGCGCCGGATCAACAAGTTGATCGCAGAGTTAAAACAGGACCAAGCCGGCGGCTCCACCGCTCCCCCGGAGCCGGGCCCGAAAAATTGAACTGCGCCCCGCCCCCATTGCTATAATGTTTCTCCATCATGGTTGAGGCTGTGCGCAAGCGTCGCAACAATACCAGCGTTTCGCAAGAAGACTACCTGAAAGCCATCTGGGAGATGGAGCAAGAGGAGCAGGAGCCCATCAGCGCGCGCTTATCGGAAGAGCTGGGAGTGACGCCACCGGCGGTGACGGCGGCGCTCAAGCGCATGGCCCGCAACCGCACCGTCCGCCTGCTGCGTCGGGGCCAGATGCGGCTCACTTCCAAGGGCCGCGAGATTGCCACCCACTTGGTCCTGCGGCATCGGTTAGCGGAAAAGCTCCTGAGCGAAGTGCTGGGCATGCCCTGGACGCGCGTGCACGACGAAGCCGAAAAGCTGGAGCACGCCATCTCGCCCGAGGTGGAAGGGTTGCTGCTCAAGTATTTCGGGCGCGAGAGTTCCTGCCCGCACGGTAATGCGCTCTTCAGCGGCGTGGCGCGGCAACGGCGGCCGAATCGCGCGCGCCGCTTGAGCGAAACGCAGGCGGGGCAGCGGCTTGAAATTCAACGCGTCTATGAGAAAGAATCGCGCTTTCTCGAATACCTGGACCGCAACCGGCTGCGTCCAGGGACGCGCTTGCTGGTAGAGCACATAGACTACGACCAGACCATGCAACTGCTGGTCGCCGGCAAGACGGTTCACCTGGGCCGGAGCGCCAGCGACCGCATCTGGGTTAAGCCGCTGCGCGGCTGAGGGTTTACTTTTTTCGGGGTTTGGTACAGTTTTCTACTTGAGAGGGGGGGCTCGCCTATGCGTGTCAGACTCAAAGTCAACGGCCGGGAACAGGCGCACGAGGTGGAGCCGCGCCTGTTGCTGGTGCACTACCTTCGTGACGTGGTCGGGCTGACCGGCACCCACATCGGCTGCGAGACCTCCATTTGCGGTGCCTGCACGGTGCTCGTGGACGGCAAGGCGGTGAAGTCCTGCACCCTGCTGGCGGCGCAGGCGGATGGCGCCGAGATCACTACCATCGAAGGCTTGGCGAAGAACGGCACGCTCCACCCGGTGCAGGAAGGTTTCTGGGAGGAACATGGTTTGCAGTGCGGTTTCTGCACACCGGGTATGATTTTGGCCGGGGCGGCGCTGCTGGACGCCAGCCCCAACCCGAGCGAGCAGGAGATTCGCCACGCCATCGCCGGAAACCTTTGCCGCTGCACCGGCTACCAGCACATCGTCAACTCTATCCAGTCGGCGGCGAAAAAGATGAAGCGCAGCGGCCGCGCCGGCCACTGAGGAGGGAAGCATGGCGACCAAGACGGCAAGCAAGGAAAAGTGGGTCGGCAAGGCCATGAAGCGCAAGGAAGACCCGCGCCTGATTCAGGGCTTGGCGCATTACGTGGACGACATCCCGCTGCGGGGGATGCTTCATGCCGCGGTGGTGCGCAGCCCCTACGCGCACGCGCGCCTAGGAAAAATTGGTAGCAATGCTGCTGCCAGCGCGCCGGGCGTGGTTGCTGTGCTGACGGGCGAAGATGTCCGCGGCCGGTTGGGTTCGGTTCCGGTGGCAGCCGATTTGCCGGGCTTGAAAGTTCCGCCCCACCCACCGCTGGCGGATGGCAAGGTGCGCTACGTCGGCGAGCCGGTGGCGGTGGTGGTGGCCGACGACTCCTACCGCGCCCGCGATGCCGCCGATTTGGTCGAAGTGGACTACGAGCCGCTGGACGCGGTCACCGATCCCGAGAAGGCGTTGGAGAAGGGCGCGCCGCTGCTGCACGAGCAGTTCAAGACCAACCAGGCCTGCGTCTGGCGGCTCGAAGGCGGTTTCCCCGACAAAGCGTTCAAGAAGGCGCACAAGATTGTGCGGCAGCGGCTGGTCAACCAGCGGCTGATTCCGGTTTCGATGGAGACGCGCGGCGTGCTGGCCAGCTACGATCCGGGTACAGAACAGCTCACGGTCTGGTCGTCCACGCAAATTCCTCACCTGCTGCGCACGCAGATTGCCGTCATGTTGGGCGTGCCGGAGATGCGCGTGCGCGTGATTGCGCCGGAAGTCGGCGGCGGCTTCGGCAGCAAGCTCAACGTCTATGCGGAAGAGGCGCTGGTGGCGCACTTGGCCATCAAGCTGGGGCGGCCAGTGAAGTGGATTGAAACTCGACGGGAGAATTTCCTCAACACCATCCACGGGCGCGACCAGATCAACGAGGTCGAAATCGCGGTCGCCAAAGACGGCCGCCTGCTGGCGCTCCGGTGCCGCCTGATCGCCGACTTTGGGGCTTACCACCAGTTGCTGACGCCGCTGATTCCAACCCTCACCAGCCTGCTGATGCTGGGCAGCTACAAGATTTCTGCCGTCAGCATCGAGTACGTGGGCGTCTTCACCAACAAGATGGCCACTGACGCCTACCGCGGCGCCGGGCGCCCGGAAGCTACGTTCCTGATCGAGCGCATGGTGGACCGGGTGGCGCAAGAGCTGGGCAAAGACCCGGCGGAGATTCGCCGCAAGAACTTCCCCCGGCCCAAGGATTTCCCTTACGCGACGCCGACCGGCGTCATCTACGACAGCGGCGACTACGACGCGGCGCTCAAGAAGGCGCTCGCCCTCGTGGGCTACAAGAAGCTTCGTGCCGAGCAGAAGAAGCTCTGGAAGCAGGGCAAGTATCTCGGCATCGGGCTTTCGACCTACGTGGAAATCTGCGCCATGGGGCCGTCGTCAGCCATGCCGGCGGGCGGTTGGGAGAGCAGCACGGTGCGCATCGAGCCCACCGGAAAAGTCACCGTGCTGACCGGCGCCTCGCCGCACGGGCAGGGGCAGGAGACCACCTTCGCGCAAATCGTGGCGGATGAGCTGGGTATTTCCCCCGAGGACATAATCGTCACCCACGGCGACACCCAGGCCGTGCCCTACGGCATCGGCACCTTCGGCAGCCGCGCCACCGCCGTGGGCGGCACGGCCATGTTCCAGTCGGTGCAGAAGCTCAAGCAGAAGCTGGTGCAGATGGCGGGGCACCTGCTTCGGGTCAACCCCAAGAAGATCGAGATCGGTGACGGCAAGATTTTCGTCAAGGGAAATCGCAAAAAAGTTCTGTCCTTCCTGGAAGTGGTGCAGGCAATCTATGTAGCCAAGACCTTGCCGCCCAACTTCGACCCCGGTTTGGACGCCACCACGTTCTTCGAGCCGTCGAACTTCACTTTCCCCTTCGGCGCGCACGTGTGCGTGGTGGAAATCGACGCCGAGACCGGCGACGTCCGCATCCGCCGCTACGTGGCCGTGGACGACTGCGGCAACGTCATCAACCCGCTGCTGGTGGCCGGGCAAATCCACGGCGGCATCACGCAGTCCATCGGGCAGGCGCTGTTCGAGGAGGCGGTGTACGACGCAAGCGGTCAACTGGTGACGGGCGAATTGATGGACTACGCCATTCCGCGCGCCGCTGACGTCCCGCGCTTTGAGAATGCGCGCACGGTCACGCCCTCGCCCGTCAACCCGATGGGCGTCAAGGGTGTGGGCGAGGCCGGCACCATCGGCGCCACCCCCGCCATCGTCAATGCGGTGGTTGATGCGCTGCGCCCGCTGGGCGTGCGCGACATCCCCATGCCGCTCAAACGCGAGCGCATCTGGGCGCTGCTCGAGGAAAGGAGGGTGTCATGATTCCGGCCGCGTTCGACTACTACCGCCCCGGCAACCTCGACGAAGCGCTGCAATTGCTGGCTCAGCATCCCGAAGCCAAGCTGCTGGCCGGCGGCCACAGCCTGTTGCCCATGATGAAGCTGCGCCTGACAGTGCCCTCGGCCTTGATTGATCTGGGCAAGGTGCCCGGCCTGAGCGGCATTCGGGAGGAAGGCGACCGCATCGCAATCGGCGCCATGACCACCCACACCGAGATTGAGCACTCGGAACTGCTGGCCCGGCGGGCGCGGCTGCTGGCTGAGACGGCAGCCGAGATCGGCGACGTGCAGGTGCGCAACTGCGGCACCCTGGGCGGTGCAGCCGCCCACGGCGACCCCGCAGCAGATTATCCCGCCGCGTTGCTGGCGTTGGAGGCGGAGTTTGTCCTCACCGGCCGCAATGGAACGCGCACGGTAGCCGCCAAGGATTTCTTCGTTGGGATGCTGACCACGGCGCTGGCAGCGGGCGAGATTCTGACTGAAATCCGCTTTGCCGCCGATGCGCGACGCACCGGCTCGGCCTACCGCAAGTTGCATCAGCCGGCTTCGGGCTTTGCCATCGTGGGCGTGGCAGCGCGGGTGCAGCTCGATGGTCGCGGGAGTTGCGAGGCTGCCAGCGTCGGCGTCACCGGCGTGGACTCTAAGGCGTACCGGGCGACGGCGGTGGAGCAGGTGTTGGCAGGGAAGAAGCTCGACGCGAAGACAATCGCACAAGCGGCTGCCAAGGCGGCCGAGGGAATCGAGCCGCTCTCCGATCTGCACGCTTCCGCCCGCTACCGTGCCGCCATGGCGGAGGTCTTCACTCGCCGCGCGCTGACCGAGGCGGTCAAGCGCGCCGTCGCCGGGAAATGAAGGTTGAGGGCACCTACACGCTGGCCACGCCCCGCGGGCGCACCTACCAACTGCTGACCGATCCTGAAGTTCTTGCCAAGACGCTTCCCGGTTGCGAAAAGCTGGAGCAGATCGCTGCGGATACCTTCAAGGTGAAAATGAAGCTGGGGTTAGCCGCTCTGAGTGGTTCCTATCAGGGAACGGTGAAGCTCAGCGAGCAGCGGCCGCCGGAGCACCTGCGGCTGAGCGTGGAGAGTCGCGGCCCGTGGGGCTTTGCCTCCGGGGACGGCACGCTGGCGCTGGAAGAGCAGGACGGCCAAACGCTGGTGCGCTATGCCGGGGAAGTAAAAGTGGGCGGGGTGATTGCTTCCGTCGGCCAGCGTCTGCTGGACGGCGCCGCCCGGATGGTGATCAGCCAGTTCTTCAAGAATTTGTCCCAGCAGGCAGGCGGGCACTAGCCTGGGGTGGGTTCGAGACTCTTGTGGTATCCGGCAACAGTCTGGTTCAACTTGCCGCAGCGAATGGGGAAACGACGGTGGTGATCTACGCGCTGCGCTACTTCTGGCGCGCGGCTCGGGGCTACCGGCTGCGGCCCTGGCGGAGTCCCTACCTGCGCTGGCGGATGGAAACTTTCTTTGGCATCCACGCTGAGGAATTAACCCGGGGGCAATTCTTCCGCCTGCTCTGGCGCGAACGCCGCCGAATGCGCTCCTTTCTCACCTGGGCGCACGAGATGCAGCGGGGCATGGGAACAAGCGCTTTCCACCGCAGAGACCCGCCTGAGGCGGGCAGGCCGCGCCTGAGGCGGGCAGGCGCAGAGGGGTAGGCGAGGCAGGCGCAGAGGGTAGGCGAGGCAGGCTTGCAAGCGTATAATTAGCAGAGACGCAAGAAGGACCTGCGATGGCGAATCTGGCTTCTATCCTTCCGCCGAATCCGCACCGGGCGCGCTGGTGGGAACCCGAAGGCGACGGCAAGCTGCACTGCTACCTGTGCCCGCGGCATTGCCACATCGGCGACGGGCAGATGGGCTTCTGCTTTATCCGCGTGAACCGCGGCGGCACGCTCTACAATTTGGGTTATGCGCAGCCCGCCGCCCTGCAGATTGACCCGATCGAGAAAAAGCCGCTCAACCACTTTGTCCCCGGCACGAAGATTTTGTCGCTGGGCACGGCCGGCTGCAACATGGGCTGCTTCTTCTGCCAGAACTGGGACATCTCGAAATCGGAATCCGACCAGGTGAACTCCACCCACCTGGAGCCGGAGCAAGTAGTGGCGCTGGCGAAGCAGAACGGCTGCCCCAGTCTGGCCTTCACCTACAACGAGCCCACCATCTGGGGCGAGTACGTGGTGGACATCGCCCGGGCGGCCCGCGCCCAGGGGCTCAACACCGTGATGGTCACCAACGGCTACGTCACCCGCGAGGCTTTCTTCGACATCTACGACCACATTGACGCCGCCAATGTGGACCTGAAGGCCTTCACCGATAATTTTTACGGCCGCGTGACGCTGACCCACTTGGCGCCCGTGCTGGAAACTCTGAAGTGGCTACGGCACGAAACCAACGTTTGGGTCGAGATCACCAACCTGATTATCCCCACCCTCAACGACGACCCGAAAGAACTCATCCAACTGGCTGAGTGGATTCTGCACAACCTGGGCGACGACGTGCCGCTGCACTTCACCGCCTTCCACCCCGACTTCAAGCTGCGCGACAAGCCTTCCACCTCGCCCGACACTCTGCACCGGGCGCGAAAGATTGCCCGCACGGTGGGGCTGAAGTACGTGTACGAAGGAAATATCCACAGCGCCGCTGCCCATATTTATTGCCCGGGCTGCGGGAAAATCTTGATCCGGCGCTCGTGGCATTCAGTGTTGGAGTACAACCTCGACCTCGACCACTGCCCCAAGTGTGGGGAAGCCATCGCCGGGCGCTGGCGCAATCCGCGCGGCGCCACACCCGTCAAATCCCGCCCCGCCCAGCCAGTGGCGATGCCGTCCGGCAATTAGTCGAGCAAGAATTTCATTCCACTGAGTAGAAGGGTCGGCAGGGAGTCGTCGTGTTTGGTTGTGGTGTCACCAGGGCGCAGAGCGCAGGACGAAGCGAACGCCGCGCTCGGTGTTCAGGCGGGTAGTCATGGACCAGTCCAAGTCGCCCAGCGCGACTGAACTCACGGCACCGGTGGAGGACAGATAGAAGAGGCGGCCGTCTTCCAACCAATAGTCGATGGCCGCGAAGATGGAGCCGTGCTTGAGAACCATGAGCGTGAGCTGGGGCAGGGACGGCGGCTGGGAGCGGAGGCCGGGCTCGGCCACCTGCAGGCGCTCATTCCAATTGGAAGGTAGTCCTGCCACCGCCGGGAAGGAGCTTCGGCTTGCCGACTCTTCCTCGATTGAGGCGTCCTGAACTGCTCCGACTACAACCACCGGCACCTCCACTATCTGTGGCACAACCACCACGCTGCTTGAAACGATGGGGAAGAAGCCTCTCCTGAAAAATCTGCGGCCTTTGAACCGGCCCCGGCCAAATCCAAAGCCGTGCCGGCGATGGGTGACGCGGAAGTGGTGGGCGTCGAAACCCAGGCCGAAGACAGGGAAGCGCTCCCGAACCACCGGGACCAAACCGAAGCCCGGAATGAAAGTGTGGCGCGAAAGAGACACCGCATTCGATTTGGTTGGAAAAATAACCCAGGCGGGATTGCGCGCCGTTCGGGTCGGCGTCCTGCGGGAGTGAACAGCGGAGGCGGTACTGCGCCCAGCGCTGGTTGTGGAGCCGGAAGTGATGCGGTGTTGCGCCGGGGCAGGCAAGGTTGCGACCAGGCAAGCAACGCTACCCGCTACAACCCAAAGTCGCAGGTGTTTCATCCCTCCCCCCTTCCGGCTTAGATGAGCTCAGCGCTTCACGGGTGGCACGCCCATTTTAGCGCGTTTCCGCTCGACCGTACCAGTGGGCCAGCACGTCGGCGGCGGGCTTACCGATAGGGTTGAAGGAAGCGCCGCGCGGGCTGCCGTTGCCGTGGCTGGGCCACTTCCACCAATAGAGGCCGGCGAACCAGGGCTGGTGGTAGAAAGCTTCAAAGATGGTGGCGTAGCAGCGCTGTTGGAGTTCGGCGTCGAGCGGGGCGCTGTCTTCTTTCCAGGGCTCTTCCGCGGCGGTGCCGAGGGCGGGAAAGCCGACTTCGGTAAACAGCACCGGCTTGTCGTAGTTCCGCGCCAGGCGAGCGAACTTTTCCATCAACTCCTGGAGGCGTGGCGAATCTGCGCTGGGGGTCTCGCCCGGTGCGGCCAGCGGGTAGTACATGTTCAGGCCCAGGTAGTCGAGCGCATCCCAGAAGGGCAGGTGCTCGAAGCTCTCGCCCCAGTGGGCGGCGTAGGTGAGCGGGCCGGAATAGATGCGGCGAATGTCGCGGATGAGCGCGCGCCACTCCTGCTCGCGGTGGGTTACGCCTTCCAGTTCAGTTCCGACTACCAGCAGGTCTACACCGTAGAGTTGGGCCAGGCGGGCAAAGTGGAGCAGCCAGCGTCGGTAGAGAGAAAACCAGCGCGTGAAATCGGCGTCGTTGTCGAAAGTGATGTCACCCGTGTATCCACGACCCCACAGTTGCGGCTTAAGCATGATACGCAGGCCACGCGCCTGCGCTGCTTGGATGGTGCGGATGACGCGGTCGTCCCTTTCGCCGGTAAAAATGCGGATGGTCAGCTCACGCGGTGCCCGGGTGCCGGCATAGGGCACGATGGCGATGGCGTTGGCGCCCAGGTCACGTATCCGCCCCAGTTGCTTCAATGCGCGGTCGGAGCCGTAGCCCCAAGCCCTGCCGATTTCGTGCGAGAAGGAAATGCCTCGGTGGAAGAAGGGTTCGGGGCGGGTTGGGGGTGCCGCTTGGGCGCGCCGGTCCGCAATAGCGAGAAGGTAGCTGCGCTAGTCGCGCTCCAGCGCTTCCCAGGAAGAACCCAGCGCGCGGGCGAACTTTTCTTCGGCCCCTTCCTCCAGCGGTTCTTGATAGACAACCGGAAGAATTTCCTGGCCGCGCCTTCGCACCAGGAAGTCCACCCAGGCGCCGCCCAGTGCATCGCACACCAAGGGAGAAAGATAGTCGGTGTCCAGTTGGAAAATATCGCGCAGCGTGTAGAGGCCTTCCTCGCGGGTGATGCGGGCGGCGTAGGCGTCCAGCGCGGCGCCGTGGAAATTCCCGACTGCGTAGCGGGCCAGGGCATAGGCAATCGCGGAGGAGTCGGGTTTTCCCCAGGCGCGGTGCATGAGCAGGAGCGCGTCGCCGCGCGCGTCAGTGATCTCACCGTCAGGGGTGAGCAGGTGATGGACTTCGCTGCGGGCAGGCAGAACGGTAAAAGATCTATCGCTGGAGGTGTGCAGGCGTTTCTCGCCTGTCGATGTGTAGACGAAGCCATGCAACGCAGGGTTGGGCGTTTTGAGACCCAGGCGGTTTGCGAATTGGGCCAGACGCTGGTCGGCTTGGGCAGCCAGCTTGTCTATCTCCGTGCGGGTAAGAACCGATTGTTCCACCTCCAGGCGCCAGTACTCAGATTGGTGCGATTGGAAGTTGTCTCGATGGGCCAGGCGAACAAGCTGGTCGTAGTTTCGCAACCCGCCGACTACAGCAGCACAGATGAACAGCACCATACCGGCGCCAACCAGCCCGGTTCGTAATCGGGCAGCTGCGCGCGGCCGCGCCAACACAGCGGGAAGACCACTCAATAGGACGAAAAACACGAGCCCAAGCAGGAGACTGCCACGCAGGGTCCAGTATCCCCGCCAGGAGCGAAAGATTTGCTGTGTGAGAATGAATGTTAGGAGAACAGCGGGCAGCAGTAGCCAGCGTGCCAGCGCCAGCAGGCGAGCGGGGCGAGCGTCGGCACTGCCGTCCAGCAGGAGCCGATAGGCAAAATGGGACACCGCAGCAGCGCCCCCAACCACGAGAACTCCAACAGGAATGCGAAGCCCGAGCGAGGCAGCCTGGCTGGGCCAGAAGGAACGAACGAAACTGCTGAACGGCCCGACCGTCCATACGGCGAACAGGCTTGCATAGAGAGCCAGGAGGTAGGACGACCAGAGAAGGACTTGGGTCAGATAAACGCGCAACCAGCCGGCGCTCCTTCGAGCGGCATAAAGTCCGAGCGCGAGCGTAGCGGGGCCGGCCAGCACGAACCCACTCCGAGAAAGAGTGTAGAGGGTTGAGGAAATGTCGGAGGGGAAGCGAAGCAGGACCCGGGGCGCAATCCAACCCGTCAACACGCCCTCGAACTCAACCGGGGTGAAGACAGCGAGCAGAATGTCCGGCACTTCCAACAGCAGGAGCCATGCCGTCAGAAAGGCAAGGTAGCAGCTTGCGGTGGCGATGGCGAATGTAGCGAGGAATCTCAGCGGGTGAGGGGCGCGCATCTTCTTAGTATTACTAATGGACGCACAGAGCGGGGGAGAAGTTACACGTTTTTGCTTGCGGGCGGACGACGGCGGGGTGGGCTGCCAGAAGGGATGGCTGGCCGAGAGGTATCGCCCCTACAATTCGTCCAGCAGCGATTGGAACAGCGCGGGATCGACGCCCAGCGGCTGGTGAACCAGCGGGCCGCGCTTGAAGGCGGGCTCACTGTCTTCGTAGGTGGGCTGCTGGTCGCGGTAGAAGAGGCCGAGGGGGATGCGGTCGCCCCACTCGAAGGACTTTTCCAGGGCGGCGCGGACGTTTCCGGTCTCGTAGCCAGCCTCGTCGTCCAGTTTGTACACGCGCTTCTTGAACCAGGGGTGGGTGTTGAGCTTGTTGTAGGTGACGCAGGGGCTGAAGACATCAATGAGCGCAAAGCCTTTGTGCCGGATGCCGCCGGCGATCAGGTCGGCCATGTAGTTGGGGTTGCCGGAGAAGCCGCGGGCGACGTAGGTGGCGCCAGAGACCAGCGCCAGCGCCAGCGGGTTGATGGGCAGCTCCACGTTACCGCGCGGGGTGGACTTGGTGCGCATATCCTTCGTGGTGGTGGGCGAGGCCTGGCCGGTGGTAAGGCCGTAGATTTGGTTGTTCATCACCACGTAGGTCAGGTCGAGGTTGCGGCGCATGGCGTGGATGAAGTGCCCGATGCCGATTCCGTAGCCATCGCCGTCGCCGCCGGTGATGACGACCTTGAGGTCGGTGTTGGCCAGCCGGATGCCGCTGGCCACCGCTACTGCGCGCCCGTGCAGGGAATGGACGCCGTAGGAATGGACGTAGCCGGGCAGGTTGGAAGAGCAGCCGATGCCGGAGACAATCACCAAGTCTTTGGGCTGCACCCCGGCCTTGCCGGCGGCCATCTTGACCGACTTGAGCACGCCAAAGTCGCCGCAGCCCGGACACCAATCGGGCTCGACCGGCCCGGCGTAAGTTTGAATCGGAAGTTCGACAATCGTCGCCATGGTTCCCCCTTATGCCACCGGCTGCCAGGAGTAGGTGGAGCCGGTCTGGACGCCGACGCGTAGCTCCCCGTGTTTCTGCCCGGAATCGCGATCTACAAGTTCAACCAGCCAGATGGGCTCGCCCTGGCCGTTGGTGGGTTGTTGCTCGATGCGGCCGGGACGGACTTGCTGGTTCAAGTGCACGCGCAGGTAGTGATAGGCAATCTCGCGGGCCTCGGCTTCCGTCACATCGAGCGAACGCTGGCGCCCGGCGAGGAGGTCCTGCACCTGCTCGGCGATGTGATGGGGCTCAAACGGCTCGCCGTCGTACTTCAAAATGCGGTCATGGACACTGTATCCGGTCTCGGCCCGCAGGTGCCGGGCGAACTGCCCGGTGGCGTTGAGCTCCACGCAGATGGTGCGCTTGCAGTTCTTCAGAATCTCGCCGGCTTCGCGGCTGTGGAAGGGAAGCAGGTATTTGAAGTGGAGATGGTTGGCGCGGACGCCGGCGGCAGCCAGTTGTTGGAGGGCTTCGTGGATGACGCCCTTGGTGGACCCCCAACCGATCAGGGTGACGTCGGCGTCTGCGGCTCCTTCGAGCTGCGGCGGTGGGAGCTCCTTGAGCGCGAGCGCTAGTTTCTTCATCCGCTTCTCGGCTCCTTTCCGGCGGACAGCGGTGTTGGTGAACTCGTCGGAGATGAGAATGCCCTCCTCGTCGTGCTCGTCGGTGCCGGCAATGTGCAGAGTGTTGGGGGTGCCGGGCAGCGCCCGCGGCGAGATGCCCGAGGGGGTGAAGGCGTAGCGCTTGAAGCGGCCATTGCTTTCGGGCCAGTCGGTGACGAGCTGGCCGCGGTCGATGGGGACATTGGACGTCAAGGCATCGGCTTCGATGGTCTCCGGGTGCTCGCTCACGAACAGGTCGGAAATCAGGATGACCGGAAGCTGGTATTTCTCCGCCAGGTTGAAGGCCTCGACGGTAGAGTGGAAGCAGTCGGAGGTGTCGGTGGGCGCAATGATGATGCGGGGGAAGTCGCCCTGCGAAGCGCCGTACACCTGGTTCAAGTCAGCCTGCTCGGTTTTGGTAGGGATGCCAGTTGAAGGCCCGCCGCGCTGCACGTTCACAATCACCACCGGGGCCTCGATCATCCCGGCCATGCCGATGGCCTCGGTCATCAGGGCAAAGCCGCCTCCGGAGGTGGCGCACATGGAACGCACGCCAGCATAACCGGCGCCGATGGCCATGTTGATGACGGCCAACTCGTCTTCGCCCTGTTTGACAGCCACGCCGCAGCGCTCGCCGTGCGCCGCCAGCCAGTGCAGGATGGACGAGGCCGGCGACATGGGGTAGGCAGAATAAAACTTGCAGCCGGCGGCCACCGCTCCAATCGCAAAAGCCTCGTTGCCGGTGACGAAGGGCCGGCGGGTGCGGGTGAAGTTCCACTGGCAGTCCAGTGGGACAAATTTCTCGCGCGCGTAGTCCAGCCCGGCGCGCGCCAAACCCACGTTCTGGTCCACGACGGATTTGTCCTTGTGGGCGAAGGTGTCTGCCAGCACGCCCTGGAGCACATCGAAATCCAGTCCGAGCAAAAAGAGCAGCGCGCCCAGGGCTACAGTGTTTTGCATCACCGGCGGGATGCGGCCGAAGGGCTTGATGAGCTCGGCGATAGGGAGGGGGAGGGAGGCGACGTTGTCGCGCAGAGGGATATTGCAGCGGAGCTTCTCCGCGTTGAACAGGACCACCCCGCCCGGTTCAACCTCGGGGGCGTGGCGCTCGATGGAGTCTTGATTGAGGGCGATGAGGGCGTGCAAGCAATCGCCGTGCGTATAAACTTTTTCCTGGCCCAGGCGGACGCGCAACCAGATGTGGCCGCCGCGAATAATGGATTGGTAGGAGTTGAAAGCGCACACGTAGAGGCCCAGACGAGAGGCAGTCTTGGCCAGGGAGTCGCCGGTTTTGTCCATCCCGTCTCCCGCCGCGCCTGCAATGCCAATGGTGATGTCGTTCATATCGGCAGCTCCTACAGTTCAACTCCCAAGGTTCAGGGTTGGAGATCCTTCGGGAAACTGGTCCCAGGGAATCGCTCTTCCCCCGAAGGACCAAGATCGGGCATCGGCAACCTGTGGAAGAATTAGCTGCGTACGCCCTCCCTTTCTCCCAACGCGAACTCGCCTTTTCAGTCAAAGCCTGCGTCTAATTATCATTTTATCATTAAATAGACGGGATGGGTAAGTGTCAAGTGGGATTTCTTACAGAGCAGCGGCCGGCAGCGGGCGGGGAAATCAGGCCGCCGAAGCGCCCCGCCGGGTCAGGTCAGCAATCAGTTCATCCAGCCGGCGGCGATCGGGTTCAGTGATTTTGACGAACTCGATGCCCACACCGCTGTGGTCAGGCTGAACGAAGCGGACGATCCCTTCGGCCTCGAAGGGTTGAGCGGCTTGGATGCAAACGTGAACGTCCGCGTTGACCGGCAGGTCCTCGCAGTTCACGAACAAGCCTCCTACGCTGAGGTTGCCGAGGGGTTTTTCGACCCGAAGGGTTCTGCCTCCCAAACGGAGTTCGACGGGGGTGCGTAGTTCCATCCGGGGGAAGGTGCGAATGCTGGGGCCTTCCATCGAGGGCATCTCCTTTCCGGTCCCGCGCCGGGCGGAACCGGAGAATTCCTCTTTCTCCCCGTTTGGCCTACAATCGCCAAAAGAGTGGAAGAAAGTTTAGCATTTCGGCCCCGGCGGTGCCAGCCAGAATTCTTTCTGCGGGAGCAAGGCTAGCCGGGTTTGTGCTGCGCTGCTCCTACTTGCGGGTGCTTGCACCGGCACAACCACCAGCATCGCCCAACGACGAGATGGCAGTTGAGATGCGCGGCGCGCACGAGTAGAATAGAATGTCTCGCTGGCTTGCGGACCACCGCTTTCACCTCTGCCCACGCGGTCGCGGGCACACAGCTCACTGGATCCGGCTATGCATACAAGGGAGACGCTCCGACAGGAGATTCGGCAGATTCTCCGCAACCGCCTGTTCATTGTGGTCTCCAATCGCGAGCCCTACATTCATCGTCACACCGAGAATGGGATTGTTTGTACGCGCCCGGCCAGCGGGATGGCGTTGGCGCTTGATCCGGTGGTGCAAGCCAGTCGGGGCCTATGGGTGGCGCACGCCTCGGGTGACGCTGACCGCGAAGTGTGCGACGCCAAGGGGCGCGTGCGGGTGCCGCCGGAAAAACCTAGCTTTACCTTGAAGCGGGTGTGGCTGAACGAGGAGCAGGAGGCCAGCTACTACTACGGGTTCTCGAATTCCGCCCTCTGGCCGTTGGGTCACATCGCTTACCGCCGCCCGACCTTTCAGCAGGCGCAGTGGGAGAGCTACCAGGAAGTCAACCAGATTTTTGCCGATGTGGTTGCCGCGGAAGTGGGCAACCGCAAAGCCTTTGTTTTTGTACAGGACTACCACTTGGCGCTGCTGCCCCGGATGCTCAAACAACGCGTGCCGCAGGCGGTGGTGGCGCAGTTCTGGCACATTCCCTGGCCCAACCCGGAGGTGTTTCGCATCTGTCCGTGGCGGCACGAATTGCTGGACGGGCTGCTGGGCAACGACCTGCTCGGCTTTCACACGCGCTTTCACTGCCTGAATTTTACCGAGACGGTGGCCAACGAAGTGGAAGCGCGCCCGGACCAGGAGGCCACCGCGATTATTTACCGGGGTTCCGTCACCAAGATTCGTTCCATTCCCATCAGCGTGGACTTCAGCGCCATCGAGAAGCAGGCCTCCAGCCCGGAAACACTAAAGCGAATGGAGGAGCTGCGCCGCCGCTACGGCCTGCCGGAAAAGAATCTGGGGTTGGGCGTCGACCGGCTGGACTACACCAAAGGGATTACGGAGCGGATCGAGGGGATCAGCAGTTTTCTGGATCACCATCCAGAATACCGGGGACGGTTTGCCTTTTTGCAGGTCGCGCCCCCCAGCCGCACGCGGGTGGAGGACTACCGGCGGCTGGCAGAAGAAGTGGACCGGGCGGTGGAGCGGGTGAACGACCGGCACCGCCAAGGCTCCTGGCAGCCCATTCTCTATGCCAAAGAGCACCTGGGGCAACAGGACCTCTACGCGCTCTATCGTATGGCGCGTTTTTGCCTGGTGAGCTCGCTGCATGACGGCATGAACCTGGTGGCCAAGGAATACATCTCCGCCAACGTGGACGAGAGCGGCGTGCTTCTTCTCAGCAGGTTCACTGGGTCGGTGCGACAACTGAGCGACGCTTTGATCGTCAATCCCTATGCTGTGGACGAGTTGGGTGAGCAGATTCACCAAGCTTTGGAGATGGACGCGGGCGAGGTGCGGTGGCGCATGCGGCGGTTGCGCGAGGGCGTGCGGGTGAATAACATTTACAAATGGGCCTCCACCATCGTCCACAAGATAGGGCACCTTTCGTGAACCGCCCGGTTGCGCTGACAGAGGCGTGGAGGCAGTGGGCGCCCCAAGTGCAACGGCCGCCGGCCGTGGCCCTGTTCAGCGACTTCGACGGCACCCTGGCGCCCATTGTCCGGCACGCCGCCCGCGCGCGGCTTCCCCTCCAGACACGCAAGCTGCTGCAACAACTGGCGCAGCGGCCAGGAATGTTTGTGGGGATCGTGAGCGGGCGCTCGGTGGCGGAGGTGCGCCGGCTGGTTCGCCTGCGGCGGCTGGGCTACATCGGTATTCACGGACTTGAGATAGCTTGGCCGAAGCAGCCGGCCCGGTCGCGTGTCAGTGCAGCCCATCGAGCACGAATCAAGAAAGTAACAGCAGACCTGGAGGAGTCGCTCGGGGACATCCGCGGCCTCTGGCTCGAAAACAAGAGCGCCAGCGTGGCGGTGCATTTCCGCAATGCGGCTGCGAATGTGCTTCCTCGAATTGAACGAGAGGTCCGGCGCGTGCATCGGCAGGCAGGCGGGAGACTGAAGCTGCAATCGGGAAAGAAGATCTTGGAACTACTGCCGGCGGTAGACGCCAACAAAGGCACGGCGGTGCTGCGGATGTTGCGAGAACTTCCGCGCCGCTTGGGAGCGCGCCCTTTCCCCATCTATCTGGGCGACGACACTACGGATGAGAGCGTCTTTAGCGCTTTGGCGGGTCGCGGCCTGTGCGTTCGGGTGGGCGCGGGTGCAGATTCGGCCGCTCCGTACTCTGTGCCCGATGCGGCGGGCGTGCGGCGCTTTCTTCGGTGCCTGCTCACCTTGCGGTCGGGCTGAAGGCAGTAGAGCGCGGACGATTCTCCGTCTTTGTGCGATGGCCCTCCGCGCGCAGCGTGCAAGTTGTCGTTTGCGGCCGGGGCTACTGGAAACGAATGGCGCCGGCTTTTTTCATGCGCTCCAGCAACTCCTTCACCTTCGAGAACTCCACCGGGCCGTAGTACCACTCGCCGGCCGAGAGCGCAGCAGCACGGACGATGCGGTAGATTTCGAGAGTGGAACGCTGCCCGTTGATCAGGTTGCGGACCTCGAAGGAGTAGTGGTCGTGCAGGCCGCTTACGCCGCGGGGAACGTCGGCGCCGTCCAGGTCTTCCGCCAGCGTCACCGCCCACTCGGGGACTTGGGCGTCGGCGGCCTTCTCTTTCTTGGACAGGTTGAGCCGTGGTTGGTTGCCGGTGGCGTCGCGGTAGAAGGCGTCGAGATCGGCCCGCAGGGAGTCGGCCAACTGTTGGACATGGTCGCGGGCGGCGGCGAGCAAGCTTGAGCCGTCACCGTCGGGAGCAGCGAAAACGCGTGCGGAATCGAGCGCAGCCAGTTCGCGCTGCGCAGCTGCTTCCAGCAGCATCACAGCGTCGGCGTAGCGTGCGCTTGCGTCGCCTGCGTCCTCGTTGTTGAGGCGGATGAGGGCGCTGGCGCTGTCGCGTGCGAGTCGTCGTTGCGCGCCGCCCAGCAGCAAGCCCGCCAGGCGGGGCAGCTCAGGCTCGCTCGCCGCCGCGATGAAGTAAGCGGAAGCGGCGATGACGAAGGCGTTGCGCTTGAGCTGGGTGGGGTCAATCTGCCAGAGGTCGTCATCGGAGGAGTGGATGTAGGGGTCGGGCCAGTTGGTGAGGGAGATGCCCGGAATGCCGACGCGCCCGTCGTTGAACACCAAGTGGTCGGTGGAATCGTAGAAGGGAACGGCCTGGGCGCGGTAGGGCTCCTGGGTGCCGAGGGCGGAGAGCATGGGGCGGGAGAAGTCGCCGGAGTCAGCGCCGGCGCGCAAGGGGACGGCGGTGTTGCGCAGGCGAACCGCCTCCAGGACGCTTTCGACCACATCGTTCAGAAAGCTGGGGCGGGAGAAGGGCGTACGGCTCATGAACTGGACGCGCTGGCCGGCGCCCTGCTTGGCGCCGACCATGTCCTGGTTGAGGTTGACCAGGATACGCCCGGCTTCCTCAGGGTGGTCGCCGAAGTAGCGATAGGGAGCACTGATTTCATTCACCCACCAGAAGCGGATGTCGCGTCGGGGGCGGGGAAGCTTGCCCTGTTCGATCAAGCGCACCAGCACGCGGGCGATTTCGAGCATGCTGGCGACGCCGGAGCGGTCGTCGTTGGCGGAGGTTTTTTCCTCCTGCAAGTGAGAAGTTAGGACGATGGCTTGGTCGCGGATTTCGGTGCCGCGAATCCAGCCCTCGACGATGGCCTGGGTCTGCTCGCCGAGTTCAGCTTCGATTTTGACGCGGACGCGGAGCGATTTGTCGTTGCGGCGCGCGGCGGCTAGGCGCGAACGCAGGCGCTGGCCTTCGCGCGGGGTCAGAATCCAAGCGAAGGTGCCTTCCTTGCCGTCGTCGGAGCGCGCGCCGATGCGTTGCCAGGGTAATTGGTCGGGGAAGCCGGTTCGGCGGCTCCCGTAGGTGATCACGCCCAGCGCGCCGCGCTTCCACACCGCCTGCCTCTGCACCGCCCCCGGGCTGCCGGAGGCGAACACGATCTTGCTTTTGACCTTCTTGCCTTTGTAGTCGGCGTCGCGGGTGCCGCGGCCGACGTCAATGAGTTTGGCGGTGACGTCGGTGGTGCGGCTGCCGGTGGCGACGCGGAGGGGAGTTTCGCGGACGTCGCCCAGTTTCATTTCGTTGGGTTCGACCACCCAGGCTTCGCCCGAGCGCAGGTTCCACCCGCGCGAACTGGCTTTCATCCAGAGAATCTGGACGTCTTCGAGCCCGAATTCGCGGGCCTTGCCGGCCACCCACTCGGCCTCGCGGCGAAAGTCGTCCGAGCCGCCGTTGGGAGAGTGGTAGAGGGTGAGTTGGCGGAGGTGGTCGAAGGCGATGTCGCCGGAGAGTTCATTCTCCAGCGCCTGCCAGACCTGGACAGTAACCACGGGCGTACTTTGCGCCTGCGCCGCTGGCGGCACGAAGCAGAGAAGCAGAGTCAAGAGCGGGACAAGCCTAGATACGCGGAACCTCATTGGCACCCTCCTAATTGGTGTTCTGCGCAAGGATAACGAAAGGCCGGTGATTATAGCCTGAAAAGGGAACGGTACAAACAGCGGGAAGAGTTAAGGAGGGGAGAAAGAGAAACAGCGTCGGAGCGCGAACTAGTCCCCAAGAGAGGAAAAGTTGGGTTACTGGGAAGGCTGTCGACTACCAGTCGCGGCGGCGTCCACCACCGCCACCACCACCGCGTCCGCGGCCACCACCACCTCCGCCGCGTCCTCCACCTCCACCTTCGCGGGGTGGGCGGGCTTCGTTGACCACCAGGGCACGGCCGAGAAGATCCTTGCCGTTGAGGGTCTGGATGGCCTTCTCGGCTTCTTCGTCGTTGCTGATCTCGACGAATGCGAAGCCGCGCGGTTGGTCGGTATAGCGGTCGCGGATGAGGTTGACGCTGTCCACCTGGACGCCAGCCTCGGTGAACAAATTTTGCAAGTCCCCTTCGGTTGCTTGGAAGGGAACGTTGCCAATGTAAAGCTTCTTCATCGATGCACTCCTTCTGCCCGCTGTGAGTTGTTCAACGGGACGCCGGGCTGAAGGGCAGGCTCAAGACTGCGGGCAGACAGGAAACAAACCGCTACACTCAGGTGAGTCCGTCGCTCCAGCTACACGCCGGAATCATGGCCTAATCGGGTGGGCTGTGTCAACCGAAGTTCAGCTTCACCTCAGCAGATGAGGCCTGCCGGGCGAAGGCCGCGGGGGTGGTGCCTAGCCGCCTCGGGCGGCCATAATATGCAGTGCGGCGAGGACTTTCTCTACTTGCTCCATTGTATTGTAAATGTGAGGACACAGGCGAAGTTTTGGCTCTCTCCCTGGGAAGAAAGCGCTGCCCACCCCGTACTGTTCGTACAGCTGCATGTACGCTTTCTCGTGGTTGACAGTGCCACCCAAGTTGAAGACCACCACGCCCAGGCTGAGAGCAGGGTTGAGGGAGGTGTATAGTTTGGCTCCAGGTATCCTGGCAATATCCTCCTTAAGCGCTGTAGCCAGTTCGCGAGTCCGGCTTTCGATGGAGCCTTCCCTGATAAGGTTGTAGAAATCCACAGCCTTGCCTACCGCAGCCAGGGTGGCGTCATTGCGCTGTCCCAGGCTCTCAAACTTTCGCGCACCCTTTGGCCGCGGTGCTACTTCAGTTCCCCAACCGGCCCCGACCACCAGGGGCCAGTAGTCCTGAATCCGCTCCTTTCTTACATAGAAGACGCCGGCCTCCTTCGGTCCCATGAGCCACTTGTGCGTGCTGCCTGCATAGGAGTCGCATCCGATTTCATGAAGGCTGAGGTTCTTCACGCCGAAAGTCTGTGCACCGTCGATGTGCGTGATGACACCACGCTCGCGGGCTATGGCGCAGAGCTCCTTAACCGGTAGGGCCGTGCCGCTGACATTGGATACGTCGGAGAAAGCAAGGACCTTAGTGTGCGCCGTGAAGCCTTTCCGGAAGTGTTCAAGGATCTCCTCGACGCTACTCGGAGGCCAGCCCAGGCTTACAGACCTGACCGTGAAGCCGTGGCGGGCAGCGCGCACCCTCCAGGCTACATTATTCGTGGGATGGTTCTGGTCCCAGAGGAGGACCTCGTCCCCGGGCTTGAGGTTCAGCGCGTTGACCACGACATTGTTGCCCTCGCTGGTGTTCCGCACGAGGGCAATTTCCTCCGGCGAGGCACCCAGCAACTGGGCCAGTTTTGCCCGAGACAATTCCCGCAGCTCGTCGTACTTCGCACGGTTCTGGAACGACGCGTCTCGGTCCTCATCCCGGAGGTAGCCGAAAACGGTTTCCATCACCGAGATAGGGGAGGGACAGAGGTTCGCGGCGTTCATCAAGATGAGGCCTTCGCGGAGGATGAACTGCTCTTTGACCAGTTTCCAGAAGGCTTCATCCCGCCGCTGCGGATAGCGGGTATTCTTGTTCCGAGCAGATATGCCGGGCTTCAGGGAGGGGGTCGTGGGAGGAGCATTGAATGCTGCTGAAATGCTCCCGGGGAGGGCGGCCGCGGCCGCCGCCGCGCCACCCAACCGCTGGAGGAATTCGCGGCGCGATACCTGCCAGGCAGATTCGGGAATCGATAGGATGGGATTCATGGGCAAGCCCTCCCGAGCTAAGCTGCTGCATAAGTTCCGGTGATGCTTGCTCCTGCCCAGGGTCCGCCCGCCCCAGGCTAGCACAGGTGAGGGTGAGTTACCAGGAGGGCAACCCCTTTTGATCAGATCAAACATCTGCTACATGTTTCCTCGCAGGGTGATAAGCTGCCAATCCTTCTCCAGGTTAAGGGACAAAAATCCGCTGCGTACGAGTGGGATGCCAACCCTCATGAGGGTATCTCAACTTGGAAATCAGCGTGAAAGAGCCAGGGGTGACTGGCTCGATTTTGTTTGGGTGTGCCTTCATTAAGGAGCTGGGCTAGAACCGAGGGTGTGTTGACTTGGGTGGGGGTGGGGTCTAAGCCGGGATTTCCGTTTTGCCTGCCCCTGATGGCACGTTTATACACCCGATCGCCGCCGATCGCACAAAAACTTCGATCGTCGCACAATCGCTCAGCTTCAAAGGCCTTCATCTGAGCCCGCGCCGACGTGCGACCGACTGGAACCCCTGCTTTTCGGGCATTTCTCAGACACCGCTCCACACGTGTGCCCCGTGTCATCGCCGGGCGGGCTTCGTTGCACTTCAGGCCGCGCGTCAGCCTGCCGGCACGGGTAGCGCCCAGATCCTCCGCAGCATGTCGCCGAACAGCCGCCGCGTGAGATGCCCTTCCGCCAGCAGAAGCCAGTAGTACCGCGCATGCTTCACCAGCCGGCCCCCAGTTTTCACCAGTCGCTGCTGGAGACTCGTGAGCGACCAGCGCTTGACCCGCAGCGGAAGGACCAGTCTGCGCCACAAGTTGCCCAGATTGTAGGCCAGGACGCTCAGTTGCAGGCGCACCTCGTTCGCCCGGAAACGATGGCACGACAGCCGCGTCCAGTGGGTGGCCTGCTTGCCTTCCTTGATCCATTGCTCCGCCGTACCGCGCTTGTTGTAAAACCGCACGACCGAGCGGCTCGGGAGGGCCATGTTGGTCACGATGAAGCCGACGCGAGGGAACAGCTCACCTTGGTGGTGCTCCACCTTGGCGACGATCCGTCTGGGCGTGGTCCAGCTCTTGGCCTGATAGCGGAAACTCTGGTAGCGCACCAAGGGCTTGCAGCTCGACCGTCCCGGCGGACGAAAGAGGATGTCTTCGATTTCCAGCTCCAAGCTCTTGTTCGCCGGCATGCGAATGGCATAGTCCACGTCGCGCTGCTCGAGCGCGTCGTAGATCTCGGGCTTCGCGAACGCGGCGTCTGCGCGGAACGCTACGCGCTTGCCCTCCACCTGCTGCCGGTCAATCTCCGGTACGAGCAGGTCGTCCCAGTCGTCGGCGCTATGCACGTTGCCTGGCCGCAGCGTGGCGGCGAGGCAGTCCCCATGCTCGGTGAACAGAAACAGCGGGTGGTAGCAGACGGACTCGAAGTGCCCGTTATAGGCGCTCCCTTCCTGCGCCCCATGCACCGGGCTCTCGCTCGAATCCATGTCGAGCACGATCCGGTCGGCGCGCGTCGCCATCTCGGCCTGTGCAAGCACCTCCCGGTTCACGGCCCTCAACCCGACGAGATTCTCCTCGTGGGTCAGCAGCTCTGTCTCGAACCAATGCAGCGTCGATGTCAGCGCCGCACCCCGGTCCCAGCGCTTTGGCGACCCGATGAGACGAAATGTTGGGTCTGCCGACACGCGCCCCGCGTCGTTGAGATCTTCGTAGCCCGCGAGGCGACTGTAGACCGACTGCCGCAGGAGATCCACCACGCTGAACTGGGTGTTCATCCCCTGTCGGGAATCGCTCAGGTGCTCGGCGATGAGTGTCTCCAGCCCCAGACGTTCATCCAACTCGCGCACCAGAATGAGGCCAGCGTCAGAAGTGACGCGCGATCCCTGGAACGCGACTTTCAAGAAGCCGTTGAACGCGAACTGGAATGGCTCGTGTTGTAATTCACCCACCGGGTGTCACCCTCCGTAGTGTGGTTCCTTACGTCGGAGCCCCAAAACTCAAGGCGCAGCGACTGGTCCTGGCGATACGGTACCACAGCCAAATCGGAAATCCGGGTCAACTTCCCGGTGTACGGCTTCTACGGTGGCCGCGATGCACGCGTAAATGCGACCGTGCCCCCAACCGCAGAGCTGATGAAGGAAGTGGGAAGAACCTTCGAGCCCGTGACCTACGAAGGCGCCGGGCATGGGTTCATGCGCGCCGGTGAACTGCCAAATGCCTCGGAGGCAAACCAGAAAGCGCGTGAGAAAGCGTGGGGTCGTTGGAAGGTCCTTCTGAAGAAGATTGGGAGATAAGCCGGGATTTCCGTTTTGCCTGCCCCTGATGGCACGTTTATACACCCGATCGCCGCCGATCGCACAAAAACTTCGATCGTCGCACAATCGCTCAGCTTCAAAGGCCTTCATCTGAGCCCGCGCCGACGTGCGACCGACTGGAACCCCTGCTTTTCGGGCATTTCTCAGACACCGCTCCACACGTGTGCCCCGTGTCATCGCCGGGCGGGCTTCGTTGCACTTCAGGCCGCGCGTCAGCCTGCCGGCACGGGTAGCGCCCAGATCCTCCGCAGCATGTCGCCGAACAGCCGCCGCGTGAGATGCCCTTCCGCCAGCAGAAGCCAGTAGTACCGCGCATGCTTCACCAGCCGGCCCCCAGTTTTCACCAGTCGCTGCTGGAGACTCGTGAGCGACCAGCGCTTGACCCGCAGCGGAAGGACCAGTCTGCGCCACAAGTTGCCCAGATTGTAGGCCAGGACGCTCAGTTGCAGGCGCACCTCGTTCGCCCGGAAACGATGGCACGACAGCCGCGTCCAGTGGGTGGCCTGCTTGCCTTCCTTGATCCATTGCTCCGCCGTACCGCGCTTGTTGTAAAACCGCACGACCGAGCGGCTCGGGAGGGCCATGTTGGTCACGATGAAGCCGACGCGAGGGAACAGCTCACCTTGGTGGTGCTCCACCTTGGCGACGATCCGTCTGGGCGTGGTCCAGCTCTTGGCCTGATAGCGGAAACTCTGGTAGCGCACCAAGGGCTTGCAGCTCGGCCGTCCCGGCGGACGAAAGAGGATGTCTTCGATTTCCAGCTCCAAGCTCTTGTTCGCCGGCATGCGAATGGCATAGTCCACGTCGCGCTGCTCGAGCGCGTCGTAGATCTCGGGCTTCGCGAACGCGGCGTCTGCGCGGAACGCTACGCGCTTGCCCTCCACCTGCTGCCGGTCAATCTCCGGTACGAGCAGGTCGTCCCAGTCGTCGGCGCTATGCACGTTGCCTGGCCGCAGCGTGGCGGCGAGGCAGTCCCCATGCTCGGTGAACAGAAACAGCGGGTGGTAGCAGACGGACTCGAAGTGCCCGTTATAGGCGCTCCCTTCCTGCGCCCCATGCACCGGGCTCTCGCTCGAATCCATGTCGAGCACGATCCGGTCGGCGCGCGTCGCCATCTCGGCCTGTGCAAGCACCTCCCGGTTCACGGCCCTCAACCCGACGAGATTCTCCTCGTGGGTCAGCAGCTCTGTCTCGAACCAATGCAGCGTCGATGTCAGCGCCGCACCCCGGTCCCAGCGCTTTGGCGACCCGATGAGACGAAATGTTGGGTCTGCCGACACGCGCCCCGCGTCGTTGAGATCTTCGTAGCCCGCGAGGCGACTGTAGACCGACTGCCGCAGGAGATCCACCACGCTGAACTGGGTGTTCATCCCCTGTCGGGAATCGCTCAGGTGCTCGGCGATGAGTGTCTCCAGCCCCAGACGTTCATCCAACTCGCGCACCAGAATGAGGCCAGCGTCAGAAGTGACGCGCGATCCCTGGAACGCGACTTTCAAGAAGCCGTTGAACGCGAACTGGAATGGCTCGTGTTGTAATTCACCCACCGGGTGTCACCCTCCGTAGTGTGGTTCCTTACGTCGGAGCCCCAAAACTCAAGGCGCAGCGACTGGTCCTGGCGATACGGTACCACAGCCAAATCGGAAATCCGGGCTAAGATCGCTTCCCAAGTTCCTTTCACATGATTGGCAAGACAATTTCGCGCTATCGCATCCTAGAGAAGCTGAGCTGAGGTGGAATTTAGGATGCGTTACCCCGTCAGTCGCAGAGAATTCTTGACCGGAATGGACCGGGAGCAAGGCGTTCAAGAAGGGTTCGCCTTTGTTCGCCGAATCGACTTCGACCCTGCTGACAGGTCCTTCGACGCGGCTTTCCTGCGGTACTAGGCCACTTTCCGGCAAGCCGACTAACCGGGATGTGGCCACATCGAGTGCCCCGATGGATTGTGGCCCCCCCAAGTTCTGTGCCATACTGATCCAGATGCTGAGATTACTCACCTTCTTCATTGTTGTGCTACTGACCTCCTGCTCCTCTCCGCCTTCCTACGACATCGCGATCGTCAACGGCCGCGTCATGGATCCGGAATCCGGACTGGACGCCGTTCGCAACGTCGGCGTCAACGGCGACAAGATCGCGACGATCACCGAGGACGAGATCAGCGGGAAGCAAACACTCGACGCCGCCGGACACGTCGTCACCGCCGGCTTCATCGATCTCCACCGCCACGGCCACGGCCCCGAGAACTATCGGGCGCAGCTTTACGACGGTATTACCAGCGCGCTGGAACTAGAGATCGGGGTCGAAGACATCGACGCCTTCTACGCGGAACGCGAAGGCAAAGCGCTTGTGAACCACGGCGCCAGCATCAGCCATCCCTACACGCGCAATATCGTGATGACCGGTGCAAACCCGGGCCTCGAGGGGGATGCGCTGGCACGGGCCCTGACCCCGGACCAACTCGACAAGCTGAAGGACAGCATCACCCGAGCGCTCGACCATGGTGCGGTTGGCATCGGATTCGGCCTTGCTTATAGCCCCGGAGCGACGTCGGACGAGCTTCTGGAATTATTCCGCCTTGTCGCCCGCTACGACGCCAATAGTTTCGTTCACATTCGGACTTCGAGAACCGACGCCAGCAACGTGGAAGAGGTCCTCGCCTATTCCCAGGAAACTGGCGCTCCGCTCCACATCGTCCACATCAACAGTAGTGGTGCCAAATTAGTCCCTGAATACCTGGAGGTGATCCAAAAGGCCCGCGACCAAGGCGTCGATGTCACGACGGAGTGCTACCCCTACAATCGCGGCTCGACCTTCATCCAGTCGCATCTGTTCAACGACTGGGAAACCTATTCCGACGGCGAGTTCAAGCAGTATATCTGGGTCGAAACCGGCGAACATCTCACCCGCGAGTCCTTTGGCAAGTATCGGGAGCAAGGCGGCCTCCTGATCAGCCCGCCTTCTTACTCCATGGAAAATGTGAAAGCGGCGGTCGCAAGTCCGCTGACCATGATCGCCAGCGACGGCATGTGGCTCGACAAGGGACGTGCTCATCCGCGGACTTTCGGCACGTACGCGCGTGTCCTCGGCCGCTACGTCCGCGAGGAGAAAGCCCTCAGCCTCATGGACGCTCTCGCCAAGATGAGCCTACGTCCCGCCCAGCGACTCCAGAGGCGGGTGCCCATGATGAAGAACAAAGGCCGTGTCAAAGTGGGCGCGGACGCCGACCTGGTGGTCTTCAACCCGGATACGGTCCTCGACAAGGGGACTTTCGAAGACCCCGCACAGCACCCCGAGGGAATCCGCCACGTTGTCGTCAACGGCGCAGCGGTGCTTGTCGAGGGCAACCTGGTGGAAGGCATGTTGCCGGGGCGTCCGATCCGTGCAGCGATCAAACGAAATTAGTGCGGCCAGCAGTCTTATCTCGCTCCTGCAGCCGATGGGGCCAAGCCCAGACACAGAAGGGACTGGAATGGCGTGTTTTCTTGGGAGTAAGCGTCAATCGTTGAGGAGTGCCCGTTTCGGGGATCTGAACCTGACTGACCCCTTGTCCGCTTTGCCGAACTATTCGGGAGTTGGCAGCCGGACCGGAGGGAACTGGGGGGTAGGGGCAATCTATCCGGCATTGCTGCTGACAAGGTGGGGTCTCGCAACGCCCAAGGAGAGGAAATAATTGGGCCCAGCTTGCTTCTTGACGTAGATGCCCTTCTCGGTGTGCCACGCCAGCACGACGGGCTTGACCATTGGGATGCGCTGACTACGACGCCGTTCGGGTCTTTCGGGCGTTGGCTGATGAGGGAGCATCGTTTGGCCCCGCCAGGTTGGCGGATTCTTAGCCCGCTGAGGGAGTGGAGTCAAGTAGGAACAGGATTCTTGGATGCCGTGGCAAGGGCCTACTGCGGGAAGTTCATGCGGCGGGAGGAAAACTTACCTTGCTTTCCTCTGTTTCTGCTGGGCAAGAATGCGGCGTTTCAGGAGGCGGTGCTTGTGTTGATGTTCGTCGCAGTAGTATGCATATCGTCGCCGTGGTTTTCCGCATATCATGCAGCACCCTGCGGCCACCTTTTTCTGTTGCCACCTGGACTGTCTACTCTGCTTGCGGGGTTTGACTTTTTGGGACACATCCTCTTCCTTCATTGAGACAGGGTACCGACCTCGCTGTCAGCTTAATTCCGTCGCCGAAAACTGTCAACTAATACTCACGTCTGCCCAAGAACCCGGCTCCAGCAAGTTCATGCGGCGGAGGAGAAACCCGGAGCCACTAGAGCTTGCCCCAGGAGGTAATTCGCGTAGGGAGAATCCGAATAATGAGCGCTCCGTCGGGCAGAAGCCCAGCATCGTAGCTGGGGTACTTGGCTTTCAGCAGGCGTCGCGCTTTCGCCTGCTCCCCTCTGTCAGTTTCCGAGAGGAGCGCCGCTGTGCCCCGAATCAGGACATACCACAGTTGCCGCCAGTCCTCTTGATACTCGTCGATTAAGAGAGCCACAGCTGGCTGCGCCTGAATGTGGCGTACTCTGGCTAGGCGCTCTGGGGCTACCAGCTTGGGCTTTGCATCGAGTGCGGTGTAGAAAGCCTGTCCGTCGTAAACATAACAAACCGGAATGATATGGGGATGGCCTTCTTCATCGGTTGTAGCTAGCCGACCGACTCGCGCTTCGGTGAGCTTCGTCTGGACAGCATTCTTTGTTTCGTTGCGTGTATGCACGACCTCACTGAAACTCATCCTAGGCCCCGCCCGCAGGCAAGTCAACGCGCAGGGAACGGAGGTGACATCCAGAGAGGTCTTATCCCGGATTTCCGATTTGGCTGTGGTACCGTATCGCCAGGACCAGTCGCTGCGCCTTGAGTTTTGGGGCTCCGACGTAAGGAACCACACTACGGAGGGTGACACCCGGTGGGTGAATTACAACACGAGCCATTCCAGTTCGCGTTCAACGGCTTCTTGAAAGTCGCGTTCCAGGGATCGCGCGTCACTTCTGACGCTGGCCTCATTCTGGTGCGCGAGTTGGATGAACGTCTGGGGCTGGAGACACTCATCGCCGAGCACCTGAGCGATTCCCGACAGGGGATGAACACCCAGTTCAGCGTGGTGGATCTCCTGCGGCAGTCGGTCTACAGTCGCCTCGCGGGCTACGAAGATCTCAACGACGCGGGGCGCGTGTCGGCAGACCCAACATTTCGTCTCATCGGGTCGCCAAAGCGCTGGGACCGGGGTGCGGCGCTGACATCGACGCTGCATTGGTTCGAGACAGAGCTGCTGACCCACGAGGAGAATCTCGTCGGGTTGAGGGCCGTGAACCGGGAGGTGCTTGCACAGGCCGAGATGGCGACGCGCGCCGACCGGATCGTGCTCGACATGGATTCGAGCGAGAGCCCGGTGCATGGGGCGCAGGAAGGGAGCGCCTATAACGGGCACTTCGAGTCCGTCTGCTACCACCCGCTGTTTCTGTTCACCGAGCATGGGGACTGCCTCGCCGCCACGCTGCGGCCAGGCAACGTGCATAGCGCCGACGACTGGGACGACCTGCTCGTACCGGAGATTGACCGGCAGCAGGTGGAGGGCAAGCGCGTAGCGTTCCGCGCAGACGCCGCGTTCGCGAAGCCCGAGATCTACGACGCGCTCGAGCAGCGCGACGTGGACTATGCCATTCGCATGCCGGCGAACAAGAGCTTGGAGCTGGAAATCGAAGACATCCTCTTTCGTCCGCCGGGACGGCCGAGCTGCAAGCCCTTGGTGCGCTACCAGAGTTTCCGCTATCAGGCCAAGAGCTGGACCACGCCCAGACGGATCGTCGCCAAGGTGGAGCACCACCAAGGTGAGCTGTTCCCTCGCGTCGGCTTCATCGTGACCAACATGGCCCTCCCGAGCCGCTCGGTCGTGCGGTTTTACAACAAGCGCGGTACGGCGGAGCAATGGATCAAGGAAGGCAAGCAGGCCACCCACTGGACGCGGCTGTCGTGCCATCGTTTCCGGGCGAACGAGGTGCGCCTGCAACTGAGCGTCCTGGCCTACAATCTGGGCAACTTGTGGCGCAGACTGGTCCTTCCGCTGCGGGTCAAGCGCTGGTCGCTCACGAGTCTCCAGCAGCGACTGGTGAAAACTGGGGGCCGGCTGGTGAAGCATGCGCGGTACTACTGGCTTCTGCTGGCGGAAGGGCATCTCACGCGGCGGCTGTTCGGCGACATGCTGCGGAGGATCTGGGCGCTACCCGTGCCGGCAGGCTGACGCGCGGCCTGAAGTGCAACGAAGCCCGCCCGGCGATGACACGGGGCACACGTGTGGAGCGGTGTCTGAGAAATGCCCGAAAAGCAGGGGTTCCAGTCGGTCGCACGTCGGCGCGGGCTCAGATGAAGGCCTTTGAAGCTGAGCGATTGTGCGACGATCGAAGTTTTTGTGCGATCGGCGGCGATCGGGTGTATAAACGTGCCATCAGGGGCAGGCAAAACGGAAATCCCGGGTTGATTCTCGCAATGGCGTCTCTGTCATCAGGTCCCCTGCCATAAAACACGAATGCCGCCGCCAGATCCGCTCGGTTGGTGGCAAAGCGAAAGCTCTGGCTGCCGCCCCAACAGAATCCCACCACTGCCACTGCCCCGGTCGAAGCTGGCAGCTTGGCGACATAGTCAACCACTGCGTGCAGGTCGGCGGTCACTTGGTCAGGCGGTAAACGGTAGATGGCTTCGCGGGCGGAATTTCCATCCGGGAAGTCGCTGGTCTTGCCTCCCCCTGGGCCCATGCCGGAGAGCAGATCAGGGGCAATGGCAATGTATCCGGCTTCAGCCAACTGGTCGGTGACCCCGCGCACCCAGTCGCTCAAGCCTCGGTTTTCGTGGATGACCACTACGGCGGGCGCCTTGTCTGTGACTTCTGGAAACACCAAAAAGGAATGGACCACGCGATCACCTTGCTTGACAGCCACCCACTCCTGATGGCGGGGCGACTTCTCCAACCGCTGGCGGGAAGACTGCTGCGCGGATGAGAAAGCAGAAACTAGGACCAGCACGATAGCGATGGCAAGGGCTCTTTTCACGCTTGCCTCCTTGAGGGTTTTCCGCCCTAG
>CBDFHE010000006.1:0-123605 GCA_965247455.1 Candidatus Acidiferrales bacterium
GCTGTACTAGCCCGCTGCTTTGCCGGCATCCAAGAAAAACAGGATGATGAAACGTCGCGCGAAGATTCTCCTCCTAACAGGGCTCATTCTTCTGGCGCTGGGCGCAGCGCTGGCCCGGCGCATCCACACCTGGGGACGCCCGGTGCCGGTCGCTTACCAGCGCGTGGCGGCCACGCTCGCCCACTCCGGCGGCGACCGCAGTTGGACCTACCTGCGCCGGGCCGACGGCCACCGCACCATCGCCACCGATAGCAACGGCGACGGCACCGTTGACGCCGTCCTGACCGAAAACAATGAACCCACCAGTTTCCTCCCCCCGGCGGCCGACGACCCGCAAGCCCGCTGGCTGGTGGTGTGCCTCGACGGCGTCCCCTACCAGGAAATACTTTCGCTGTGGGAGGAGGGCTACTTCCGCGAGTTCTTCCGTCCGGTGCCCCTGATCGCGCCCTTTCCATCAGAGAGCGAGATTGTGCTGACGGAGGCGTTCCAGAGCGGTCCGGTGCCAGGCTACGAGCACCGCTACTTCGACCGCACAAAGAACAAACTGGCGGGCGGGATGCTGCTCACCTTCAGCGAGGAGAGCATTCCCTACCTCGACCTGTTCGACTACGACATGGGCGGCATTTTCAAAGGCATGGCCTACATCCTGCCGCTCAAGAGCTACCGCGCCGACCTGGGCCGTCTGCGCAAACGCTTCCTGGCCTCGCAGGAAAAAATCTACCTGGCCCACATCGCTTCCACCGACTCGCTCTACCACATCCTGCCGCGCGAGGAAATGCGCCGCCTGCTGATTGAGGTCGATTCCCTGTTGCGCGAACTCTATTTCGATGCCGGCGGCCGCCTGCGCATCACCCTCTTCTCCGACCACGGCAACAGCCTGGTCGAATCGCGCCGCGTCCCGCTCCGCGAGCACCTGGAGGAAAACGGCTGGCGGCTGGCGAACCGCCTCGAACAGGAGAACGATGTGGTTGTACCTCGCTACGGCCTGGTAGGTTTCATGGCGGTCTATACCGCAACCGGTCAGGCCGAGAAGCTGGCGCCCATCCTGGCCCAACTGCGCGGGGTGGATTTGGTGGTCAGCCGGCGCGACGGTGGAGTCGCCATCCAGAGCCGCCGCGGCCACGCGCAGCTCAGTTGGAACCAAGACGCCACCGCCTACCGCTACCAGCCCCTCACCGGCGACCCGCTGGCGCTGGCGGCAATCCTGACCCAACTGCGCGACGAAAGCAAAGTAGATGCCGAGGGCTGGGTTAGCGACGCCAACCTATTCGCAGCCACGCAGGATCATTTCTATCCCGACCCGGGCCACCGGCTCCGGCAGTGGGCCACCAACCACGTGCGCAACCCCGCCGACCTGGGTGCCAGCCTCCAACCGGGCTACACCCACGGCAGCGGCTTCTTCCAGTTGATGGTGGACATGCTCAGCACGCACGGGTCGCTTGACCGCCAGCAGTCGCTGGGGTTCGCCATGAGCACCGACGGCCCCTGGCGAGGTGCACTGCGCAGCGGGGACCTGTTGCCTCGGAACCTGACCGAACTGAAAGCGGCGGCGAACGGCGACCGAAAAACCGAGATGGCAGACTAGCGCCTCCGTTCACCTGAAAAACAGTTCCACTTGAGGGGGTTGGGGGTTCGGCGTTAGCGCCGGAGTTCTTCGGTAATCTCGTGGGCGGCCTGCCGGGCCTTTTCCAGATCCTTGGGATCAAAAGAAATGGCGGCCACACGCGCATGGCCGCCGCCCCCGTAGCGCTCGCAGAGTTCGGCCAGGTTCTTGCCGTCCCTCAAATCATGCCAGGGATTGGAGCCGACCCCGACCTTGATGCGCTGGGGCGAGGCGCTGATGCTGACGCTGTAAATGCAGTCGGGATACTGGTAGTAGGGAATAAACTTGTTGAAGCCTTCCAGGTCATAGCCGGTCAGGTCGTAGTACACGACGCCGCGCTCAAACTGGCACTCCCGGCGCAGAATCTCCATCGACTTCTGGTGCAGCTGGTACAAGGGCTGGAAGTGATCGGCAATGAAGTCCAACCGGGCGATTTCTTGCAACGGCTTGCTGGCCAGGTGGGGGATGAGCCGAGTGGTCATGCCTTCGTCGGAAGAGGCCTCGATCACCAGACCAATCTGGGTGGCGGGCACGTTCATCTTCACCGCCACCTCCGGGGTCTCGTACTGCGCGCCGTCAATGATGTCAGCCCAATGGATCAACTCCGCCAGAGGCTCGGGATGGAAGCCGAAGCGCTCGCGGGCCACTGTGGTCAGGAACTTGGTGCAGGACTTGTAGGTGGGGTCGTAGAATTTCTGCTTGCCGGTGTCGCGCCGGAAGTGTTCTGCATCTTCGGGGGTCAAGAAAGCGCTCTGGTGATGGTCGAACCACCAGGTCAGCCGCGGTGAGCTGGAATACTTGAAGTCCACGATAATATTTTCATCCCCGTCGAAGGAAACCTCATCAAATAACCCGGCGGGACGGTGCGTCAGTCCCGTATAGTGGAGTTCCGCCTGCGAGTTGATGCACTCGCGGTAGAAACGCGAAAAGATCGCCGCCGAAGAAGCGCCGTCAAAGCAGCGGTTGTGAAAGCAAATGCGAACCTTGTTACCCATGAGACCTGAAGCCACCACCCTCTACGCGCCCCTGCAGCAGGCGAAAAAGCCCATACAAATGGCATCGGGACGGAAGTTTGTCAAGCGGAAACTCGCCCGCCCCAAGCTCGCCCCCAGCCTGCTCCTGATGGCTGCCCTGCTGGGGACCGCCGTGCCTAGGCTGCCCGCGCAGAACAACCGCTTCGATACCGGCGCCTATGCCCGCGTCCTGGAGCAGTTTGTCACCGGCGACGGCCGCGTCCGCTACGCCGCCCTCAAGCAAGACCCCGCCAGCCTGAACGAATTTCTGAACCAGCTCGCCGCCGTCAGCCCGGAAAACCGCCCAGAACTCTTCCCCACTCCGGAAGCCCAGATTGCCTACTGGGTCAACGCCTACAACGCCTTCGTGCTCAAAGGCGTACTGGACGGTTATCCCGTGGGCAGCGTGCGGGCTTTCAAGTTCGGCTTTGGGCTCACCTTCTTCAAGCGCGCCAAACACTGGGCGGGCGGAAAGAAATACAGCCTTGACGACATCGAGCACGGCATCCTGCGCAAGCGTTACGCCGAGCCGCGTATCCATTTTGCGGTCAACTGCGCCTCCACCAGTTGTCCCGTGCTGCGCAGTGAGCCGTTCCAACCCGAAACCCTCGACCAGCAACTGGACGACGCCGCTCGTCGGTTCATCCGCCAGCAGGAAAACGTTTGGATGCGAGGCGACGTCCTCTTCCTCTCTAAAATCTTCGACTGGTATGGGAAAGACTTTATCCAGCAGTTGCAGCGGGAAGGCGCGGCGAACCCCGAGCTGGCCGACTACGTGGCCCGCTACTTGCCTGAAGACGAGGCCCGGCGCGTCCGCGAGCAATCGCCCCGGGTGGAGTTCTACCGCTACGACTGGTCGCTCAACGACGCTTCCCCCCACAAGAAGTAACCTCTGACACACCAAGCCGTGCTCCTGGCACGGTCAAATCGAAAACAAGTCTTCCCCCCCTGTGCGTCTGGGGTATAAGCCGGGATTTCCGTTTTGCCTGCCCCTGATGGCACGTTTATACACCCGATCGCCGCCGATCGCACAAAAACTTCGATCGTCGCACAATCGCTCAGCTTCAAAGGCCTTCATCTGAGCCCGCGCCGACGTGCGACCGACTGGAACCCCTGCTTTTCGGGCATTTCTCAGACACCGCTCCACACGTGTGCCCCGTGTCATCGCCGGGCGGGCTTCGTTGCACTTCAGGCCGCGCGTCAGCCTGCCGGCACGGGTAGCGCCCAGATCCTCCGCAGCATGTCGCCGAACAGCCGCCGCGTGAGATGCCCTTCCGCCAGCAGAAGCCAGTAGTACCGCGCATGCTTCACCAGCCGGCCCCCAGTTTTCACCAGTCGCTGCTGGAGACTCGTGAGCGACCAGCGCTTGACCCGCAGCGGAAGGACCAGTCTGCGCCACAAGTTGCCCAGATTGTAGGCCAGGACGCTCAGTTGCAGGCGCACCTCGTTCGCCCGGAAACGATGGCACGACAGCCGCGTCCAGTGGGTGGCCTGCTTGCCTTCCTTGATCCATTGCTCCGCCGTACCGCGCTTGTTGTAAAACCGCACGACCGAGCGGCTCGGGAGGGCCATGTTGGTCACGATGAAGCCGACGCGAGGGAACAGCTCACCTTGGTGGTGCTCCACCTTGGCGACGATCCGTCTGGGCGTGGTCCAGCTCTTGGCCTGATAGCGGAAACTCTGGTAGCGCACCAAGGGCTTGCAGCTCGGCCGTCCCGGCGGACGAAAGAGGATGTCTTCGATTTCCAGCTCCAAGCTCTTGTTCGCCGGCATGCGAATGGCATAGTCCACGTCGCGCTGCTCGAGCGCGTCGTAGATCTCGGGCTTCGCGAACGCGGCGTCTGCGCGGAACGCTACGCGCTTGCCCTCCACCTGCTGCCGGTCAATCTCCGGTACGAGCAGGTCGTCCCAGTCGTCGGCGCTATGCACGTTGCCTGGCCGCAGCGTGGCGGCGAGGCAGTCCCCATGCTCGGTGAACAGAAACAGCGGGTGGTAGCAGACGGACTCGAAGTGCCCGTTATAGGCGCTCCCTTCCTGCGCCCCATGCACCGGGCTCTCGCTCGAATCCATGTCGAGCACGATCCGGTCGGCGCGCGTCGCCATCTCGGCCTGTGCAAGCACCTCCCGGTTCACGGCCCTCAACCCGACGAGATTCTCCTCGTGGGTCAGCAGCTCTGTCTCGAACCAATGCAGCGTCGATGTCAGCGCCGCACCCCGGTCCCAGCGCTTTGGCGACCCGATGAGACGAAATGTTGGGTCTGCCGACACGCGCCCCGCGTCGTTGAGATCTTCGTAGCCCGCGAGGCGACTGTAGACCGACTGCCGCAGGAGATCCACCACGCTGAACTGGGTGTTCATCCCCTGTCGGGAATCGCTCAGGTGCTCGGCGATGAGTGTCTCCAGCCCCAGACGTTCATCCAACTCGCGCACCAGAATGAGGCCAGCGTCAGAAGTGACGCGCGATCCCTGGAACGCGACTTTCAAGAAGCCGTTGAACGCGAACTGGAATGGCTCGTGTTGTAATTCACCCACCGGGTGTCACCCTCCGTAGTGTGGTTCCTTACGTCGGAGCCCCAAAACTCAAGGCGCAGCGACTGGTCCTGGCGATACGGTACCACAGCCAAATCGGAAATCCGGGATAAGACCGCCATTCGCAAATGAGTACCCATAAGCGATCCGGAGTGCTGGGCTGGCTCCGCCACGCCACCGCCGACGAGCGCAAAGCTCTGGTGGCGGGGGGGCTGGCGACGCTGCTGCCGGAAACCAAAGGCACTGAGTTGCGTTAGAGAAAGGCGCCCCGTGCCAGCCGCCTGCCTACCGCAGCCAGGCCACACGCCTCTTCGATTCGTACTTGACAAAGGTGACTGAATAGAATAATTCTAAATTGTGCAGCCGCGCATGAATCTAGCTGAGGAGAGCGCGGTGAAAACGAAAGCCGTAAATTTGAGAAACGTATCCTTGTGGCTGGGTTTGGCCCTGTTGGCCGTTGCCCCAGCCTGCCGCCGCGCCCAGGAGGCGCGCCCGGCGGCCACGCCGGTCGGCCCTCTGGTGGAAATCGCTGCTCCGCTGGGCCTGCCCCCGGTTCCCGTCCCGGCGGACAATCCGCCCACGGCAGAGACCATCGCCCTGGGCCGCCGAATCTACTACGACCCCATCCTCTCGGTGGACAACACCGTCTCCTGCGCCACCTGCCATCACCCCGATTTCGGCTTCACGGACGGAAAACAGTTCTCGGAAGGCGTGAACGGTCAGCTGGGCGGGCGCAACGCCCCCACCGTCTTCAACACCGCCTACTTCACCACCCAGTTCTGGGATGGACGCGAGCCCAGCCTGGAAAAGCAGGCCGAAGGCCCGGTGCAAAACCCGGTGGAGATGGCCCACACGCTGGAGGCGGTGGAGAAAGCAATGATGACCGACCCCAGCTACGTCGCGGCCTTTGAGGAAGCATTCGGCACCGGGGAGATCACCTACGACATGGTAGAGAAGGCCATCGCGTCGTTCGAGCGCACGGTCGTGAGCGGCAACTCGCCCTTCGACCGCTGGCAGTTTGGCGGGGACGAAAAAGCCGTGCGCACCGCGGTCAAGCGCGGCTTTGAGGTCTTCCGCGACCCCAAGAAGGGCAACTGCGCCGCCTGCCACACGGTGGACGAGGACTACGCCCTGTTCACCGACAACAAATTCCGCAACATCGGCGTGGGAGCCAACATCGAGGGCGAGCTGGAGGACCTGGGCCGCTACGAAGTCACCCAGAACGACGCCGACCGCGGCGCCTTCAAGACTCCCTCGCTGCGCAACATCGCCCAGACCGCCCCCTACATGCACGACGGCAGCTTGAAGACCCTGAAAGACGTCATCGACTTCTACATCGGCGGTGGCAACTCCAACCCGCACCTCGATCTAGAGGTCCACGTGCTCGACTTTCTCACCGGGCAGGAGCGGGCCGACCTGCTTGCCTTGCTGGAATCGCTCACGGGCGAGATGCCGCCCAACGTCGGGCCACCGGAACAGCAGGCTCGCAGATAATCACACGTTGACGTTCAGGCCGGAAGTCGCAGGAACTTCCGGCCTTTTTCTTCCCCTGCCGGGGGACAGAATGCCAAAAAAGCGCAAGATTCGGGTGGTCGTGCCCGTCGGAAGCATCTATGCTGGAAGACGAAGCATGGAGGGCAACCAGATGGCCTCAAACGGATACGCGCAGTCGGCGGCGGACTACCGGCGGGTGGAGCAAGCCATCCTTTTCCTGGAAAAGAATTTCCCGCAGCAGCCCAGCTTAAAGGAAATTGCCGGCAGCGTCGGGGTGAGCGAGTTCCACTTCCAGCGCCTGTTCGCGCGCTGGGTGGGCATCAGCCCCAAGCGGTTTCTGCAATTCCTCACCAAGGAATATGCCAAGCAACTGCTGGCGGAGTCGCGCAGTGTGCTGGAGGTCTCCTACGAAAGCGGGCTGTCGGGTCCGGGCCGCCTGCACGACCTCTTTGTTGCCTGCGAGGCGGTCACGCCGGGCGAGTTCAAAAACAAAGGCGCCGGCTTGAGCATCACCTACGGCTTCCAGCCCAGCCCGTTCGGGGAGTGCCTGCTGGCCGTCACCGAGCGCGGGATTTGCGGGCTTTCGCTCGGTCCGGTTGCGGAGCGCAAGCGCATGCTGGCTTCGCTGAAGAAAAGCTGGAAGCGCGCGCGCTTCACAGAAGACTCGAACGACACGCGCGCACTGGTGCGCCGAGTCTTCGCTCCGTTCGGGAAGGCGAAGCCGGCCCCGCTGCACCTGTTCTTCCAGGGGACCAACTTCCAACTCAAGGTTTGGGAAGCCCTGCTCCGCATCCCGGCAGGTTCGGTGGTGACCTACCAGGACATTGCCCGCCACATCGGGATGCCGCAGGCCGCGCGCGCGGTGGGCAATGCCGTGGGTCAGAACCCGATTCCCCTCCTGATTCCCTGCCACCGGGTGATCCGAAAATCCGGCCAGAGCGGGAACTACGGCCTGGGCCCGGCGCGCAAGAAAGCGATCCTGGGCTGGGAAGCCGCCCTCACCGCGCGCTCTCCACAACAGCAGTGACCGCAGCAGGAACCTAACCCAATCGCTTAGAGGGCATTCCGACACAATCCAACCGCAGAGTAGCGGGTTAATTTCACGCTGGCCTTTCGGTTCAGGTACTCTTTCCTCTCACGTCCAGCTCGGTGGCCCCTGCCACCGGGAAGGTGTCCGTTTCCCAGCGGCTGGGGCCGCTGGGCTAGACAAAACTGATCCACTACCAACTGCAAAGGGGGTCGAAAAAGAGCGAAGCTTCTTATGCCTTGCGGGCTCAGCGCCTCTGCGGGGAGACTTCCCTCGAAATCCACAGGGAGGCCCTTCGACTTGCTGCGCTCGCTCAGGGCAAAATCTTCTGCGGAGATTTTGGTGCGGAAGGTGGGAGTCGAACCCACACGGCCTTTCGGCCACAGGATCCTAAGTCCTGTGCGTCTGCCAGTTCCGCCACTTCCGCCCTCGGAGTGAGTGTAATGCGACCAGCATAGTTCCGCAACGCCCCCGTCGCCGTCTGAAGTTCAACCTGCGGGCCTCACGCCTGGGGCGACTCAAACGCCCGACCTCTGGTTCCGGAGACCAGCGCCAGTACGCTATGTTGATGATTCGTCTAGCTCGTTCTGCACCTTACAGCACGATAGTGCGCGGTATTCGGCGGGTTATGGACCCACATTGGACCCAAGTTGCAGACGATCCGTCTGCAGCCTAGACTATATCGAAAGAAGCTCTTTGCCTTTGCTGTAGAATGCAATGTCTCCGTCACTGCTTACCTTCGTGGCAAGACCATAATGGGAGGCCGCGATCGCTGCTTTTGTACGCGAGCCCTGGCCGTGGCGAATGCGTGCGCCCTTCTGTTTCGGGTCTAGCACGGCGCCATAGGCAAGGAGCAGGCCGGAATTCGCTAACACAACAGCACCATCGACTGAAGCTAGATCAACTAATACATGCGGGGCAATTCCAAGGATAGATTTGTTTTCCAAGGACATGTCTAGCACAACATCCAGTTCTCTTCGTGCGGGATCTCCTATTGCATCACCTTTCCTGACGATCTTGTGCAGTGATCTGCGGTTGCGAAGCAAGACGTAGAGACCGCCTGTTCGTCTAAACGACAAGTCCAAGGCACGCCGATAGATTTGATAGAGTATCCTACGACGGCTTCTCGGCAAGACATGTTGGGCCCTTGTAGTGTGCAGCAAGATATCTACGACGTGTGAATGGTTCCAGTATTGCCAACGACCTGCCCGGTAGGTAATCCGTAGGGTTCCACCATCAAAATAGAGAATATCTCCCTGTCTAGTAAGGGAGAATCCAATGCGGCTACCTGTACAGGAAAGTGCCATTTGGCGGGACTATTCAGGATAGAGTCGGCGACCACTTCTTGTGTCAACCAGAGAGGATCTTTCCAAGTCCAGGATCCCGGATATCGTTCCACCTGCATCTACGATGTACGCCGTGTCGTAGCCGTCTGTGAGTACTTGGTATTTCTTGTCATCGAGACTGTCCTCTAGGGACATCCGTTGCATCGCTGGCTGTAGCTTCAAATCAACGAAGACGCCGAGGGGGATTGACCTTGCTTCGTAGCTCCGCTCAGAGAGTTTTCTAAGGGATGCGAACAGTCCTGCGGGGGAGAAGGAGTGTAGGTTGTTTATGTGCTTTGAAACAACAGTTTGGTCAAATGCTCGGCTGAATGCTTCGACAACGTGCTCAGTTGGTCCCTCCTGAGTTGCGCCCCAAAACTCACCCAAAACCTCAATAATGCACTTGCAGATGTCCTGTTCTCGCGGGTCCAGTGTTCGGCTAGTTGCCTGACGGGGCAGGACCGTGCGTCTTTCAAGCGTTGCAGTAAGTGCGATGGGAGACCGAGGAAGGACTACCCGAATCGTCAACGCCTGTCGCTTTCTACTTGCCCAGTATGCCCCGGACGCGCCCGGGTTCAGGTCCCTCGCCCACGTGCTGATTTGAGTGTGTGGCAGTATCCTTCTGAACGCATCCAGAAAGTAGACAAGCGCTTGAAAGCGGGGCTCCCCTAGTGTACTGTCCCGGAAATAAGCGATATATTAATGGGCAACCTTTGGCCTCTGGAGGTATGCCCATGCCACGCGGTCGCCCCGTTACTCCCCTCACTCTCAGTGAGAGTGAGGAATCGGAACTGGGGCGCCTCGCCCGCTCCCGAACCTTGCCGCATAGTCTGGTGCTGAGGGCCCAGATTGTGCTGGCCTGCGCCGAAGGCGTTCCCGGCTCTACCGTGGCCCGGCGTCTGGGTGTCACCAATACGACCGTGGGCAAGTGGCGAAAGCGCTATCGTGAACATGGAATCCCCGGACTACACGATGAACTGCGTCCCGGACGCCCCCGCACGCATGAGGATGAACGTGTTGCGGAAGTCATCAACACGGCCCTGCAAACCGAACCTCCCGATCGTTCGCACTGGAGCGTGCGTTCCATGGCGGAACACACGGGAGTCTCAAAGAGCACGGTCCAGCGGTGGTTCGATCTGTTCGGCGTCCAGCCGCATCGCCAGCGGCATTTCAAGATTTCCAACGACCCGTTCTTCGTCGAGAAAGTCCGCGACATCGTCGGTCTCTACCTCAATCCCCCGGACCACGCCGCGGTGCTCTCGGTCGATGAGAAGACCCAGGTTCAAGCTCTTCAGCGAACTCAGCCCGTTCTCCCCATGGGCCTCGGCTACGTCGAAGGCGTCACCCATGATTACAAACGTCACGGCACGACCACTCTGTTCGCGGCTCTCGATGTGGCCACCGGGAGAGTCATCACCCGCTGTAAACCGCGACACCGTCATCAGGAGTTCCTCACTTTCCTGCGTCAGATCGACGGCAGTGTGCCGCACAACCTCGACGTCCATCTCATCGTCGATAACTACGCTGCTCACAAACATCCCAAAGTCCGCGCTTGGCTCGCTCGGCGTCCCCGCTACCACGTTCATTTCACCCCAACCTATGCGTCCTGGCTCAACCAAGTCGAACGCTGGTTCGGCATCATTACCCAGAAGGCCATTCGCCGAGGTTCCTTCTCCAGCGTCAAGGCTCTCGTCCGTAACATCGAGCGCTTCGTCGAACATTACAACGCCAACACCAGTCCTTTCGTCTGGACCGCCACGGCCGAATCCATCCTCGCTAAGGTCGAACGACTTTGCTCATATATTTCCGGGACAGTACACTAGTTGTGCGCGGAGCAGACGTCGCACACCTCGAGCAAACTGTACCTTTGACTGCTGTGTACTCACAGCTCAAGACCCCCATACACGCAGGCTCGCTGCGACTTACGCCTGCTATCGCCTTTGGGGTAGGCTTGCGGGCACGAAAGCGAGCTGCCTGGCTCATACCTCTATTGAAAGAGTTTCTTCAGGTTCTCCCAGTTCCACCGCAGCAGGCGTCCTCCGTTTGGTACGGGAGTAGGGTCGTCGTCTCTATAGCCGATGATTTGGTAGATGGGTTTATTAGCCTCTCGCGCCATCCTCACCTCTTTGAGAACACCGGGCGCCTTGTACGTTGAGCTCCCAACCATGACAATAACAACATCTGACCGATTGGTTCTCCCTTGTGCTTCTTCTTCCCAGCTCAACTGTGGCGCAGCTTCCTTCATAGACCAATCAGCGACCTCGAAGGGCGAATCCGGCAGTCTTGATTGTCCAATGATGAACTCTTTCAGGATTTTGTCATTGTCGAAGTCAAAGCTAACAAACACCTTCTTCTTGTATTGAGCCATAATCCCCCCTCTCCAGGTTATTGCGACGCATATGCGAAGCTGGTCGCCGCCAAGATGACCAGTACGATCGGCCCGTACAACCATCTTAAAGTTTTTGACCTGCATATAGCCCACCAGGTTGCCACCTGGTCGCTATATGGGGACGTATCCATCGAGAAAGGGTTCCTTACAAGATCGGCATGTACTGCCATCCTCACGGCATCGTAGTGTTTGCGGAAGAGACGTTCCTGTCTCAGATAGTAGGCGTCCAGCCCCCAGAATGCCAACGTTGGGATGAGCGCAATTAGCAGGTATCTTGGGCTGATTTCCTTGGCGGCCAAGGCAAAGATGGCTGAGACTATGACTACAGACCATCCTTTGTAAGCAAAAGAGTTCTGTGCAAGCCGCGTGATAACAGCCTGGATAAGTTCGAGGTGTTTGATGGTGTGCTCGTTCATCGAACCCCTTCTCCTGGATTCGAGGGGGGTTGCGAAGAGTGCGCTAGCCCAATTTACCTATCCGTCTCGTTGTATCGAGGATTTCTTCCGTGGTGGCTTCGTCTGTATGCTTCCAGTCGTTCTTCTTCCCATTGCTCAGCAGATTTCTCCGTTACTGCAGGCCTGGTTACGTTCATGGTGTCGAATTCCTTCCCATCTTCCTTGTGTTCTTCCCGGCGGCGTTCTGGATCATCGGTGATTCCGTAATAGACAACCCTGCCGTCATGTACCAACTTGTAGCGAAGCGTGTCTCTCTTTGCCATGTCCCCCCCCTGCAACAGCCTTGATGTTATACTCTGAGCCAACCCACTGTAGTGAAAACTGTAGAGACTCCCTGCATGCCTGGGGTTGTCTGGGGGTACAAGCCACGATGCCAAACCAATCAGGACAATCACTTACACACCGGGGCAATGAGTAGGTTGTTATCCTAAGTCCTGTGCGTCTGCCAGTTCCGCCACTTCCGCCACGAACCCCAGGCCGAGGCTTTTGATTATATGACAACTGGGGCATGTTCGGCAGGCGCTTGAGCAGGTTCACAAGAGTTGTCGCTACGACCGCTTTGCTAACTTCGAGTCTCCGCCCAGTTTCTTGTAAAGAGGTTTCCTGCGTACCGTACTGCGCTACTACTTCCTTTTCTTTCTTGTGCACAGTGCGCAGGCGCGATGCTAGAATGCCCCCGTGCGTCCTGGGGTTGCCAACGCCTGCTTCTCGGCGGTCTTGCTGGTGGCCGCTGTCGCTTGGCCCTTCACGCGCGGGCCGGCTCGTCTGGAGCTGGTTGAAAACAGCCGCGCCTACGCACCCGATCAACCCATCCAGGTGCGCCTTGTCAATCGGGGCGACACACCCATTTACTTCCTCACCGAAGTCCGCCGACGCGGCGCCCGCACCGCCCAGAAACGCCGGCTGCCCGGCCTGCCCATCTACGAGCGCCGCCGCCGGAAGTTCTTTTTTCGCGCTGACCGATGGGTGTATGCCACCCATGGACGGGCCCGCTTTCGCGCCGCCGCCTTGGAGCCGGGTGACTCGGTTGTCTTCCGCGTGAGCTTTGCCCAACCGTCGAAGTTCAAAGTCCACGTATCCTACTGGCGAACTCAAGACATCGGAGACGTGAGCGAATTCCTCAAGCTCGACCTAGAGCAAATCAAGCAACACTACGGCAAGAAGATGCACTGGACTTCAACTCCTACCTTCCGCATCCGTTCCCCGGCGCCCAAAGCAAGCGCGAAGTAGGGCAGTGGCCTAATTTACGCGATTCCGAACTCGGCCCCAATTCACACCGAGCCCTGCGGCCCCCGCCGCAGGGCTTTTTGCTCCCCCCAGGCAGGGGCCTGGGGGCGCGGTGTAAAACTAGGACACTATCCAAAGTAGTACACACTCAAGTCTGCGTGATGAACCGAATGGGATCAGGGTGGATTCTATGCCTTCCCGGGAGACGGGTGGGGTAGCGACTAGAACCGCGCTGCGACACGCTTGCCGGTTGGAGAATTTTCAGGAAAACTTTCAGTGGGGAAAGAAAAGATTCTTCTAGGTAAAGTTCGCAGTAGCCAGGGAAAGCGATTCTGCCGCGTGGCCTATGGGCAAACCTCTCCTGCTCGCCATTGTGATCAAGGCGGCTTCCTCGTGCTCCAAGCAGGCCGCACACAGGCCGCGGGTCACGCCGCCGTCGCCCGCGCGGAAGTAGTACAAGCACTCTCCCGAGCAACGAAACAACTGACCAATCCCATCGGGAGGATTTCCGACCGGAACAGCCCGAGCACCGCAGCGGCGACATTTTTCGCCCAGGATTACGCCACACGTACAGGCCCGGGTCATGGGTTCACCCCCGCCGTGTTCGCCTTGCTGACTGTGCGCATCTCGCTCATCTTGACCACCCTTTGTAGCTTACGTTCCTGAATTCCCAATTAGCGTAAGATTAAAAATCTCTCACCCTGCACGGCTGCCACCGAGCTGGCTGCGCCCGCAACTCCCTTTCTGTGCAATCGTTTGCGCTGCAGGTCGCAAAACCTTGCCCTTTGGGCAAATCAGGGGCCGGGCTGGCTGAGCCTCCCGGCTCACCTGCCGGCACGAGGAAGCACCCGACGGGTGAGGCAGCTTCCTGTACAAGCAACAGAACCGAGTCCCAAAGGCACAACCCGTACCCCTGTCTGTTTCTTTCTATCGGCTCCGAACCCCTTTATCTCCATACCGGTGGGAGTAGATGAGCCGTCCAATGTACGCCCCGCGGTTCCTCGTCCTGCCAGCCCAGAACTCAGCCGGGCCAAAAACCGGCAGATTTCTCCCCGACAGGGCCGCCAGGCGCGACCAATGGAAAGCGTATTGCTCTATCTTTTCGGGAGCCCCAAAGCTGGGTGGCGCCCGTCTGCTTGCGGTTCTCGGATCGGCAGGCGGAAAACGACAGACAGGAGCCGACATTGCAATAGAGCTTTCGGTCTGTTAGGCTGAAAGGTCAGAGTGGTTCCCCCATTCGACCATGACCCCGGACACAAGCACCTGCCAGCGCGAACTGGAAATTGAGATTCCCGCCGAGGTAGTGGAGAAAGAAACGCAGCGGGTTACGCGCGAGTTCACCCGGCTGGCGCGCATCCCCGGCTTTCGCCCGGGCAAGGCGCCGGCGGAGTTGGTGCGGCGCCGTTTCTGGGACGACATCAAGAGCGAGGTGTTGCACTCTTTGATTCCCTCTTCGCTGCAAAATGCCTTCCGAGAGGGCAACGTCAACCCGGTCGGCAACCCGTCGATTGCAGAGCTCCAGTTCGAGCCGGCAAAGCCGCTGCGCTTCAAAGCTAGCTTCGAGGTTCTGCCGGAGTTTACCCTAGGCGAGTTCAAAGGCTTGTCGGTAGAGGCGGCGAAAGTCGAAGTCACCGACCAGGACGTGGAGCGGGAGTTGGAGCGGCTGCGCGAGCAAGCCGCCACCTACGTGCCGGTGGAAGACCGTCCGGCGGAAGACGGCGACACGGTGGTGGCGTCGCTGGTAGGGGTGGTCACCACCGCAAAAGAAAAGCGCGAGCCGCTGGTGCTGGACGAAGTAGAGATGCACCTCGGCGAGGAAGGGACGATCGAGGCTTTCAGCCAGGGGCTGCGCGGTGTGCGCGCAGAAGAGGAACGCCAGTTCAACGCCCCCTACCCCGACAACTATCCTGACGCCCGGCTGGCAGGCCACACGCTTGCTTTTACCGCCCGGGTGAAGGCGGTGCGCCGGAAACAGTTACCTACGCTGGATGACGAGTTTGCCCAGCAGGTCGGAAACTACAAGACAGTCCAGGAGCTGACCCAGAAGCTGCGGCAGGACTTGCAGCAAGCTGCCGCCCATCAGGAGAAAGAACTGACCCAGCAGCGGTTGCTGGATGAGCTGCTGAGCCGGCATGAATTCCCTCTACCGGAAGCCCTGGTCCAGCATCAAATTGATATGAGGCTGGAGCGCCGTGTGCAGGCCCTGGTGGCCCAAGGGATTAACCCCCAACAAGTACAGGTGGACTGGGCCAAGGTACGCCGCGATCAACGGGAAGGGGCCATCCGGGACCTGAAGTTGGGCCTGCTGCTGGAGCGCATTGCGAAAGTGGAAAACCTCCAATCCACCGAAGAAGAGGTCGCCAGCGAGATCGAGCGCCTGGCGCAAAGGTCAAATCAAACCCCGGAGGCCGTCCGAGCGCGCTTGACAAAGGAGCAGGGGCTGGATAGGATAAAAAGCGCCATCCGTAGCGAGAAGGTTATCGAGTTCCTCCACTCGCAAGCCCGGATCGCAGCGCCGGGCCGGGGCTAAGATCCTAAAGATACCTGACCATGGCTCTCCAACACCCAAAAGTGCCGCACAATTTTAGCACCTTGGTTCCGATGGTGGTCGAGCAGACCAGCCGGGGCGAGCGTGCCTATGACATCTACTCCCGTCTGCTGCGCGACAACATCATCTTCACCGGCACGCCGATTGACGACCAGATTGCCAATCTGATCACGGCGCAGATGCTCTTCCTCGATGCGGAGGACCCGGAGAAGGATATTGCCCTCTACATCAACTCCCCGGGCGGGTCCATCACCGCCGGCATGGCTGTCTACGATACCATCCAGTTTGTCCGCCCGCAGGTGGCCACCTACTGCATCGGGCAGGCGGCCTCTATGGGGGCATTGCTGCTGGCGGCCGGGGCCAAAGGCAAACGCTATGCCCTGCCCAACTCCCGCATCCTCTTGCATGAGCCCAGTATGTCCGGCCTGTCGGGGCAAGCCACCGACATCGACATCCACGCGCGGGAGATCCTGCGCATGCGCGCAGTGATCAACCAGTTGCTGGCCAAACACAGCGGCCAGTCGATGGAGCGGATTGAGAAAGACGTGAACCGCGACTTCATTATGGATGCGGAGGAAGCGCAAGCCTACGGGATCGTGGATGAAATCATCCACGAGAAACGTCGCTGAGGGTAGGAGTCTCTAGCCTTGACCGCGATTGACCGATGGTATTTGGGAGGTTGCCGTGCGCCGGTGGAGTGAGGAAATGCTGCGATGCTCGTTCTGCAACAAAAACCAAGCAGCCGTAGAGCGTCTGATCGCCGCTCCGGGAGACGCGCCCGGCTCCTATATTTGCAACGAGTGCGTCGGCATCTGCCAGAGCATCCTGGAAGGAGAAAAGGAGGAGCAAGCCGCTGAGGCCCTCCCCGCCCGGCTGCCCAAGCCGACGGAAACCAAATCCTTCCTGGACAACTACGTCATCGGGCAGGACAAAACCAAGAAGAAACTGGCTGTCGCCATCTACAACCACTACAAACGCATCCACCTACAGAAAAAATTTGACGACGTCGATCTGACCAAGAGCAACATTCTCTTGATCGGGCCCACCGGCACGGGCAAGACCCTGATGGCGCAGACGCTGGCTCGCATGCTGCACGTCCCCTTCGCCATCGCCGACGCCACCAGCCTGACTGAAGCTGGCTATGTAGGCGAAGATGTGGAAAACATCATCCTGAAGCTGCTGCAAGCCGCCTCAGGTGATGTCGCGCGCGCCCAGCATGGAATCATTTACATCGACGAAATCGATAAAATCGCCCGCCGCGACGAAAATCCCTCCATCACCCGAGACGTGTCCGGCGAAGGCGTGCAGCAGGCTCTGTTAAAGATTCTGGAAGGAACGGTGGCGAATGTTCCTCCTCAAGGCGGGCGCAAGCACCCGCATCAGGAATTCACCGCTGTGGACACCACGGACATCCTCTTCATTGTTGGCGGGGCTTTCGTGGGATTGGAAAAGGTCATCGAGCGACGCATCGGCCACAAAACCATGGGTTTCATCACCCAGCCTCCGCCCAGCAGTCCGCGCCGGCGCAATATCGCCATTCTGGAGCAGATACAGCCGATCGACTTGATCAAGTACGGCATGATCCCGGAGTTTGTGGGACGGCTGCCCACCGTCGGCGTGCTGGGCGACCTGGACACCGGCGCCCTGGTGCGCATCCTGACCGAACCCAAAAACGCCCTGGTGAAGCAGTACCAACGGCTGTTCGAGTACGAGAATGTACGGTTGCACTTTGATCTGCCGGCGCTGGAGCGCGTGGCCGAACTCGCGCAAGAACGGAAAATGGGAGCGCGCGGCCTGCGTATGATCCTCGAAGATTTGATGCTAGAATTGATGTATCACATCCCGTCGCAACGCAAGCGGCGCGAGCCTCGCAAAGAACGCGAGTTTGTGGTGACGAAAGAAATGGTGGAGCAAACCGAAATCGGCGTCGATTGGCTGGAGAAAGCGGGCTGAACGCCCAGGAGACCTCATGTTCCATCGGGACAAAAACAAGGAACAAGGCGAGACGCGGCAGTTCTCCATGATGCCGATTCGGGACATTGTCATCTTCCCCCACATGATGACCCCGTTCATCGTCGGGCGCGATAGTTCTGTGCGTGCCCTGGAAGCAGCGCTAGCGACAGACAAGAAGATCTTCCTCGGCACGCAGCACGACGCCTCGGTGGACGATCCCGGGCCCGACCAAATCCACCCGGTCGGTACCGTGGCCGACATTGTGCAGAGCGTCAAGCTGCCGGACGGCAACATCCGCGTGCTGGTCGAAGGAGCCGAGCGAGGAAAAATCCTGCGCCTGACCCGGGCGGAGGGTTTTTTCCGTGCCACCGTACAGCTCGTGAAGGTGGAAGCGACGCCCTCGCCGCAGTTGGACGCCGCGGGGCAACGCGTGACCCAGCTCTTTGAGCAGTACGCAAAAATGAGCCAGAGTCTTAACTACGACACCATGATCAACACCGTGCGCGGCGACGATGCGTCCCGGCTCGCTGATACCATTGCCGCCAACCTGCAACTCTCCATCGAAGAAAAACAGGATTTGCTGGAGCAGTTCGATCCGCTTGAGCGCCTGAAACGGTTAGGCGACCTGCTCGAATTCGAAATGGAAAAGCTCAACATGGATCGTAGCATCCAGTCGCAGGTCAAACGGCAGATGGAGAAGGCGCAAAAAGAGTTCTATCTGAATGAGAAAATGAAGGCCATCCAGAAGGAGCTGGGGCGGGGCGAAAAGAGCGAACTGGACGAGCTACAGAAAAAGATCGAAACCTGCGGCATGTCCAAGGCGGTGCAGGAAAAAGCCCTGCAGGAACTGAAACGGCTGGAAATGATGCCGCCTATGTCGGCCGAATCCACCGTCAGCCGCAACTACATCGACTGGCTGCTGGCGGTGCCGTGGAAAAAGCGCAGCCGCGAAATCCGCGACACCCGCAAGGCGCAGCGCATCCTGGAAGACGATCATTACGGACTGGAAAAAATCAAAGAACGCATCATGGAATTTCTGGCGGTGCGCCACCTGGTGAAGAATCCCAGAGGTTCCATTCTGTGTTTTGTGGGTCCTCCGGGAGTCGGAAAAACCTCCCTGGGGAGGTCGATCGCCCACGCTACCGGGCGCAAGTTCGTGCGCCTCTCGCTTGGCGGCGTGCGGGATGAGGCGGAAATCCGCGGCCATCGCCGCACCTACATCGGCGCCCTGCCCGGGCAGATCGTCCAAATGATGCGCAAGGCCGGCACCATCAACCCGGTGTTTATGCTGGACGAAGTTGACAAGATGTCCATGGACTTCCGCGGCGATCCCAGCGCCGCGCTGATGGAAGTGTTGGATCCCGAGATCAACCACTCCTTCACCGACCACTACCTGGACGTGGAATACGACCTCTCCAAGGTGATGTTCATCTGCACCGCCAACGTGCTGCACACCATTCCGCAGGCGTTGCAGGACCGCATGGAGGTCCTGCGCCTTTCCGGCTACACCGACCACGAGAAAGTAGAAATTGCCAAGCGCTATCTGGTGAAAAAACAACTCAAGGCCACCGGACTAAAAGAACAGAACCTGACTTTCACCGACGACGGCATCCAGCACATCATCGAGAGCTACACCCGCGAAGCCGGAGTCCGAAACCTGGAGCGCGAAATCGCCAAGGCCGGCCGGAAAGTGGCCCGCCGCGTGGTGGAGAAAGGCAAGTCTTATAGCATCGAAATCGCCCTCGACAACACCAAAGAGTTCCTAGGAGTAATCAGATTCCGCGACACCAGCAAGGAAAAGAAAAACGAAACCGGCTTGGCGCAAGGATTGGCCTGGACCGAAGTGGGCGGACAGTTGCTGGGCTCGGAAGCCACCCTCATGCAGGGCAAGGGCAAGCTGACCTTGACCGGCAAGCTGGGCGAGGTCATGCAGGAATCGGCCCAGGCCGCTTTGAGCTACGTGCGCTCGCGTGCGGCCAAGTTCGGGTTGCCGCGCGACTTCTACCGCCACATCGACGTGCACATCCACATGCCTGAAGGCGCCATTCCCAAAGACGGCCCCTCGGCCGGCATCACGCTGGCCACGGCCATCGTCAGCGCCCTGACCAAAATCCCGGTGCGCTCCGACGTGGCCATGACCGGCGAAATCACCTTGCGGGGCAAGGTCCTGCCTATCGGCGGGCTGAAGGAGAAGTTGCTGGCGGCCCACCGGCACGGCATCAAGACCGTGGTGCTGCCACAGGACAACGAAAAAGACCTGGAAGAGCTTCCCGACTACGTCAAGCAGACCCTGAGTCTCAAGTTCGTGCAGACCATGGACGAAGTGCTGCAACTTGCCCTGGAGAGACCGCTCGAAAACCTGCCTGCCCACATCGACAGCGACCAGGACGCCGTGCGGCCGCAGTACAAGATCGGGGGCGAGACCGACCAGGATACGGTGACCAACTGAGAACGAGCGGGCGTGCCCGGCTCCAACACCAGCATCCGGCAGATGAAGCTGTCGAAAAAACTACGTAGAAAAGGAGTGGAAACGGCGAAGCAAGAAGGGAACGACTGAGGTCCTTGCGCAGGACTTCCCTGATTCCACCCGGACGACAGGCCGGGACCAAAACCTACCCGTAGAAGCACACGAATCCCGAAAAGAACGAGCCCGGCTCCAGGCCGGAAACGAGTTTACACACGATGCCAACCAAAATTGTCAAACAGCAAACCCCATCGCAACAGGGAAGGACTACCATGAACATTTCTGAACTGAAGCAGAAGAACATCACTGACCTGACCAAAATCGCCCGGGACCACGAAATCCCCGGCGCCAGCGGTATGCGCAAGCAGGACCTGATTTTCCAAATCTTGCGCGCGCAAGCCGAAAAAGAAGGATTGATTTTTTCGGAAGGGGTGCTGGAGTGCCTGCCGGATGGTTTCGGCTTCTTGCGGGCCCCGGACTACAACTACCTACCCGGCCCCGACGACATCTACGTTTCCCCCTCCCAAATTCGCAAGTTTGACTTGCGCACCGGCGACACCGTCAGCGGCCAGGTGCGGCCCCCGAAAGACGGGGAGCGTTACTTCGCGCTCATCAAAGTGGAGGCGGTCAATTTTGAAGACCCCGACGTGGCGCGGACAAAAGTCTTCTTTGATAACCTCACCCCGCTCTACCCCGAGGAGCGGCTCAAGTTGGAGAACCAACAGGACAACATCACCGGCCGCGCGCTCGACCTGCTCACTCCGCTCGGCCGAGGGCAGCGCGGTCTGATTGTCTCGCCCCCGCGCACCGGCAAGACCATGATGCTGCAAACCATGGCCAACTCGATTTCGCTCAACCACCCGGAGGTCATCACCATCATCCTGTTAATCGACGAGCGCCCGGAGGAAGTCACCGACATGCAGCGCAACGTCGCCGCGGCGGAAGTCATCAGCTCTACCTTCGACGAACCGCCGCAGCGCCACGTGCAAGTGGCCGAGATGGTGATCGAAAAGGCCAAACGGCTGGTCGAGCACAAGCGCGACGTGGTCATCCTGCTCGACTCCATCACCCGTTTGGCGCGCGCCTACAACCAGGTGGTGCCGCCTTCGGGCAAGGTGCTCTCCGGCGGTTTAGAATCCACCGCCCTGCAGCGGCCCAAACGTTTCTTCGGCGCGGCCCGCAACGTAGAAGAAGGCGGCAGCCTGACCATTATCGCCACCGCGCTCATTGATACCGGTTCGCGCATGGACGACGTGATCTTCGAAGAGTTCAAAGGCACCGGCAACATGGAAATCCACCTCGACCGCCGCCTAGTGGACAAGCGCGTCTTCCCGGCCATCGACATCAATCGCTCGGGCACCCGCAAGGAAGAGCTGCTCATGCCCAAAGACGAGTTGACCCGGGTGTGGATCCTGCGCAAGGTGCTCAACCCGCTTTCGCCCGTGGAAGCGATGGAGTTGATTATCGACAAGCTCTCGAAGACCAAGTCGAACCAGGACTTCCTTGCCTCCATGTCGAGCAGCTAGAGTTGGTCTCCCCTGCGCTGCCACCTACCCAACCCCTGACCCACTTTGACGGAAGGCCTCTTTCCTTGTTTCCTGGCACAGGACGTGCCCAACTAGGCGGGTAGCGCCGATTCGGCCGCTTGTTCTCGCTTCTGCGCCAAGCACACAATCACGTCCGCCACTTCACCGGCGGACAAGGACGTGGCGTCGAGATAGACGGCATCCGGCGCCTGCACCAAGGGCGAGACTTGGCGTTCTCGGTCGCGTTGGTCGCGCTGGCGGATTTCCGCCTGCGTTTTCTCCAGTGAACTCTCAATTCCCTGCTCTGCCTGCTGTTGGTGGCGCCGTCGCGCTCGTTCTTCGGAAGAAGCGTCAAGAAAGATTTTCAGTTCGGCGCGGGGGAAAACCACAGAACCAATGTCGCGTCCCTCCATCACAATGCCGCCGACGACGCCCATCTGTTGCTGCTGCGCCACCAGCAGCGAACGCACGGCTGGAATGGTCGCCACCACCGACGCCGCCTGCGCCACTTGTGGTTGACGAATGGCGTCGGTGACGTCGCGGTCGCCCACCAGCACCCGGATACCCTGAGCCTTTTTCTCCAGTTTGATAGTAAGCTCGGAAGCACACTCCGCCACGCGCGTACTCTCTTCCGGAGCGATTCCCTCCTCCAGCACGCGCAGCGCCACCACCCGATACATCGCGCCGCTGTCGATGTAGAGGTAACTCAAACGGTCCGCCACCGCGCGCGCCACCGTACTCTTCCCGCTGCCGGACGGCCCGTCGATGGCAATTACAATTCTTTTTGCGCCCACGCGTACCCTCAAATCCGCTTGAACGCCCGCAGGATGTCTCGCATGCCATAATGCAAAACAATCGGACGGCCATGCGGGCAGGTGGCCGGGTTTTCCGCTTGCGCCAGCTCGGCCAGCAGCCACAGCATTTTCTTTTCCTCCAGCGGCATGTTGACCTTGATGGCGGCGTGGCAAGCGACGCTGGCTGCGATCTGCTGTTGCAAGGCTTGCAAGGAAACCTGCCGGGTTTCCTTTTCGACGTTGTCAAAGATTTCCCGCAGCAACTTCTCGATGCCGCCAGCGGCGATACCTGCCGGGGCCGCCTTCACCGCCACCGTGCGCGGTCCAAAGCGGTCCAACTCAAAACCGTTCTCCTCCAGCTCTTGCCGGCTTCGTTCCCAGAGCACCTGCTGGCCGGGCGTCAATTCAACCAGCACCGGCGTCAGCAGCCGCTGTCCTTCCACCCTGCCGGTGCGCCGAGCGCGCAGATGCCCCTCGAACAGGATGCGCTCGTGAGCGACGTGTTGGTCGATGAGCCACAGGCCGGATTCGTTCACCGCAATGATGAAGCTGTTGCTGAGCTGCCCCAGCACCCTCAAGTCAGCTAGCTCGGTGGCCGTCGGCAGAGCTTTGGCGGCGGCCGCCGCAGGAGCGGCACTGTTTGGCGCAACGTGGACAGCGGGCTCCGCAAACGGCAGGCGTTCCGCCCGCGGCGACAGACGCGCAGATTCCAGTTCAAACGCCTCCGCGGGCGCTGCCTCGGTTTCCAAAACCAGCGCTTCGGGAACCGAAGGGGGTGGCGCGAGCGTCCGCCTCTGCGTCCCCACGGAGCCAGCGCCCGCTCCAGCAAAACGAGCAACAGGCCGCGCGGCCACCAGCGCCTGCCGGATGGCCTGCTGGACGAAGTCGTGCACAAAACCCTGGTGCCGGAAGCGGACTTCTGTTTTTTGCGGGTGGACGTTGACGTCCACCTCGCGGTGGGGAAGCTCAAGGAAAAGCAGCACCACCGGGTAGGCGCGCGGAGGCAGGACGTGGCGATAGGCCTCGCGGATGGCATTCAGCAAAATGCGATCGCGCACCAAGCGGCGATTGATGAAGATGTAGATGCCGTTGGACGACGCCTTCTGCACCTGCGGCCGCGAGACAAACCCTTGCGCCGTAATTTCCCCCGCCGGTTCGGACGCTTGCGCTTCCGGCTGGAACCAGGTGTCGGATCGAAAAGCCGGCAGCGGAACCGTTCCGCGCCCGATATCAATCAGGTCATCCAGGGCGGTACGCCCCAGCACTTGATAGACACGGTCTTGCAACGTCAAAACCGAAGCTGCATCCAGGATGGAATGGGTCCCGGACTTGAGGACAAAGTGGCACTCTGGATGCGCCAGAGCGTAATGGGTGACAAGCGAGGCGATGTGTCCCAACTCGGTGGTGTCGGTGCGCAAGAACTTCCGCCGGGCGGGGACGTTGTAAAACAGCGAGCGCACCGTGATCTGCGTGCCGAGGGCGCAGCCGGCTTCCTTCACCGCCATCATTTTCCCGCCGTTGATTTCAATCCGAGTGCCGACGTTCCGTTCCGGGGGACGCGTCTCAAGCACCACGCGAGCCACCGACGCAATGGCGGGCAAGGCCTCGCCGCGGAACCCCAAGGTGGCAATCGCCAGCAGGTCGTCCGGCGCGCGCAGCTTGGAGGTGGCGTGGCGCTCGAAGGCCAGCAAGGCGTCGTCGGGGTTCATCCCGCAGCCGTCGTCGCTGACGCGGATCAGGCGCTTGCCACCGCTCTCGACTTCGACGCTCAGGCGCCGCGCTCCGGCGTCGAGAGAATTCTCCAGCAACTCTTTGACAACCGAAGCGGGCCGCTCAACCACTTCACCGGCAGCAATCTTGTTGACCAGGTTGTCGGCAAGAACTCTTACTTGCGGCATGTCAGTGACCGGTGATCAGCGACCAGCGGAATGAAACCACAGACTTGTCCCGAGCGAAAGCGAGGGATGCACACCGATACACACGGATAAAACCTCCGGGGCCTGCCTACCACAGGCAGGCTAAAGTCCCAGCCTTTTTCGGCGAGGTTGAAACCCCGCCCCACCAAAACTCCATTATCTGCTTTGACAGGTCGGGGCTTCAGCCCTGACATTCGTCTTGCCCTTTATCGCCGGCTTTAGCCGCTGAGGTCATTCCTCTCAGGGCCTAAAGGCCATTTCCTCGCTCCTCTGTTCGGCACGCTTTAGCCGTGCCCTACCAAGACAACCTCACCCCTCCTCCGGAAGAGGTGCGGAGCCTGCCCTGAGCGGAGCCGAAGGGTTTACCCCGCCAAACCAAACCCCGCGCTGAGCCCGGTGGCACCTGCCACCGGGCGGATACCTGCTCATCCCGTTCAGGCCACGGGCTTCTGCCCGTGGCCCCAGCGGCGGAGGCCGCTGAACTGAACTCTCCGCACCATCCATTTCCATCTGCCCAACCCGGTGGCCCAAGCCACCGGGTCCCAGCGGCAGGGGCCCTTCGACTCCGCTCAGGACAAGCCGCTGGACTGGACTCCAAAGGATGAACCCTTATTGCCCGGCCGCTTCAGTCCACTTGCGAGAGGCGGGATCCCAATGCTCCGCGCGCCAGCGTCCTCCCACCGGCAGGTGGACCGGCTGCTTGGAAACCGGACAGGTGACTTTAACCCCAGACTTCTCTTCGATAGAATATTTTTCGAATTCGATCTGCCAGAGACCACCACAAACACAATCGAGCACTCTCTTGTTGCCCCAAAGGCCCAACTCGCAGAGCTGCTCCGGATCAACCCGCGAAGGCGCGGCGGCCATGAGGTCCTGCGCAGCCGTAGTCTTGGGAAAAGCAATGACTTCGCGCAGGGAGGTCTGGCCCGCCAGCAGGGCGACGATGCGGTCAATGCCCAGCGCGATGCCCCCATGGGGCGGCGTGCCAAACGACAAGGCTTGCAGGAAGAAGCCGAAGCGCTCGCTGGCTTCGCGGCTGCTGAGCCCCAGCGCGGCGAAGACGCGCTGCTGGGTGCCAGGGTCGTGGATGCGGATGGAGCCACTGCCCATCTCCCATCCGTTCAACACCAGGTCGTAGGCTTGGGAACGAATCTGGCCGGGATGGGATTCCAGTTTGTTCAGGTCGTCGTCGGCTGGAGCGGTAAAGGGATGGTGCGAGCTCACCCAGCGATTTTCGGTTTCACTCCAGTCAAAGAGAGGAAAGTCGGTGACCCAGAGAAAGTTCCATTGGTCGGCTGGGATGAGTTGGAGTTGTGCCGCTAAACGAACGCGCAGCGCGCCCAGCGCCGTGGTGGCGGCCGCGTGGGGACGGTCGGCACCCGCAGGCTTATCGGCGGGGACAGCGAGGATAAGATCGTTCGCACCAGCGCCGGTCAACTCGCGCAGGCGGTTGAGGCCGGTTTCACCCAGAGCCTTCTTCAGGGGCGACTCAATTCCCTGCTCTTTCACCTTGGCGGCATAGAGCGTCGGCGCGCCCTGCGACTTGACGAACTCGCTCAACTCGTCGAGCTGCTTGCGGGAGAAGCTCGCGGCACCGGGCGCAACCAGCGCACGCACCGGCAAACCAATTTGTAACTTCTCGCGCGCGGGCTCGAAGACAGCCGAGACGTCAAGCAGCTCCATGCCGAAGCGCGTGTCGGGCTTGTCGGTGCCGTAGAGGGCCAGCGCATCCTCGTAAGTCAAACGGGGAAAGGGCGGCGCAACCGAAATGTCGGCGGCGGCGCAGGCTTTGATCAGTGCGCCTTCGACCACGCGAAAGACGGCGTCGCGGGTGGCGAAGGCCATCTCCAAATCGAGTTGCGTGAACTCGGGCTGGCGGTCGGCGCGCAGGTCTTCGTCGCGGAAGCAGCGCACGACTTGGAAGTAGCGGTCGAAACCAGAGATCATCAGGAGCTGCTTGAAGATTTGCGGCGACTGCGGCAGGGCGTAGAACTGGCCGGGGTGGACGCGGCTGGGAACCAGATAGTCGCGGGCGCCCTCGGGAGTGGAGCGGGTGAGGAAGGGGGTTTCGATCTCGCAGAAGCCTTCGTGGTCGAAGTAGCGGCGCAAAGCGAGGACGACGCGGTGACGTAGGCGCAGGTTGCGCTGCATGGGAGCGCGGCGCAGGTCGAGGAAGCGAAAGCGTAGGCGGGTTTCCTCGTTGGCCTTCAGTTGGTCCGTGATCGGGATGGGAATTGTCTGGGCGGTATTGAGGATGTGAAAATCGGACGCGACCACCTCGATCTCCCCGGTGGGGAGGTTGGGGTTGGCCTTCTTGCGCTTCACCACTTTGCCCTCCACCGCCACCACGAACTCCGACCGAGTGCGATCGGCTTTGCGGTGCAGCTCGCGGTTCGCATCCTGGTTGAAGACCACTTGCGTGAGTCCGCTGTAGTCGCGGAGGTCAAGGAAGATGACGCGCCCCAGGTCGCGGCGACGGTGGACCCAGCCCATGAGAACTACATCTTTGTCGACGTCGCCGGCGTGTAGTTCTCCGCAGGTGTGGGTGCGTTGCAGGTTATTCAGCTTTTCGAGCATTATTCGTCAAGCCTAGCGTATAAGAGGAACTCACCCAAATTCGGCTCTGTCCGAGGCTCGGCCTGGGGCAAAAAACCCGGCCGCGTCACCGACTGTTGGAGAAAGGGGGGTATCAACGCGGTTCCTCCCCTTAACTCGCTGATAAAAAGTAAGTTCCGAGAAGAAACTAGTTTCGTTTTCATGTTTTTTCCGTATTTCTGTCCGCTGCCGTTTTGTTTCAATAAGCTGCGGGCCAATACCTCGATCTACTCCTTGGCAGCCGAAGCCCCCGCACTCGCGGCCAATTCCCGCAGGAGCTCGGATTCCGACAACGCGCGCTGCTGGCCGGAGCGCATGTCGCGCAGCGTGAATTTGTCCTGCGCCAGCTCGTCATCGCCGATCAGAACGGCGTAGCGAGCGCTGCTCTTGTCGGCCACCCCGAGGGCCTTTTTCAATTTCGTTTCTTCGTAGAGAAGCTCCGTGCTGATGCCTTGCTCGCGCAGCCGCCGCGCCAACGTGCGCGCGGCCCGCAGGGCGGGCGCTCCCAGCCAAATCATAAAGACATCCAATTGACCTTTCCCGCTGGACTCCTCCACCTGCCGCAGCGCCAGCATGAGCCGGTCGGTGCCGAGGGCAAAGCCCATGCCCTTAACCGGAGGGCCGCCGAGGAGTTCCGACAATCCATCATAGCGCCCGCCGCCGCAGATGGCGTTCTGAGCGCCCAGGCCGGGCGCGGTGACTTCAAAGGTGGTGCGAATGTAGTAGTCCAGCCCACGCACCAACCGTTTGTTAATTTCGTACGCTAGGCTGCGATCCTTTAGCTCCTGCTGGAATTTCTGGAAGTGTTCTCGGCAGGTGGCGCAGAGGTGGTCGAGAATGGAGGGGAGTTTTGAGATCACCGGTTGTTCCTCTGGAAGTTTCGAGTCCAAGACGCGCAGCGGGTTGGTTTCAATGCGGCGGCGGCTGTCGGCGCCCAAGTGGTCTTTTACTTTTTGCAATGCGCTCCGGAGCCGCTCGATGTACTGCGGGCGGCAGTCGGGGCAGCCAATGGAGTTGACGTAGAGACTGTGTTCGCGCAAGCCGCAGCGATCGAGAAAAACCAGCAGCATTTCTATGATTTCGGCGTCGAGGGCGGGATGGTCCGAAGGACCCAGCACCTCGGCGCCGACCTGATAGAACTGGCGGTAGCGGCCCTTCTGCGGCCGCTCGCGGCGAAACATAGGCCCGATATAGTAAAGCTTCGTAAGGCCGGGCCGCGTGTGCAGGCCGTGCTGGATGTAAGCGCGCACGACGGAAGCAGTGGCCTCCGGCCGCAGCGAAAGCGAGCGCGCGTCGCGGTCTTCGAAAGAGTACATCTCCTTGGAGACAATGTCGGTGTCGGCGCCGACCGAGCGGGCGAAGAGTTCAGTTTCCTCAAAGAGCGGCAGGCGGATTTCTTGAAAATTGTAAGTGGCGAAGACGCGGCGGGCGGTCTGCTCCACCCGGTTCCATAAAGCCGATTCTGGCGGCAGAATGTCGCGAGTGCCTTTAACAGCTTGGAAGCGATGCGTCATGCCTGGCTCCAGAAGCTGGAGTTACCTCGCATTCGCCCTTCGCTGACGCTCCCCTCGACGTTGCTCGGGACAAGCAGGGCAAGCTCGGGGCAAGCGGGCGGGAGGATGTTCCCTCGGCCCGCTTCGCGGGGCTCGGGACAGGCGCGGGTGCCTTTGACGGCTTGGAAGCGGTTCGGCAAGCTCACCACAAGCGGCGGGATGCTATCGCTTGGCCTCCGTTTCGTACGAAACCGCTGGCCGCGAATCCTGGCGGTGTACCGCACGGGTCAACGAGAAATGGGAATCCTTATAGCCCGCGTCGCTGACGAAGGCAACGGGTGCAATTCGCGGCTCGCAGCCGTTCGTGGGAAAAATCATGAGCAAAATCAGCGCAGTCCGAACGGGTGAAAGTAGCACACGGACTGACGGCGCGCAAGACTCGCCCTGGCCGGGTAGTGGGTCAGTTTCACGATGTTAATTTTATCGCTGAGCCCGGCGGCCTGCCTGCGGTAGGCAGGCACCTGCCGCCGGGCAGACAAGTGGCACAAACGCCCCGTGGCAGGTGCCACAGGGCTCGGCGTGAGCTTCCCATTTCCAAAATGTCCCACTACCCTGGCCGTGGAAGAAGGAACTACCTCCTCAGCAAGCCTGCCTGAGCCTGCCCCGAGCGAAGTCGAGGGGCGAAGCCGAAGGGAGCGGAGTCGAGAGACGCCTGCTTTGCTGGAACGGCAGGCAAGAACGCCTGCCCCACTCGCCGGGAACATTAAAGCATTCTCATGATTTGCCGATGAATTAAGTTGATAATTGGCACGTAGGAAGCTGGTGCTGAGGTTCGCCGGGGCAAGGAACATTCCTCGCCCAGACCCTGCCGGAATTTGTGTTGACGGCACACACTGTCCAGCGCGTTCCGAGCGGCGCGGCAGGAAACCCGTTCAGTTTCCGGGCGCAACGCCGGGCAGCTTAACCAGTAGTGGCGCTATAACCGATGGGAGTGAAAGCAAAGATTCTGGTCGTGGACGACGACCAGCAGATGTTGCGCTTGCTGCGGGACGTATTCACCCAAATGGGCGCTGAGACGCTCTGCGTTGAATCGAGCCCGCAAACGGCCGAGCTGATTCAACGCGACAAATTCGACGGCGTGTTCCTAGACTGGAAAATGCCCGAGATGGACGGCATTGAACTGGCTGCACGCATCCGCACATCTGAATCCAACTCGGAATGTCCCATTGTCATGCTCACGGGCTACCCGGAGCCGGACGCCATGCAAGAGAGCCTGCGGGTCGGCATCAATTTTTTCCTGCCCAAACCGATTACCGTTCAGCAAATCCGACAACTACTGAGCACGGTTCAGAAGCTGACGCAGCCGGAAAACCGCAGCGAACACCGGGTCGCGCTGCACACACCGGTGCTCTGCTCGTGGAACGAGCACCGAGCGCAAGGCCAGAGTTTGAATCTGAGCGTCACCGGCATGTTGGTGGCGCTCGATCCCGCCCCGGAGGTGGGGGCCGGGGCGCGGCTTGAATTCACGTTGCCCGGTGACAGCAAACCATTGGAGTTAACCGTGCGCGTCGCTCGTGTGACCGTGTTTGCCGGGAACGCACACCCTGTCTCCAACCGGCAGGTTGGTTTCCGGTTCACGGGCATCAGCCGCGAGATTCGCCATCGCCTGCCGGAATACATCGACAGCGCCGTGACCTCTTCCTTGTCCTAACCACGCGCGACCACGGGTGGGCGGAACCACCGGCCGCTTCTTTCCATTGTTGGGAATTCTGGTTTAAGTGATTTGCACAAGTGGAGTGGCGGGTGTGCGCGAAGCGAGGGTGCTCAGGGCGTCGGCCACCTTCCCGGCCAAATCGAAGAAAGGCTTAGCCTCGGGAGCATCTTCGCCCAGGCTGACCGGCGGCTTGCCGGCGTCGCCGTGAAGCCGGATGCCAGCGTGGAGAGGAATCTCGCCCAGGAACGGAATCTTGAACTGCTCGGCCGTGTTCCTCCCTTCCCCGTAACTGAAAATCTCGCTGCGTTCGCCGCAATGCGGGCAGAGGAAGTAGCTCATGTTTTCCACAATGCCCAGGATTTCGACCTTGACCTGACGGAACATCTCAATCGCCTTGCGCACATCGGCCAGCGCCACCACCGACGGGGTGGTGACGAGGATTGCAGCGGTGACCGGAACCGTCTGGATAAGGGAAAGCTGAACGTCGCCGGTGCCAGGCGGCAAATCAATAATCAAATAATCGGTCTCGCCCCACTCCACCTGCCGGATGAATTGCTGCATGACCTGGTGGAGCATGGGGCCGCGCCAGATGAGCGGCTTATCGCCCGGATTGAGGAAACCCATCGACATCACTTTCAACCCGTAGCCTTCCAAGGGAATGATTTGATTCCCGTGCGCCACCGGCTGGCCGTTCAGTCCGAGCATGGTGGGAACGTTGGGGCCATACACATCGGCATCCAGCAGACCGACCTTCGAGCCCGCTTGCGCCAACGCCACCGCCAAGTTGACCGCCACGGTGGTTTTGCCCACACCGCCTTTGCCGCTGGCCACGGCCACGATGCTCTTCACGCCCGGCACGTCGGCTCGGCCTTGCGGAGTTCCGCCCCGGGGCGCAGGCGGGGGCGCGCCCCACTGAATTGCGACCTCCTTGTCGCTGCCCAACTTGGCCAGGACGGCGCGCACATCCTTCTCGACTGTGTCCTTGAAGGGATAAGCAGGATCGCTGACGGCAATCGTCAATGAAATTCCAGCGCCGCTTACCGCCAGGTTCTTAACCATGTTGAGCGCCACGATGTCGCGTTTCGACTTGGGCTCTTGAACGGCGCGCAGTGCCTCCAGGATTTTCTCCGGCGTCAGATTACTCTTGCCACCAAACAGTCCCATAATTTTGTCCTTTTAACCTTCGCCGCGGCGAAGCCGCCCACCAAACTAAAATCGCCTATACCCCGTGTCCGCCACACATTCAGGTATAGGCCATTGCCTTCCCCTTTCCAGTCCTCGCTGGCCGCGAAGGTTTGCCCGGGGCGCGCCCCGCTTTCGCAGGACACGGTATCGCCCCGGCAACCGGCCGTACGCCAAGTAGGTTGTCTCTCCCGTAGGCTGCCGGGATCGGAGAACGCAACCTTGATGGTAGCGGATCACTCCTGTGGCCGCAAGCGGCGCCCGAGCAGCCCGCTAAATGCGCGGCAGGACGATCCCTTGCTGAGCCTGATACTTGCCTTTCTTGTCCTTGTAGGAGACCTCGCACAGCTCGTCAGATTCCAGAAAGATGACCTGGCAAAGGCCTTCGTTGGAATAGACGCGCGCCGGCAGCGGCGAGGTGTTGGAGATCTCCAGCGTGACGTAGCCTTCCCACTCCGGTTCGAACGGAGTGACGTTGACGATGATGCCGCAGCGCGCGTAGGTGGACTTGCCCACGCAGATGGTCAGCACGTTACGCGGAATGCGAAAGTACTCCACCGACCGCGCCAGCGCAAACGAGTTCGGCGGAATAACGCAGATGTCTCCTTGGTACTCGACAAAGGAGCGCGCGTCGAAGTTCTTAGGATCAACGGTGGTGGTGTTGACGTTGGTGAAGATGCGGTACTCGTCGGCCACCCGGATGTCGTAGCCGTAGCTCGACAGTCCGTAGCTGATCACCCCCTCGCGCTTTTGCGTCTCCGCAAAGGGTTCGATCATGCGCTGCTCGCGCGCCATCTGGCGAATCCAACGGTCAGACTTTACCGGCATAGACGGCCTCTCGGAAAAAGATTCGCGGCTCCGCCGGCATGCTGGATGCGGAGTCCGGCTCCTCCCGCTGCAACGGGCGGACGCAGCCCGCAGTGTAACGCGAGCAAAGGCCGCTTGACAATAACCGATACGGTTCATAGCATACGCCCGTTGTCCGGTTGACTTGCCATCGGCAGGCCCGAACCCGCATCCTCGCCTCGGTAGGACGCGGGAAACACAAGCACGGTCGGAGGATGTTGTGATCAAGCTGGATATTGTCAACCAAGTCGTCAGCCGCACCGGGGTAAGCAAGTCCAAGGCCGAGTTGGCGGTGGAAACCATCTTCGAAGCCATGAAGCGGGCGCTGGAGCGCGGCGAACGAATCGAGCTGCGCGGCTTTGGCGTCTTCAATGTCCGCCCGCGCAAGACCGGCATCGGACGCAACCCCCGCACCGGAGAAGAGGTGACCATCCCGCCGGGAAAGGCGGTCCGCTTCAAGCCCGGAAAAGAACTGCAAAACCTCTCCTAGCGCAGCCGCCCCGCCGGTCTCGAACCAAGAATCCCAGTCCCGTTGTTTCTTGCCGCGCACCCTTTCTCGTCCGTCGCTTTTCGATATACTTGTTTCTATGGGCAACGGTCTTTCCACTCACGGACAGCTGCCATCCGGCCTGGAGCCCATCCGCATTCCGGTGCGGCTAGCCGGTCTTCTGCGTCGCCGGGTCAAGCTGCCCTTGCTCCTGTTCGTGCTGACCATCGTCAGCACGCTCACCGTGGGCGCCCACCTGACCCGCGCCTTCGAGCAAAATCTGTATCCCTACGCTGAGTTCTTCTCCTGGCTTGAACTCTTCGGCCCTGTGATCGAAAACCCGTTCTCGCTGCTCTCGGGCTGGCCCTTCGCGCTCGCCCTGATGGGAATCCTGCTGGCGCATGAGCTAGGCCACTACTTCGCGTGCCGCTACTACGGCATCCACGCCACCTACCCCTACTTCCTCCCTGCGCCCACGCTCATCGGCACCATGGGCGCCTTCATCCGCATCCAGTCTCCCATCGTCCACCGGCGTGCGTTGTTCGACGTCGGCATCGCCGGACCGCTGGTCGGCTTTGTCATTGCCGTGCCAGCACTGATTGTCGGCATTCTCTACTCCAAGGCCATCCCCGGCACGCTCGCACAAGGAGCGATTGTTTTTGGCAACCCTCCCCTGGTGGGGCTGCTGGCAAAGCTGCTGCGCCCGGACGTGCCGCTCGACCAACTCTTCCTCCACCCCATCGGCCGCGCCGCCTGGGTGGGCCTGTTCGCCACCGCGTTGAACTTGCTGCCCGTGGGGCAACTCGATGGCGGCCACATCCTCTACGCGGTCGCGCCCAGCAGGCACCGCTCCCTCTCGCGCCTGTTTGTCTTGCTACTGTTTGTGATCGGCCTCTTCGGCCTGCTCTATCCGGAGGCGATTTGGTTCGGCTGGGCCTTCTGGGGCGTCTTGCTGCGGTTGATGGGCACCCGCCACCCCACCGTGCTCGAGCCCGTCCAGACGCTCGATCGCAAGCGGCTCTGGGTCGCCGCTCTCGGCCTGCTGGTCTTCCTGCTCTGCTTCACTCCCGTCCCCTTCCACCTGTACTACTAACGCTACAACAAGCTCAGCGGGTCCACGTCCACCAGCACCGCTCCCGGCGCAATCTGTTTCTGGCGCGTGTAATCTGCCATTGCCCGCAGGAGTTGTTGCAGCGCGCTGCGGTCGGGTGACTTCAGCAGGAACTGAAAGCGGTAATCTTTCTTCAAGCGCGCAATCGGCGCCGGCGCCGGCCCCAGCACCCGCAGGTTCGGCACACCCCGTTGCTGGAAGAACTCCTGCAACTGGCGCGCCGTCCGAATGGCGGCGTCCAGCTTGCGCTGGCGCACCACCACGTTGGCCAGCGCGGTAAAAGGCGGATAGCGCAGCAGGCGGCGGAACCTCATCTCCTGCTCATAAAACTGCTCGTAGTCCTGCGCCGCCCCAAAGCGAATGGCGTAGTGGTCAGGATAGTAAGTTTGCACCAGCACGCGCCCGGGCAGCTCACCGCGACCGGCGCGGCCCGCCACCTGCGTGAGCAACTGGAAAGTGCGTTCGGCAGCGCGAAAGTCCGGCAAACCCAGAATCGAATCGGCCGAGAGCACCCCCACCAGCGACACTCCCTGAAAGTCGTGCCCTTTGGCGATCATCTGCGTGCCCACCAGGATGTCCAACTCGCCCCGCACGAACCGCCGGAGAATTCTTTCCGCCTGGCCTCGCCCGGCGGCAGTGTCGCGGTCCAGCCGCGCCACCCGTGCAGCAGGAAAAGTGCGCCGCACCACCTCTTCTACCTTCTCCGACCCCTCGCCGACGTAATAGAGATGCTCGCTGCCGCACTTCTCGCAACTGTCCGGAACACCGCGCGCATACCCGCAGTAGTGGCAGAGCAGCCGGCCCCGCCCCCGATGGAACGCCAGCGAAATGCTGCAATCGGCGCACTGCACCGCGGCGCCGCACTTGCGGCACAGCAGAAAGTTGGCGTAGCCGCGCCGGTTTCGCAGCAGCAGCACTTGCCCGCCGGACGCCAGCGCTTCTTCGATTCCTTTCGCTAAGGCCCGCGAAAACAGTTCTGCCTTCCTGGTTTCCTCAAACTCCACTCGCATGTCCACCAAGCTCACCGTCGCCAGCTCGCGATTGGCCACGCGGCTCGTCATCGCCAGCAATTGGTAGCGCCCCGATCGAGCGTGATAACTGGTTTCTAGTGCTGGCGTCGCCGACCCCAGGATGGCCACCGCGCCTTCAAACTTCGCGCGCACCAGCGCCGTGTCGCGCCCGTGGTAACGCGGCGTTTCGCCCTGCTTGTAGCTCCCGTCCTGCTCTTCGTCCACAATCACCAAACCCAAATTCTCGACCGGCGCAAATACGGCCGAGCGCGTCCCCACCGCCACGCGCGCCTCTCCGCGCCGCAAGCGCCACCACTCGGCCGAGCGCTCCCGCGCGCTCAGCCCGCTGTGCAACACCGCCACTCGATGGCCGAAGCGTGCAACAAATTGTTCCGCCACCGCCAGCGTCAACGCGATTTCCGGCACCAGCAGCAGTGCCGTCTGCCCCTGCTCCAAGCAGCGTTGAATCGCGTGCGAATATACCTCGGTCTTGCCGCTGCCGGTCACGCCGTGCAGCAGCACGGTGGCAAAGCGACCGGCGGACTGCAGTCGCTCGATCTCCTCTAGGGCGCGTTCCTGCTCCTGCGTCAGCACCAACGCGCCGTTGCTCACCCAATCGCCTTCGAACAAGCTGGGCGGCGCTGCCTCGCTGCGCCGCTGCCGTCGTTTGATCTCGCGCACGATCTCCAGCCAGCCATTACGCCGCAGCCGCGCCAGAAGCCGCTTTCCCTCCTTCACGCGCCGCGTCAGCCCGCCCACCGTGCGGGTCTTGCCACTTTTCAGCAGATGCAGGATTTGGTACTCGGCCTCCTCGCTTTCGCTGCGCCCTACTTGAAGATCAAGCTCGTCCAGACGTTGGCTGCCCAGCGGGCGCAGGCGGGCCCGCTCACGCAGCGCAAACTCATCGTGCAACGGGAGCATGGCGCGGACCACTTCGCCCGGCGGCGCCGCGTAGTAGTCGCTCGCCCAGCGGCCCAGCGCCAGCAGCGACGCTGGCAGCACCGGTTCAGCATCCAGCAGCTCCTCTACCTCTTTTAGCGGCCCAGTAACCCGCGGTGTGTCCAGCAGCGCCGTCACCACGCCTACCAGCTTCCGGGAGCCGAATGGAACCGCCACCCGGCACCCCGCGCACACTTGTGCATCAAGTCCGGCGGGAATCTTGTACGTGAAGGTTTCGTACAGCGGAAGGGGAACCGCTACGTCGCAGTAGGCCGCAGCCATGGCGGCACTCAGGCAGAGAGGAAGGTGCGGATCTTTTCCAAGTCCTGCCGAATCTCGCGGTCCACCGCCGGCGAATGCGGCCGCAGCAGATAGGCGGGGTGGTAGGTCAGAAAGAGTTTGCTGCCGCGATAGTCGAACACCTGACCCCGAACACGGGTGATGGAGATCGGCTTCCCCAGCAAAGCCTTGGCGGCGGAACCTCCCAAGCAGCAAATCAGCTTGGGGCGAATCGCGTCCAACTGCCGGAAGAGAAACGGCGAGCAGGTTTCGACCTCGTCCTTCTCCGGGGTGCGGTTGGCGGGCGGGCGACACTTGATCACGTTGCAGATATAAACGGCGTCGCGTGTAAGCCCCATGCTTTCGATCCAGCGGTTAAGCAACCGCCCGGCCCGGCCCACAAACGGCTCTCCCTGCGCATCCTCGTCCGCCCCCGGCCCTTCTCCTACGAACACCAGCTCGGCTCGCGGATTCCCTACTCCGAAGACGATATTGGCGCGGTGCGGCCAGAGCTTGCAGCGGTGGCAATCGCCGATGTCAGCTTGAATCTTCTCCAGCGTATCGCCCTCCACGCGTCCCGGCGTTTCGCCAAACAAGGAGGCTATCTGTGGAGTTTCGCTGGCCATCGAAACCATCGGCGCCGCCGGCGTCGGATCTTCGATGACTGGCAGAGAAGGTTTCCGCCCAGGCAGGGGCGAACCTCGCGGTGCAGCGCGCCGGCGATAAAAAGGAGTCAACCCCAGCTCTTCAGCAAAACTCAACCAGTCGCGCAGGTGCTCTTCGCGCGGTTCGCTCATCTTTGCAGACTCTGTGCCCGGCCGGATTCAACCCGGCTTCGCAAACGCACCACTTCGTCCAGGATCAGGTCGGCCACGGCCTGCTTGCTCATTTTAGGGAGGTCGGTTTGCCGCCCGTCGCGGCTGAGCAGCGTAACGATGTTGGTCTCTCCGTCAAAGCCCGCCCCTTCTCGGGTGATGTCGTTCGCCACCACCAGGTCCAGATTTTTCGTTTTCAACTTGAGCCGCGCGTTCTCCAACACATTTTCGCTTTCGGCGGCAAACCCGACCAGCAAGCGGCTACCCTTCTCCCGCGCCACTTCCTCCAACAGGTCAGCCGTGGGTTCCAGCTCCAGCTTCAACTCGCCCCGCCGGCGTTTAATCTTGCGCTTCTCGATCCGCGCCGGCCGGAAGTCCGCCACCGCCGCCGCCTTGATCACCACCGTGGTCTGGGGCAACGCTGCCCGCACGGCTTGGCGCATCTCTTCAGTGGTACGAACACGCTCCAGCCGCACTCCGCTCGGTGCGGGAATGGCCGTCGGCCCGCTGACCAAAATCACTTCGGCCCCGCGCCGCCGCGCGGCTTCTGCCACGGCGTACCCCATCCGCCCCGAAGACCGATTGGTGATGTAGCGGACAGGGTCAATGTCTTCGCAGGTCGGCCCGGCCGTGACCAACACCGTCTCACCCGCCAAGTCCCTTCGAATCCCCAGCAGAGTCACCACCCGCGCTACGATCTCTTCCAGAACAGCCAAGCGGCCCGGCCCGGTCCACCCGCACACCAGATAGCCCTGGTCAGGCTCGACCACGGCCACGCCCCGCTCCCGCAGTTGTGCCAAGTTGGCCTGCACCGCCGAATGCTGCCACATATTCACGTTCATCGCCGGCGCCACCAGCACCGGGGCCTTGGTCGCCAGGTAGAGCGTGGTCAGGAAGTCGTCCGCAATTCCTTGCGCCAGTTTGCCCAAAAGGTTGGCGGTCGCGGGTGCGACCACCAATGCGTCAATGCTGTCCGCGACCCCGATGTGCTCAACGGCGCTCTCGACGTTCGCCGGCTCCGTGCCGTTCTCGAACATCGCGGTGATGACTTTCTGCCCGGTCAGAGCAGCGAAAGTCAACGGGCGCACAAACTCCTGCGCGCTCTTGGTCATCACCACCTGCACACTGATCCCTTCCTGCTGGAGCAAGCGCACCAACTCCGCCGCCTTGTAGGCGGCGATGCAGCCACTGACCCCCAGTGCAATTTTCATGTCTTTTTTCGCGCTTTGCTTTTCGTCTTCTTCTCTTTTCCGTCCGCGCTGCGCTCTTCCATCGGAGGAACCTCAAACGGAACTGCGCCGGCGCCCACTTCTTCCATCGCCACTCGCGTGGCCTTGCGGACGCTCGCCCGAACCAGCGGTTTGGCGCCTCCCTGTAACTGCCGCGCCCGTTTGGCGGCAGCCACGATGAACACGAACTTTTGGTCGATCTTGTCGATAGAGATCATTCCCTCTACACTCCTACGCGCTGCTTGAACCAAACGTCTTTAGAATACCAGAAACCCGCTCGGAGGTGGTCTCCCGGCGTGCGGCTGCCGCCTGCGCGTGGAACGAGCCCGCCACCCCCGCGGCCGCTGCTCCGGGGGCTCCGCATTGCTCGCGCCCGGCCTGAACGATTGCTTCCACCTGCGTGCAGGTCTCCTGCAGGTCGTGATTGACCACCAAGTAATCGTAGTTGTCATAGCGCTCGATTTCCCGCCGCGCCATCTCCAGCCGCCGCGCAATGACCTCACTGGAATCCTGCCCGCGAGCGCGCAAGCGCCGCTCCAGCTCCTGCCGCGACGGCGGCAGCAGGAAGATCGCAACTGCACCCGGCAGCTTTGCCTTCACTTGGCGCGCCCCTTGAACATCAATGTCGAGCACCAAGTCCCTTTTCCTTTTCTCGGCCTCCTCCAGTACACCGGCGTGGGTGCCATACAAGTTCCCGAAGACATCTGCGTACTCCAAAAACTCCTCGCGCGCGATCATTTCCTCAAACTTCTCCCGGCTGACAAAAGTGTATTCACGGCCGTCCTGCTCCCCCGCGCGCGGCTTACGGGTTGTATAAGACACGGAGAACATGGTATCCGGCACTGTTCGCAACAAATGCTCCACCGCCGTGGTCTTGCCGGAGCCCGACGGCCCCGAAACGATAAACACCCGCGGTTGTGCCGCTACCCTCACTCCACGTTCTGCACCTGCTCGCGCAGGCGCTCGATCTCCGCTTTGATCTCCAAAGCTAGGCGGGTCATCTCCAAACCTTCCACCCCCAGGTTCGGCACTTTGGAGAGCGTGGTATTGGTCTCACGGTTCATTTCCTGGAGCAGAAAATCCAACTGCTTGCCCGTTTCGACCTCGCTGTCCAGCAATTGATCAAACTGATTGGCATGACTGGCCAGGCGCGTCAGCTCCTCGCTGATGTCGCTTCGCTCAGCCAGGTAGGCTGCTTCCTGGGCCAGCCGGGCCGGCTCCAGCGAGACCCCGGCCAGCAATTCTTGTAGCCGCTTTTGCAGGCGTTGGTGAAAAGCTGGCAAGGCGCGCTCGCCCAACTCCGCCAGCTTTTTCCGGGCAGCTTCAATCTTCCCCAAGCGCCCGCGCAGCTCATTCTCCAGGGCGGCTCCTTCCCGGCTCCGCATCTCGTTCAACCGCTTCAATGCCTCGCTCAGGGCTTTCTCGGCCAAGCCCATCAGGCGGCCCGCTTCTTCTCCGCTCAGCGCGGCTTCACTGCGGCGCAAGACTCCGGGGATCCGCAACAGCGCGGTCAAATCGGGTTCGCCGCTCAGGTTGTGTTCGCGTTGCAACTCGGTATGGACTTGCAGATAGCTCCGCACGAAGTCCCGATCCACCTCCAACGCCGGGCGCCCGTTGCGCTCCACCTCCATCCGCACGTCCAGGTGGCCCCGCCGCACATGACCGCGCACCAGCGCTCGCAACTGCGACTCAGCCGCCTCCAGATCGCCGGGCAGGCGCAAGCGCAAGTCCAAGAAGCGATGATTGAACGCGCGCACTGTGACCGTCAAGCCCCAGGCCTCCTCCTGCTCGCTCGCCTGCGCGAACCCGGTCATGCTGCGCAACATGGTTAAGCGCTCCCTCCACTGGGCACGGCCGGCAGCGGCGCGTCCAGGTCCACAAATTGCATCTCGTACAACCGCTGGTAGAGGCCTCCGCGAGCCAGCAACTCCGGGTGTGTTCCCACCTGGCGGATGGTGCCGTCCTCCAACACCGCAATTCTGTCCGCGCGGCGAATGGTGGTCAAGCGGTGCGCGATGACGAAGACGGTGCGGCCCCGCATCAGATTCGCAAGCGCGCGCTGCACCAACAGCTCCGACTCCGTATCCAATTCCGACGTCGCTTCATCCAGGATCAAGATAGGAGCATTTTTCAGCAAGGCGCGCGCGATCGCCAGCCGCTGCCGCTGGCCTCCGCTCAACCGCACGCCCCGCTCACCAATGTAGGTGTCGTAGCCGTGCGGCAACTCGGCAATAAAGCTGTGCGCCAGGGCCGCCTCCGCCGCTGCGCACACCGCCTCCTGGGGAGCATTGGGCTGCCCGTAGGCGATGTTGTTCCCCACCGTGTCGTTGAACAGAACCGTTTCTTGGGTGACGAAAGCGATCTGGGCCCGGAGAGAAGCCACGCGAAAATCTCGAATGTCCCGCCCATCCATGCGAATGGCTCCCTTGGTCACGTCGAAGAAACGCGGCAGCAAGTTCACCAGGGTGGTCTTGCCCGCTCCACTCGAACCCACCAGCGCCACCACTTCGCCTTTGGGCACGGTGAAGGTAATCTCGCGCAGTAACGTGTGTCCACCCGGATAAGCAAAGGCAACGCGGTCAAACTCAACCCGGCCGGAAAACGCCGGCATCTCTACCGCGTCCGGCTTCTCCCGTACCTCCTCCCGGTGATCCAGAAATTCAAAGACTCTCTCCGACGCCCCCAAGGCCTGCTGGAATTGGCTGTAAATTCCCGCCAATCGCTTCACCGGCTGATAGACTTTAATCAGTGTCGCCACGAACGTGATCATCATACCCGAAGTCACCACGTCCGCCTCGATCCGCTGGCGCGCCAACAACACCAACCCGCCCACTGTCACCGCCCCCAGCACTTCCATTAAAGGCGAGGCGACGGCGTAATGACGTATCCAGCGCAGATAGGTGGAGAACAGAGCGCGCGCCCGTTCACTGAACCGCTCGGCTTCCCTCTTCTCGGCGCCGAACGCCTGCACGATGCGGACGCCGCTGTAAGTTTCCTGCAACGATTGATTCAAGCCGGCCAATTGTTCCTGGGCCGTGCGGCTGATGCGCCGAATCCGTCGCCCGAGCTGCGAGATCGGAATCACGATCAACGGCACGGTCAGGAAACACGCCAGCGCCAGCTGCCAGTCAATCGCAAACACCAGCACAAGCAGAACGGGCAAGGCAAAGGCTTGGCGAAAAAAATCGGTCAAGACATGCGAGACTGCCTGTTGCACTCGCTCAATGTCGTTGATCGCCATCGACATCAATTGCCCGGTGGTCTGCCGGGAAAAGAAACTCAACGACTGCCGCAGCGTGTGCGCATAGAGTTGATTGCGCAGGTCCATCACCACCGCGTAGCCCAGCCGGTGGACGCAGTATTCCCCCAGGTACTCGCTGACCGCCTTGGTGACAAACACCAGCACAATTGCCGCCACCACCAGATAAGCGGCCGTCGCTACCGGCAGCGGGAAAACATCTTGGAGGTAGTAGGTTCTGCCGAACGCAGGAATATCCAAGAGCACAATCTGCTGGCTGGCGCTCCCCGGCTGGAGTACCACCTGCATGAGCGGCCAGAACAACAGCGCGGTCGCTCCTTCCAGCACCCCAACCGCCGCCATCAGCAGCCCGCCCACCAGCAACCAGCCCGTATGCAGACGGACGTAGCTCAGCAAATGTCCCAAGTTGCGCATTTTTTCCTACCTGTACGGCACGCGCAGCACAGCAACCGCAAAACGCCTAACCATAGGGGCTTGCCTTTGGGAAAGTCAACTCTAGGCCCCTTTGCCCAAGTCGCGGTGAAAAATCTTAACCTCGTACTTGCTGCTCGCGAGTTGTTCCCGGACGGCCTGCGCGATGGCCACTGAGCGGTGACGTCCGCCGGTGCAACCGAAGCCAATGGTGAGGTAGCTTTTGCCCTCGCGGATGTAGTGTGGCAAAAGGTACAGCAAGAGTTTGATGATACGCCTCATAAATTCCTTCGCCTGCGGAAAGGCAAAGACGTACTGCGCCACCCGCCGGTCCTTCCCGGTCAGCGGCTTGTAGGCGGGAACAAAATTGGGGTTGGGCAGAAAGCGGACGTCGAACACCAGATCGGCATCGGGCGGCACGCCGTAGCGATACCCAAAGCTCAACAGAGAAATCAGCAGCGCCCGGTCCTGGTCCGTCTCCACGAAGCGCTCCTCCACGAACCGGCGCAGCTCATGGGGGTTGAACCGGGTAGTATCGATCACAATCTCCGCGCGCGCCCGGATGGGTTTTAGCAATTTGCGCTCGCGCCGGATCCCTTCCCGCAGAGGCAGGTCGGCCCCCAGCGGGTGCGGCCTCCGGGTTTCGTTGAAGCGCCGCAGCAAAGCGTCGTCGCTGGCTTCCACAAAAACCAATGTCGCCGACGCGGTCCGGCGGAGTTCCTCGTACAAGGGCGGGAGCTTTTCCAACGCCTCGCCCTCACGAATATCCACCACCAGAGCAGCTCGCTGCACCTCTCCGCCTGTTTTGAGGTAGAGGTCGGCGAAGCTAGGTATCAAATCGATCGGCAGGTTGTCCACGCAGTAGTAACCCAGGTCTTCCAGCGCCTTCAACACCGAACCCTTGCCCGAACCACTCAACCCGGTCACAATCACCAGAGGTGCCGGTTGGCGGGCTTGTCGCCGCTTGGAACGGGAAGTGCGCCGCGAACGGCTACGCTGTGTCGGCATAGGGCGAGGGAACGCCTGGGAACTTTTTCAGCCCTTCACCCGTCGCTGGTGGGTGCTGGGGATTTTCATGTCCTCGCGGTACTTGGCCACCGTGCGCCGCGTCACCTTGATTCCCTCGGCGGCCAGGCGCTGGGCGATGCGCTCATCTGTCAAAGGATGAGCCGCATCTTCTTCTTCGATCATCTTCCGCACCCGGCGTTTCAACGTAACCAGCGACGTCTCCTGCCCCAGGGGACCGCCCACCGATTCCGAGAAGAACGAGCGCAACTCCAACACCCCCTGTGGGGTGTGGGCATACTTGTTGGCCACGGCGCGGCTCACGGTCGAAGGATGGACTCCCACCTCTTCTGCGACTTCCTTGATCATCAGCGGCTTCAGGTGGTCGGGTCCTCGATCCAAAAAGTCGCGCTGGCGCTGCACAATTATTTCCCCTACCCGCTGAATGGTCTGCTTGCGCTGGGCGATGTTCCTCAACAACTGGATGGCGGCGGAAAAGCGGTCGCGGATGTAGCTGCGCACCTCGCGCGGAGCGGTGCGATGGTCCAGCAGGCGGCGATACACGGAACTCAGCCGCAGCTGAGGCAACTCATCTTCGTTCAGCAGCACCTTGTAGTCGTCGCCGACCTTGACGAAGAAAACCTCCGGTTCGATCAGGCGGGCTTGCGCCCGATTGTAGCGGAGCCCCGGGCGCGGGTCGAGTCCCTTAATCACCTCAAACGCCGCCATCACTATCGGCAGCGGCCGGTTCACGGCCCGAGCCAAGTCGCGGTATTGCTTATTCTGCAACTGCTTCAGGTGGTCACGAACAATCTGCTGCGCTAGCACACTTTCCGGAGCCAGGGCCGGAAGTTGCAGCAGCAAGCATTCCTTCAAGTCGCGCGCAGCCACCCCCACCGGATCGAACTCCTGCACCAGCGTCAATGCCTTTTCCACGTCTGGCAGTGCGTGCTCACCGCTGGTGGCAATCTCCTCCAGCGTGGCGGACAGGTAGCCATCTTCGTTGAGGTTACCAATAATGGAGCGGGCTGCCTCCTTTACCTCATCGGTCGTCGTCGTCAAACCCAATTGCCATTGCAGATGATCGGTCAAGGTGGTGGGGGGGGAGAGGAAATTCTCATAGGAAGGCCGCTCGATCTCTTCGCGCTCACCCTGGCGCTCGGTGGCGTCCATATACTCTTCGAAGACCGCCTTCATGTTGAACTCTTCGAAGGGATCGCCCAGCTCACCGGGCGCCACTTCCGCCTCGGCTTGCTCGAAACCGTCCTCCACCGCTTCCCGTTCACGCGGCAACCCGTCTTCGCCCACTTCCTCCAGCACCGGGTTTGCCATCAGCTCCTGCTCAATCATCTCCCGCAGCTCCAGCCGGTTGAGCTGCAGCAGGCTCACCATTTGCACCAGCCCGGGGGTGAGGATCTGCTTTTGGGTAACCTTCAGTTGAAGTCTGGGTTCCAGCCAGTGCATCGCCCGCTCTAACGCAATTGAAAATGATCGCCCAGGTAAATTCGCCGCACTTCCGGATCGGCCTCCAGCTCCTGCGGTGTGCCGCTGCGGAAAATCTTCCCGTTGTGGATGATGTTGGCGCGGTCGGTGACTCGCAGCGTCTCGCGCACGTTGTGGTCCGTAATCAACACCCCGATGCCCGCGGCCTTCAAACCCCGCACAATCTTCTGAATCTCCAGCACCGTGATGGGGTCAATGCCGGAGAAGGGTTCGTCCAACAGCATAAATTTGGGCGAGATCACCAGCGCGCGCGCAATCTCCAGCCGGCGCCGCTCGCCGCCGGAGAGCGTGTAGGCCAAGTGTTTCCGCAAGTGCGCCAGCCCCAGCAAACCCAGCAACTCCTCCAACTGTTCCTGCCGCTGCTTGCCCGTCAACGGTAACGTTTCCGCCACCGCCAGAATATTCTGCTCCACTGTCAGTTTGCGGAATACTGAAGGTTCCTGGGGCAGATAGGTCAATCCATGTCGCGCCCGCAGGTACATGGGAAATTCGGTCAGGTCGATTCCGTTCAGGCGGACGCAGCCCGCGTCCGGACGGATGAGCCCCACCACGATGTGGAAAATCGTGGTCTTGCCGGCGCCGTTCGGCCCCAACAATCCCACCACTTCGCCCTCCCCCACGGTCAAACTGACGTCGTTGACGACTCTACGGCCACGAAAAGACTTGCTCAGTTGCTCGGCCGTCAACTGTAACATGGGTCATTGAGTCCGCGGGCGGCGAGTGACGGTACGAATTCCTTCTGCCGAATCCACCAAAATCCTACCATCCGCTAAAAACAAAGTCAAACGAGCGCCGGTGGTGCTGCCGCCTTCTCCATCCCGCACCGTCGGCGTTCCACCCCACAAAACCACTGTCCCCGCGCTGGCACTGTAGTCCGCCTGCTCACTGACAGACACCCGGCTGCCCCGTACGATCTGCACACCGCCGCTGGCGTGTGCCCGTTCGAGACGCTGCGAACCGGTGCCCTCGTCAGGCACCAGGAACACTTCCAGCCGAGGTCCGGTGAGCGTCCCAAATTCATTTCTGGCCCTCACGTTTTGTTCAAACAGCCCTCGGCGCTCCGCCTCCAAGTAGGTAAACTGTTCCGAGGTGACGTACACGGCGCGATGAGATTGGTTCGTACTCGCCGCTTCCTCTGTTGCTTCCACTAAGAGGGCCGACACGTTGCCCCACGCCCGTAGCTCCGCCGGCTGCTGAAACAACTCAATCAGTTCTGCGGCCAATCGCGTTTCGCCCTGCCACATGCGCGCTTCTCCCTGGTAGCGAGCCCACCCCTGTGCTTGGTTGGCTTCCATCGTCTGCGCGGCCAACTGAATCACTCCGCTGCCGAACCCGCGTGTGCTTCCCGGACTTGGCCGTTGGGTCGTGCGCACCTCACGTTCAGCCCGGACAATTCCTGTTCCCTCAGCGATCTCGATTGCGCGAGCCGTTGTTCGGGTGGTTTCATCCCACAGCGAAGGCTGCTCGCTGAGCAGGAAGACGGACTCCTCCGCGCGGTAGCGGGCGCGCCCGGCTTCTGCCTGCCAGCTTCCATTCTCAAACTGAAAGCTGTCCCACTGCTCGGCGGTCATGATTTCCCCTTCGGGGTCAAACTCGGTTCTCAATTCCTCACTGGCCGTCTTGCGTGTGGGCTGGCCCGGCTGGGTCTCTCGCGTGCGCACTTGGCCGGAAGCGCGTAGGGAGCGCAGACGTCCTTGCTCAATTTCGAGATCCAATCGGTTGGCGGTTATGGTGCGCTGTTCACCGGCAGCGCCGGTCAGGTGGAGTTCGCCACCTTTCGGAGCCCGCAACAAACGTTGCTCGGGCGCATCGGCCCGTAGCTCCAGTGTCAGTGAGGGACCCCGCAAGCGGCGCGTCTCCTCTTTTGTCTCCACGGTGAATTGGGCGTTCCCCTCGGCCAGCACTTGCTGTACCAGGCGGTGCGAAGAATCGAACTGGAGAACCGCGCTTTGCGAAGTCAAACGCTCTTCGCTCTCGGCTGTGCGGGAGGTAAACTCCACTCCGCCATCGGCGTCCAGCCGTTCTATCAACCCATCGGCAGCGTAATAGGCCACGGTGCGGTCTGCGCGCACTTCCTGCTCGCGACCGGCTTGGCGCCGGCGCGCGCGGACGTTCCCCCACGCCTGCAAGCGCTCAATTCCAAAACTGGAGTCTAGAAACAGGAAGAGCTTATCGGCGACCAAACGACTGTCACCGGTATGCATCTCAAGCGGCGGAAGCAACTCCAGCCTTTGCCCCCTGGAAAAATAGAGCAGCCGAGCGCCACGGATCCGCAGCAACTCATTCCCTGCCCGCTGAACTTCAATCTCAACCTCTTTCTCCAGCACCACCGTAGGGTCCTTCGCTTGGTACCGCAGGCCCACGGCTTGACCGCGTCCTCCGCGAAAAGAGAAATCTACCGGCCGGTCCGTCCAAGCCGTGCCCTGAGCAATGGCAAACCGCACGCCCTCGGTTTCCAACTCAAGCGACTCCGCTTCCGCTGGCTCCACCGGAGCCCCGGGCGCTCCCCGCAAGAGGATGGTGACCTTGCCCGGACAATACACTTCACCGCTTCCAGTAGGATCGAACTCGCAACGCTTGGTGTGGATTTCGTCGGAGCGCCCACCGCCCCGGCCATAGAGCACAACCGCCACATCCTCGAGCACGGTGGTGTCGCCCTCGCGCTCAATGGTCCGGCCCGCCTGGAGAGTAAAAAGAGTTTGCCCTGCCTCGGACCGGGAGAGCGTGAACTTCTCCGCTTGCTGTTGAACCTCTGGAGGAAGAGAAGCGGGTGCTGTGCGGCGCACTTGGTAGAGTCGCCAACGGCGCAGACCGTAGCTGCCGGCGCTGGTCACCGCCACAGCAACGACGGCGAGCAACGCCAAGCGCCGAATCCGCGCAACGGGAAGTGGCCTCATATGGATCCCTCTCTGGAGTATAGGAGAGTGGACCTAGCCAGACAAGACGAGCGGGGAAAGTTCCAGGAAGAACAGATCAGCCGGAGCGTGCAACCGCGCCCGTGACCGGGTTGGCGGCGGTTTCGACAAACACATCTTGGGCAAAGCCCAGATCGCGGGCCGAAGGCGTGAGAATGGTTTGGGGAGAAATGTAAATTGTTTCCGACCGCTGCATAGCGGCGAGCACGTCACTCTCGCTGACGAAATCTGCCACGGGTGGAGGCAGCGGTGACACCGACTCGTTCTTCACCTCCTGTGCCACTGGAGTAGCAGGCGCACTCGGGGGTGACACTCCTTTCTGTGCCAGGAAACGCTCCACCACGCGAGCGATGGTGCCGCGGTCGGGGACCTTTGCGCTTGCCGGTGTGCTAGCTGGAGCGGCTGGTACCGCCCGCGAGACCAGCAGGGCGCGTTGCACGGTGGCAGTCTCGACCGGGCGCGTCTCGTAAGCGATCCTCTTGACGTTGAACAAATGTTGCGGCCCGATGTTATCGGAGGTGATATTGCCGCCCATCGCCCCACAACCTAACGTCATGGCGGGAAACAAGCCGGTGGAGAGCCCAATCGAGCCCTGCGGAGCCGGACTGTTCACCACCACCCGGGAGGCGCGCACCCGCTGGCCGAATTCCCGAATGACGGCGTCGTTGGTGGAGTGAATGGCGGCGGTATGGCCCAGCCCACCAAAAGCCAGTAACTGATTAGCCAGCTCCACCCCGTGCTGCCAGTTCCGAACGGTGTAGAAAGCCAGGATGGGCGAGAGCTTTTCAGCCGAAAGCGGGTAGGCGCGCCCCACGCCCGCCGGTTCCGCCAGCAAGACCCGCGTCTGGGGCGGGACCTTGAACCCGGCCATCTCCGCAATCACCGGCGCGGCCCGCCCAACAATCTTGGGGTTGACGCGAAATGTGTCCGGGCGAATCACCACTCGGCCCACCGCGTCCATTTCCTGCGCACTCAAGAAGTATGTTCCCTGCTCCCGCAACTCCTGCAGCACGGCCTCCCGGATCGGCTCTTCCGCCAGGATCGCCTGTTCCGAGGAGCAAACGGTGCCGTTGTCGAAGCTGGTTCCGGTTACGACATCGCTCACCGCCTTGCGGACATTGGCTGTACGCTCGATGTAGGCCGGCACATTGCCGGGCCCGACCCCATAGGCGGGTTTCCCCGAGCTATAGGCAGCTCGCACCAGCCCGGTGCCGCCCGTGGCCAGGATGACGCCGACATCCCGATGTCGCATCAGCTCTTGGGTCGATTGAGTGGTCACCTGCGTGAGGCACCCGATCAGGCCCTCCGGTGCGCCCGCTTTCAGCGCCGCTTTCTGCAGCACGTCAGCCGTGGCACAAATACATTTCTTCGCCGACGGATGCGGACTCAGGACAATCCCATTGCGGGCCTTGAGCGAAATCAGGATTTTGTAGATGGCGGTCGAGGTGGGATTGGTGCTCGGAATGATGGCCGCCACCACGCCCACAGGTTCCGCCACCTCGATTACTCCCTTCTCCCGGTCCTCGCGCAGGATGCCCACCGTCTGCATGGGGCGGATGGCGCGATAGACGTCCTCGGAAGAAAATTTGTTCTTCTTGATCTTGTCCGGCACGTTCCCGAAGCCGGTTTCCTCCACCGCTATACGAGCCAGTTGCTCAGCAGCCTGCGTGGCGGCGGCGGCCATTGCATCGATGACCGCATCAACTTGTCCTTGGGAGAAAGTGGCCCAGCGTTGCTGCGCCGCCACCGCAGCACGGATCAAGTCGCGAACCTGTTGCACGGCACGGAGGTCGGAATCGCTGACGCTCATCGCCCTACTCCTGGAAAAAACTCAGGTCCCGCTCATCAGAGTCGCTACCAAACAATGCCGGTCAATGCCGGCCCGGAACCGAGGAACTACCATGATGCCTGTCCGGGCGGAATCTCACCGCCCCCAGGGAGAATACTTTCCACGGCGGGGTGGGGCCGAGGAATCACATGCACACTGACCAATTCGCCCACGCGCCGGGCCGCCGCTGCACCGGCGTCGGTGGCCGCCTTGACCGAGCCCACGTCCCCGCGCACCATGACCGTGACGTAGCCGGCCCCGATGAAAGTCTGCCCGATGACCACCACGTTCGCTGCTTTGACCATGGCATCGGCGGCTTCAATCGAAGCCACCAGCCCGCGCGTTTCAATCATACCCAGGGCGTCTCGAGAAATCTGCCGGGAAGGAGTGCCAACATTCGGGTTGCGGGTGCGGGGCGTCACAGTTCGACCGGTTGCGGGGTCACGCTAACACGAGTGTTGGAAGCGGGTCAAGAAATTGTACTCGTCCAGTAGATTAGTGACACTTGGCCTCCTTTGATTGGGATTGCCACTGGGCCAGAAACTCGTGGGGAGTGAGGTAGCCCAGGGCTTGGTGCGGACGCACGGTGCCTGCCTGCCGCAGGCGGGTTGTAGACGCGCTCCCACGCCTGCAACTCCTGATTGAGGGCCGCGATCTCCAGGGAGCACTCCGTGACTTCACAAAACTCCTCCCGATGGGTGCGCTGGGCCCGCTCGACGCAGCCGTTGAGTTTGGGCGAGCGGGGCGGCAGCACGAACAGTTTCAACCCCCGCTGCTGGCAGGCCTCTTCGAAGACGGCGGCGAACCTGCCTACCGCAGGCAGGCTCACTGCCGCCATTGACCTGCAGAGCTCGCAGCGGGAAGGGCAGGCGTTGCTGCAGGGTGTCGAGGAAGCGGGCCGCAGCGCTGGCGGTGGCTCGGCGGTGGACCTCGATCACGTCCCAGCGGCAGATTACAGCGCGAGCCGTAAAGTGCTTGAGGACCACGCCCGGCAGAGGCCGCAACTCCAGGGTATCGACTTGCACCAGATCGCCGGGCTGGGAGATGCAGTAATCCTTGGGCTTACGCACGGCATAGGGCCGCCGCCCGCCGCGCCGGTGCGCGCGGACCGCCCGGCGGGGCGCTTCCACCAGCCGACCGCGCCTCTTCAGTTCCGTGAGGATGCGTCCCACCATCGAGGTGGACACCCCCACCCCTTCCCGGCGGAGCAAGACCACCAGTTTGTCCTTCCCCCACCGGGGGCGCAACCGCCGCAGTCTCCGCACCCGTTCGGCCCACTGGGGGCTCCAGGTGGGCCGGCGTCAACGGTGGGGCCGGCGGGACCGCTCCTCCAGGCTCGCGAGGTGGTGGGGATCATAGCGGCGCTGCCAGCGGCCTGCCTGCCGCAGGCAGGTAGAAGGTCGGCCGGCTGATCCCGAAGTGCCGGCAGGTCAGGGCCGCGTTGCGCCCCCGGGTGCGGTAGTAGTCCATCCACTGCACCCGGACGCGAGCGGCCCGGCCCAATTCCACTCCGGCCCGCCCGTACGGGCGGGGTAGTCTTCTTGAGATGATTTGCATGGTGACACTCTACCAAGTGTCACCCATCATTCTGAACGAGTACAGGGCGTTTTCTCGCACCACGCGGTCATTGTTTTTGCTTTCGCGGTAGAGCCGCCCCTGGTTGCTTGACAGCTGTACTACTCTATAGCGAATAAAAAGCGAACACACGCAGAAGACCTATATGCCCGTGCCCCGGCGCACCTCGACACTTCCTGTTGCTGAAGCTGGAGTGCAGGCTGCGCGCGAAGCCCGCACCGTACCTTTTCCCGCCTGGGTTGATCGGCGCGTAGTAGCTGTCTTGTCTACCAGAGCAAGGGAATTCGAGAGCTGTACAGTCATCAGGCTACGACTGCCATGCTGGTGCGGGCCGGCAAGAATATGGTCGTCATCACGCCCACCGCGAGCGGCAAGACTCTCTGCTACAACTTGTCGGTGCTGAACCAGATCGTCGAGGAGCCCGCCACGCGGGCCCTTTACCTCTTTCCCACCAAGGCGCTGGCGCAGGACCAACTCGCTGAACTTTACGACCTTTCCGACCGCCTGGACCAGGGCATCAAGGTTTTTACCTACGACGGGGACACGCCAGCCGATGCCCGGAAGGCGATCCGCGCCCAGAGCCACATTATCCTCTCGAATCCTGACATGCTGCATACAGGCATTCTGCCGCATCACACGCGCTGGCAGCGGCTGTTCGAAAATTTGAAATTCATCGTGCTTGATGAGCTGCACAGCTACCGCGGCGTGTTCGGCAGCCACACAACCAACGTGCTGCGCCGCCTCTGCCACTTCTACGGGTCTGAGCCACAGTTCATATGTTGTTCAGCGACGATCGCCAATCCACAGGAGCTGGCCGAGCGGCTGCTGGAGGCGCCGGTGGAGCTGGTGGCCGAGAACGGGGCACCGGCCGCGGCCAAGTATTTTGTCTTCTACAACCCGCCGGTGGTCAACCGGTTTCTGGGGATCCGGCGCAGCTATGTCAACGAAGCGACCCGGCTGGCCAGCCATTTTCCGGATCACAACTGCCAGACCATCGTGTTCGCCAACAGCCGGAAGGTGACCGAACTGCTGGTCACCGCCCTGAAGAAGAAGGAGCGACCCGCGCCTGGCGCGCGCGCTCGCATCCGAGGATACCGCGGTGGCTATCTTCCCGGCGGTGGAATGATGACGGAGATCATGCCCGCGCGGGCCAACCCGTCAGAGCGGCTACCCGCGGGTCGCCGCGGTTTGCCGGTAGTGGCGCTCGCCTTCAGCCGACACCAACACCCACAGACCGTACGCCCCCAGCAGGGTCCCCAGCGGCAAATGCAGCAGCGCCAACACGCACACCACCACCGCTACCGGCCGCGCCCAGGGCTCGTAGTTCATCAGTCCGACGCCGGCGGCAACCGTGGCCACTGCCACGGCCAGAAAGATCCATCCGAGGGACATGATCAAATGGGGCAGGAAGCGACCCGGCAGATCGTAACCAACCGCGTCCCGCAGAAAATCCCCCATGGGACCGGCGACGAACATCATGCCCACCCCGCGCAAAAGCCCGAGTCCGCCCCACACCAGCAGAAGCACCGCCAGGATTCTGACGTGCCGTCCGTAGTCGCGGACCGCGGGTTAGGCGGGAGGCGATGGCGGGGCTTGCAGGTTTTGTCTACACTGCGGACAAAAAAGATGGGCTTCGGCCACCTCAACCCCACAGCGATGGCAGTATTTCATCTCCCACCCTCCTTCTTCCGGCGCTCAGGCGAGTTGGAAGAAGCGGCCCATGCGCCGGAATTTGTCGTAGCGACGGGCGAGCAACTCCTCGGTCGAAAGTCCCCGCAGCTCGGCCAGCGAACGCACCAGCACTTCATCCAAGAATTTTCCCATCTGTTGGTAATTACGGTGGGCACCGCCTTCAGGTTCCGGGATAATTTCGTCAATCAAGCCCATGGCGAGCAGGTCTTCGGCCGTAATCTTCAGCGCCTCAGCCGCCAGCTCTTTCTTGGCGGCGTCGCGCCACATGATCGAGGCGCAGCCTTCCGGGGAAATCACCGAGTAAAACGCATTCTCCATCATGTTGATTTTGTCGCCGATGGCAATGGCCAGGGCGCCGCCGCTGCCGCCTTCCCCGGTGACAGTGACCACGATGGGAACCGGCAGCCGTGAAAGCTCTCGCAGGCAGTTGGCGATGGCCTCCGCCTGACCCCGCGCCTCGGCATCCACGCCCGGGTAGGCGCCCTGCGTGTCCACCAGGGAGAAGATAGACCGCCCGAACTTGGCCGCCAGCTTCATCGCGCGCAGCGCCTTGCGGAAGCCCTCCGGCTTGGCCTGACCGAAGTTGCGCCACACGCGCTCCTTGGTGTCGCGCCCTTTCTGGTGCCCGACCACCAGCACCGGCTCACCATGAAAGCGCGCCATGCCGCAAAGCAGGGCCGGGTCGTCGCCGAAGTGCCGGTCGCCGTGAATCTCGCTGAAGTCCTCGAACAGCAGCTTGATGTAGTCCAGGGTGTAGGGCCGTTGCGGGTGCCGCGCCAGCTCCACTCGCTGCCAAACGCCGCGCGGGCCCACCAACTCTTCCCGCAGAGCCGCCACCTGCTGCTTCAGTTCGTTAATCTGCGTCTCCACCTGACCACCACTCGCGGAGTTCCCCTCCAGTTCGGTCAAGCGCCGCTCCAGGCGGGCCAGTTCCTGTTGGGTGCTGCCTTGCTTTGCCATCGTTACTGCACCAGCGACACCGCGCTTTCGCCGCACAACGTCTTCAACTCGGAAAGCAACTCTTCGTCCGCCTGCACGCGCAGGTTGCGGCCGGCCTCCTGCGCTCCCACCTCGGGGGGCAGGCGGAGCTCCACCAGGCTGCGTCCCGGCTTGCGCCGGAAGAGGGCCTCCAGGCGGTCAATGGTCTCGGCGGTGATGTGGCCGGGGTCGAGCTCAATCACCACGCGGCCCACCGTGGCCCCGTCCGCGGCACCCTGGTCGGATTCCGGCAGCGCGGCCTCCAACGGTTTGGCATCCTCGACCGCGAGGCGCACGCCGGCCTCCTCCGCGCGCAGGCGTCCCTTGACCAGCAAGACGGCGTCGGTATGGAAGCAACTCTCCAGACGGCGGAAGGCCTCCGGGAAGATGAGCAAGTCCACCACGCCGCTCAGGTCCTCCAGTCCCGCGATGGCCCAGCGGTCGCCCTTGCGGCTGCGCATCTGCCGCAGGCGGACTACGATGCCGGCCAGCCGCACCCTCTCGTTGTTAGCTTTGGTCTCCAAGTCCGCAATCGCCACCGTACCCAACCGGCGCAAGCGTCCCTCAAAGCGCGACAAGGGATGGCCGCTGGTAAAAAACCCCAGGGTCTCTTTCTCGTAGGCCAGCCGCTCGTGCTCCGGCCACTCCTCGACTTCCGGCAAGGGAGGGGGGGGCGCCGACTGCGCCACGCCCGTGCCAAACAGGGCGTGCTGCCCGCTCGCTTTCTCGCGCTGGACGCGGGTGGCCCCCGCCAGGGCCCCGTCCGCCGCCGCCAGCAACTGTGCCCGGTGCTCGCCCAGCGAGTCCAGGGCCCCGGCCTTGACCAAGCTCTCCAGTGCGCGGCGGTTCAACGTCCGTACGTCCACCTCCTCGCAAAACTGCATGAGCGAAGTGAACTGCCCCAGGCGTTGCCGCGCTTCCTGGACGGCCTGGACTGTATTGAAACCGACGTTGCGCACCGCCCCCAGGCCGAAGCGGATGCTGTCGCCGGCGGGGGTAAAACTCCAATCGCTCGACTGCACGTCGGGCGGCAGAACCGTGATTCCCATCTGACGGCACTCGCCGATGTACTTCACCACTTTCTCGGTGTTGCCGGTCTCCGCGCTGAGCACAGCCGCCATGAACTCCACCGGGTAGTGGGTTTTCAAGTAGGCGGTTTGGTAGGCCAGCAGCGCATAGGCGGCCGAGTGGGACTTGTTGAACCCGTAGCCGGCGAACTGGGCCATCAGCTCGAAAAACTTCACAGCCTTCTTCGGGTTCACTTTGCGCTCGCGGCAGCCAGCCAGGAATTTCTCCCGCTGCGCCGCCATTTCCTTGGGCTTTTTTTTGCCCATGGCGCGACGCAGGATGTCAGCTTCGCCTAGGCTGAAGCCCGCCAAGCAGTTGGCGATCTGCATCACCTGTTCCTGATAGACGATCACGCCGTAGGTCTCTTCCAGGACCTCCTTCAGCTCCGGCACTAAGTAAGTCACCTCCTTCTGGCCGTGCTTGCGGGCGATGAAGTCGTCAATCATGCCGCCCTGGAGGGGACCGGGACGGTAGAGCGCGTTCAGAGCCACCAGGTCTTCGAAGCGGGAAGGCTGGTAGCGGCGCAGGATTTCCCGCATCCCATGCGACTCGAACTGGAAGATGCCGCTGGCGGCGCCGCGGGAAAACAGTTGGAAGGTTTCGCGGTCATCCAGGGGCAAGTCTTCCAACACCAGCTTCACCCCGCGGTGCTGCTCAATCAACTGGACGGCGTCCGTAATCACGGTCAGGGTGGTCAAGCCCAGGAAGTCCATCTTGAGCAGGCCGATCCGCTCCAGATCGTCCATGGCGAACTGGGTGACAATTTCGTCCTTGTTGGTCTTGTAGAGAGGAACCACTTCCCCCAGCGGCTTGGGCGAGATGACCACTCCGGCGGCGTGGGTGGAGGAGTGGCGCGAGAGCCCTTCCAGGCGGCGGGCTACGTCCAGCACGTGTTTGATCTTGGGTTCGCGTTCGTAGCGCTGCTTCAAGGGAGCCGACTGGCGCAAGGCCTCGTCAATCGTGATGTTCAACTGCGGCGGCACCATCTTGGCCAGGCGGTCGGCCTCGGCGTAGGGCAGCTCCAGGGCGCGGGCGGTGTCCTTCATGGCCGCCTTGGCGGCCAGCGTTCCGAAGGTGATGATCTGGGCCACGTTCTCCCGCCCGTAGGTCTGGGTGACGTAGTTGATCACCTCGCTCCGCCGGCGCATGCAAAAATCAATGTCGATGTCGGGCAGCGAGACGCGCTCCGGGTTCAAGAAGCGCTCGAACAGCAGCCCGTATTGCAGCGGGTCAATATCGGTGATGCGCAAGGCGTAGCTCACCAGGCTGCCGGCAGCCGAGCCGCGGCCCGGCCCCACCGGGATGCCCTGCTCGCGCGCGTAGCGAATGAAGTCCCACACGATCAGGAAGTAGCCGGCGAAGCGCATCTGCTGGATCATGCGGATTTCTTCCTCCAGCCTGCGCTCATAGGCCGCCAGCGGGTGCCGCAGCAAGCCGCGCTGCGCCTGCGCCGACAGGTGCGCCCGCCGCTCCTCAAACCCCTCCTGGGCCATCTTTTCGAAGTAGCTTTCCAGCGCGTAGCCGTCGGGGACGGCAAAATGCGGGAAGGGATGCTCCTCGCGCGGCAGCTTCAGGTGGCAGCGCTCGGCGATTTCCAGCGTCCGCTGCACCGCCTCCGGCAGCGCCCGAAACACCTGCAGCATCTCCTCGGTGCTCTTGAAGTAGAACTGGTCGGAGCCGAACTTCATCCGGTTGGGATCGCTGACCATCTTGCCCATCTGGATGCAGAGCAGGACGTCGTGCGCGTGCGCGTCCCCTTTGGCCAGGTAGTGGCAATCATTGGTGGCGACCAGCGGGATACCGGTCTCTTGCGACATCCGCAGCAGGTCGGGCTGGATGCGATGCTCCTGTTCCAAGCCCTGGTCCTGGATTTCCAAGTAGAAATTCCCCGCGCCCAGGATGTCGCGGTATTCGCCCGCGGCCCGGCGCGCCGCTTCATAGTTGTTGGCGAGCAGATTGAACGCCACCTCGCCATTCAGGCAGGCGGAAAGTCCGATCAGACCCCGGCTGTGCTGGGCCAGCAGCTCCTTGTCAATGCGGGGCTTGTAGTAGAACCCCTCCAGGTGCCCGGCGCTGACCAGCTTGACCAGATTGCGATAGCCTTCCAGGTTCTCGCTCAGCAGAACCAGGTGGTGGGTGTTTTCGCCGTTGCCCGAGCGGCTGCGGCGGTCGCCGGTGGTGATATAGACCTCGCAGCCGACGATGGGCTTGACGCCGTGGGCTTCGGCGGCTTGGCAGAACTTGGCCGCCCCGAAGAGGTTGCCGTGGTCGGTCACCGCCACCGCCGGCATCCCCTGCCGGGCGGTCAGCTCCGCCAGGCGCGGAATGGTGCAGGCGCCGTCCAGCAGGCTGTAGTCGGTGTGGAGATGAAGGTGGACAAACTCTGCTTTTGACATCGGCTCCTATTCTACCAAGCTCGGCCACGGCGGCGGGCTTGAACCATGGTTTGGTTACGAGCGCTTCTTGCGCTTTTTCTTTGCGGCCTTTTTCTTTTTGCTCGGGCTTGCGCTTTTGCTTTTGGATTTCACTTTACTCTTGCCGTGCCGTTGGTGGACCGGCTTGCGCGCTTTCGGCTCCACCTTCCGGCCAGGAACCGCAGCCTTCTGCCCGGCGGGCTTGGGCTTCCCGGCAGCCGCCTTTGCAGGCGGTGGCGCCGGGGTGGGCCTCCCCGCAGCAGCCTTGAAGGCGGCGGGCTCCTTTTCCTTCTGGTGCTCTTCCTTCTTGGGTGCAGGTTTGGGCAGACCGGCCGCGTTCCGCAGAAACCGCAACTGTTGCGACCGGCTGCGAATCTTCCCGTCGAGTTGCGCGGCAAAATAATGCTCCAGGATTTGGTCGAACTTGGGCCCCGTCGCGACCCCCATCAACTGCAACTCCCGCACGGGCAGTTTTTTGTGCAGGGGGCGATACTTGAAGAGATAGTTGTAAATTTTCGCCTGCACAGTCTGCCGGCTGCTGTATTCGGCCAGCGCAAAGATCAGGCGCTCAACCGGAACCGACGTCAGCAGGCCATAGACTTGCTTCGGGCGCCCGGGCCGGAGCCGCCCCAGCGACCTCACCAGCTTGCGCCCCTCCGTGGCCACGCTCTCGATCTGCTTCATGACCGTTCTCTTCGCTCCCAGCTTGCGCAGCAGCCGCAGAGCCTCCCCGCTGCTCAACCGGCGCAGCACATAGTGCATGACGGTGTGGAAGGGATCGAAGAGGTAGCCGGCCTCCTCCGCCTGCTGGCGGTACTTCTGGAACTTGGCCAGGCCGTCATAATCAAGCTTGCGCTTCTGCAAACGCGGATGAAAAGCCGCCAGCAGTTCTCGCTCTTGCAGGGCTTTCAGCACCGCCACCACGTTTTCTTCCCGCGCGATCTGCTCCATCTCCCGGCCCAGAGACGCCGACTCGATGTAGTCGGCATAGCCGCGCTCCAGGGCCAGGTTGAACTGCTCCCGGGTGCGCGCTTCGGGCTTGTAGGAGAGCCGGGCCGTAAAGCGCACCAGGCGCAGAATCCGGATAGGGTCATGCAGAAAGCTGTAGTTGTGCAGGATGCGCAGCTCGTGGTTCTCAATGTCCGCCAGCCCGTTGGTGGGATCGAGCAGCAAACCGCGCGAGCCGGGCGTCAAGGAAATCCCCATGGCATTGAGGGTAAGATCGCGCCGGCGCAGGTCATCCAGGATGGGGGCAATTTTCACTTCCGGGGGCTTGCCGGGCTGGTGGAAGGTTTCGCTGCGCGCCATCTCCAAGCTGAGGGAAACGCCGTTGGCCAGAACCAGCTCAGCGCTGCGCGGTTGGTCGTTGACCTGCAAGTGCAGCAGGGGCTTTTCGCTCAGCCGGCGCACCAGCCGCAGGGGGTTGCCCTCGAAGACAAAATCCAGGTCGCGGATGGGAGCACCGGTCATCAGGTCCCGCACCGCGCCGCCCACCAAGTAGACGTTCAAGCCGGCGTCCTGCGCTTCCTGCTGCACCCGGTTCAGCACCGTGGTTTGATCCGGCGAGAGCCGGCTTTCCAACATGTAGATGTAATCGGGCATCGTTCGTCCTTTTCTCCGGCTCCTAGGCCCGGGGATGATGGGCGCGATAAACTTGTTTTAAACGTTCCTGGGCCACGTGGGTGTAAATCTCGGTGCTGGAAATGTCCGCATGGCCCAACAAGACCTGCACCGAGCGCAAATCGGCGCCGCGCTCCAGCAGGTGGGTAGCAAAGCTGTGCCGCAGTCCGTGCGGTGAGAGCCGCGTGCGGATGCCCGCCGCCCGGACATAGCCGCCCAGCAAGTGCCAGAAGTGCTGGCGGGTCATTCCCTGCCCGCGGCGGCTCAGGAAAAGATGGGCGGAGGCGCGCCGCTTGACCAACCGGGGACGTCCCCGCCGGAGATAAGCTTCCACGGCGGCGACGGCCTTTCGTCCCAGGGGCACCACGCGCTCCTTGCTGCCCTTCCCCAGGCAGCGCAGATAGCCCGCTTCCAGTTGCACGTCACCCACCTTCAAGTTGACTAGCTCTGAGACGCGCAGGCCGGTGGCGTAGAGCAGCTCCAGCATGGCTTTGTCGCGCAGCCCCAAGAGGGTAGCGGCGTCCGGCTGCGCCAGGAGCCGCTCGACTTCTCCCAAGCTCAGGAACTTCGGCAACCGCTTCCACACGCGCGGCGATTCGATGTGCTCGGTCGGGTCGCGCCGCAGAATCTCCTCCTGCAGGAGAAAGCGGAAAAAATTTCGCAGTGTCGCCAGTTGGCGCGCGACCGAGCGGCTGTCAAGCCCCTGCCGGTAGAGCCGCCCCAGAAAATCCACCACCTGCTCCCGCCCCAGGCGCGCCAGCGGCAGCTTGCGGCCCTGACAGTAGTGAGCGAACTTCCCCAGGTCGCTCCGGTAAGCGGTTACGGTGTTGGGCGACAAGCCGCGCTCCACCTGAACGTAGTTAATGAAAGATGCAATCTGGCTACGCACTATTCTTGATTGGGCGCAGACGGCACCGCCGCCTGCACGCTTGGAACCCGAGGCCGCACCCGGCGGCCCGTCACCAGCGTATAGAGCTCGCCCAACTCCTCGGCCCGCAGCAACCAAGCCAACCCGAGATAGAGTAACACCCCTAAGACCAGCGTGGCGGCAAACCAGCCCAGCAAAACGCTGAAAGCGGTAATCTCCATCAGTTCGACTTTATTCGCCAGCCACCAGCAGCCCAGGCCCATGCCGCCGGCCGCCAGCATGGTCCGCGCCAGCGAGGCCGCCAGCCGCTTCTCGCTCACCCTCCCCAAGCGCCGCCGGAACAACCCATAGAGGACAAACAGATTCACGTAAGCCGCCAGCGAGGTCGCCAGCGCCAGCCCGCCCTGCCGCAGCGGGCCCACCAACAGGAAACAGAACACGATGTTGACGCCCAGCGACAGCGTCGCCACTCGGACCGGCGTGCCGGTATCTTGCACGGCGTAGAACGCCGGAACCACCAGCCGGACCGCCGCAATCGCGGGCAAGCCCAGAGCGTAGAAGAGCAGCGCCCAGGAGGTCAGCTCGGTGGAAGTGGCCTCAAACGCCCTGTGCTGGAAGAGCACCCGAATGATGGGGTCGCGCAATACCATCAACCCCACCGCCGCCGGCACGACGATGAAACCCACATTGCGGAGCGCGAATCCTAAAGTCCCGCGCATTTCGTCCAGCTTTTTCTCCGCCGCCTGCTGCGCCATCACCGGCAGGACCACCGTGGCCACGCTGATGGCATAGACGCCCAGCGCCAGTTCCATCACCCGGTCGGCGTAGTAGAGGGCCGAAATCCAGCCTTCCGACGTGCTGGCGAACATGGTGCTGACCAGGACGTTGATTTGGTAGATGCCCACGCCCGCAAACGCGGGCAGCATCAGGCGCGCAACACGGCGGATGCCGGGATGGCTGAAGTCAACCTTGACCCCGAAGCGCATCCCGCGCCGGGCCAGCGCCGGCAACTGCACCGCCAATTGCAGCACCCCGCCCAGCACCACCCCGGTCGCCAGGGCCAGGGCCGGCTCGGCCAGCTCCATTCGCCAGGCGGCTACCGCCCCTGCGATGATGGCCAGGTTGAGATAAATCGGGACCGAGGCGGGCAAGCCGAAAACACGCAAGGAGTTCAGGATGGCGCCCGCCAGGGCGGTGAGCGCGATCAGTACGCAGTAGGGAAAAGTAATGCGGGTCAGCAGCACCGCCAGCGACCACTGTTGCGGGTCGGGGCTGAAGGCGGTGAAGGCTCGCACCAACCAGGGGGCAGCAATGATGCCCACCAGCGTCACCCCCAGGCCGACGGTCGCCAGAGTCCAGAACATCCGCCGGGCAAACTCCCATGACTCGGCCTCCGGGCGCTCGACCCGCCAAGAGGTGAACACCGGAATGAAGGCTCCGGTCATGGCGCCTTCCGCCATCAGGCGGCGGAGCAGGTTGGGGATGCGGAAAGCGATGACGAATGCGTCAGCGGCCAGGGTGGTGCCCAGCAGAATGGCGATGAGCAAGTCGCGGACATAGCCCAAGACGCGGCTGAGAAGGGTGACAAGGGTGACCAAACGAGTCGAGCGAAGAATTTGGTGCTGGTCGGTCAATGCGCCCGCGGAGAAAACTCCCGCAATTGACAGCGGTCAGGCCGGATATTAGCATAAGCCTCCGCACGGGTAAATGGCACTGGCTGGTCCGCCCCAGCCCATGAAAAAACGGGCCCCTTCAACGCACAAGAAAGTCATCGTAGAAACTTTTGACGGCAAACGCCTGCGAGGGTACGTCAACCCGCGCAACTTCGACCGCGAGGCGGGCCTGGAGCTGCTCGACCCCGGCGGCCAGCGCCGACAGCTCGCCTGGAAAACGGTGAAGATTGCCTGGTTTGTGCGGGATTGGGAGGAGACGCTACCAGGGCTGGAGCTCAACTCTTTCCCGCGCCGGCCGCGGCTGGAAGGGCTCTGGCTGCGGCTGCGCTTCCGCGACAATCAAGTACTGGAAGGCGTGCTGGTGAACGACCTGCTCCACCTCAGCCCGCACGGCTACTTGATTACCCCGCCCGACCTGAACAGCAATCACCAGAAGGCGTTTGTGCCCCGCGCCGCTCTGACCGCAGTCGAGGTGCTGGCCGTGGTTCCCGCGCGCGGCACCGCCCGCCGCCGCCCTGCCGCGCCCGCCCAGCCCCGCCTCTTCAATCCGTAGTTTGCTCGGATCGCCGAAGGTGCGCCTTTGGTGCAGCACCGCTTTGCGCTATGTCACGTTGACTTGGGTGGGGGTGCGGGCTAGGATGGCGGGCAAGGAGGGGGGTTGCCTTCCATGATTGGCCAGACGTTCGCACACTACCGCATTATCGAGAAGCTCGGCGCGGGCGCTATGGGCGAGGTTTACCGGGCGCACGACGAAAAGCTCGACCGCGACGTCGCCCTCAAGGTTCTGCCCGCGAGCGCCCTCACGGATGAAACCGCCCGGGCGCGCCTGCTGCGGGAAGCCCGCACCGCCTCGGCCTTGAACCATCCCCACATCTGCACCATCCACGAAGTCGGCGAAGCCGACGGCCAGGTCTACATCGCCCTGGAGTACGTGGGCGGTCAGCCGCTCAGCGAGTTAATGCAGTGTCTGGAAACTGGAGCCTCAGTCGTACCACAAGATATGTGATTTGCCGAGTCTCTCACCGACGAAACTCGAAGTCTACCCCGGTGATGGCTGCTCCGCTGCACACGACAGATCTGCTTGCCGGCCGCGGGCTGACTGTGGTATCTGCTTTCGCGTCGAGCTTGACTGTCAGTCGGTAGCGCCCGTCGTGCAAGCCCTCAAAGTGGTAGCGGCCGGACCGGATTGGCTTGCTATCGCTAGTCGGTCCGGACAGGAAGACGCGGAACAGGGAAGAGACATCCCTCGCTGGTCCAGTGGCGGAGCCCGAAATCGAACATGAGCCGATAGTCGTTGGCGATGGGGCTGTGCGGAAGGTAGGTGGGGCCGTGCGGAAGGTAGGTGCTGGCCCAGTTTTCTGCCGACGACTCACCGTCACGGTAAGCGCACCAGACTTGCCTAGGTTGCCGGCTGCATCGGTGGCATCGGCGCGGAGCTCGTACTTCCCTGGCCTCACAGACGCCAACGTTGTAGAGCATTTCGATGCCATACAAGTCTTGGTTGGCCTTCCATTAACCAAGATACGGATCTGGCGCACCCGTGTATTATCCGTTGCCGTCGCTCGAACAAGAACGTCCTCACCTTCGGTACGTTGGAAGGCGCCCGAGGCAGAAATCCCAACTCTTGGGGGAGTTTCATCTGCCCTTGGAGTCTCGAGGTCGACAGCCTCCAGCAGCGAGCAGTCAGCACTCCAAACCCCGCGAAATCCTGCGGCGAATCGTCCGCCCATGCGAACGGTCTCAGCGTCCACTTCGACTGCAACGCCCTTGAAGACTTGTATGGACGTAGCTGAGAGCCTTCGAGTGAACCGAATCGATTCGCCCTTCCAGAAACCACTAATTTTGTGGATACTGCCGCGTGCCTCCGTAAATCCACTCAGGCCGCCCCCCCTCAGGACTGCGTGTGACCTTAAACTCGATGGAACCCCGACCACCTGCCCCAAAGTCGGATCCGCACCTCCAACGCTCGCGCTTCGCCACTATTCCGGCCTGTCTTCTCGTATCCCCTGTTCTCCGTGAAGATCTTGGTCGAGGCAACGCACCACTGAGCTGAATATCGCTGGTTTGGATTCTGTCACCACTCCGTTTCCTCTCTTTTGGAACAGCACCTGAGCGACCTCCTGTTGGGCGTCCAGAAGGAGGTGGCCCTAACATCAATCCTTGAGTGCTTATCGTGTAAAAGAGATCGCCTCCTTTCGCCGATTGGGCAAAGCCATAGGAGTGTTCAAAATATCTTTCATGAACTACACCCCCTGTGAGGCGCCGCAATCCGCTGTCTGTAAAGTCAAAGTTTTGTTCTGCTACCCAACTCTGTGCATCGTGGAAAGTGACTTCGAAGGAAACATCCTCGATGTATCGATTTGTTGGCAGCCCTCTCAGATCAATACGGACCACGATGTAGTCAGGGTTCTCAAGATACAGTTCTGCATACCATCCCACCTTGTCTTGTTGCGCAATGGCAGCCACAGAGAGCGTCGACAACAGCAACGCAGACATTGAACAGCATATGGCAGCTATCTTGACAATCCTTCCAACCTTCATGGGTTTCCTCCTTTCTTGGGCGGCGGTCTTGAACCATGAATGATGGGCGTGCTCGGTTGACCGGAAACACGAGATGAAGTCTGTGGCACCACCTCACGCCTTGGTGGGATAGCTATCATATGTAGTTTGATCTTTTGAATTTCTTCTAACCCGACCTCGGTCTCAGCGCCAACGGCCACAAAATGGTAGTCCACTCCGGCCTTCCCCTTGGAGTGGCTGTGGACGATGAAATTAATTTCCAAGTCAAAATCCTTGAGCTGGAACAAGGCAGCCTCTTTATTTGTTCTGCCCTGTTCTTCGGTTTCCTGGAGTTCCAGCTTAACGGTCCTGATTAGTTCTCTTATTCCCAAGCCCTCATCGTTCTCTCTGGCAGAAGGCAATCGCAGGATGGTAGGTCTGAGGAATGTGGCGATGTTGGGCACGAGAAGGAGGAAAGCAATCAGCAGAACAAACTTCATGGACAGCTTCTTTCTCAATAGTTCCCCACTGATTACGGAAATCCTCTTGACCAAGAATTTTAGATCCGACATTGGCTCCCCCCTCGGAGATGGGTTCCTGCTTCACGGAGAACTTCTGGTTAAGAGTGTCTAGCTTAAGCTTCCCGTTTAATCGATCCTATATGGCGTCATTGTATACCCCTAGGAAACAAAAAATCAATGTGAAAGAGTTTGCACCATGCGTAAGTTGACCTGACCGAGATTTTGTACCAAGCGCATTGAGAGTCTCACTCCCTCCTCCGCCGCATGAATTTACCCCCGGATTAGTTAATTAGTTGAATAGTTGATTGGTTGATTGGTTGATTAGTGGCAAGGGGGGTTGACAGTGGACTCCGGGGGCGGAAGGTCTCCGGGGGAGCGGGTGCGGAGCACCTCTTCCGAACTGTTGGGATGGGCTGAGCTTGCTTGTGCTGCGCTCCCTCCGATTTCGCTTCCCTCGCTGCGCTCGGGACAAGCAGGGCAGGGCACCTAAGCGCGCGACTTCGAGTTAGGCTTAACTCTATGCCACCACTCCAATCTCTCGGCCTGCTAACCCGAGCAACTTGGCAGAAAACCTTCCTAGCATGTGACCAAGCCTCGCCCGGTCGGTGATATGCTGAAAGCACTAAGATAGGGCACCAAAACGCCCGCGGGAGTGTGAGGCGATGAAACTACGCGAAATTGCTGAGCGTGTGCAGTGCGACCTGACCGGCGACGGTGAGGTGGAAATCAGTCGGCTGGCGCCCATTGAAACCGCCGGGCCGGGCGAGCTGACCTTCCTTTCCAATCCTCGCTACCGGCGACGCCTGAAGCAGACGCGCGCGGCCGCCGTCATCGTGGCCCGCGATTTCGAAGAACTGCCCGTGCCCACGCTGCGCTCCTCCAACCCCTACTATACCTTTGCCCGCGCGCTCGAACTCTTCTACCAGCCGCCGGCTTTTCACCGCGGGGTGCACTCCACCGCCATCGTCTCGCCACAGGCGCAGATCGGAAAAGACGCCGCCATCGGGCCCTACTGCTTCATTGACGACGAAGTGGAAATCGGCGACCGCTGCCAGTTGCACAGCTTCGTCGCCATCTACCGCGGCGCGCGCATCGGCCACGACTTCACCGCCCACTCGCACGCGGTCGTGCGCGAGCACTGTCAATTGGGCAACCGTGTGGTGCTGCAGAACGGCGCTGTGGTCGGTTGCGACGGCTACGGCTTCGCCCGCCAGGACAACGGCCGCTACTACAAGATCGTCCAGTCCGGCCCGGTGGTAGTGGAAGACGACGTCGAAATCCAGGCCCACGCCTGCCTCGACCGGGCCACCGTGGGCGAAACCCGCATCGGCCGCGGCGCCAAAATCGACAACCTCGTGCAGGTGGGCCACGCCTCCACCGTGGGCCGGGACAGCCTGCTCTGCTCACAGGTGGGGCTGGCCGGCACCACGCACGTCGGCGACGACGTCATCCTGGCCGGACAGGTGGGCGTGGCCGGGCACCTCACGGTCGGCGACGGCGTGCGCGCCACCGCCCAGACCGGCATTCCCAACGATGTCCCCGCCGGGCAAACCGTCAGTGGCTACCCCGGCATCGAGAACCGGCAGTGGCTCAAGTGCGCGGCCATCTACAACCGCTTGCCGGAACTGCTGGGAGAAATCCGCCACCTGCGGGAAGAAGTGGCCCAACTGAAGAAGTAGCACTAAGAAAAACTGTTCCGCTTTTCTGCGCTCATTGCCACCGGCGCAGCACTTTCCTGCTGCTCGTCCGGCAAAACGGAAGCAACAATGGCTCTTATTTCCTCTGCCAGTCGCTCGCGCTCTTCTTCCCTCCGTCCGCGTGTTTCCACTGGCGGATGGATGGTCATCCGCACCGTACCGGGATAAATCGCCCACTTCCCTTTCGCCATGATGGCCCGCGTCCCGTCCAGCGTAATCGGAACGATGGGAACCCCGGCGCGGATGGCCAGCACGAAGACGCCGTGCTTGAAGCGCTGCAAACGCCCGTCGCGGCTGCGCGTGCCTTCTGGGTAAACCACAAAGGTAACACCCTGCTTTATGTTCGCCAGCGCTCCCTCCACTGACTCCCGCGCCGCTTCCGGATTTTGCCGGTCCACCAGCACGCAGCCGTCCAAGTGGACGGCGGTTCCTAGCACGGGTATGCTGAATATCTCCTTCTTCGCCATGAAGGCGATGCGCGGCGGCAGGGCCGCGACCAGCAAGGGCGGATCAATGTTACTCACGTGGTTGGACATGTAGAGGCAGTGCCGCCCGCGCGGAAGGTTCTCCCGGCCGCGCACCTCCAGACGCACTCCGGCCACCCACAATCCCATCCGGCATCCCCAGCGGGCGACGCGGTAGAGCGGGTCGATGCGACGGGTCAACCAGGCGTGCAACACAAAAGGAGTGCCGAGCAGAGACAGATAAAGAAAAACCGCCCCCGCCGTGACGCTGGCATGGAGGAAAGCAAGCAACCGACGCGACGCGCTTCTGTTTCTGTGTGCGCCCGCGCCCCACGAGGCTTCTGGTGCGGCCAAGGGACTACTCCTCGTCGCCGCGCGCGGATGGCCCCACGCTGAAGGTCAGCTTCTGGTTGGTAAAACGCCGGGAAAGTTCCTGGTGCTGCTTCGGGCTCGCGGCCAAATCAAACTTCAGTCCCGCCTGCCCGCCCTCGTGGTGGTAAGAGAGGTTCTGAAGCCCCAGCCGGCGCCGCTCCAACTCCGGCAGCACATGGTTCAGAAGCGCGTCCGGCTCCGCCGCTTCCAGCCGATAGGTCCGAAGGTCGGACTTCCGGCCCAAACGCCCCCCCAGCCAGCCGAGCACCCACAGCGCCAGAAACATCATCAGCGCGGCGAACACCGCTGTCCAGTAAAGCCCGCCGCCCACCGCCATCCCAATGCTGGCCAGCACAAAGATGGTCGCTGCCGTGGTGAGCCCGGTGACCGAGCCGCGCGCCCGAATAATTGACCCGGCGCCGATGAAGCCTATGCCTGGAATCAATTGCGAAGCAATGCGCGTCGCGTCAACGTTCCCACCCAGCCGGCTGGCCAGCTCCTGCGACAAAATGGTGAACAGCGCCGAGCCGGCACAAATGAACATGTTGGTGCGTAACCCGGCGGGCTTGCCGCGCAGCTCGCGCTCCAGGCCCACCAGTCCGCCCAGCGCCGAGGCCAGCACCAGCTTGATGGCAATCCCTGGAGTAAGATCAATCGGTGGTAAAAAATCCATCGGTGTCACTCCCTGTTCTTCTGCGCAAGGGATTCTACATCGAACGGGCTAGCGTACGTACTTGCCGATGATGGGGCGCAGCTTTTGCTTGGTGGCCGCCGGAATCTTCTTGGGCTCGGTGATGATCGAATGCGCCAGCGCCGTGTGGCACTTGCACCCCTGCCCCACCGGCACCCGCGGCACCGCCGCGCGGATCACCTTCTGCACGTTCTCGATGTTGCTCGCCAGGTACTCCATCACCTGGTGGCCGGTTACGGCGTCGTGCTCCGGGTGCCAGCAGTCGTAGTCGGTCACCATCGCCACGGTGGCGTAGCCGATCTCGGCCTCGCGCGCCAGCTTGGCCTCCTGCAAATTGGTCATGCCGATAACGTCAAAGCCAGCCGAGCGGTAATTGTGCGACTCCGCCTTGGTGGAAAACATCGGCCCTTCCATGCAGACGTACGTCCCACCGCGATGCACGGTCGCCCCGACGCGCTGGCAAGCTGCGCCCAGCACCTGCGCTAATTCTTTGCAGATGGGATCCGCGAAACTCACGTGCGCCACGATGCCGCTGCCGAAGAAAGTGGAGATGCGCCCGCGCGTGCGGTCAAAGAATTGAGTGGGAATGACGAAATCCATCGGCTTCAACTCTTCCTGGAGCGAACCCACCGCGCTCACCGAAAGGATGTACTCCACCCCCAGCTTCTTGAAGCCGAAGATGTTGGCGCGGAAATTCAATTCCGAAGGCAGGATGCGATGGCCGCGGCCGTGCCGCGCCAGGAAGGCGACCCGCGTGCCTTCCACTGTGCCGAGCAGATAGGTATCCGACGGTTTGCCAAACGGCGTCGCCACCCGCACTTCTTTTGTCCGACTCAGACCTTCCATACCGTAGAGACCGCTGCCGCCGATGATTCCGATTTTCACCTTGTCCGCCATCCGTTCCTCCTTGCTAAGTTGTCACCAATTCCGCTTCCTGCACCGGCTCGGCCATCACCCGGCCGTCCTGCTCGCGCAAGTACGCCGCCGGCACCTCGGGGTCGTGCGCAAACAAGCACAACCACTGGTTCTTCACCGCTTCGGGAATCCACTTCTTCTTTTCCTCCAGCGTGGTCAGCGGGTACAGGTCGAACCCCATGATCCAGGCCAGCGGCAGGTGCGCCGTGGTCGGCACCAAGTCAGCAAAAAAGATGGCCGTCCGGCCTCCGCCCGTCAGCCGCACGCATTGCATGTCGCGGGTGTGGCCGGGTACGCGTACCGCCTCCACGCCCGGCACGATTTCTTGATCGCCTTTCACACATTCCAATTGGCCGGCCTCGGCCACCGCGGCGAAGTTTTCCGGCAGGTAGCTGGCGCGGTCGCGTTCGCTGGGTTTCCAAGCGTGTTCGTACTCGCCTCGCTGCACGACGTAGCGCGCGTTCGGAAAAGTGGGCACGGGCTTCCCCTCGCGGCCCCGACGCGTGTTTCCGCCGCAGTGGTCGAAGTGCAGGTGGGTGTTGATGACAATGTCAACATCTTCCGGCGCAACGCCGCGGCGGCGGAGCGAACCGACCAGCGTAGAGGTGTGCTCCACGCCGTAAATGTCCGCCCACTTGGGCTTCATCTTCTCGCCCACGCCCGTCTCCACCACAATGGTTTTGCCGGCGGCGCGAACCAGCAGGCAGTTCAAGCCCAACGTGATGCGGTTGCGCTCGTCCGGCGGCATCTTCTTGCTCCAGAGCGGCTTCGGCACCACGCCGAACATCGCTCCGCCGTCCAGCCGAAACCGCCCGTCGGACACCACAAAAATTTCCAGCTCGCCGAACTTCATCGCGACTCTCGCCTCACCGGCTCCGTCGCTTCCACCAACTCCACCAGCACCCCGCCGCAACTGGCCGGGTGGAGGAAAGCGTAGCGATGCCCGCTGGCGCCGTACTCGCCCTTGCCGGGCAGCACCCGCACGCCGCCAGCTTCGAGTTGTTGCAAGTGTTGGTCCAGATGCTCCACTTCGAGCGCGATGTGGTGGATACCTTCGCCGCGCTTCTGGATGAACTTGGCGATGGGCGAATCTTCGGCGGTGGGTTCCAGCAGCTCAATCCGCCCCTCGCCCAGCGGCAGCATGGCCACGCGCACTTTTTCCGACGGGATTTCCTCCGTGCCCGCCACTCGCAGCCCCAGTTGATCCCGATAGAACTTCAGGCTCTGTTCCAGCGAGCGTACCGCCACGCCGATGTGTTCCAGCTTCACCCCTGGTTCACTCCCGCCGTGCGCAACAGCTCTTCCACCACGCTGTGGGGATCGCGCTCGCGCCGAGCGACTTGCCCGGCGTAGCGCGCCAAGCTTTCTTTCCCCACCGCCACCTCCAGCACGCGCTCCAGCGCGCGCTGGCGAATCAGGTCCAGCAGCCGTTCCTGCCAGCGTTCCGCGCGTTTCTGTTCGCGCAAGTCATTCTGTTCGAGATGCGCGCTGAAGCCCTCCACCGCTTCGGCCAACTCCTCCACACCCGTGCCCTCGGTCGCCACTGTTTTCACCACCGGCGTCTGCCAGCCGTCCTGACGCCGGCTCAGCGACAACATCGCTTTCAGTTCCCGCTCCACCCGCTCACCCTCGCCTCGGTCCACCTTGTTGATGACGAACACGTCGGCAATCTCCATCACGCCGGCTTTGAAGTTCTGCACGTCGTCGCCCAGCCCCGGCACCAGCAACAGCACGGTCACGTCCGCCAGCCGCACAATGTCCACCTCGTCCTGCCCCACGCCCACCGTTTCAATCAGGATCAAGTCTTTCCCGGCCGCATCCAGCACCAGCGCGGCGTCGCCCGTAGCCCGCGCCAGCCCGCCCAGTGAACCGCGCGTCGCCATGCTGCGGATGTAGATGTTTTCGTCGGTAGCGTGCTCTTGCATGCGGACACGGTCGCCCAGCAAAGCGCCGCCGGTGAAAGGGCTGGTGGGATCAATCGCGATGATGCCGACCTTCTTCCCTTGCGCGCGGTAGTGGCGGGCCAGGTGGTTCGCCAGTGAGCTCTTGCCGGTGCCGGGCGAGCCGGTCAAACCCACCAGCAGCGCCCGGCCGGTGTGGGGAAACAACTCCCCGATCAGCCGCGCGGCTTCGGGGTCGTTGTCCTCAATCGAGCTGATGGCGCGGGCGATGGCGCGCGCGTCGCCCTCCCGCACGCCTTCGGCCAGGGACGCTGGCCCGACTCCCGCTGCTTTCCTCAAGACTTGCCCCCGCCTTTTCCCAACAACTGCCGGGCAATCAACAGGCGCTGAATCTCGCTGGTTCCTTCGCCGATGGTGCACAACTTGGCGTCGCGGTAGAACTTCTCCACCGGGTAGTCCTTGATGAAGCCGTAGCCGCCGTGGATCTGCACCGCTTCATTGGTCACGCGCACGGCCACCTCGCCTGAGTACAGCTTGGCCATTGAAGATTGTTTAGTTTGGGGCCGGCCCTGGTCAGCGAGGTAAGCGGCCTGGTAGGTAAGCAGCAGAGCGGCATCAATCTCCGTCTTCATGTCGGCCAGCTTCCATTGGATGGCCTGGAATTTGCTGATACTCCGACCGAACTGCTTGCGCTGCTGGGCGTAGCTCAGCGACGCCTCAAAGGCGCCCTGCGCGATCCCCAGCGCAAAGGCCGAAATCCCAATCCGCCCGGTGTCTAAAACTCGCAGGCTGTCCACAAAGCCTTCCCCTTCCTTGCCCAGCAGGTTCCTCGCCGGAACTTGGCAGTCCTCGAAGATCACCTCTGAGGTCTCGCTGGCTCGCAGCCCCAGCTTGTTTTCCTTCTTGCCCGGGCGAAACCCCGGCGTGCCCTTCTCGATGATAAAAGCGGAAATTCCGCGATGGCTTTTCTCCGGGCTGGTCACCGCCATCGCCACGCACACGTCGGCGTGGTGCCCGTTGGTGGTGAAGGTTTTGCTGCCGTTCAGTACCCAGCCGTCGCCCTTCTTGACCGCGGTGGTGCGGGTTCCGCTGGCGTCCGAGCCGGCTTCCGGTTCCGTCAGGCTCCAGCAGCCCAGCTTCTTGCCCTGCGCCAGCGGCGTCACGTACTTCTTCTTCTGCTCCTCCGACCCCGCCTTGTAAATGTGGCCGGTGCACAGCCCTGAATGCGCGGCCACCGTGATGGCCACCGAGGCGTCCACCCGGCCAAGCTCCTCCAGCAGGATGCAGTACTCCAGGTAGCCCATGCCGGCGCCGCCGTACTCTTCCGGGAAAACCACACCCAGAAAACCCAGCTCGGCCAGCTTGGGGATAATCTCTTCGGGAAAGCGGGAGGCTTCGTCCCACTCCATCACATGTGGGCGAATCTCCGCCTCCGTAAACTCCCGCACCGTGCGCCGGAGTTGCTTCTGCTCGTCAGTAAAGCTGAACTCCACAGTGACTCCTTTTCAGCTTGCGCCCAAAACATAATTTTATATCACAGCCTTCCCTGCCCGGCCAGCAACCCCAGCCACAGGTGGTAGGTCTTTTTGAAAATGGGAAGCCACGCCGAGCCCCGTGGCCTGTCCTGCCTGTCCCGAGCGTAGCCGAGGGAAGCAGAGTCGAAGGGCACCTGCCACGGGGTGCTTGTGCCGCTATTCCGCCCGGCGGCAAGTGCCCCGCTGGAACGAGCGGGACAGGCCGCCGGGCTCAGCGGCAAATCAACGTCATAGAGAAGTGAACCACTACCCAACCACAGCGCCGAAACATTAGTGGGGCAGGCATTCTTGCCTGCCCGCCAGCCTCGCAATAGACGAGGCTGGCGGCGGATTCTGCTGCTCCCGCGCCGCACAGGCAAAAATGTCCGCGCTACCGTATGCTTGGTTCTTCCACACCTCAGATATAGGAAGGGGAAAACCTACGCCGGCTTGGCAGCCTGCACGATCTGATTCATCGCCGCCACTGCCCGCTCGATGCCGGCCTCGTCCACGTCGTAGTGCGTGACCATGCGCATGGCTTGCGGGCTGATGGCGCTAGCCAATACCCCGCGCTCTTTCAGTTGAGCGGAAATCTCCGTCGCGTCCAGCCCCGTGCCGGAGACGTCGAACACCAAGATGTTGGTCTCCACCTGGCCGGGGTCAATGCCGATGCCGGGAATGCCCGCCAGCCCTTCCGCCAGAGTCTTGGCGTTCCGATGGTCGCGCCGGAGCAGCGGAGGAGTTTTTTCCAGTGCCACCAGCCCGGCGGCCGCCAGCACGCCCGCTTGGCGCATCCCGCCGCCCAGCATTTTGCGCAACACTCGCGCCTCCTCGATGAACTCCTTCGACCCCACCACCAGCGACCCCACCGGCGCGCCCAGGCCTTTGGAGAGGCAGAACTGAATCGAATCCACCTTGCGGGTAATCTCCGCCACCGGCTTACCCAGCGCGACCGCGGCGTTGAAGATGCGCGCGGCGTCCAGGTGCACGGGAAGGCCGCGCTCGTGCGCGCGGTCGCACACTTCATCCTGCACCGCGGTGGGCAACACTCGCCCGCCAGCGACGTTGTGGGTGTTTTCGAGCGAGATCAATCCCGTCTGCGTCATGTAGTACACCGTCAGACCAATGACAGGCTCGATGTGCTTCCAGGTCAGAATGCCGTCCTCGGTGGGAATTGCGCGAGGGATGCAGCCGGCGATGGCGCTCATCGAACCCGACTCATAGTTGAGGGTGTGGCCGCGCGAATCGCAGATCACCTCTTTGCCAGGCCCGGCCAGCAGGCAGATGCAGATCAGGTTGCCCATTGAGCCCGAAGGAACAAACAGCGCCGCTTCGCGCTCGAAGATTTCCGCCGCGCGCTCCTGCAAGCGGTTGACGGTCGGGTCTTCGCCGTGCATATCGTCGCCCACCTCGGCGTCTGCCATCGCCCGCCGCATCTCCGGCGTGGGCCGTGTGACCGTATCGCTGCGCAGGTCCACCACCGCGCCGCTCTCTTCTCGCATCACCTCACCCCGCACATGGAAACAAAATTGTCGTGCGTGCCGTAAGCACTTCTGCGCCGCCTAGTCGGGTAGAATCTTGACCTTGACTTGGCGTTGGCGCGGGCCGTCGAACTCGCAGAAAAAGACGCCCTGCCAGCGGCCCAGCGCCAGCCGGCCGCCTTCAATCGGAATCGTTTCCAAAACTCCCACCAAAGACGACTTGACGTGCGAGTCGGCGTTGCCCTCGTAGTGGCGGTAGCCCGCGTCGCGCGGCACCAGCCGGTCAAGCGCGTTGCCGATATCCACCGCCACCTCCGGGTCGGCGCTTTCGTTCACCAGGATGCCGGCGGTGGTGTGCGGCACGTAGAGGCAGCACAGGCCGCTTTCGACTCCCGCCCGTTGGATCAGCCGGTTGATCTCAGCGGTGATGTCCTTGATCTCAGTGCGCGCGCCGGTCTTGACCACCGCCACCTGCAACCGGCTCGCGCTCGTGCCGGGCCGCACGCTTTGCTTCACGGGCCGGTTCCTCCTTCGACGCTGCTGCTCATGCCGGCTGCATTATAGCGCGGACGCTTCAAAGGAAAATTACCTGATGATCGCGGCAGGGGACGCTGCCCTGTTCCCGCAGGCGCTCGACCAGTCCCACACCGTAGCGCGCTGCCAAGGTAAAAAAGCTGAGGTGCCGCTCCTGCAAGCCCCGCTCCGGAAACAAACTGTGTACCAGAGTTCTCAAGTGACGGTTGAGAATCTCGGTGCGCTCCGCCTGCGCCCGGCCAGCCTTGCTCCGAATCTCCCCAAACTGGTAGAGCATCTTCTTGCGGCTGTTTTCCACTGCCCCTTTCAGCGTGGGGTCGAGCTGGCTGACCCGGGCCGTGATGTCCGCCAACATCTTCTCCAACTCCGCCTCTGTGGCGCTCAACCGCTCCTGCAAGTCCGGCGGCAAATGCCTTTCCGCTAGCCGCGTGTGGAGCTGCGCCTTGCCGCTCTCCAGCAAATCCGAAAAAGACAGGCCGTACTTACCCAGCAACCGTTGCACCTTCCGCTCCACCAGGGTGAAGCTCAAGCGCGGAACGATCACCGGCATGCGCCCCAGCAAGTGGCCGTAAAGCGCGCTGGCTTGGGCGTAGTAGGCGATCTCGGCCGGCCCGGCCACGTAGGCGACATTCGGAAGCAGATAATCCTGCACTATCGGACGAAGCAGCGCGTTGGGATTGATCCGCTCCGGCGCGCGCTCCAACTCCGCCCGCAATTCCTCGGGCGTTCGCTCGCCTAGATCGGCGACGGTGAACCCCTTTCGGCTCAACTTCACTGCGTGCCGCTGGCCGTCCACCGTGACGAACAGCAGCGTAGAATTTTCGCGCACGAGGACCTGGGGCCGGTGGCCCGCTTGCTCGATCTCCTCATTACGGTGTTGCAACAACGCCTGCAAGTCGGCCACTTCTTCGATAACGCGGGCGTAGAGGGGAAGTGCAAACTCGTGCAGCCGCGGATGCCGCGGGTCGAGCAGCACCAGACCTCGGTTACCTAGGAGCTGCCGGAGAAAGCGCGCGAAGGCTGCGACATAGCTTCGACCTTGGGCGTAGCCCTCCAGCAGTCTGTTTCCTTCCTCGGCGTTGCCCGCCGCCCAGAACGCGAGGGCCTGCGAGCGCAACGACTCGACCGACGGCCCGAAAACAATCTCTCCCGCGGGCGCGCCTTCGACGTGTGCTGAGTCATCCTGCAGACGGAGAAGCTGATAGTCCGAATCGAGCAGATGGCAGTGATTGATCTCGGCAAAATCGTGGTCCTCGCTCGCCAGCCAAAAAACCGGCACAGCCGGCAAGCCTTCCTTGGTCAGCTGTTCCGCCAGTTGCACCGCGGTCAGCGCCTTATAGACGCTGTAGGCCGGCCCGCCGAACAGCCCCACTTGCTGGCCGGTGACGACGGCCACGGTGTCGGCCCGGCGCAACCGCTGGATATTTTCCTGGCAGCGAGCGTCGCCGCCGAACTGGCGGTTCTGCTCCGCCAGTACGTCGGCCACAGCGGCGCGCGTTTCGCTGGACAGAGAGACTTCTCGCGCGGCGGCCTGGAAGCTCTCCGCAGCAAAGGGGTCATGGCGGTAAAAGCGGGCCACCCGGTCAAAACGATAGAGGTAATCGGAAAAGAGCGCGGATGTGTGAGGAATTCGCGTGAACGGAATACAGTGGGATTCCATGGGAGCGGTCATCTTAGCCCGCAAGCCTGCGCCGGGCAAGCAGGACTGGTGTTAGGGTTCACGTTTGGTGGCAGCTGGCGGCGGATGGTGGTAAATGGAGGTAGGTTTTTATTTTTGTTAGGGTTACAGGGGGATTAAGGGAATTGGGAGTGACGCGCTCTGTGTCCGAGAAGGTGGGAACCTAGAATGGGCGGTTGTTATTTTTCAGCAAGTTACGCCGCAACTATGCAACCTAACCCTGCAACCTATCTAACTCTGGAACTCGCTCAACGAACCCCAACTCTGATCAGCAGCGGTAGATTGAGTTGATCACTAACGCCTGAAGATATTCAAGCCTTGGTTCGTTGTAGCCGAGAACGCCTCGTGCTTTGCTCATGGCGTCGTCGTACTCCATCTCCCTGAGGCTTCGTTGAATGAGCCCGCCGTAGCAGATCGCTGAAGCGTAAGTGTGGGCTGCGTACTCAGCGCGGCTCAAGGCGCTGGCTCGTTGCCAGTTTCGCCAGCGTAGAAAGCCGGCAACGACAAGCAGAACCACGAGCAGAGAAAACTTCGCCTTCATTTCCTACTCCTGGTGGCCGTACCACCAAACTACGCGGCCGACGATGTAGACCCCAGCTTCTTCCTTACCCTCTTGAAGAACTTCCTTGAGATTCGGCCGCCCGCACCCCAGGCAAAGAGTTGCTGACGCTTGGCAGGGCGCGCAATTACAAGAGTCTTGCCACTATCCAGTTTCTGGACGCGGACAGAGACCTGAAATCCGTTGCTAGCGAGAGAGGAGCCCGTCCAGAAAGTAAGAACATGGAGTTCCTCGTTGACATCGACGACGGTGTACTTTTCCTTCGCCACATCGATACATGCCGACCACACGGCGTCTAGGTCACCATCAAACTCCTTCTTATAGTCTTTTGCCGTCGCGGTGGTCGCTGGAACACGATTAAGCCGGGATTTCCGTTTTGCCTGCCCCTGATGGCACGTTTATACACCCGATCGCCGCCGATCGCACAAAAACTTCGATCGTCGCACAATCGCTCAGCTTCAAAGGCCTTCATCTGAGCCCGCGCCGACGTGCGACCGACTGGAACCCCTGCTTTTCGGGCATTTCTCAGACACCGCTCCACACGTGTGCCCCGTGTCATCGCCGGGCGGGCTTCGTTGCACTTCAGGCCGCGCGTCAGCCTGCCGGCACGGGTAGCGCCCAGATCCTCCGCAGCATGTCGCCGAACAGCCGCCGCGTGAGATGCCCTTCCGCCAGCAGAAGCCAGTAGTACCGCGCATGCTTCACCAGCCGGCCCCCAGTTTTCACCAGTCGCTGCTGGAGACTCGTGAGCGACCAGCGCTTGACCCGCAGCGGAAGGACCAGTCTGCGCCACAAGTTGCCCAGATTGTAGGCCAGGACGCTCAGTTGCAGGCGCACCTCGTTCGCCCGGAAACGATGGCACGACAGCCGCGTCCAGTGGGTGGCCTGCTTGCCTTCCTTGATCCATTGCTCCGCCGTACCGCGCTTGTTGTAAAACCGCACGACCGAGCGGCTCGGGAGGGCCATGTTGGTCACGATGAAGCCGACGCGAGGGAACAGCTCACCTTGGTGGTGCTCCACCTTGGCGACGATCCGTCTGGGCGTGGTCCAGCTCTTGGCCTGATAGCGGAAACTCTGGTAGCGCACCAAGGGCTTGCAGCTCGGCCGTCCCGGCGGACGAAAGAGGATGTCTTCGATTTCCAGCTCCAAGCTCTTGTTCGCCGGCATGCGAATGGCATAGTCCACGTCGCGCTGCTCGAGCGCGTCGTAGATCTCGGGCTTCGCGAACGCGGCGTCTGCGCGGAACGCTACGCGCTTGCCCTCCACCTGCTGCCGGTCAATCTCCGGTACGAGCAGGTCGTCCCAGTCGTCGGCGCTATGCACGTTGCCTGGCCGCAGCGTGGCGGCGAGGCAGTCCCCATGCTCGGTGAACAGAAACAGCGGGTGGTAGCAGACGGACTCGAAGTGCCCGTTATAGGCGCTCCCTTCCTGCGCCCCATGCACCGGGCTCTCGCTCGAATCCATGTCGAGCACGATCCGGTCGGCGCGCGTCGCCATCTCGGCCTGTGCAAGCACCTCCCGGTTCACGGCCCTCAACCCGACGAGATTCTCCTCGTGGGTCAGCAGCTCTGTCTCGAACCAATGCAGCGTCGATGTCAGCGCCGCACCCCGGTCCCAGCGCTTTGGCGACCCGATGAGACGAAATGTTGGGTCTGCCGACACGCGCCCCGCGTCGTTGAGATCTTCGTAGCCCGCGAGGCGACTGTAGACCGACTGCCGCAGGAGATCCACCACGCTGAACTGGGTGTTCATCCCCTGTCGGGAATCGCTCAGGTGCTCGGCGATGAGTGTCTCCAGCCCCAGACGTTCATCCAACTCGCGCACCAGAATGAGGCCAGCGTCAGAAGTGACGCGCGATCCCTGGAACGCGACTTTCAAGAAGCCGTTGAACGCGAACTGGAATGGCTCGTGTTGTAATTCACCCACCGGGTGTCACCCTCCGTAGTGTGGTTCCTTACGTCGGAGCCCCAAAACTCAAGGCGCAGCGACTGGTCCTGGCGATACGGTACCACAGCCAAATCGGAAATCCGGGTTAAGACCATACCAAACAGAGGTTTCTTCATGGTTCACTCCTGGTGGCCGTACCACCAAGCCACACGACCGACGATGCGATCGTCGCGTCCGAGCGGCTGCTGGCGGTAGGCTTTATTTTCAGCTGTGAGGACCCACTGGTTGCCGATCCGGTCGAGATACTTGCCGGGATTTCCGTTTTGCCTGCCCCTGATGGCACGTTTATACACCCGATCGCCGCCGATCGCACAAAAACTTCGATCGTCGCACAATCGCTCAGCTTCAAAGGCCTTCATCTGAGCCCGCGCCGACGTGCGACCGACTGGAACCCCTGCTTTTCGGGCATTTCTCAGACACCGCTCCACACGTGTGCCCCGTGTCATCGCCGGGCGGGCTTCGTTGCACTTCAGGCCGCGCGTCAGCCTGCCGGCACGGGTAGCGCCCAGATCCTCCGCAGCATGTCGCCGAACAGCCGCCGCGTGAGATGCCCTTCCGCCAGCAGAAGCCAGTAGTACCGCGCATGCTTCACCAGCCGGCCCCCAGTTTTCACCAGTCGCTGCTGGAGACTCGTGAGCGACCAGCGCTTGACCCGCAGCGGAAGGACCAGTCTGCGCCACAAGTTGCCCAGATTGTAGGCCAGGACGCTCAGTTGCAGGCGCACCTCGTTCGCCCGGAAACGATGGCACGACAGCCGCGTCCAGTGGGTGGCCTGCTTGCCTTCCTTGATCCATTGCTCCGCCGTACCGCGCTTGTTGTAAAACCGCACGACCGAGCGGCTCGGGAGGGCCATGTTGGTCACGATGAAGCCGACGCGAGGGAACAGCTCACCTTGGTGGTGCTCCACCTTGGCGACGATCCGTCTGGGCGTGGTCCAGCTCTTGGCCTGATAGCGGAAACTCTGGTAGCGCACCAAGGGCTTGCAGCTCGGCCGTCCCGGCGGACGAAAGAGGATGTCTTCGATTTCCAGCTCCAAGCTCTTGTTCGCCGGCATGCGAATGGCATAGTCCACGTCGCGCTGCTCGAGCGCGTCGTAGATCTCGGGCTTCGCGAACGCGGCGTCTGCGCGGAACGCTACGCGCTTGCCCTCCACCTGCTGCCGGTCAATCTCCGGTACGAGCAGGTCGTCCCAGTCGTCGGCGCTATGCACGTTGCCTGGCCGCAGCGTGGCGGCGAGGCAGTCCCCATGCTCGGTGAACAGAAACAGCGGGTGGTAGCAGACGGACTCGAAGTGCCCGTTATAGGCGCTCCCTTCCTGCGCCCCATGCACCGGGCTCTCGCTCGAATCCATGTCGAGCACGATCCGGTCGGCGCGCGTCGCCATCTCGGCCTGTGCAAGCACCTCCCGGTTCACGGCCCTCAACCCGACGAGATTCTCCTCGTGGGTCAGCAGCTCTGTCTCGAACCAATGCAGCGTCGATGTCAGCGCCGCACCCCGGTCCCAGCGCTTTGGCGACCCGATGAGACGAAATGTTGGGTCTGCCGACACGCGCCCCGCGTCGTTGAGATCTTCGTAGCCCGCGAGGCGACTGTAGACCGACTGCCGCAGGAGATCCACCACGCTGAACTGGGTGTTCATCCCCTGTCGGGAATCGCTCAGGTGCTCGGCGATGAGTGTCTCCAGCCCCAGACGTTCATCCAACTCGCGCACCAGAATGAGGCCAGCGTCAGAAGTGACGCGCGATCCCTGGAACGCGACTTTCAAGAAGCCGTTGAACGCGAACTGGAATGGCTCGTGTTGTAATTCACCCACCGGGTGTCACCCTCCGTAGTGTGGTTCCTTACGTCGGAGCCCCAAAACTCAAGGCGCAGCGACTGGTCCTGGCGATACGGTACCACAGCCAAATCGGAAATCCGGGTTAAGACAACTTTATTCAGATGAAGTAGCTGCGCCGACGATGCGGGTGATTTCCGCGCGCGCTTCCTGGTCGAGGGGAAGCAACGGCGGCCGGGGCGGGCCTCCGGCGTAGCCGCGCTGGTCCATGGCGTACTTCAGCCCGGCAATGCCAAAGCGAGAGGTCAGAGCCACGGTCGGCACGTGCAGGCGGCGCTGAAGCTCCCGCGCGCGCTCGTGTTCGCCACTGCAGGCGGCTTGGTAGAGCTCCACGCACAGCTCCGGTAAGGCGCAGGCCACCGCCAACACTGCTCCGCAAGCGCCCAGCGCCAGCGAAGGGTAGAGCGTGGTGGCCGAGCCCACCAGCACCCGGAACTCCGGCGCAACGCGCCCGATGATGTCCGCCACCAGTTGCACGTTACCGGAGCTTTCCTTAAGGCCGATGATATTGGGATGCTGCGCCAAGCGCGCCACCAGCGCAGCGCTGACCGGCAGGCCGGTGAACTGCGGCACAGAATAAATCAGCACCGGAATGGGGCTGGCGTCGGCAACCAGCAGGAAGTGGCGTTCGAGCGCCGCGTCGCTCATCTGCAACTTGAAGTAGGCGGGCGTGCGCACCAGGGCCCCGTGGTAGCCCAGCTCGGCGGCGCGGCGCGTGAGCACGATGGTTTCCGCCGTGGCTTCGCAGCCGGTGCCGGCAATCAGAATTTTCTCCGCTTCGGCCTCGCGGCGAACCGTCTCCCAAATCCTGATCTTCTCTTCCTCGCGCAGATAGACCGACTCGCCGGTGGAACCCACCACCACATAGCCGGCCAGGCCGGTGCGATTGTACTTCTCCACATTGGAGGACAGAGCCGCCAAGTCCACGCTCATGTCGGCAGCGAAAGGAGTGGTCAGCGGCGGAAAGATTCCGGTGAGGGCAAATTTGGGTTTCGTCATGGAGATCCCTTTCGGCTCGGAGTGACTTCCTTCGGTACCCCCCGCGCACCGGCAGCCTCTCCAACTGCCGGCAACCCTAGCTCCGGAAGTTGAAAGCGCTGGTGCAAATCCTGCAAGCTGCGGATTTCGACTTTGTGTTTCTGCAACGCCTCGATGCCGGACACCGCAGCGGTCGCAGCCTCCAGAGTGGTAAGGCAGGTCACCTGATGGCGAATGGCCGCGCGACGAATGGCGCGCTCGTCGTAGAAGGACTTGCGGCCCAGGGGGGTATTGATTACCAGTTGGATCATGCCGGATTTGATCAAGTCCACCACGTTGGGTCGGCCCTCGTTGACCTTGAAGACCCGCGCCACGTTGAGACCCTCGGCCGCCAAAAACTCTGCTGTGCTTCGCGTCGCTACCAGCGAAAAGCCCTGCGCGGCAAGCTGGCGCGCGAGAGGAAGCAGGGCGGCCTTGTCGCGGTTGTTGACGCTCAGGAACGTCGTGCCGGAGATGGGCAACCGCTGGCCGGCGGCCAACTGTGCTTTGGCGAACGCCAAGCCGAAGCTCGATCCAATGCCCATGACTTCGCCGGTGGATTTCATTTCCGGTCCCAGGATGGTGTCCACACCGCGAAAGCGCTGGAAGGGGAAAACCGGCGACTTGACGGCGTAGAAGCCGTTCTGCCGCGGCTTGCTCGGCAGGTGGAAGTCGCGCAGCTTGGCGCCGGTCACCAGCAAAGCCGCCAGCTTGGCCAGCGGCACGCCCGTCGCCTTACTGACGTAGGGCACAGTGCGCGAAGCGCGCGGATTGACTTCCAGCACGTACACCGTGCTGCTGGGCCCACCCTCGGGCCGCGAAGGCACGGCGTACTGCACGTTCATAGGGCCGACCACTTGCAAGGCGCGCGCCAAGCGCGCGGTGTAGTCGCGAATGACTTCGAGATGCTCTTCCTTGAGCTGAAAAGCGGGTAGCACGCAGGAGGAGTCGCCCGAATGGATGCCCGCCTCTTCAATGTGCTCCATGATGCCGCCGACGTACACATCCTCCCCGTCGGCGAGCGCGTCCACGTCCAGCTCGAAACTGTCTTCCAGGAACTGGTCAATCAAGATGGGAAACGCCTGCAGGAATTCGCCCGCTTCGGCCGCATAGGTCTCCACCGTGGCGCGGTCGTAGGCGATCACCATCGCGCGCCCGCCCAGGACGTAGGACGGGCGGACGACAACCGGGTAGCCGATCGTCTCGGCGGCGGCCACGGCCTCCTCCACGCTCATGGCGGTGGCATGGCGCGGCTGCGGAATCCCCAGCTCACGCAGCAGGTGGCTGAAGCGCTGCCGGTCTTCGGCCAGGTCAATGGACTCGGGGGAGGTGCCGATGATGTTCACCCCGGCGCGCTTGAGCGCCGCCGCCAGGTTCAGCGGCGTCTGCCCGCCGAACTGCACAATGGCGCCGGCGGGCCGCTCGCGGGCGACGATGTTCATCACCTCCTCGAACGTCAGCGGCTCGAAGTAGAGCCGGTCGGAGGTATCGTAGTCGGTGGAGACCGTCTCCGGGTTGCAGTTCACCATCAGCGTCTCGTACCCGGCCTGCTTGAGCGCGAAGGCGGCGTGGCAGCAACAGTAGTCGAATTCAATTCCCTGCCCGATGCGGTTGGGCCCGCTACCCAGGATCAGAATCTTGTGACGGTCGGTAGGCTCGCACTCGTCCTCCTCTTCGTAGGTGGAGTAGAGGTAGGGCGTGTAGGATTCGAACTCCCCCGCGCAGGTGTCCACCCGTTTGAAAACAGCTTCCAGGCCCTGCTCCAGGCGGCGCGCGCGCACCTCGTCCGGCGTGGCCTGCCAGAGCCCGGCCAGGTGCTCGTCGGAAAGGCCGGTGCGCTTGGCTTCGCGGAGCAGCTCGCGCGACACGCCAGCCAATTGAGTGCCGCCCAGTGTTTTCTCCAGCGTTACGATCTCTTCCAACTGGCGCAGGAACCAGGGATCAATCCAGGTCAGCCGATGGATTTCCTCCCCGCTTTTTCCCTGGCGCAGCGCCGCGAACAGAACGTCCAATCGCTGCGGCGTGGGTGTGGACAGCAGTTCATGGATTTGATCCTCCGGCAGGCGCGGGAAGGTGAAGCGCTTGCCGGTTTCGAGCGAGCGCATGCCTTTGAGCAGCGCCTCCTTGAAAGTACGCCCGATGGCCATCACTTCGCCCACCGAGCGCATCTCCGTGCCCAGCGTCGGGTCGGCGCCGGGAAATTTCTCGAACTGCCATTTGGGAATCTTGGCCACCACGTAGTCAATCGTGGGCTCGAAACAGGAGGGCGTCTTCTGGGTAATGTCGTTGGGAATTTCGTCCAGGCGCAACCCCACCGCCAGCTTGGCAGCAATCTTGGCGATGGGAAAGCCGGTGGCCTTCGAGGCCAGCGCCGAGCTGCGCGAGACGCGCGGGTTCATTTCGATCACCAGCATCCGCCCGGTCTCGGGGTGGAGCGCGAATTGGATGTTGGAGCCGCCAGTGTCCACGCCCACGGCGCGGATGATTTTGAGCGCCGCGTCGCGCATGCGCTGGTATTCCTTGTCGGTCAGGGTTTGCGCCGGGGCGACGGTGATGGAGTCGCCGGTGTGGATGCCCATCGGATCGAAGTTCTCAATCGAGCAGATGACCACCACGTTGTCGGCCAGGTCGCGCATCACCTCCAGCTCAAACTCCTTCCAGCCCAACACCGACTCTTCGATCAGCACTTCGTGCACCGGGCTGAGGTCGAGCCCGCGGCCGACAATGTCGTCAAACTCTTCGGGGTTAAAGGCCAGGCCGCCGCCGGTGCCGCCGAGTGTGAACGACGGGCGCACCACCACCGGGTAACCGGCCTTCTCGGCGAATGCCCGCGCTTTCCCCAGCGTGTTCACCAGCGAGCTGTGCGGCGACTCGAGGCCGCAGTTCGAGACCGCCTCTTTGAACCAGAGCCGGTCTTCGGCGATCTTGATGGCGCGCAGCGAGGCGCCGATTAGCTCGACGCCGTGCTTTTCGAGCGCGCCCGACTCGGCCAGCTCGACCGTCAGGTTGAGCGCAGTCTGGCCGCCCACGGTGGACAGCAACGCGTCGGGACGTTCGGCGGCGATGATGGCTTCCACGTACTCGGCGGTGAGCGGCTCGACGTAGGTGCGGTCGGCGATTTCCGGATCGGTCATGATGGTGGCGGGGTTAGAGTTGACCAGCACAACTTGGTAGCCCTCGCTCTTGAGCGCCTTGCAGGCCTGCGTGCCGGAGTAGTCGAACTCGCACGCCTGCCCGATCACAATCGGCCCCGAGCCGATGATCAGAATCTTTTTGATGTCCGTCCGCTTCGGCATTCAGTGCCTCAAACCCGACTTAACCCTAAATTTCTCATCCCAAGCGCGCCTCACTGTCATCCCGAGCGTCAGCCTGCCTGCGGTAGGCCGGTGAGGGACCTGCTTGTCCCTCGCCCCTGCCAACACTTGCTCTTGTCACCCCGATCCCTCCCCTCTGTCACCCCGAGCGTCAGCGAGGGATCTGCTTGCTCTTCGCACCTACCGACCCATACCAATCCGCCGCCAAATCATCCCAAGCCGGGTTGGCACTTTTGATCAGCGCTACTCTCTTTTCTCGCCGCCAGGCTTGAAAGCATGCTCGGACGCTTTCCGCGCGCCACTCTTTATCCCGCCTCGGACACGACTTCAACCTCTGGTCCGTTTTTCGTCAAGGCACGACTGAGCATCGCTTCTATCGTCAGGGCACGACTTTAGTCGTGCCGAAAAACCGCCTCTCTCTCATGGGGCTTTAGCCCCTGAGGCGTCTCCGAAACCGCGCTCCGAAGAAATCCTCAATCTATGTCCGTCCGCTTCGGCATCGCTGTGCTCGGTTATCTTCCTACTTTTTCATTCCTCATCACATCCACAAACTGCTCGAAGAGGTAGTGGGAGTCGTGGGGGCCGGGGGAGGCCTCGGGGTGATACTGCACGCCGAACAAAGGCAGTGAGCGGTGGCGCAGACCCTCCAGCGTCTGATCGTTGAGGTTGACGTGGGTCAACTCGACTTCCTTGGCGTTGAGCGAGTCGGGGTCCACACAGAAGCCGTGGTTCTGCGCGGTGATCTCCACCTTGCCGGTGAGCAAATTCTTCACCGGATGGTTGCCCCCGTGGTGGCCGAACTTGAGCTTGAAAGTCTTGCCGCCGAGCGCCAGGCTCATGATCTGGTGCCCGAGGCAGATACCGAAAACCGGCACGCGCCCGGCCAGCTTGCGCACGGCCTCGATGGCATAGGTGCAAGGCTCCGGGTCGCCGGGCCCGTTGGAGAGAAACACGCCGTCGGGCTTGAGCGCCAGCGCGTCTTCCGCCGACATTCCCCCCGGCACCACGGTCACGCGGCAGCCCACATCCACCAAACGGCGCAGGATGTTCTGCTTGATGCCGAAGTCGTAGGCAACCACGTGATGCGTCCCGCGCTTCGCGGCACTCGTGAGCCGTGACAGCTCGGAGCTGGGCTCACTCCACTCATAGGACTTGGCCGTCGTCACGGTGCGGGCCAGATCGAGCCCGACCATCTCCGGCAGCGCGCGCGCCCGCGCCACCAGCGCTTCGCCGTCGAGAGACCCCGTGGACAGCACGGCGCGCATGGCTCCCTGTCGGCGGAGGTGCAGCACCAGCGCGCGGGTATCAATGTGACTGATGATGGGCACGCCGTGCGCAGCCAGGAAAGCCTCGGTGGTCTGCTGGCTGCGCCAGTTGGAGGCGACCTCTGAGAAGTCGCGGACGATCAGGCCCTCGATGTAAGGGCGCGCCGCTTCGTTGTCGAGCGGGTTGGCGCCGACGTTGCCGATGTGAGGGTAGGTGAGGCAGACGAACTGGCCAGCGTAGGAAGGGTCGGTAAAGATTTCCTGGTAGCCGGTGATGGAGGTGTTAAAAACAACTTCCCCGCCCCGTTCCGCACGGGCGCCGTAGCCCTTGCCCCTAAAGAGCCGTCCATCTTCGAGTGCGAGGATTGCCTCCATTCACTCTCCTGGCGTCGCCTTCCAAACTTGCCCCGAACGTCAGTTCTGGCCGCCGTTCACGTTCTTCGACCGGCATCAATCGTCGCCGTTGGCAGACCGAATGGGACCGAAATGGTCAATGGGCCAGTAGGCGAAGACGGCCTTGCCATAGATGTAGTCGCGATGTACGGTGCCCCAGAAACGCGAGTCGTGCGAGCTGCGCCAGCGGTCGCCGAGCACAAAGTAATGCTGCGATGAAAGGCGGGTGAGCGGATAGGATTGCAGGTCGTGGTCCTCCGGCGCCACGTAGTCCTCCCGCAACGGCACGCCGTTGACGTACACTATCCCCCGGCGAATCTCAATGCTCTCGCCGGGCAGGCCGACGATGCGTTTGATGAAGGACTTGTTCAGGTCGCGCGGATAGCGGAAAACCACAATGTCGCCCCGCTCGATGGACCCGAACTTGTACACGAACTTGTTGATGAAGATGCGCTCCTGGTCGGCCAACTCAGGGGTCATGCTGTTGCCTTCCACTTTGACGGGCTGATAGACGAAAGCAATGATGCCCAGCGCCAGCGCGGTGGCAATCAGCAGATCGCGCATCCAAACGATGGAAAACAAGGAAAGGAAGAAAGCTTTGCCGAAGCCGCGCCGTGAACCTCGGGTGCGGCCTAGAAAGCCCGGAGCTTGTCCGCCATCGCCCATCCCCGAATCTTGTTTCTATAGCACAGGGCTTCCGCCTGCGCAAGACCCCGGCGTGTGATGATGACCTCCAACCCAGCGCCGGCGCAAACCGGCGGAAATACCGCGACCGTGCGCATCGCCGCCGTGCTCCCCGCACTCAACGAAGAGCAGGCACTGGCGCAGGTACTGAAAGACTTGCCCCGGTCGTTATTTACCTCGGTCATCGTCGCGGACAATGGCAGCACCGACCGCACCGCCGAGGTGGCCCGCGCCGGAGGCGCGCAGGTGGTCAGCGAACCGCGCCGCGGCTACGGTCGCGCCTGCCTGGCGGCGTTGGCGGCGCTGCCAGCTGAAATTGAGATTGTGGTCTTCCTCGACGCCGACGCCAGCGACGATCCCTCTGAGGCCGTCCGGCTGATCGAGCCCATCCTGCGCGGGGAAGCCGACTTAGTCGTCGGCTCGCGCACGCGGGGCCACGCGCAGCCCGGCTCTCTGTTCTGGACTCAGCGCGTGGGTAACCGGCTGGCGGTGGGGCTGATTCGGCTGCTCTACGGTCATCGCTACACCGACCTGGGGCCGTTCCGCGCCATCCGCCGGTCGAGCCTGAAACAACTGGAGATGAGCGACCCGAACTTCGGCTGGACAGCCGAAATGCAGGTCAAGGCCCTGCAACGCGGCCTGCGCGTGGAGGAAGTTCCGGTGAGCTACCGCCGGCGCATCGGTCGCTCGAAAATCTCCGGCACTTTCAAGGGAGCGGTGCTGGCAGGGCTGAAAATCGCTTGGACCATCTTCCGCCTGCGCTGGACGAGGTAACTTAGCGGGGAGATTTCCGGCGGGGGTGGGAATCGAAGCTCTTGGCGATTCCGAGGACAAAACCGGTGTTGGGGTCGTTGCGGGTCAGCCCGGCGACGCCGGCAAAGTCCCAGCGGAAGCCGCCGCCGAAGACCTGCACGCCCAGGCGGGCCTGCGAGCGGCTGCCGGTGCCGACCAGAGGGCCGGTGGCAGGGGTGTCGCGCGTGCTCCAGCGGCCCGCCACTTCTGCGACCAAGTTCACCCGCTGGTGCAGAGGATAGATGGCACCGAGCCCGTAGAGCACCACCTCATTTTGCGCAAACAGTCCCGTAGGCGCCTGCAAAATCCCCACCCCCAGGTTGCCGAAGAGGTTCAGCTTTCCGTAGTGCTTCTGGGCCAGCAGGGTGAAGAAGACGTTGGTGGTGCTCAGGCCGATGCCGCGGGCTTCGTCCGAGTTGGGCGCCTCGAAACCAAACCGGATGCCGAGGGCAGGCCGGCTCTTCGTCTCAGGATAGAGTTGGAACTTGACTGCCAGCGTGAAGTCGCCGAAGTCGGAGGCGGAGGTGCCGCCGCGCTTCAAGGTGGGTGTAAGCTGGGCCGGAACCTGCTGGTTAACGGAAAGGAAATTTCGGATGGTGCCCTGGATTTGAAGCTCCACCGCCCGGCTCACGCCGATGTGCAGGTCAACCACGCCCACCCGACTCAGGTCGCCGGATAGGCCCGACAGGGGAAAGGTAGCGCCTTGCAGGAACTCCACTCCGAATTGCACCAGCATCTCGCCCGGACGGACAACGTCCACTGGCTGGGTGGTCAGGGGACGCTGCTGCGCCGCCGCCGGAGCGGCCAGCAGCACGGCCAGAAGCGGAAACGCGATTTTCATCGGGCGTCTCAAAACGCGCACCATTATGCGGGGCGGGGCGGGGCGGAGGCAAGCGATTAGTGACAGGCAAGCTTTGGAATCGCTCCGGCTGAGCCTGCGCCGCGCCACCAAGGTCGATCCCATGGTCGCCCTCCGCTACGAGTAAGTTTGAGAGGGAAGCAAACATGCTACTCACCACAGAGACGCAGAGGACGCAGAGAAGAGCGAATAAATTTTATGTGTCCTCTGTGTCTCGGCGGTGAATCCGTCACCAAGGCAATTTTGGACTAGCTGGAAGCAAGTTCGTGGCTGAGGACGGCCAGCGCCGCCAACACGGCGGTCTCCGCCCGCAAGATGTTCCCGCCCAATGAGGCTTCCTGGAAGCCGGCAGCCCGGGCCACCTCGCGTTCCTCCTCCGTCCAACCTCCCTCGGGGCCAATCGCTAGAGCGACACTCTGGAGAGGCGAGGGAAACTCGCGCAAGACCATTCGCAACAGCGGCGACTCGCGCGCTTCCGAGAGCAGGATTCTTACCTGCGCGTCCACTTGGGCAAAGGCCTCCGTCGCCCGGCTGATCGACAGCAACTTCGGGGGCGCTGCTCGGCGCGCCTGCTGCGAGGCGTTGAGGAGAATCTTCTGCCAGCGTGTGCTTCGTGCCGGAGCTGCTTGCACCAGCCGCTTCAGCGTCCGAGCGGCGGCCAGGGGGACGACTTCGGTTACGCCCAGCTCAGTTCCCTTCTCCAGCAACCGCTCCCAGCGGTCGAACTTGATCAGCGCCGCCAGCAACACCAGTCGCGGCTCAGCGGCGGTCTGCGTCAATTTTTCCATTAAGGCAAATTCAATTCGGTCGCGGCTCACCCCAGCCACGCGTCCCAGCCACACCTCGCTGCCGTCGGACAACTCGTAGAGCTGGCCGGGCTGGGCCCGCAGGACGCGCGCCAGATGGTGCGCCTGTTCTCCCGTCAGGATTGTCCGGTCCCTGCCGAAACTTTCCACCATGAAGCGTCGCCGCGCCACCGCTCTCCTCAGCAAACCAGACAAACCGGCGAAGAAAGCCGCGCCTTCCTCGTCGCCACCCTCCTGCGCCAAGGCTTCAGAGGGCAAGCCGCATGGGACGTCGGCCTTCCTTTAGAGGTCATGAAAAAGCCGTGCCCTGACAGACGCATCTTAGCAACACAGTCGTAGCTCACTACCGGGCCGTGCAACCGGCAACAGGCTAACACGATTTATGCGGAGGAGAAACGCGCAAACGGGACTAGCCGAAGATGTCTTTCACGCGGTCGAGCAAGCTGGACTTATCGACCGGGCGGTTCTCGGCGGGCAGCGTGCGGCTGAGCTCTTCAATCAGCCGCTTCTGCTCCCGGGTCAACTTCTCGGGAGTTTCCACCTGCAACTCCACGAACAGGTCGCCACGCCTGCCGTTCAAGCTGGGGAAACCTTTGCCTTTCAAGCGGAACACCGCGCCGCTCTGCGTCCCGGCGGGGACTTTGATGGTCTGGTCGCCGTCCAGAGTGGAGACGCGAATCTCGCCCCCCAAAGCAGCCTGCGGAAAGCTGATGGGAATGGAGCAAAAGAGATTGGAGTCGCGGCGCTCAAAGAAGGGGTGCTCTTCGACGTTCAACACCACATAGAGGTCGCCGCGGGGGCCGCCGTAGGTGCCGGCGTCTCCTTCGTCGCCGATGCGCAGCCGGGTGCCCGTATCCACGCCGGGCGGAATCTTGATCTCGATGGTGCGCTCCCGCGCGACCCGGCCTTGCCCCCGGCATTCGGGACACGGGTCGCGAGTCACCTGCCCGGCGCCCCGGCACTGCGGGCAGGTGCGCGAGACGGAAAAGAAACCTTGCTGATAGCGCACCTGGCCGCGCCCGTTGCAAGCCGTACAGGTGGAGGAGCCCGTTCCAGTGCGCGCGCCCGAGCCCCCGCACCCGGGGCAGACTTCTTCTCTCGGAATCTTGATCTTGGTGGTGGCTCCGCGGGCCGCTTCTTCAAACGTCAGTTCTAAGTCATAGCGCAGGTCGCTGCCGCGCCGCACGCGGGTACGCCGGCGCCCGCCTACGCCGAACAGGTCTTCGATGCCGAAGAAGTCGCCAAAGATATCGGAAAAGTCATTAAAGATGGACTGGTCAACGCCGGTCAAGGGCTGCCCGCCCAAACCGGCATGGCCGAAGCGGTCGTAGGTGGCGCGCTTCTGTGGGTCGATGAGAACGCTGTAGGCTTCCGTCACTTCTTTGAACCGCTCTTCTGCCTCCTGCTTGCGGTTGGGATTGCGGTCCGGGTGCCATTCGAGAGCGGCGCGGCGGTAAGCCTTCTTGATCCCGTCCTCGCCGACGGTGCGGTTGAGGCCGAGGATTTCGTAGTAGTCGCGCTGGGTATTGGCCCGCGGCATGAGCGGCTAGTTCGCCTCTTCTGGTTCAGGTTTGGGCTTCGAGTCGGATTCCGGCTCGGCGTCCGAGGGAGCAGCTTCCTCCGGATGCACGGCAACCCGCACCAGCGCCGGCCGCAGCAAACGGTCCTTGAGCAAGTAGCCCCGCTGCATCTCGCCCAGCACTTCGTGGTCGGGATGCTCGGTGGTTTCCACGCGCTCGACGGCGTGGTGATAGTGCGGGTCGAAGGGCTTGCCGACCGCCTCCACCGGCTTCAGGCCTGCCCGCGCCAGAGTGTCAAAGAGCTGCTTGTAGATTAGCTCCACGCCCTTGCGATACTCTTCGTCTGCGCTGCCGCCGGGGGCGGCCAAAGCCCGCTCAAAAGCGTCCAGCACCGGCAGCAGCGACTCCACCAACGCGGCTTCGGTGTACTGCCGGAACTCCCGCTGCTCGCGCTCGGTTCGCTTGCGATAGTTCTCTAAGTCGGCCTGGCGGCGCAGCAACTGATCGTAGAGCGCTCGCTTCTCTTCCAGCAGTTCCTTGATCTGCTCTTCCAGGCTGGGAGCTTCCGCCGACGGGGAGTCTTGATCCGTCTGGGGAGTTTCCGCCGGGGCGGACGCCACAGAGTTCTCGTCCGCTTCCACGTCTGAGTTGTGAGGCTTGTTTTCGTCGATCACCGGGATGCCATGTCCTTACCGGGAGGAGTTAATTTTGCGTCAAGACGCGGTCGAGCAGCGCGGCTACGTACCGAACGGCGGTGATGGCGCGGGCATAGTCCATCCGGGTCGGCCCCAACAGACCCAGCAACCCCATGGGTCGCTGCTGATAGCCGTAGCGGGTTCCGATGAGGGTGAAGTCTTTCATCGCCGGCGAGAACTCCTCCAAGCCGACCAGAATGCGCGGCTCCGGCTCCGGGCTCTCCACGCAATCGGTCAGCAGTCGGGCCAGTCGCTCCTTTCTCTCCAAAGCCTGCAAGAGGTCGCGGAGGGCCTCAGGCTCGGCGGCTTCGGCTTGCTCCAGCAAATGCGCCATCCCTTCGACGTGCACAACCGCATCTTTTGGGGCAGTGTCGAAGCCCTCCTGGCAGAGGGCCAGCGCGTGTTGGAGAAACCGGCTGCGCTCGGCCGCCACGCGGCGCTCCATCTCGGCGCGGATGGCTTCCAAGGTCCATCCGCGGAAGTTGTCGTTCAAATAGGCGGTCATGCGTGCCAGCTCATCCCGCTCAAACCGCTGGCGGGTGCGGACCACCTTGTCGCGCACGAACCCGGCTTTGGTCACCACCACCGCCAGCACGCGGCGGTCGGAGAGGGGCACGAAGCGAACCTCCTCCAAAACCGTTTGCGCCAAGCTGGGCAGGAGAACCAAACCCACGCCGTGGCACAGTTCCGAAAGCGCATGCGGCGCGCGAGCCAACAACTCCTCCGCGCCGCCGGTTTCACCGGCCATCAGATGGTCAATGCGGCTGCGGTGGGCCGAGCGCAGACGCGCCCCGGAAGCGACCTGTCGAGCGTAGAGCCTGTAGGCCTTGGCCGTGGGCACGCGCCCCGCCGAAGTGTGCGGCTGGTGCAGGTAACCTTTCCGTTCCAGTCCGACCATCACATTGCGGACAGTAGCCGAAGAAACCCGGCCGCGCCGGCGGGCGACCTCGGAAGACGGGACCGGAGCTCCGCCTTGAATGTACATTTGGACTACGGCCGCCAGGATTTCGCGGTCGCGTTCTTCGAGCTGTTGCGCGCTCACGCCAGCGTCACCTTATGCAGTTTCCTCTGCTCCAACCTGCCTACTGAAAATTCTATCCGGTGGTGCGGGAAGCGTCAAGCAAGCCCTAGAGGTTGTAGCGGATCAAAATGGTGTTGCTGCGACGCCAGGGAGCTTTGAGCCCCGGTGGCAGGTGCCCTTCGGCTGTGCCCAGGACAGGCCACCGGGGCTCAGCGTGAGCATCCCATTTTCAAAAAGACTCGCTGCCCTGGAGCTAGTCGATTTGCGCGCGCTGCAAGGTGCCGCTGAAATCCACGTAGATGGACTTCCACTCCGAAAAGACGTCCAAGCCGGCCTGGCCGGCCTCGCGGTGGCCGTTGCCGGTGCACTTGGTGCCGCCAAAGGGGAGATGAATTTCCGCCCCGATGGTGGGGGCATTGACGTACACGATGCCGGTGTAGAGGTCGCGCATGGCGCGGAAGGCGAGGTGCAGGTCGCGGGTGTAAATCGAGGAAGACAACCCATAGGCCACGCCGTTGGAGATTTCGATGGCCTCTTCGGCGGTCTCAAACGGAATCACCGAGACCACCGGGCCAAAGATTTCTTCCTGCGCGATGCGCATCTTGGGGTCGCAGTCGGAAAAAATGGTGGGCGGATAGAAAGAACCCTTGGCATACTCACCCTCGGTGAGCGGCTGGCCGCCGCAGAGCAACTGTGCCCCTTCGTTGGTTCCAATCTCCACGTAGTTGTGCACCGTGTCGCGCTGCTGGTCCTGGATGCAGGGCCCCATCTCGATGGTGGGGTCGAGTCCGTTGCCGACTTTGAGTTTCTGGGCGCGGTCGCCAAACCGGCGCAGAAACTCTTTGTACACCTTCTCGTGCACCGCCACCCGGCTGGCGGCGGTGCAGCGTTGTCCGGTGGTGCCGAACCCGCCCCAGAGCGCGCCGTCCAGCGCCAAGTCGAGATCGGCGTCGTCCATCACGATGATTATGTTTTTGCCGCCCATCTCCAAGTGACAGTGGCGGAAGTCGGGCGCACACGCTTCCGAAACCATCCGGCCCACCTCGGTGGAGCCGGTGAAGGAAACCACCTTCACGTCGGAGTGCTTCATCAGCGGCGTGCCCACTTTTCCGCCCGAACCCGTCACCAGGTTCAGCACGCCCTTGGGCAGCCCGGCTTCATTCAAAATCTTGACGAAATTCCAGGACGAGAGCGGCGTATCGGTGGCAGGCTTCAAGACCACGGTGTTGCCGCAAATGAGCGCGGCAAAAATTTTCCACGACGGGATGGCCATGGGAAAGTTCCAGGGGGTGATGATTCCGGCTACCCCCAGCGGCATCCGCACCGACAGAGCAAACTTGTTGGCCAACTCGGAGGGCGTGGTTTGCCCGAACAAGCGGCGGCCCTCCCCCGCCATGTAGAAGCCCATGTCGATGGCTTCCTGCACGTCGCCGCGGGTTTCTTTCAGAATCTTGCCCATCTCGCGGGTCATCTCGCGGGCCAACTCTTCCTTGCGCTCCACCAGCATCTGCGAGGCGCGGAAGAGAATCTCCCCGCGCTTGGGCGCGGGAGTGAGCCGCCACTTCTCGTACGCCCCCTGGGCGGCTGCGACCGCCTCGTCCACGTCAACTTTGTCGGAAGCGGGAAACAATCCGATGACGTCGGTCTTGTCGGCGGGATTGACGTTCTCGAATGTCTGGCCACAACCAGCCTCGACCCAGTCGCCGTTGATACAGTTTCGATAGACTTTCGGCGCTGCCATGGGTGCCTTGCCTCCTGTTGAACTTCTTTATGCGGGGCTACTCGCGTGGGCTTCGAGAAAGCTGACTCTAACAGAACACGGCAGGAGGGTCAATTGGCGCCGATCAGGGGTAGTTGGTTAGTTTTACGATGTTGATTTGCCGCAGGGCTCGGTGTGAATTGGGACCGATTTCGGAATCGCTCAAATTAGGACACTACCTAGATCAGGGCTGGCGGTTGTTGCCGGGCTTCGCCTCGGATTTCTCCTCGGGTTTCTCGTCGGTCTGCACGGGTTCGGGCGGCAGCGGATGGGGCGCGGCCACTCCGGCTGTTTCCGGGCCCAGGCCCAGCTTGACCAAGGAGCGAGCGTCGAGCTTGCCGGTCACCGGAAGGCCGCTTTCCTTTTGCAAGCGCCTCATCGCCGCGCGGGTCTTGGCGTCCCAGCGGCTGGTGGGTTCGCCTTCCAGGTAGCCCGCGCGAATCAACGCCCGCTGAATCTCCCGAATCCGCTCGGCGGAGGGCCGCTGCTGTCCGCGGCGACGCCGGCGGCGCCGGCGTTGTACGGTTGTGGCTGGATCAACTTTGGCTGGAGCAACGATGGCGGCAGACGCCGCCACCGGCAAAGCGTCCCCTGGAAGCCACGTTCCCCCCAACAGAAACAGCGAACAGAGTGCGGCGGTCATCACTCGACGCCGACTGGATTGTGAAAGGAAAGGTCGCATGGCGCGGCTACTCGGGCAAAGTCCCGCCCAGGCGGAGACGCACCCAATCCTGCCTCCCGCGGCGCATGATCCAGAAAACAACATCGCTGCCGGGACCCAGTTTCCGCTGCACAGCCCGGAACTCGCGCAGCGTCAGCACGCGTTGCCGGTTGACCTCCAAGATGAGGTCGCCCCGGAGCATTCTGATTTCATCCGCGAAACTGCCTGGCTCCACCTCCGCCACCAGCAACCCGACGTTCTCTTCCTCCAAGCCGCTTCGACGAGCCATGGCAGGACTCACTTCCTCAAGTGTCAAGCCGAGCTCCACGCTGGCTTCCTGGGTGCGTTCCGGAGTCAGAGAGTCTTCATAGCGTTCGGCGTAGATTTTGCTGAAGTCTTCTACCACCGCCGTGGTCACGCGTTCCTTCTCGTCGCGCAGATAGCGAATTTTGACTTCGTGGCCCACCGGGGTAGAAGTCACCTTCTCCACCAGTTGGTCGCCGGTGTGGATGGGCGTGCCGCCCACATGGGTGATGACGTCGTGCACCTGCAACCCGGCCTTTTCGGCGGGACTAGCGGGGCGGATGTTGTTGACGATCACTCCGTGGTCGGCACCGAAGCTGCGCAGGATGGCCTTGTTCTCGCTGTCGGCGCTGCTGAATTCAATCCCGATGGACCCGCGCACCACGCGCCCGTGCTCCACGATTTGGTTGTACACCCGCACGGCCAAGCTGGACGGCAAGGCGAAACCCACGCCGGTACTGACGCCGTTTCGGCTCATGATGGCGGTGTTGATGCCGATCACCTCGCCGGCCAGGTTGACCAGCGGGCCGCCGGAGTTGCCCCGGTTGATGGCAGCGTCGGTCTGGATGAAACGCTGAAACTGCGAACTCGGTCCGCTGATCCGTTGGCCCGAGCGACCCTTGTAGCTGATGATACCGGCGGTAACGGTGGCGCTAAGGCCGAAGGGGCTGCCGATGGCCAGCACCCAGTCACCCACCTGAACCGCGTCCGAGTTGCCCAACTTGGCCGCCGGCAGCTTGCGCCCGACATCAATCTTGATCACCGCCAAGTCGGTTTCCTGATCCCACCCGACTACCTCTGCGTCATAGCTTTCGTTCTCCCCGTACAAATCAACTTTAATTCTGTCAGCGATTTTGCCGGTTCCGTACACTACGTGGTAGTTGGTAAGGATGTACCCATCGGGGTCCACAATCACGCCCGACCCCAGGCTGCGCTCTGTTTGCGGCCGGCCAGAATCGAAATCGAAGAAATCCTCAAACGGCCACGGCATTCGTTGCCGGGGACGGGCGCGGCGGCGCTGGGTGCTGCGGTAAGATTCGGTATTGATATTAACCACTGCCGGCTCCAGCTTTTTGGCCACCTCGGCAAAGATGGAAGACAACTGCCGGGGGGAAGCAACCGTCAAGGTTTGCGCGCCCCGGGCAGGGTTGTCGTGCGCGGCTCGCACGCCGTCGGAAATCAGCGTGCCGAGCAAGATCCCCACCGCCAACGTCACCACCACCGCCAGCCGCATTTCCCATTTACGCTTCTGTATCCAATGAGTCCAACCTTGCTGTCCCATGAAAGAACCTCCCTCGGTTCCCGACCGTACGATTATACCATCGACGGAAACGGCAAAAAACCGCCCCTTTAATTAGACGCGGTCGGGCCCGTTCAGGTTAGCGGAAGTCGGCGCGCCGGGAACGCCGGGAGCCAGGCCGACCCGCAGCTCAGCCACCACCACGCCGGCCAGAATCAACCCCGCCCCCAGCAAGCCCCGGCTGCTCAGCCGCTCAGCAAAGACGAGATAGGAGGTCAGGGCGGCAAAGACCGGTTCCAGGCTGTAGATGAGGGCAGTATGGGTTGGAGAGATAAAGCGCTGCGCCCAGGTTTGCACGGAAAACGCCAGCGCGGTGGCCAGGGCCGCCGTAACCACCAGCGCGAAGATCAGCCGCGGCGTCCAGTTGAGGACCGCCGGCTCCAGGCCGGTCGCGTGGGCCACGGGCGTTGCCAGCGCAGCAAACACCATGGCGACCGCCACCTGCCACACCGCCAGGGCCCCGGCCCCGTAGCGCGGGGCGTAGTGGCCGACGGCTACGATGTGGCCGGCGAAGGCCAGCGCGCAGAACAGAGTCAGCAGGTCGCCCCGCTCGACCGTGAACGTGCCGGGTGGAACGGTGAGGAAATAAAGGCCCGCGGTGGCTGCCGCCACCCCCGCCACGGCGGACAAACACAACCGGTAGCGAAACACCGCCACCAGCAGCAGCGGCACCAACACCACTGACAACGCCGTGATGAAGGCCGACTTGGTGGGCGTGGTGTAGGCCAAACCAACAGTCTGGAAGAGGTAACCGGCGCAGAGAAACCCGCCGATGATGACTCCCGCGCGCGCCAAACCGGGATGCCGCATCCGAGCGCGGCGAGCGAACAGCAGCATCAGCAAAGCGGAAGCCAACGCGAAGCGCAAGAGGACAAACAGGATGGGCGAAGCGTCGGCGAGAGCAGCCTTGATGACGACGAAGGTCGCGCCCCAAGTCAGGCTGACAAAGACCAGCGCCAGGTCAGCCTTGACGCGCAGTGGCACCGGCACCGATCAATCCGCTTGCTCTTTTTGGTAAACGATCTTCCCGCCCACCATCGTCAGCAGCACATCGGTACGCAGAAGTTCGGGGGGAGAAACGTGAGTGATGTCCTGTGAGAGAACAATCAGGTCGGCGAACTTTCCCGGCGACAGGGTGCCCTTGCGGCGTTCTTCAAATTCGGCGAAGGCCGAGCCGGCTGTGTAGGCGCGGATGGCCTCTTCGATGCTGACCTTTTCCTCCGACAGCCAGCCGCCCTCGGGGCCGCCGTCTTCAAACTCCCGAGTGACGGCGGCGTAGAGCCCGCGCAGGGGATTGATGTGTTCCACCGGGTAGTCGGTTCCGAAGGCCAAGCGCGCGCCAGCCTGCCGCAGGGTGTTCCAGGCATAGCCTTCGTGGTAACGCTCTTCTCCCAGGATGCTGGGTGCCCAGCGCATGTCCGCCAGCAGGTGGCACGGCTGCATGGAGGCAATCACGCCCAGCTCTTTGAACCGGGCGAAGTCGTCGCGGTGGACGAACTGCGCGTGCTCGATCTTGTGGCGGGCGTTGCGGCGCTTGTTGATCTTGAGCGCGGCCTCGAAAGCGTCCAGCGCAACGCGGTTGGCGCGGTCGCCGATGGCGTGCAGCGCAATCTGGAAACCGGCGGCGTCGCGGTCCACCACCATCTTCTTCAACTGCTCCGGCTCATAGAGCAGGATGCCGCGGTTGTCGGGGGCGTTGGCGAAGGGCTCCAGCATGGCGGCGGAGAGCGAACCGCCGCTGCCGTCGGTGACGCCCTTGAGGGCGCCGGTCTTGAGCCAGAGGTCGGTCGCGCCCCCCTGCTTGCGCATTTCCTCCAGCCGGTTGAGGGGAGCTTCGAAAGGCAGCCACTCGGTTACGCGCAGGGTGAGCTTGCCTCCCGGCTTCAGCTCGCGCAGGGCCAGGAAGTCTTCCCAGGAGGAGTTGTCCTGAACGGAGGTGACACCGTAGCGGGCGGCTTCCGCCAGCGCCAACGCCAGGCCGCGCTTGCGCTGCTCGGAGGTCGGAGCAGGAATCAAGCCGCTGACGAGACCGGTGGCGTTTTCTTTCAGCCAGCCGGTGGGCTCGCCGTCGGAGTCGCGGACGATTTCGCCACCTTCGGGCCGCTCGCTGCTGCGGGTGATGCCGGCTTGCTCCAACGCCAGCGAGTTGGCAACCGCCGAGTGCCCGTCCACGCGGGTGAAGAACATCGGGTGCGAGGTGGAGACCGCGTCTAGGTCGGCTCTGGTGGGCATGCGGTTTTCTTTCCAAAGGGAGTGATCCCAGCCGCGGCCGACTACCCACTCGCCCGGCTCGAATTCGCTCAAGCGGGCGCGAATGCGCTGCTGAAATTCTGCGATCGAGCGCGTGCCTTCTACGTTGACGCTCAGCAAACCCTGGCTGGCGCCGGCCAGGTGAGTGTGGGCGTCGTTGAAGCCCGGCATAACGAACTTGCCTTCCAGGTCGACGACTTTCGTCTCTGGCCCCACCCAATGCTGCATCTCTTCGGCCGTGCCGATGGCGGCGATCTTGCCGCGGGTGATGGCGATGGCTTCGACCCGGCCCAGGCGCACATCCACGGTGTAGATGCTCCCGTTGGTCAACACCACATCGGCGTCGGGCGGCTCCGAGGGGAGCCCCGCCGCTAATCCCAGCAAGAGAACCGGTAGCAGCAACGCGCGTTTCATTCTTCCTCCACCCCCGCCAAAAGTGCCACGGCCAAGAGAATCCGCTTCAACGCCCGCTCGCGCCCGCTGGGGTCATACCATTCCTGCAAGGAATGAGAGGCGCCGCTGCGGCCGCCGCCGCCCACCGCCACCGCCTCAATCCCCAAGGAGATGGGAATGTTGGCGTCGGTGGAGGAGCGCTGCATCTGGGTCTTGATGCCCAGGTGCTGGTCCACCGCCCCGAACACTTCCACGATGCGCGCCGAAGGAGGCAGTTCGCCGGCCGGGCGCTGCCCGATGACTTTGAACTCAACGGTGAGGGCGCCGCGTTTGGTGTCTGCCACGGCGTTTTCCTCCGCCACCGCCTCGGCGACGATCCCGCGCAGGGCCCGCTCCAGCCGCTCAATCTCCGGCTCTTCTTCGGAGCGAATGTCCACCTTCATGGAGGCCTGAAAGGGAATGGCGTTGACCGAGGTGCCGCCTTCAATCTGGCCGATGTTGAAGATGGTCCGGGGCTGGGGAGGGATTGCCACCTCCGCCAGCCGGTGGATGGCACGGGCCAGCGCCTGAATCGGGTTGGGCAAGCCGTAGTCGGCCCAACTGTGCCCGCCGGGTCCTCGCACCATCACATGGAAGCGCCGGCTGCCCAGAGCTTTGGCGGTCAGCCGCTCGTGGTTGGAGCCGTCAATGGCGATGGCCGCCCGCACCCGCCGCCGCAAGGCCGGGTCGGAGAACAGCGCCTGCATGCCGCGCAGGTTGCCTTCGCCCTCTTCGCCCACGTTGGCGACAAACAGCAAGGTGGCGCGTGTCCGCAGCTTGCTCTCCTGCGCCGCGCGGGCCAGCGCCAACAGAGCTGCGATGCCGGCGCCGTTGTCAGCGATTCCGGGCGCCACCCAGCGGCTGCCCTGCTTGCGTACTTCCACCGGCGTGCCGGGAGGAAAGACGGTGTCCATGTGAGCGGAGAGCAAGACGATGTGTTCCGGGTCGGCCCCGGCGCGGGTGCCGAGCACGTTGTCGATGGAATCCCGGCGGACCGGCTCCAACCCCAGGGCGCGGAACTGCTCCTCCAGATAGCGGGCGCGCTCTTCTTCATGAAAGGGCGGGGCGGGAATGGAGGTGGCACGGATCTGTTGCTGGAGAATCCACTCCCGTTCGCGCTCGAAAAACTGCAAGGCGCGCTGGACAGCCGGCAGGCGTTCCACCGACTCCACACTCAATTCAGCCGCAGGCAATGGAGCGCTCATGGCAAAGAAAACGGCGACCATCGAGATTCGCCGCAGCATAAAAGCAAACTCACCCGAAGATTGGGGCCAACGCCCCCACGCTTGCCGGCGGCATGGGCCCGGAAACAGACGCGCCACTTTCAGTCCGAACCGGCCGCCGGCGCGCCCTTGCAGAGTGCCAGCACTTCTTCGTCGGCCAGGACCCGGTCGGACTGCTTGGCGGTGGAAAAAATCCGCTCCACCAAGTCGTCGGTGGAGGCGATGCCGCGCTTTTCCAACCAGTAAATGACGTTGGACTTTCCGCTCATGGGCCCGATCTCAATTACCTGGTCGAGGCCAAACAGATGCGAGGGCACGCCGGAGTATACCGTGTTGGCGAGGCGGACATCGTTCTTCTTGTAAGCCTTGATGACGGCTCGCCCTAAGCCTTGATGACGGCTGCGGCATGGACACCAGTGGCGGTGCGGAAAGCGTCGCTGCCCACCACAGGATAGTTGTGGGGAATGGGAACACCGGCGGCGCGGGCGATTTTCTCGCAATAGTCGCGCAGCTTGCTCAGGTCGCGATCAATCACCCCCATCAGCTTCAAGTTCACCAGCAGCAGGTCCATGGGAGTGTTGCCCACGCGCTCACCCAGAGCCAGGGCGCAGCCGTGCACCTGGTCGGCGCCGGCCTCGAAGGCGGCCAGGCTGTTGGCCAGGCCGAGGTCGCGGTCGCGGTGACCGTGCCAGTCCACGCGAATTTTCTGCCCGCTGGGCTTGACCACTTGCTCGATGACGAAGCGCACCAGGTTGCGCGTGCCCTTGGGAGTGGCGTGGCCGACGGTGTCGCACAGCACGATGGCCTGGGCGCCGCAGTTGATGGCGGTGGAGTAGAGCTTCTTGACGGTGTCGGGGTCGCAGCGGGTGGTGTCTTCGGTGACGTACATGACCGGGAGGCCCAGTCCGCGCGCGTAGGTGACCGCCTTCTCGGTGGTGCGCAAGAGGAAGTCCACCGACCAGCCCTCGGCGTAGCGGCGGATGGGACTGGAGCCCAGGAAAGTGGCAGCCTCAATGGGCAGGCCGACGCGGTCGGAAATCTCCGCGATGGGGCGGATGTCGTTCTCGTGGGTGCGCGCGGCGCAGTTGGGGCGAATCTTGAGCTTGGCGCTGACAACCTCGCGCGCCAAGCGCTCGACGGCGGCCACGTCGCGCGGCCCGGCGCCCGGCAGGCCCAGGTTCACCGAGTCGATGCCCAGCTCATCCATCAGGTGCAGGATTTCAATCTTGTCTTCAATCGAAGGGTCGCGGACCGAAGGCGACTGGAGACCGTCGCGCAGACTTTCGTCGTTCAGCAGGTAGGCGCGGCCCGGCGGCAGCTCCGGCCCGCCCTGGACGTTCCAGTCAAAAACCAGTTCTTGGTTGGCGGAGGCCATGGGCGCTCCCTAATAGCGCAGGGTGTAGGAACGGGGCAGCTCGGAGGAATCGGGCCGGTAAAGAGTGCGGCAGCGCTCGCAGCGGTAGAGCTCGGCGCCCCGGCCCACCATGCGCTCGACCTCGCGGGGGTAATCGTACCAGCGCTTCAAGTGCCCGCAACAGGGCTTGCCTTTGGGGCTCTTCTCATCGCAGGCCCGCTGGCGGGGTTTGCGGGTCTTGATCTTGGGTTGGCTTTGAGCAGGCGCAGGGGCGTCGGCCATTGGGATCCAACTCTCCAGCGAGATTTCCTACGCCGGGATTATACCTAAAACTCTAGCGTGCAGCTACTCGGGGAAGTTCAGGCCTGCCTACCACAGGCAGGCGGCGAAGCAGGAGGGATTGGAAGCAAGGATTGGAACGGTGGGGATCGTAGGGATCAAAGAACCCGGCTCCGACGTGAGCAAACCAAGCGGGGGAATCGTTTCAAACGATCCCAAGGCAGCCACTGAAACGCAAGGATTTCTACTACTCCAACAGGTATTCCTGCAGCCGATTAAAACCGCTCTCACTCATCCTCATAAACTCAACCCCGACTCCGTGCCCCTCTACCACACGTCGAATCCGGGCATCACAGGGGATCGGGCCAAAGCCCTTCAACCATAATTTGACTGAAACCCGTTGACCCAAAGGGATGGAACGATGGAGTTCAATAAACGCCCCGACCGGACTGATGTCCCGCACGCGGCTTAGCATGCGCGGGAGTCCCACTCGGCGCTGATTCACTCTTGGGAATTCCGCCAGCATGGCTTGCTTCGGTTTGATTCGAGAGAACGGCGCGCGGCGCTCACCACTGGCCTGCGGGGGCAAAACACTCCAGTAGGCGCACAGAAGTCTGACCCCGGCTCCGTTCATTTGAAGAAACTCAACTCCCATCCCGCGCAACGCTTCCACACGTCGAACCACCGCTTCAATCCTGACCAAACTTTCCACGTCCACCCAGAATGTGACCGAAAGTTTCTGTCCGGGAAGTGGAGGACGCTCGTTTTCAATAAAGGCGCCGGTGAAGCTAATGTCCCGGACGCGCCCGAGATAATTCTGCGCGTGAGCCAACAAGGGCCGGTTGGAACGTATCCGCAAGTGGGACCGGCGAAGATCCGCTGGCCATTCCGACCCCATGGCCATATCCGCAAAGCCGTTTTCCAGTATCGCCTTCTGCGCAACCTTAGAGACCCGAAAGCGCACAACTATCCTGGCTGGAATCTCCAGAGCTTCACCGTTCCGCGGATTGTGGCCACGGCGTGCCTTTCGGGGCACCTTGCGGATTCTTCCGAAGCCGGGAAGATTGAACGCCCCCTTGGCCTCGACTTCCGTGACGGCAACGTTCAACAACTGGTCCAGGAGTGCCACGACTTTCTTTCTGGGAATGCCGCACTTTTGTGAAAGGTGCTGCAGCAGATGGCGCTTTTCCATCTCTTTGGTATGCACACCCCCCGTGCATTACTTTGGCAAAATCTAACTGGTTCGTCCTCAGCAAACAGATGGGCTGACTGGGGACACAATACATAGTCCAGCTAGCCGCGTTTGTCAATCACGCTCTCCATCTCCGACAAGTAATCGCTCAGTTGATTTCAGGAAGTAGCACTCTTGTGAGCGCTTGCAGGCCGCGCCCGCAGGCAATTCAACGCGCAGAGGTCTACTCCGGGAAGTTTAAGCCTGCCTACCGCAGGTAGGCGGAGGAGGCATTGGAAGCGGGGGTTGGAGCGTGGGCCTGTCTCACAAACCGACTAGAAAAATGACGCCGTGACAGACAGAGAACGGCCAATAGCCGACAGTCAGATGGGACTTGCAACCGGTTACCACCATTTTCCAAGGTGTATCGCCATCGTGACATAGGTCTTTGATTCCTTGGAGTGAATCTCAAGAAAGATTCGTTTGCTCCCGAGACGGAAATCAGCAACGGAAAACTCTGCTCCCATTCCCGGTGCGGCTGTAAGACGGCCGTTCCCATATCTCTCTGCGTAGAAATTCAGGACTTCACCATAGGACAGGTCGGTTTGAATATCTACGACGTAGCCCCTTCCGTCCTCAAACAGGGTCCGCCGTCCGGAGATGACTTTCCCTTCTACGATGGGGATATCTGAGGGCAGTCCGGGCGGTAGTGCTTCGCCATAATTCGTGTGGTTTCGGATCAGGTAGACGAGAGCCGATACGATCAGCAGCGCCGCTATGACAAGGGCTTTCTTCATTCGATTTACCTCCAAAATTTCATCCCATTGTGTAGAGTTCAAACTGTCGCAAGTAGGCGCTTGCAGACCAACCACAGGTGCGTTACAAAGCGCAGACAAAGTCTGCATTTCGATGCAGCTGGGCCCGTCGCTCAAGAAGCCTTAAACACAACTCTTCGCTATTGTTTCTTGAGTGCTACACCTGCTTTTTTCTCTCCCGACTCTACCGCCGCTGTAAGACGCCCGATTCGATTGGCATAATCGTCCACTTTCATCAATGTGATTACTCGCTCGGTCTTTGTCCGCATTCGACTATGGCATCTCTTGGCTACATCCATCACCTGATCCCAATTTCCTTCGATGATTGTGCCAGCCGCTGTTAGGTGGTACTCCAGACCACAGGCATCGATCAGTTTCACCAAGTCCGCAAGGTCAGCGCTGATTGACCTGCCCCGTGCCAAAGGTATTACACTCAGTTCTAACAACATATGGCCCTCCCCCGTTGAGTTGTGCCCTTGGGTGAATTATACCGTGGGAGGTGATCCCGTGCATCGGCACTTGGCAAAGATGGTACTCGGCAAACAGCTTCCTCCGGGAAGTTCATGCGGCGGAGGAAATCTTGGAAGCGGGGGTCGGAGCACGTGGGGTCGAACACGACTTTCCAACTGTGTAACCCCGCTTCAATCCTAAGAAGGGATTGAACCGAATGAGAGCATTACCCATCAAGTGTGCAGCGTCATCTTAACTTTCCACCTTCTTTTTGCCCGTAACGGACGGTACCCCCAACGACGATGCCCGCACTGATCAAGACCAGATTCTTGATGATGTACTGCCCTTCGAGAGTGGGCGCAAAGGGAAACTGGCTAAAACACACCTCTGGGAGCAAGACAAGCGGTAGCATGGTCCCCGGCATCTGGAGAAAAATTAGGAACAAAGCTGCCCGGATCAGGGGCCGAACCAGCAAGCTCAAACCAATCGCGACCTCCCACCATCCGAGAATGGGAGCAAACAACTGTGGCGGAAACCAGTAGACTGTCCTCTCAACCAACTCCATTGCAGGGCTGAGCCCCAAGGGCTTCAGAATTCCAAACCAGATAAAAACAGCACCAAGGGAGACTCTCAGAAAAAAGAAACCACACCGTTCCATCCAGCCTGCAATGCCGCGATCGATCTGGTCGAACCGCTTGAGCATTTTCTTTTTCTCCCTTCGCCCATGCTTGATTCTAGTGTAGCTATGGAATTTGCAGAGAATAAGGTCCGCTCAGCGGGGCCATCTTAGGCCGCCTTGGTAGGCAAGTCAACGCGCCGCTACTCCGGGAAGTTCATGCCTGCCTGCGGCAGGCAGGCGGCGGCGGAGGTCACACTTGGTTTCCTCCCAACCTCTCAATAGTCACGCTCTCACTGAACCGACACAATGTTTCATCCATTCGGTTGTTCCCCCTCGGGCCATATCCTCAAGTGCCATCCGCGGGCAGATGTTTTCTTGGATGTATCTGAGCAGGTTAGTCGCTACGCCTCGTATTCTCTTCTCGGTAGCTTCATCAAGACAGCGGCCTTCCTCGTCAAAAAGTCGTTGCACCCCAGCAACTGAGACCGGGCCAGGCAGCACAATAGCCCCAATGTGGGAGCAAACGCTTCGTAGATGTTCCAAGGCCTTGATAGCGCCAATCTGCCCCGCGGCAACACCTAGCAATGCAACCGGCTTCCCAGCCATTACAGATGGAAATCCCAGGTTTTCGATAAACAGTTTTATTACGCTGCTGTAACTCCCGTGGTATTCAGGTGTAGCCAGAACCAAGCCAGTTGCCCCCGAAACCAGCATCTTAACCCGGATTTCCGATTTGGCTGTGGTACCGTATCGCCAGGACCAGTCGCTGCGCCTTGAGTTTTGGGGCTCCGACGTAAGGAACCACACTACGGAGGGTGACACCCGGTGGGTGAATTACAACACGAGCCATTCCAGTTCGCGTTCAACGGCTTCTTGAAAGTCGCGTTCCAGGGATCGCGCGTCACTTCTGACGCTGGCCTCATTCTGGTGCGCGAGTTGGATGAACGTCTGGGGCTGGAGACACTCATCGCCGAGCACCTGAGCGATTCCCGACAGGGGATGAACACCCAGTTCAGCGTGGTGGATCTCCTGCGGCAGTCGGTCTACAGTCGCCTCGCGGGCTACGAAGATCTCAACGACGCGGGGCGCGTGTCGGCAGACCCAACATTTCGTCTCATCGGGTCGCCAAAGCGCTGGGACCGGGGTGCGGCGCTGACATCGACGCTGCATTGGTTCGAGACAGAGCTGCTGACCCACGAGGAGAATCTCGTCGGGTTGAGGGCCGTGAACCGGGAGGTGCTTGCACAGGCCGAGATGGCGACGCGCGCCGACCGGATCGTGCTCGACATGGATTCGAGCGAGAGCCCGGTGCATGGGGCGCAGGAAGGGAGCGCCTATAACGGGCACTTCGAGTCCGTCTGCTACCACCCGCTGTTTCTGTTCACCGAGCATGGGGACTGCCTCGCCGCCACGCTGCGGCCAGGCAACGTGCATAGCGCCGACGACTGGGACGACCTGCTCGTACCGGAGATTGACCGGCAGCAGGTGGAGGGCAAGCGCGTAGCGTTCCGCGCAGACGCCGCGTTCGCGAAGCCCGAGATCTACGACGCGCTCGAGCAGCGCGACGTGGACTATGCCATTCGCATGCCGGCGAACAAGAGCTTGGAGCTGGAAATCGAAGACATCCTCTTTCGTCCGCCGGGACGGCCGAGCTGCAAGCCCTTGGTGCGCTACCAGAGTTTCCGCTATCAGGCCAAGAGCTGGACCACGCCCAGACGGATCGTCGCCAAGGTGGAGCACCACCAAGGTGAGCTGTTCCCTCGCGTCGGCTTCATCGTGACCAACATGGCCCTCCCGAGCCGCTCGGTCGTGCGGTTTTACAACAAGCGCGGTACGGCGGAGCAATGGATCAAGGAAGGCAAGCAGGCCACCCACTGGACGCGGCTGTCGTGCCATCGTTTCCGGGCGAACGAGGTGCGCCTGCAACTGAGCGTCCTGGCCTACAATCTGGGCAACTTGTGGCGCAGACTGGTCCTTCCGCTGCGGGTCAAGCGCTGGTCGCTCACGAGTCTCCAGCAGCGACTGGTGAAAACTGGGGGCCGGCTGGTGAAGCATGCGCGGTACTACTGGCTTCTGCTGGCGGAAGGGCATCTCACGCGGCGGCTGTTCGGCGACATGCTGCGGAGGATCTGGGCGCTACCCGTGCCGGCAGGCTGACGCGCGGCCTGAAGTGCAACGAAGCCCGCCCGGCGATGACACGGGGCACACGTGTGGAGCGGTGTCTGAGAAATGCCCGAAAAGCAGGGGTTCCAGTCGGTCGCACGTCGGCGCGGGCTCAGATGAAGGCCTTTGAAGCTGAACGATTGTGCGACGATCGAAGTTTTTGTGCGATCGGCGGCGATCGGGTGTATAAACGTGCCATCAGGGGCAGGCAAAACGGAAATCCCGGCTTAATCCTCTTGCCGTCTTTAGAGTCTCCTGTCCCAGGGGGCGGCAGTTCAATCGACGCTAAGTCAATCGCATCCAATGTGACATCTTCACGCCGCTTGACCTCATCGAGGACTAAACCCAGTGCTTTTGAGGTGAAGTTCCTAGGCCGTACGCTGCCCGCTACTGCCACAATCTGAATACCTTGCTTTTCCATGGTTGTCTCTCCTCTCCTTCGGGATCACGACCTCGGTGAGCTGAAGTCATCGCTTGGCCCGAGTATAACAAAGGCTATCCGTCAGCCTGGGGGTTACCCCAGGACGGCGGCGGCGGGACGCCCAAGCCAACTTGTCTAGGGAACCTACCCCGGGAAGTTCATCCGCCGCGCAGGTCAGTGAGGCGGGGCTCGGAGTTCTACCCCGAGCAGTACTCAAATCGGATCGGTTGTTTGCGCTCTGAGTGCCACCAGGACTGGAAGTGCGCTGCGGGTTCGGCAGGCCAATCAAGAATTCGAGCGGGCACAGCAACCGGTAAAGGGTCAACACCAAACGGGTACGGTTCGCAAACGATACGCCGTTCACTTGCCGGTTTCACTTCAATCGTCACTCGGTCCTCCCAGCTCCGCCGAGGAACTTCGAGCAGGTCGAACTCGTCATCTCCAAGTCCCTTGGCTGTGCCTATGCGAGGGGGAATGAGTGCTGAGCAGAGTGACAGCGACAGCCCATCCAGGAGTTGGAGCAATCGAGCATGCGGGTTTAAATGTTCCGTATCGATCCAGGCCGCGCAAGTTCGGTCCTTCCGAAACCGTGCAATTAATGCGTCCTGCATCTCTTTGATCTCGCCAACAAAACTACGAGCAATCTCGAGTCGCTCCCCCATAAGGCGCGCTGACGAACCTTTCCAGAACAGCGGGTGAGCAAAAGCAGGGTCCGGGTCGGTTTGACATCCATGGGCATAGAGCCAATACGCCTGAAAACTGATGAGCAGACTCACATAGGGATGGTCTCGACTGAAGCGAGGAATTCCGAGTCGCCACCGATTCATGGCGTCCTGCTGGTTCTTTAGCACGTCAGTAAGACCCAACGGAAGCCCATCGACCTCTGAAAGTTCAGGAGTAGCTTCCCATTCCCACCAGCCGTTGTCGTGCTGGCAATGGCTAACACGGTCTCGGCTCGCAACTGCTCGGGATCATTTGCGCTGGCGAACTGTCCAGGACGAGCAAACTCGTCGTTCCCCCAATTGGCAGCGAGAAGCCCTGCCAACTCAGCATGGTCTGGCTGGCTGACCAACCACATCTTTTTATCTCGCAGAGTTTTCAGCATAGTGTCGTCCGTTGGGACAATTGTGGGCTAATGCAGCCCCCGCTTCTCTCTGGAACCACTCCAGGGCCTGGCGATTCTGAGCAAATTTCTCAGGCAGAAACCTCAGGGCCACATTGCGACCCAGGCGGGTGTCCTCGGCCCGATAGACCACACCCATCCCGCCACCACCGATCTTTTCCACCACACGATAGTGCGAAACTGTTTGGCCAATCATGGATAGGAGCGCCCCGATCGACCACCATCCTAGCCCCCGCCCGCAGGCAAGTCAACGCGCGGGGCGCATTTTGTGGGAAGGCGCGCTGGCCGAAAGCAAGTCAGGGCACTAGGGAGTTTTGTTCGGGGTACTCGACCGCGACCAGGTAGAGGCCTTCGGGGGGGGCGGTGGGGCCGGCCTGGGAGCGGTCGCAGGCGGCCAGGATGCGGGGAATATCCTCGGGGGTAAACCTTCCCTTCCCCACGTCAAGCAGCGTGCCGACCATCTTGCGCACCATGTAGCGGAGGAAGGAGCGCCCGCGCACGGTGTACACCAACTCGGCCCGCTCCGGGTCATGCTGCAAGTGCGAGGAGTACACCTCGCGGACTTTGCTCTTGTCCTTGTCCTCCGGGTCCCAAGAGCCGAGGGAAGTGAAGTCATGCTCGCCTTCGAAGTAGGGCGCGGCCCGCACCATGGCCTCCTGGTCGAGCGGAAAGGGATAGTGATAGACAGTATGCCGGCAAAACGGCGGGCAGATGGGCGCGCGCAGGATGCGGTAACGGTAGGTCTTGGCGGTGGCGTGATAGCGGGAGTTGAAATTGGACGAGACCTCCTCCACCTTCAGCACCCGGATGCTGGCGGGCAAGAGACTGTTGAGCGCGCGCAGGAGGTTCTCCGGCGGGATGCGCGTGCGGGTCTTGCAGTGCGCCACCTGGCCGAGCGCATGCACGCCCGCGTCGGTGCGCCCGGCGCCATAGAGGCGGATTTTTTCGCAGGTGATCTTCTGCAAGGTGTCCACCAGCGCCCCCTGGACAGTGGGAACGTTGGGCTGGATTTGCCAGCCGTAGAACTCGCTGCCGTCGTAGGAGAGGGTTAGTTTCAGGGTGCGCATGGCAACTCAGGCAGGGCGGCGGTCAGGCTTCGCCGTCGAGGGAGTGGGCCCCGCCGTGGGCGGGGCAGCCCGGCTGCCGGGCTTCTCCAACGGCAGTCGGTCGCGGCAGAGAGGGCACGCATCGGGCGGGTAGGTGTCAATGTTCTCGGTGAGCAGCGCTTCCAGCCGCACGCCGAACTGGACGGTGCCGCCGCTGCGGTCAATCAAAGCCGCCACGCCGACGACTAGACCCCCGGCCTGGTGGACGGCCTCGATGGTCTCGCGAGTCGAGCCGCCGGTGGTGACCACATCCTCGGCCACCAGCACGCGCTCGCCCGGACGGAGCGCGAAACCCCGCCGCAAACTCAGGCGGCCATCCGAATCCCGCTCGGCGAAAATCGCCCGCGCGTTCAGTTGGCGCGCCAGCTCATAGCCCAACACGATGCCGCCCAGCGCCGGCGCCGCCACCACGTCAACGGCAGACTCGCCCAAGCGCCGGGCCAAGGCTTCCGCCACGCGCGCGGCGTGGGCAGGGTGCTGGAGGAGGAGCGCGCACTGCACGTAGGTGGGGCTGTGCAAGCCGGAGGAAAGTTGGAAATGACCGCGCCGCACGGCTCCGGTGGCTTCCAGCAAGTCCCTGACTTCCTGCGGCGTCACGCAACCCCCTCAAAACCAGCAGCTTAGTGTGCGCTTTCACACGTTGTCAAGCTGCGGCATTGGTGATAGGATAGCTCACCTTCAGATTACATGAATCTACGCCGCTACAAGAACCTAGTTCCCGACTCCCCCCTGCACCGTGAGCTGGAAAAACTGCTGCGGGAGCAGAACGGGCGCGTCCCCCTGCAACAGGTGTGCGAGCAGGTCATGCAGATTCGCGGACAGGACGGGCAGACAGCCGAGAAGCTGGTGGCCGCCCTGATTGAAGACGACCCGCGCATGCGCCTGAATGGCAATGCTACGGTGGAGTGGACCGAGCCCTCGCCGGAGGAAATCCGCGACCCGAACCGGCGCTTTACGGTGTTCGACCTGGAAGTGACCAACGGGCCGCACGGGCAAGAGCGGATTATCGAAATCGGCATCTGCCACGTGGAACAAGGCGAGATCGTGGATGAATGGTCGTCGCTGGTCAACCCGGAGCGGCCGATTCCCTTCTGGGTGCGGCGACTGACGGGCATAAAAAATGAGGAGGTCCGCCGCGCGCCCCGCTTCAAAGAACTGCTGCCGCGGCTGCTGGACGAGCTGGAAGATGCCCTGCTGGTGGCCCATCACGCCCGCTTTGACGTGGCCTGCCTGAACTCTGAGATCAGCCGGGTGTTGGAGCAGCGACTCACCAACCGTTACCTCTGCACGGTGGAATTGTCGCGCCGCTTCCTGCCCGGAAGCGAAAGCTACCGGCTGGAGACATTGAGCCAGTGGTTGCAGTTGAGCCACGAGCGCCCGCACCGGGCGGGTTCCGACGCGCGGGCGACAGCGGAGCTGTTTTGCCACTTGCTGCGCAAAGTGGAGACGCGGTGGAGCGACTACCTGCGGCCTCGCCCAACCCCGGCGGCGAAGGAAGAGCGGGCGCAAGCCGCTGAGACCGGTTAGTCGCAGCCTTCCTTAAACTCCGAGGAAAAAGTGGCCGGTTCCGGTACAGTCCTGTCGCAGAACCGGCCAGCACAGCCCTGATTCCCCCTTGGCCGGTAGCTGCTAACCCTGTTAAATCCCTTGTGGTTAGCGGTCTGGAGGGCTTGGAATCGTGCATGCTCTCCAGTCTGGTGCAAGAGTTGATAGACTCGCAGGAACGTCAGCGCCGAGCGAGGTGTGCAAGGTCTCAAGTTCCCGGGGAACCTGGAGGCAGGAGTTTCATGAAACGAATCTGCTGCGGATTTCGTAGTTTATAGCATAAGCAGTTGTAAGAATTATCCTTACTGCGAGGAGTGTGGAGATGTCACGACTGATTTCACCATCTGCTGTACGCCTGCTGTTGGCGGGCCTGCTGCTTCTGGGGCCGGCCGGAGCCCGGGCGCAGATCAATTCCATTGACTACACCAAGGGAAATTCTCACTTCCCTCTGCTTTTCGGCCCTTACAAGCCCAAGTACGTGCCGCTGCCCAACCTCAACAACAGCGTGCGGCTGGACGACTTGATCCGCGAGGGCAAGCTCTACCTGAGCCTGCAGGACGCCATCTACCTCGCGCTGGAGAACAACCTGGACATTGCGGTGCAACGCTACGGCCCCGTCATCGCCCAGACCGACATCATGGCCTCGCGAGGTGGAGGTATCGCCCGCGGCGCCGGCGGCCTGGGGACCGCAACGACTCTGGGCGGAGGCGCCGTCAGCCTCGACCCGGTGTTCACCTCCACGGTCCAGATTCAGCATTCGCAATTCCCAGTCAACAACCCCCTGACCTCGGGCACGGGCGGGGCAACGGCAACCTCGATCCAGGTTCCGACGTTCTCTCAGAACACGGCCACGGGCAACTTTGCCTACAGCCAGGGCTTCTTGACCGGAACCTCAATCACGATCGCGCTAAACAACTCACGGCAAACTTCCTCGTCGAGTTTTGACCTGTTCAACCCGCAGGTGAACAGCACGCTCTTCTTCCGGGTCGATCAGCCGCTGTTGAACGGGTTCGGCTTCGCTCAGAACAAACGCTTCATCCGCGTGGCCAAGAACAACCTTGAAATCAGCGACCAATTCTTCTCCCAGCAGGTGATGGATATCGCCTCCACCGTGAAGAGGTCCTACTGGGAGCTTATCTTTGCCCGCGAAGACGTAAAGGTAAAGGAGCAGTCGCTGGCCCTGGCCGAAAAGCTCTACAACGACAACCAGCGCCAAGTAGAGATCGGCACCCTGGCCCCGATCGAGGTGGTGCGAGCCGAAGCCGAAGTCGCCCGCACCCAGCAGGATCTAATCGTCTCGCGCACCAATCTGCTGCAACAACAGATCGTCATGAAGGACCTGGTCAGCAAGAACCCCACCGATCCCTTGCTGATGCTGGTGGAGATCGAGACCACCGACAGTCCCCAGGTGCCGGACGTGCCGGAGGTGCTGCCGGTGCAGGACGCCATCCAAATCGCGATGGAGAAGCGCCCGGAGATTATCCAATCCCAACTCGACCTGAAAAATCAGGCATTGCAGGTGAAGGCCACTCGCATGTCCATGCTGCCAACCGTCAATGCTTTCGGCTTTTACGCCGGTCGAGGGCTCACGGGCATCGGCGGCCTTGTAGATCCCGCCACCGGGGTGAGAAACATCTTACTCACCCGCGGCTTGGGGACATCGTTGACCCAGGCGTACCAGGGTGACTTCCCCGACTACGGCTTTGGTCTCACTATCACCATCCCTCTCAAGAACCGGGTGAGGCAGGCGGAGATGGCGCGCGCGCAAATCCAGGAGCGCCAATCGCAGACCCGCTATCGGCGCTCGGTCAACACCGTCATCGTTGAGGTGCGCAACGCCCAGATCGCTCTCGACCAGAACCGCGCCCGCATCGACGCCGCCAGTAAAGCGCGCGAGCTGGCCCAGGAAACTCTGGGCGCGGAGCAAAAGAAATTCCAGTTAGGCGCTTCCACCATCTTCCTGGTGATTCAGGCGCAGCGCGACCTGGCCCAGGCCCGCAGCAATGAAGTGCGGTCGTTGGTGGATTTTGAGCGGGCGCGGGTGGACTTCGACCGCGCCCTCGGCCGCACGCTGGAGCGGAGCAACATCACGCTCGACGACGCCAAGAGTGGCATCATCACCGCCGGCCGCACCGGCATCTGCCCCCGACGCAACTAGTGTTGCGTTACTGAAATAGGTGACACATGAAGAACGTGAGGCGGAAAATGCCTGGAGCGTGCGGAATTGACTTGTTAAACAAGACAGCTTGGAAGAGGTGCGGAGTTTATCCCGCGTGCTGCGGGGCACCCGCTCCTCAGCGAATTTGTGTGTCACTTTCTATGTTTACAGGACACTAGAGCCTACATCCCTTCCACCTGACCCGAACGCAGCCGGGAGCCTCGGCTCCCGGCTGCCGCCCGGCGTAGAGCGCATTCGAGGGCAGCCCAACGGCCAGCCCCGCTCTGCGGGGGGGCAAGCAGGAATGCCTGCGCTACCGTGCTCCTGAACGCCTCAGGTAGCGGCGAAGAAGCCAACGGCTTCTTCGTCGGTTTGTTCTCGGCCCGGCAACCGCCTGTCCCGCTGTTGGCGGGGTCAGTTCCTGCGTGCAGACAAACCACATCCTCCACCGGGAGAAAACCGACGATGAACCCGGCTCCAGCGGTCATCCTTAGAACACAAGTTAGGCGGGCCTGGTTCATCGCCGCTACCCATCATGCCGAGCCCGGTGGCACCTGCCACCGGGTTGGCTTGCCCTCCGACCTGAAAAATACTTTCTTGGCCTGCCGTCCGGGAACCGGCACTAACTTGCGATTCTGTTGAGAGCAAGTCTTGGAGACCCAGCGGCAGGGGCTCGTCCTGAAGGCTTCTGCCCGAGGGCTCGCCCTGAAGGGCCGCTGGGCTAGACAGGTTGCTTGAGGCGCTTGGTCCGCCTACGCTTACGGCCCTTGCGCCCAACCCAGTGGCCCCCGCCACTGGGGTTCGAAGAGGCATTCAACAGGAATTATTACAGAGCCCAGGAACCTGCCTGCTTGCTTGGGTTGCGCTCCGTCCGGTAAGATGAAAGCAGGTTGAAGCGCAGGAGCAAACTGCATGGCAAAAGAGAGCAAGACGGCCACCGCTGAGAAGCAAGAACGGGAGCGCAAACCCGGCGCCGCCGAACAGGCCTGGGAGAACACCACGCTCAAGAAGGCGCTCGAACGCCAGCCCGAGCGCGCCGAGGAGTTCACCACCGTCAGCGGCCATCCCATCCGCCGGCTCTACACCCCGGCCGACCTGCCCGACTTCGACCCCGAGCGTGACCTGGGCCTCCCCGGCCAGTCACCCTACACCCGCGGCATCCACGCCAGCATGTACCGCGGGCGGCTGTGGACCATGCGGCAGTTCAGCGGCTTCGGCAGCCCCGCCGACACCAACCGGCGCCTGCACTACCTGCTCAGCCAGGGCCAGACCGGCCTTTCAATTGCCTTCGACCTGCCCACCCTGATGGGCTACGACAGCGACCACGCCCTCTCCGAGGGCGAGGTGGGCAAGTGTGGCGTGGCGGTCAGTTCCCTGCGCGACATGGAGACCGTGCTCGACCGCATCCCGCTGGGCGACGTCACCACCTCCATGACCATCAACTCCCCCGCCTCGCCCATCTGGGCGATGTACCTGGCGGTGGCGGAGAAACAGGGCGTCAAGCTCGAGCGCCTGAGCGGCACCATCCAAAACGACATCCTGAAGGAATACATCGCGCAGAAGGAATACATCTACCCGCCCGCGCCTTCGATGCGGCTGGTGATTGACACCTTCGAGTTCGGCGTCCGGCACACGCCGCGCTGGAACACCATCTCCATCAGCGGCTACCACATCCGCGAAGCCGGCTCCACCGCCGTGCAGGAGCTGGCCTTCACCCTGCGCGACGGCGTCGAGTACGTGCAATGGGGCCTCAAGCGCGGCCTGAATGTGGACGAGTTTGTCCCCCGGCTCTCCTTCTTCTTCAACGCCCACAATGATTTCTTCGAAGAAATTGCCAAGTACCGCGCCGCGCGCCGCCTCTGGTACAACGTCATGCGCGACCGCTTCGGCGCGCAGCAGGAGCGCACGCTCAAGCTGCGCTTCCACACCCAAACCGCCGGCTGTTCGCTCACCGCCCAGCAGCCCTACAACAACGTCGTCCGCACCGCCATTCAGGCGCTGGCGGCCGTGCTGGGCGGGACCCAGTCGCTGCACACCAACTCCCTCGACGAGGCCTGGGCGCTGCCCACCGAGTTCGCCGCCACCCTGGCGCTGCGCACCCAGCAGGTCATCGCGCACGAGAGTGGCGTCACCCAAACCGCCGACCCGCTGGGCGGTTCCTACTTCGTCGAGCGGCTCACCAACGAAATGGAACAGGGCTGCTTGGACTACTTTGAGAAGATTGACGTCCTGGGGGGGATGGTGCCGGCCATCGAGCGCGGCTTCCCGCAGCGCGAGATTGCGGAAGCGTCCTACCGCTACCAGCAGGCGGTCGACCGCAAAGAGAAAATCATCGTCGGCGTCAATGACTACGTGGCGGTGAAAGAGAAATCAATCGAAATCCTGCAAATCCCCGACCAACTAGGCGACGAGCGAAAGAAACGGTTAGATGAGTTGCGCCGCACCCGCGACAACCACCGCGTCAGCCAAACTCTGAAAGACCTGGCCGCCGCCGCCCGCAGCGACAAGAACACCATGCCCTACATGCTCGAGGCCGTGCGCGCCTACGCCACCCTGGGAGAAATCTCCGACACCCTGCGCGAAGTTTTCGGCACCTACGAAGAAGTCGCCATCACCTAATCAAACAGATTCACCACAGAGACACAGAGGTCACAGAGAAAAAGGAATGACACACTAAGAATCATGAGCAGTGAGCATGCCAAATTTCACTTCAGCGTGACCTGCCACACTGATAACTTGGCAGTTCTTCACTGTCTGCGAGCACTGGCACAGTACGCCCAGCAAGAAGGAAACAAGCGGATCCCATGGGGCGGCACGAAGGAAAAAGACTGGGAACGAGACAGACACCGAGTTGCCTTTCATTTTACAAAGCCTGAATATAGAAATCTATTCGTTCATGAAGCACAATGACTGCTCGCTAAAGGTTGCTGGACAGAAGTCGAACGGAGCGACAATCATCCCGCTTCTCCGCAGCATTCCAATTGGTAACGGTTTGGCTCTCGACTTTCTCTGTGTCCTCTGTGCCTCTGTGGTGAGTCATGACTGACAATCAGCTCACCCATGAGATCATCGGCGCTGCCATCGAAGTCCACCGGGTTCTCGGCCCTGGCCTACTCGAATCAGCCTATGAAGAATGCCCCGCGCGTGAACTGACTCTTCGTAACATCAAGTTCGAGCGTCAGAAACCCCTGCCGGTTGTTTACAAGGAGGTCAAACTGGACTGCGGCTACCGTCTCGATTTTCTTGTCGAGGCCAGAGTAGTTCTGGAATTAAAAGCTGTCGAATCGTTGGCGCCCATCCACGAAGCAATTATGCTAACCTACTCGCGGCTCTCTGGGTGCCAGATTGGTTTGTTGATCAACTTTCACACCCAGATTCTCAAAGATGGTATCAAACGGTTTGTGCTGAATTATAGGGAGGACGCGAACCGCAGAGACGCAGAGAACGCTGAGTAAGAATCGGTCTTCTTATGCTCTGCGTACTCAGCGCCTCTGCGGTAAGAACCTCCGCCAACCCTACCGCCGAGACGCGGAGGGCGCAGAGAAAGAACACTGAGGAAAAAGTGCCGGAACGGAAGATCAGAGTGGTGATTGCCAAGCCCGGCTTGGACGGGCACGACCGCGGCGCCAAAATCATCGCCCGGGCGCTGCGCGACGCCGGCATGGAGGTCATTTACACCGGCCTGCGCCAATCCCCGGAGCAGATCGCCAACGCCGCCCTGCAGGAAGACGCGGACGTGATCGGCCTCTCGATTCTCTCCGGCGCCCACATGGTCATCCTGCCCCGCCTGATGAACCTGCTGCGCGAGAAAGGCATCGCCGAACAGGTCACAGTCGTCGCCGGCGGCACCATTCCCGACGCCGACATCCCGGAGTTGAAGAAACAGGGCGTGGCAAAAGTCTTCCAGCCCGGCACCTCCACCCAGGAAATCACTGACTTCGTCCGCGCGGCGGCCAAACAGTAGCGCCGCCAGACCGAGAACCAACGGCCCGTGGCTTCCTCCCTTCGCCTGCACCGGCAAGACAACCTAGCGCGCGTCGAACTCACCAGCCCCGACGGCTTCCCCCGCCTCGCCACTTCCCTGCTGGAAGAACTCGACCGCGAAATCGAACATCTCTTCGCCGACGCCCACTGCCAAGCCATTGTCATTCACGGCAGCCCGCACTGCTTCACCACCGGGGCGGACATTGCTGAAGTGGGCACGCTCAGCGGCGTCACCGCCCTGCCCTTCGCCCGCCGCGGGCAACTGCTGTTTGAGAAAATCGCTCGCGGCCCCAAGCCCGTGGTGGCGGCCATCTCCGGCTACTGCCTGGGCGGTGGCTGGGACTTGGCGCTGGCCTGTTGGGTTCGCTTGGCAACGCCCGACGCAGTCTTCCGCCATCCGGGAGCCACGCTGGGGATTCTGACCGGTTGGGGCGGCACGCAGCGCCTGCCGCAGTTGCTGGGCCGCGTCCGCACGCTTGAGCTGCTGCTGCAAGGCAAGGCCCTCACCGCTCAGCGCGCAGCCGCCCTCGGCCTGGTGGAGGAAATCGTACCGGGTGAGCAGCTCCTGCCGCGCGCCCTTGAGCGCGCCGCTCAACTCGCCGCCCGTAACCAAAGCCTCCGCACCTGAGCCGCAGGGCGTAGGCGGCGGGTTGCGATCAAGCCTGTTGCCGCGCCTGCTTGACCATCTCGACCAAGACCGTTCGCGTTTCCTCTGGGCTTCTCACTTCGCGGGTGAACGCGATGCGGACGCCGTGCATGCGGTCGCCTGTTTTCAACCGCAGGTGAAAGCCGAGGCGATCGACGGCTGTCATAGTGGCTTCCTCCGCGCCTTTGGCATCAGCATCGGCAAAGCGACGTGCCAGAAGAACCAGAGCGTCGGCGTGGTCGGCGTTCATGTGCGCGATGATGCCGGGCGCGGCGTCGGCCAGCGGGTCGGGTTCGGCCCGGCGGTAGTCATCCGCCGCCACCCAACCCATCACGCCAAAACCGCCCACGTAATAGACGTCGACAACCTCCATCCGGTAGAAGGCAAAGTCCTGGAAGTCCACCCAATACCGGGCGTTCTCGTAGCGCGCCAGATAGAGCCCTCGCACCTGCTCCCGTTCTTTCTCGGAAACCTTGCTGATCTCCCCCATGAGCGTGACCCGAGATGCGCCCAGCGGGTCGCCGCTGGCATCGGGTTGGGTCACCAGCAGGCCGGCGCGGGAGTCACCCAAGATATTCTGGGTGTGCATGGCCATGGTGCTGATGAGAAAATTCGGCCGCCCGAGCGGGTCCAACCCGTAGGGCATCACCGAACCGAACGGCCAGCCCGGCCGCTTCTGGGAAAGAGTCGAGAGGCTGCCAATGCGACCGAGGTGCACCAGGGTGCGCGCCCGCTCCGCGTAGGAAGGCTCGGGAATCGACGGCTGGTCGGTTGACGCTCTGGGGCCGGCGTGTTGCCGGGAAGAACGATTAGGCACTCGGCAGTTCTCCTGTTTCCACTAACCTTATCGGACGTCGCGGGCAACCATTTTACTCCCCACAGAGATTTTCCCCTCCTAAAATAGACGCTCGCGCCGGTTTTCCAAGATAGTGGGCTAAGAGCGTGTTGCTGTGGCTGATGGCAAAAACCGTGGTGGTTGCCCGCCACTAAGTCAGGGGGCTGTTAGGGTCTGTACGGGCCGTAAGGCTCCTATAACACCCAGGGCTTTAGCTTGCCTGCGCCTGCCTGCGGTAGGCAGGGCAGGCAGGCTCCTGGGGGGCTTCCCTCAGTGGCTAAAGCCGCTGCTGCTAGGCGGCACACTACGGCACGACTAAAGTCGTGCCCTGACAAGACGAGATGGATGCGTCGTCGCAGTAACACTGTTTTGATCCACTACCCTTTCCTGCAGACGCTTGACTGCCACAACCCCACCGGCATAAGCTCTGACCCATTCAAAGTGAGCGCTTTGGGGGCCACACAGTTGAAGCGAACGGTTAGGAAGAAGGGCGCAACTTTCCTTTCGGCTTTCGCTCGTGCCGCCGTGTTGGCGGTGCTGATCGCATTTTCAAAAGGAGACAACTGATGAACCGACTTTCCTTGGTGACACTCGTGTGTCTTCTGATTCTCGGTGCGGGTCTGGCAACTGCCCAGCAAAACTTTGACAATGTCGAAATCAAAGCCACCCACGTCCGCGGCAATATCTACATGCTCAACGGCACCGGCGGCAACATCGGCGTCTCGGTGAGCTCGGACGGCATTCTGATCGTGGACGACAAATTCGCTCCGCTGGCCGACAAGATTCGCGCCGCGCTGAAGGAAGTCGGCGGCGGCGAGCTCAAGTTCATCCTCAACACCCACTGGCACGGCGACCACACCGGCGGCAACCAGGTCTTCGGCCCCGAAGCCCCCATCATCGCCCACACCAACGTCCGCAAGCGCCTCGCCACCGACCAGGAGATTTTCGGCCGCACCGTTCCCGCCGCGCCCAAAGAAGCCTGGCCGGTCATCACCTTCGACCACGCCGTCTCCGTCCACTTCAACGGGGAGGAAATCAAGGCCATCCACTTCCCCCACGGGCACACCGACGGCGACACCGTCATCTTCTTCACCGGCTCCAACGTTGTCCACATGGGGGACGACTTCTTCTCCGGTCGCTTCCCCTTTGTTGACCTGGGCAGCGGCGGCGATGTCGAAGGCCTGACAAAAAACATTGCCGCGGTAATCAAGAAGCTGCCCGCCGACGTGAAGATCATCCCCGGCCACGGCCCGGTCTCCACCCTGGACGACCTCAAGACCTACCACCGCATGCTGGTTGAAACCACCAACATCGTGCGCGAGGCGATGGCCGCCAGCAAGAGCTTAGAGGAAATCAAAGCCGAGGGCCTGCCCGAGAAATGGTCCTCGTGGGGCTCAGGTTTCATCCCCGCCGAGCGCTGGCTGGAAACCATCCACCGGAGTCTCTCTCGCTAGCGCATCGGCCCCCAACTCGCAGCAAGAGAGCAGGCGAGAAATGCACACCGTTCTTGTGACCGGCGCCAATCGAGGGCTGGGACTCGAGATGGTCCGGCAGTACGCCCACGACGGCTGGCAGGTGCTGGCCTGCTGCCGCGAACCGGAGCAGGCGGAGGAGCTCTGCCGCATCGCTGACTCCTCCGAGGGTCGGGTACGGGTCTTCCGCCTCGACGTCACCGACGCCGCTCAAATCCAGTCTCTCGCCCGTGAGCTGCAAGTCCAGCCCATTGACATCTTCGTCAACAACGCCGGCATTTACGGCCCCCGACCGCTGCCGTTCGGCCGCGTGCCAGAAGCAGACTGGGTCGAGGTGTTTCGCATCAACACCATTGCCCCGCTGAAGCTGGCGGAAGCGTTTGTGGAGCATGTCGCCCGAAGCCGCCAGAAGATCTTCGCTACCATCAGCAGCAAAATGGGAAGCATGAAGGAAAACCGCGAAGGCGGCGACTACATCTATCGGTCAAGCAAAGCGGCAGTCAATGCAGTCGTGAAGAGCCTCTCTCTCGACCTGCGGGAGCGCAACATCAAGACTGTCGCTCTTCACCCGGGCTGGGTCCGCACCGAGATGGGCGGCAAGGACGCTCCCCTGAGCGTGGAGGAGAGCGTCAGTGAGATGCGCACCGTTCTGGCCTCCGTCACGACAAGGAAAACCGGAAAGTTCCTTGCCTTCGACGGAACCGTGATTCCTTGGTAGGCCAAGCGTTCTCTCGCGGGAACTTTCCTCCCCAACGACGAACCAATCAATTACTTCCCCGGGAGGCCGGCGGCACGATGCCGTTGAGGCGGTAGTACACCACCAGGTTGCCGTAGTGCCCCCCGGCGTGCTCCACTTGTGCCATCCAAAAGCCCTGCTGGCTGATCATCTGGTTGCCGAAGGGGAACTTGATCGGTTGTGCCATGCCCTCATCGCCCGCCTGCAGCGTGAACTGTAGCGGGCGCAGGACGTATCCCGACGGCTGAAGCTGTCTTGGCCGGGATTTCCGTTTTGCCTGCCCCTGATGGCACGTTTATACACCCGATCGCCGCCGATCGCACAAAAACTTCGATCGTCGCACAATCGCTCAGCTTCAAAGGCCTTCATCTGAGCCCGCGCCGACGTGCGACCGACTGGAACCCCTGCTTTTCGGGCATTTCTCAGACACCGCTCCACACGTGTGCCCCGTGTCATCGCCGGGCGGGCTTCGTTGCACTTCAGGCCGCGCGTCAGCCTGCCGGCACGGGTAGCGCCCAGATCCTCCGCAGCATGTCGCCGAACAGCCGCCGCGTGAGATGCCCTTCCGCCAGCAGAAGCCAGTAGTACCGCGCATGCTTCACCAGCCGGCCCCCAGTTTTCACCAGTCGCTGCTGGAGACTCGTGAGCGACCAGCGCTTAACCCGCAGCGGAAGGACCAGTCTGCGCCACAAGTTGCCCAGATTGTAGGCCAGGACGCTCAGTTGCAGGCGCACCTCGTTCGCCCGGAAACGATGGCACGACAGCCGCGTCCAGTGGGTGGCCTGCTTGCCTTCCTTGATCCATTGCTCCGCCGTACCGCGCTTGTTGTAAAACCGCACGACCGAGCGGCTCGGGAGGGCCATGTTGGTCACGATGAAGCCGACGCGAGGGAACAGCTCACCTTGGTGGTGCTCCACCTTGGCGACGATCCGTCTGGGCGTGGTCCAGCTCTTGGCCTGATAGCGGAAACTCTGGTAGCGCACCAAGGGCTTGCAGCTCGGCCGTCCCGGCGGACGAAAGAGGATGTCTTCGATTTCCAGCTCCAAGCTCTTGTTCGCCGGCATGCGAATGGCATAGTCCACGTCGCGCTGCTCGAGCGCGTCGTAGATCTCGGGCTTCGCGAACGCGGCGTCTGCGCGGAACGCTACGCGCTTGCCCTCCACCTGCTGCCGGTCAATCTCCGGTACGAGCAGGTCGTCCCAGTCGTCGGCGCTATGCACGTTGCCTGGCCGCAGCGTGGCGGCGAGGCAGTCCCCATGCTCGGTGAACAGAAACAGCGGGTGGTAGCAGACGGACTCGAAGTGCCCGTTATAGGCGCTCCCTTCCTGCGCCCCATGCACCGGGCTCTCGCTCGAATCCATGTCGAGCACGATCCGGTCGGCGCGCGTCGCCATCTCGGCCTGTGCAAGCACCTCCCGGTTCACGGCCCTCAACCCGACGAGATTCTCCTCGTGGGTCAGCAGCTCTGTCTCGAACCAATGCAGCGTCGATGTCAGCGCCGCACCCCGGTCCCAGCGCTTTGGCGACCCGATGAGACGAAATGTTGGGTCTGCCGACACGCGCCCCGCGTCGTTGAGATCTTCGTAGCCCGCGAGGCGACTGTAGACCGACTGCCGCAGGAGATCCACCACGCTGAACTGGGTGTTCATCCCCTGTCGGGAATCGCTCAGGTGCTCGGCGATGAGTGTCTCCAGCCCCAGACGTTCATCCAACTCGCGCACCAGAATGAGGCCAGCGTCAGAAGTGACGCGCGATCCCTGGAACGCGACTTTCAAGAAGCCGTTGAACGCGAACTGGAATGGCTCGTGTTGTAATTCACCCACCGGGTGTCACCCTCCGTAGTGTGGTTCCTTACGTCGGAGCCCCAAAACTCAAGGCGCAGCGACTGGTCCTGGCGATACGGTACCACAGCCAAATCGGAAATCCGGGCTTGGTGCCCTTGGCGATTGCATCCGATTCATTGCCGCGAGCACCGCTTCTTCGCTTGGGTGGACGTAGCGAGCAGAAATGGCAATGGAGCTATGTCCGGCCACACTCGCCAGTCTCCACGCGTCGCACCCCCTGCCTCCCAATCTAGCCAGGAATGTATGGCGCAGCGTGTAGAGAACGAATGGTCGCACGCTACTCGGCCGGAGCGCCTTCTTGTGCTGATGCTGCGATGGGAGAAACCAGCGAGACTGCCTTACCAAGAACTTGGGTAAAGGAAAGGGGAACCCGTTGGTTCGAGTTCCCCTTGTTGGAGGTACTTCTGCTGGCGGGTAAACTTGGGCTACTTCCTCTTCCTTCTCTTCGCCTTCTTCTTGGTCGCCTTCTTCGTTGCTTTCTTCTTTCTGCGCTTGGCCATCTCTGCTTTCCTCTCTCAGCAAATTTGTTTGCACTTGAGCAGGAACAAGTACGAGCGCGAAATGAATGCAAACATGAGAGTCATGTATAAGCGACGCGTTGCCAAGAGCAATAGGAAGAAAGGCTATTGAGAGCAGTACAAAGGTACTGTGCGTGGATTCCGGGCGAGACAACCCTGCACCGGGAAATTCATGCCAGCCTGTCCGCAGGCGGGTGTTCTCCTGCTCCAGTTGCTTCAGCCGCCGAGCTTGCTCCATCCGCAGCCCGCCGTACTCCTTGCGCCAGCGGTAGTAGGTCTGCTCATTGATTCCCAGGGATCGACACACTTCGGCCACGGTGCGGCCCTGGGAAAGCAGAACCTCAGCCTCCCGCAGTTTGTGGATGATCTGATCTACAGCATGCTTCTTCTTGGGCATCCTGACCTCCTCAACAAGGGCCCAATCCTAACATTCGAACTGGACCGGTCTTGGGGGGTCAGGTCAGGGTCACTGTGGGGAAAATTGTGGAGACCTCACGAACAATTCAGTACATCTTGAGTCAACTCGGTACAACTAGCCACAAGTCACAAACTCGCTGCGTTCAAGGGGGTTGCAGGCTTTCTGTCGTCCATCCAACAACTTAGCTAACTGCATGGCAACGGTTTCCTAAACCGCAGGTCGGCGGTTCGAATCCGCCCAGCCCCTCATTCTTTTCAACAAGTCGGAGACGCTGT
>CBDFHE010000007.1:0-35606 GCA_965247455.1 Candidatus Acidiferrales bacterium
GGGCCGGACCCCGAAGCGCTGGTGGAGGGAGGCGGCCGCTGCGTTTGCTCCTGGGTCGTACCGCTGGTTCCCTGCCCGCTGCCCGCAAGCGCTTGCGGGTTCGGGCCGACTCGCCCGATCACTGAACCAATCAGCTCCCCGCTGGGCCCGACGCGAATGACCCGCCACTCGCCCTTGGATGACATAGGATCCGGCCAAGCGCGCCGCAGAAAACTAAGCTGGCTGGTGTAGAGCAATTCGTCCAGGCTCAGCGGCAGGCGCCCGAACTTCCGATTGAACAAGCCGATGGCGCGCCGATATTGTTCGCCGCGGAAGATCAGTTCTTCTTCCCGTTCCCGCCGGCCCTGGGTCAGCACGCGGGGAACGGCGGCGGTGAGCGCAATCGCCACCAGCGCCAACAGCAGCACTACAACAATCACCGCGTAGCCGGCTTGTCGGTCGCGTCTGCCCATGCTCATCGTTGCGGGAGCTCCAGCCACAAAACCCAGCGGTGGTGGCTCACCAAGTCTTCCAGCTCCATGCTGTCGCCGGAGATTCGCACCACCCGGTAGCGCCCTTCAATCACGTCGCCCTGCCGGGCAACGTAGATTTCATTGCCGTCGGTCAAGAAGACGCGGCGAGCCCCGCCTGCTTGATTTTCCGCCATGCCGTAGAACCGCAACGGCGGAGGAGGCGGCGGTGCGGGCTGCGGAGGTGGAGCCTGCGGCGTGGAGGCCCCCGCCGGTTTCACAGTCCTCACCGGCCGGCTGACCCGCCCGTACTCGAAAATATTTCTTCCTGCCGGGGGAGTATTCCTTTGCGACGCTGCCTGCAAGCGTTCCACTTGCAAACGCGCATCGGGGATGTCCAAGGGAGCGCGCGCAACCAAGCGGCGTTCCTGGCCCACGCCGCTGGCCGCCACCGGGGCGCTGGACTGCGGCGCCCACCAACGCCACGCCGTGAGTCCCAATACAACCACCAGAACCACCAATACGCCGGCTTTGTGTTTCTCTCTCATGTCTGGCTTCGCCGGAAATAGGTTGCGATCCGCATCTGCACCTGCACCCGACCGCCCCGGGCCGCCCCCACCGAGAGTTGGCTGATCAGATACAAATGCGGCGCGCGCTCCAGCGCATCCAAATAGCGTAACAGGCTGGAATAGCGCCCTTGCACATTGGCCAGCACTTCCACCCGCAGCAGGCCGGGTTGCTCCTTCACCTCTTCCGTATCCAGCGTGACGCGCGACAGCACCACGCCAGCGGCTCGCGCCGCCCGGTTCAACTCCGCATTCACTCGGGAGAAACCGGCGCTCTCCTCCAGGAAGCGCTCCGCCACAAAGCGGTCCAACTGGGGCCCCAATTGCGGCGCCTGCACCTGAACCTGCTCCAGCCGCTCCACTTCGGCTGCCAGCTCTGCCACTTCCTCTTCCAGCAACGCCACCTGGGCCGGAGCAGCGTCGTCCACCACCGCCGGGTTGCGCACCCAACCGAAGTACACCACCGCATCCAGCAGCAAGAGCGCGGCCAGCACCCCATACACCCAGCGACGCCGCTTGTACCAATGACTCAAGGCTTACTCCTCCACATAGATGGCGCTCACGTCCGCCACCACGGCATCGGCCCGTGCCGTGCCCTGGGCCTGCGCGTGCAGAGTTACGCGCCGGAACTTCTCGCCTTGCTCCAACGACTCCAAGCACTGATTCACCGCTGCGGGGGAGCGTCCCCCCAAACGCAATTCAACCTCCACCGTGCCGTCCGCTTGCAGCGTGGGCGAAACCGACAGTACGCGGGCCTGCAACGGCAGGTGTTGTTGCAGCTCAAAAAAGAATCCTGTCCAGGAAAAACTTTTCTGCCGGATGACGCGGTTCAGAAAGCCCACCCGCTGGAGCAAGGCCTGCGTGGTTGGATCGAGCAGCGCGCTTTCCAATTGCGCTTGCCGGGCAGCAAGCTGGTTCTGCTGCCGGCTCAGTTCGCTCAGGCGAGCCCGAGTGGTGGTGCGCTGCCGCCAGGTGAGCACGCCGTCGGTGGCCACCCATGCAGTCGCGACTACGGACACCAGCAGGAGAAAGCCCGCCGTCAGCCAAAACTGTCGCTGGTTGGCGCAGGGGCGGGTGGCGAGGTTGATGGCGGTTTTCATGCTGACTGCACCCAGCCGAGACTCGGCAACAGGGTGTGGTCCGGTTGCGCCCCCGACAAAGACGAAAACGGCAAATCGAGCCCGGCCAGGCTGACTTCCTGCGCGACGCAGCCCGCTTCCTTGAGCAGCCGCTGTGCCAGGGCCGTCCCGTCCTCTCCCAGACCGAACAGCAGCACCTTCTGCACCGGTTGGCCCCACTGCTCCTGGAAATAGACCACGTTCGAGTAGGTCTTCTCAAACAGGCGCTCCTGGCTCCACGCACCCGAAATGGGCACGGTGCGAAACAATTGCAGCGCAGCGCCCTGGACAATCGCCAGCCCCAGCGAATGAAGGTCGCGTTTGACCAGCAAGCGAGGCTCAGTGTCCTCACGGCCCAGCCAACCCAAGCACGCCATGGTGGCCAGTGTCACCCAACCGGCCTCCAGCCCCACGGCCTCCACCTGCTCTTCGTATTGACGGACGAGGTTGCGGTGACAGACGGCTACAACAACTTCCTGCCCGCCGGCGCGCCCCGGGCGGCCCTGGTAGGACAACACGGCCTGGTCTAGGTCAAAGGGGAGATCCTTGCCGAGGCGCCAGCGCAACAGGGGTTCGGCCTCCTGGGGACGCTGCGGCAACTGGTCGAGCTGAAGCAACACCACGCGCGCCATCAGGTCGGGAACAATCAAGACGCAGCGGCGCTGAGCGTTGCCCACCTCGCCCAGCACCTCTTCCAGGGCCGCCCGCACAGCATCGGGCTGGGTAATGTCGTGGGTGAGCGGCCCGGGCTGCACGGCGCCGGCCGGCAAGGGCCGGGTGGCCCAGGCTTCGATGTGCCCGCGGCGCTGTCGAACGGCGGCCACATAGTCGGCGGCCACTTCGCACACCAGCGGTAACTCGGGCGGAGCGTGCAACCAGTGCCGGAAGCGAGCGAGCCATTCCGTGGCAGAATTCATAGCGCGGTCACACCGTCTCAATGAAGCTGACTTTGTTCAATTCGCGCAGGGTGGTGACGCCAGCGCGGACTTTCTCCAAGCCCGACTCGCGCAAAAACATCATTCCCTCTTTCTGGGCGGTATGCTTGATCTCGGCGGTGGGTTTCTTGTCCACGATCATCTCGCGGATGTGGTCGCTCAAGTCGAGCAGCTCGCAGATGGCGGTCCGACCGCGGAAACCGGTGCCGTGGCACTCGATGCAGCCCGTGCCTTCGTAGAACGAAACGCCCTTCCACTGCGCGTAGGGCAGGCCGGACTCCTCCAGTTCCTCGCGCGTGTAGCGCACGGCATGCTTGCAGTTCTCGCAGATCAGACGCACCAAGCGCTGGGCCAGGATGCAATTCAACGAAGAAACAAAGTTGTAGGGCTCCACCCCCATGTTCAGGAAGCGCCCGATGACATCCACCACGTTGTTGGCGTGCACGGTGGTGAAGACCAAGTGGCCGGTGAGCGCCGACTGGATGGCAATCTGCGCCGTCTCCAGGTCGCGGATTTCCCCCACCATAATTTTGTCGGGGTCGTGCCGGAGAATGGAGCGCAGGCCGCGGGCAAAGGTCAGGCCTTTCTTTTCGTTCACCGGAATCTGCGTGATCCCCTTGAGCTGATACTCGACCGGGTCTTCGATGGTGACAATCTTGTCCTCCTCCGACTGGATTTCGGAGACGGCGGCGTAGAGCGTGGTAGTCTTGCCGCTGCCGGTGGGGCCGGTGACCAACACCATCCCGTAGGGCTCGCGGATGTAGCGGCGTAACCTTTTCAGCTCGGTCTCGGAGAAGCCGACCACGTCCAGGTTGAGCGTGCGGAACTTTTCACTCAGCGATTGCTTGTCCAGGATGCGCAGCACCGCGTCTTCGCCATAGATGGTGGGCATGATGGAGACGCGGAAGTCGATGAAGCGCCCCTTGTAGCGGACCCGGAAGCGCCCGTCCTGCGGCACGCGGCGCTCGGCAATGTCGAGCTCGGACATGACTTTGATGCGGGAGATGATGGTGGAATGCCACTCCTGGGCGAGCGGGGCCATGGCCGGGTGCAGCACACCGTCAATGCGGTACTTCACCACCACTTCGGCGTCGCGGGTTTCGATGTGGATGTCGCTGGCGCGGGTCTCCAGGGCGTTGAACAAGGTGGAGTCCACCAGCCGAATCACGGGGCTCATGTCGGCGGTGGCGGTCAGGCGCTCGGCGGAAATGGTGGCGTCGTCATTGTCCGACTCTCGCACCACGTCCAGGCGGAAGCCCTCAGTGGCTTCTTCCAGCACCCGCTGGGACTGCTCGGTTTTCTTCAGGATGTCTTCGATCTGCGCCTGGGTGGCAACCTTGACCACCACGTCGCGACCCAGCCGCACCGCCAGCTCATCGGCCACGAAGAACTGGGTGGGGTCAGCCATGGCGACGGTCAGGGTTCCGTCGCTTGCTTCCAGAGGGATGAAGTGGTGGCGGAACATCATGTCCACCGGAATCAGGCGAAACAGGTCGGGGTCGATGCGGTGCTGGGCCAGGTCAACGAACTCGCAGCGGTAGCGCGCCGCCAGTTGGCGTGCCTCTTCGATTTTCCCCTCGGCCGCAGCCATCTCAGGCTTTTCCGTCATTTTCGTTCTCCTACCGCATCAGCGTTCCCATGGAAAAAATGGGGAGGTAGAGGGCCACCAAGATCACCAGGACGGTTCCGCCCACCGCCAAGAGCAGGACCGGCTCGATCAAAGCCAGCAGCGTGCCCAGGCGCGCGTTCAACTCTTCGTCGTAAAACTCGGCGACGCTATTCAGCATGGCAGGCAACGCTCCGGTGGCCTCCCCGACCTCGACCATTTCGGTGACCATTTCGGGCAGCACGCCGGTTTGCGCCAGGGCCGAATGCAGCGCCTCGCCTTCGCGCACTTTGACCGCCGCGGTGCTGACAGCGTGGCGCAGAACCGGACTTTCCATCGCGCCGGCGGCGGTCTCCAGCGACGGCACCAAAGGCATCCCGCCAAAGAGCAAAGTCGCCAGCGTGCGGGCGAACTGCGCCAGGCGAAACTTCAGCACGATACCTCCCACCAGCGGCAGCCGCATGCGGGCCCGGTCCAACACCCGCGCGCCGGCTTCGCTGCGGCTGGCAAGAACCAGCCCGACCACCAGCGCCGCCAGCGCGACGACAATCACCAGCAACCAGTCGCGCATCTGAAGCGAAAAACTCACCACCACCTGGGTCAGGGCGGGCAACTCCATGCCGGTATCAGCATAGAGGGCGGAGAAGCGCGGGATGATATAGGTGACCACACCGGTCAAGACCGCCATGGATACCACAATCAACAGCGCGGGGTACACCAGGGCGCTCAGCAGGCGGCGGCGCGCATTGCCGGTGATTTTCTGATAGGCGATGAACTGCTCCAGTACCCCGGCCAAGTTGCCGCTGCGCTCACCCGCCAACAAGGCGGTGGTGTACACCTCAGAGAACACGCCGACCTCGCGAAACGCCTCGGAAAGCGAGACGCCGCTGCGTACCCGCTGGCGCACGGCTTCCAAGACCGCTTGCAAAGCCGGCCGATTGGTCCGGGCCGCCAACAAGTCCAGCGAACGCAGGATGGGAAGGCCGGCTCGAATCAGAGTAACAAACTGCTGATTAAATAGCAGGAATTCGTCCATCGGGGGCCGCCGGTAGGCACGCTTGCGGCGGCCGAGGGCTAGGCCCGGCAGCGACCGGCCCCGAACCGTATACACATAGAGGCCTTTTTCCACCAAGTGCTGGCGCGCCTCGCCCTCCGAGCTGGCGGACTCCACTTGGATGAACACCCGTCCGCGGGCATCCGCCACCTTGCAAACAAATTCACCCATGGGCCCCTCGCTTCCCGTGCGAGCAGAAAGTGTAGCACCGGCACCGGAACCAGGCAAAGTGGAAGGAATCACGAAGGCTCAGGACCCACCTTCGTCGATCCACGCGGTTCCGGGCGGCACGCGCAAGCGGAACAGGCCGGTCGCCAGAGCGGGATTTTCTTCCCAGCGGCGAAAATGGAACTCCACCAGGCTGCCGTCGATCTGTTGAATTTCCAGCCGCAGCAACTGGTAACGCTGGTTAAGGTCGAACCAAATGTGATGGAAGCCTTGCTTCTCCGAGCGGGCCGTACCGCGCAACTGCCAGCGTACCGCGCTATCGGCGCGATCTACAGAGACCAGTTGGAGCCGGGCAAACAGCCGCCGCAGCTTCACGCGTCCCAGAAAAAGCGCCAAGGCGGCCTGCCACTCCGGCGCCTGCTTCAGAGGGGTGCGTCGCACCTGCGCTTCGCTGGGAACGTACAAATAGGCATGCTTGCCGTCGGTGAGGAAGAGTTTTTCCTCGGGAGAGTTGTACTCCCACCGCATCCGCCCCGGCTTTTTGAAATAAACTCGGCCGGATTCGACCAGCGTGGTCCGCCCGAGGGTGTAACGCTGCACAAAGTCAGCCGCGAGGGTTCCGACCCGGTTGTAGTGGCGCTCGACCCGCGCCGCTACCTCTTGCGGCGAAGGCTGGGCGCCGGCTTCGCCTTCGGGGGAGGTGGTGGCGACGGCGGCCACGGCCACCAGCAAGAAAATCCACGCAGCTCGAAGCACTCGCTTCATTTGCTTCATTCGCTTCATTCCCGTCGTCCCTTCTCTGAGGTCTCGATGGGGCTCTCTTCATGCAGCAGGATTTGTTCGCCGGCAACCAGCAAATAGGGATACCCGGCTGGATCGGTGGGCCACTCCCGCAGCCACCCAGCTGCCACCAGTTCCTGAAACGACTGGGCCCGTCGGCCCGTTTGCCGGCGGTATTGCTGGAGCAGCGCCTGCAAGTATTCGACCTCGTCGTCCACCTGCAAACCCCTGAGGTGGTTGAGGGCATTTTGGCGAAGGGCGGGATCGTCGGTGCTGTTGTAGAGCTCCTGCCAGAGGAAGCGAGCGGTCTGCCGGTCGCCGCCCTCGGCGGCTATCTTCGCCGCCATAACTTTCATCCATGCATTTGCGTTGGGATGCTGCGAGCCTTCCAGGAAGGCCTCCGACGCCTGCTGGTAGTCTTCCAGGCTGCGGTAGTACACAAATCCCAGGTCGTACCAGAAACGCCAGTAGTCGGGGTTGTTTGCAATCCCTTTCCGCAACAGCTTGATGGCCAGGTCGGGACGCCCCGGGCCGGAGGGCGGCAGCTCGGTAAGGAAGATGGCGCCGTAGCGGTAGGCCAGCAACAACTGCGGGTCGAGGCTGGTGGTGATGTCCAACAGGCCGTGCAGGAGCTGGTAGCGCTTCGGCCCCAGGCGCTCCCGGCCATAGTGCTGCACGGCGCGGGTCCAGTAGAGGCACGCCAGCAGGCCATCGTACCCCAAGGCCAGGCGTTTCACCCAGGCGCCCGAGGAGAGGTACAACATCTGCTCCTCCACGCGGAAGTCTTCCAGGCATGCGTCCACCCGTTGTTGGATGCGCACCAGGGGATAGCCGGCCACTAGGGCCACCACCAGAACCAGAGGGAGCCAGCGTCGGGCTGAAACCATGCCTCTCCTACTTCAGGTTACGGTTATGGAAAATCAGCACACTCAAAGCGACTACCAACCCGCCATACAGGACGACGTAGGCGGTGTTGTAGAGGAGCAACTCGAAGGGAACTGCAACGCCGTGGGCCACACTGGTGGCAACGTTGAAGTTGCGGAAGTTCGGCACCAGGTAGTACACGACTTCCATCACCGCTGCCAGCCCCGGTAGTTCCACCGCCGCGCCCAATTCCCGCAAGTCGGAAGAAAAACTCCCCACCAGGAACAACCCCAGGGTGAAACCGGCGGAGAGCGCCGGAGAAGAAAAAGTAGAAAACAGCAGCGCCAGAGCGGTAGCGAGCAATAGTTGCAAAAAGATGAAATAGATGGCCACCAGCGAGTAAGGATCGCCGGCGTCAAAGCTGCGCTTCACATAAAACAGCGCGAGGAAAAAGCCCACCGCCATCAAGGCGGTGTTCACCAGCAAGGTCAATCCCAAGCCGCAGAATTTCCCCAGGATGAACTCCGAGCGCCGCACCGGCTTGGCCAGCAAGGCGTAGAGGGTGCGCTTGTCCATCTCCTTGTACACCAGGCCGATGCCGATGAAGATGGCGATGGCCAGCCCAAAAAAAGTGATGGCCGCCAAGCCCAGGTTGACCAGAATCAGTTTCTGTACCCCGATGGAAATCTCGCCGAAGAGGATGGCGGTGGCGATCAGCAGCAAGGCGAAGACGATCAGGTTGTAGAGCACGCGGTCGCGGACGGCTTCGTGGAAGGTGTTCAAAGCGATAGCGGCGACACGTTGCACGGCAGCTTCCTAGCCCACTAATTCGGGCCGCTTTTCGGTCCCGAAGGTTTCAAAGAAATAGTCTTCCAGCGAACTGCGCACCGGGTTCACGGCCAGCAACCGGCCCTGGTGAGTGCGGATGCAGTCAATGACGGCGTGGAGCTTTTCCTCCGGCACGCTCACCGTAACCTTGTCGCCCGTCACGCGTAGCCCCTCGGCCAGTGTCCGCAGGGCTTCCAGCAGAGGCGGGGACGGCTGCCCTACCAGAACTTCGGTGGCATTGGCTTTTTGCGGAAGGATTTCGTCCAACCGACCCAACCCATGCAGGCGGCCCCGGTTCAGAATCGCCACCCGGTCGCAGAGCGCCTCTACATCGGAGAGGGTGTGGGTGGAAAAGCACACGGTCTTGCCGCGGGCGCGCAACTCGACGATGAGGTCGCGCACTTCCCGGCGCCCAACGGGGTCGAGGCCCAGCATGGGCTCGTCCAAGAAGACCAGCTCAGGATCATTGATCAGCGTCTGGGCAATGCCGACGCGCTGGAGCATTCCGCGGGAGTAGTGGCGCAAGGCAACGTCAGCGACCGAACCCAAGCCGACTCGCTCCAGCAGCTCGCCCACCCGGCGGCGGCGCTCCGTGCGGGGCTGCCCAAAGAGGCGGCCGCAGTAGTCGAGAAACTCTCGCGCGGTCAGGTAGTCGTAGAAGTAAGGCGCTTCCGGCAGGTAGCCGATGCGCCGGTGGACTTCGATATCGTCAATGGAGCGGCCCAGCAAGCGGGCGGTGCCGGCGGTGGGATAGATGAGGCGCATGAGCAGCTTGAGGGTAGTGGTCTTGCCGGCCCCGTTGGGACCCAGCAAGCCGAATGTCTCGCCCGGCTCTACCGTCAGGGTGAGACCGTCGAGGCCGCGCCGCAAACGTTTGCGCCAAAAGCCAACCGGGTAGTCCTTGGTGAGGTTCTCAATTTCGATTGCGCTCATCTAAAAAATCCCGTAGCGCATTTCGCGCGCCCGCAGCATTGTACTTCTATCCGCCGGAGATTGGGTAGGATGGAGGAGCTGATAAAGCTAGGCGACGGAACTGAAACCGTGCGACGGCAGAAGGTACCGCTCGCCGTCCATGACACCGTGGCAGCTTATTGGAGGGGTGTAGCGGCAGCCGGGCAAACAGCGCCCAAGCCGAAGGCGGCGCCGGTGCCGTCGAAGCGGATTATGCCGCTGTGATCGACACAAAAGCTCCGCTGCCCGCTTGCCCCTACTGATACCGGGTCGGCCTGGGAAATGAATCCTTCGCCGCCCGGGGCTGCGCAGCCAAGCGGAGCGGCCGCTCGAGGCGCCAACGGGTTGTAGCTAAAGTTATAACCGGCCTTGACGCCCCCAGCCAACACGCCGTCAATCAATTCCGCGTTGTCGCAGGTAGCGGGAGGAGCCGCCGGCGGACCCAGCGCTATCAGGCTGGGCGGGAAACCATTACCGTAAGTAGTCGAATAGGTGACGGAGGCGGAGTTAATACCACGCAGGTAGGTAACGGCGGCGGACTCGTTGGCTGCCATGCGCGACCGCATGAAGTTGGGGATGGCGATTGCGACGATGATGAGAATGATCGCCACCACCAGGAGCAACTCGATCAGGGAGAAGCCGGTAGAGTGTCGCCGCATCGCTGGTTCCCTCCCGAGGAGGTTTCGGAAGCAGTCAGAGCAGAACCCCCTGCATAACAGGGGGTTCCGCTCATCGTGCATGACTTTACTGGAGGGCTGTCATGGCAATCGGGCAAATTGCACCCACGCCGAAGGCAGCGCCGGTGCCGTCGAAGCGAATCACGCCGCTGTGATCGACGCAAAAGCTCCGCTGCCCGCTGGTTCCTACCACGAGCGGGTTGTCCTGGGCCACGAAGCCGTTGCCGCCCGGGGCTGCACAGCCGGCAGGAGCGGCCGCATTGAGCGCTAAGGCGCCGTAGGCGAACTGGTACCCGCTCTTCTGGAAGGGCGCGGCACCCAGGTTGGCATCAACCAGGTCGGAGAGGTCGCAGGTAGCAGGGACGCCCGGCCCGAGTGATGCCAAGGTCGGCGGGAAGCCGTTGCCCCAGGTGGCCGAGTAGGTGACCGCGCCGGTGTTGATGGTCCGCAGCGAACCCACCGCCGAGGACTCGTTGGCCGCCATCCGCGACCGCAGCAAGTTAGGGATGGCAATCGCGGCGATGATCAAAATGATCGCCACCACGATCAGCAATTCAATCAACGAAAAGCCTTTCTGGCGATTTCGCATTTCATTTCTCCTTGTTCGTAGTCTCTCCGCTAAGATCTGACTAAGGGACCCGTTATCCCCTCATCACCCTCCGGAGAAGCACTTCCTCTTCCAACATCGGAGATTCGTTGCAACTACTTTATTCTCAAAGAGATATTTTCATTTGAGGCTCTGGGAAGAAGCGCGACATGACAAAATACGTCATAGGGAAAATGACACAAAATGGCAACCGCGGGCTGCTACGCGCTCAAATAAGACGGTATTTCTTGGCGTAGTGGCGAAACGACCGATAGCTCATTCCCAGCAGCTCGGCGGCTTTGGTTCGGACACCTTCCGCGCGCTCCAAGGCCGCCAGCAGGTAGGCTCGCTCCTGCTCCCGGATGTGTTTCTCCAAGTCGATGCCACCCTCCGGCAAGAGATCGTTTCCGCCGGCTGGCGGCGTAATCCGGCTGATGCGCTCCGGCAAGCTGCGCAACGTGACGTTCTCTTCGGTCTCCAGCGCCACCGCCCGCTCAATGGTGTTTTCGAGCTCGCGCACATTGCCGGGCCAGGAATAGCGTCGCAGCGCTTCCATCGCCGGCTCTTCGACACCGCCGAGTTTCCTGCCCATCTGTTCGCAGAAGCGCTGCAAGAAGTGCAGGGCCAACAAGGGGATGTCTTCCACTCGCTCGCGCAGCGGCGGTACGTGCAGGGGGATCACACTGATGCGATAGTACAAGTCTTCGCGGAAAGTCTTTTCCCCAATCATCTCCTGCAAATCCCGGTTGGTGGAGGCGATCACCCGCACATCCACGTTTCGCTCCTGCGTACTGCCCAGAGGCCGCAGCTTGCGCTCCTGCAAGACGCGCAACAGCTTCACCTGCATGGGCAGGCTCATCTCACCGATTTCATCCAGAAACAGCGTCCCTCCCCCAGCCGCCTGGAAAAGCCCTAGCTTGTTTTGGTCGGCGCCGGTAAAAGCACCCTTCATATAGCCGAAGAGCTCGCTCTCCAGCAGGGTTTCCGGGAAGGCTCCGCAGTTGAGGGAAACAAAGGGGCGGTTGTAGCGGGGGCTGAGCTCGTGCACGCGCCGCGCCACCAACTCTTTTCCCGTGCCGCTCTCGCCCGTAATCAGAACCGTACTGTTGGCGGGCGCCACCGCCCGCACGGTTTCCAGCACGGAGCGCAGGGAACGGCTCTGACCGATGATGTTATCCCGGGCCAGCTCACGCGCGGCTCGCTTGTAGAGGTCGCGCTCGCGCCTGGTCCGCAGGTACTCTTCCGCCCGGTGCACCACAAACTCCACCTCTTCCAGGGTGCGGTCGGACTTGACGATGTAGCGGTCGGCGCCCAGATTGAGCGCCTGGATGGTCAGCTCCTGGGGCTGCTCCTTGCCCGTCATCAGGATAAAAACCGAATCGGAACCGGCTTGGCGAGCGAACTCCAAGAGCTCAACTCCGTTTGTGTCGGGGAGAGTGATATCACATACGACGATATCAAACAGGTGCAGCTCGAAGTAGCGGCGCGCTTCTTCCCCGGTCCGGGCCAGCTCCACCTCATAGTCCCGCCGGCGGAAAGCCACCGCCAGGCTTTCGCCAATCGGCTCGTCGTCAATAATCAACAAAGTTGCCATCGCATCTCACTGGAGCCCGGCCCCACCACGGGGCGCGCCGGGGCGAAACTAGCTGAGGGGCAGTTCGACCACAAACTCCGCCCCGCCGGACGCACCGGACTCCGCCCACACACGGCCTCCGTGCGCTCGCACGATCTGATTCACGAGCGCGAGGCCCAGCCCCGTGCCGCCGGCAAAACCACTCTCAAAGGGGTCAAAGATCTTCTCCCGCAATTCCGGCTTGAGGCCGATGCCGGTATCGCTCACCCGGATACACACCACACCACCTTCTTGCTCCATCTGGAGATGCAACGTGCCGCCCTCCGGCATGGCGCGCAGAGCATTGTCGCACAGGTTCCAGAAAACCTGCTTGACTTGCCCCGGATCCACCGCCACCTGGATGCCGTCGCGGGGCAGGTTTTTCTCTACCCGGATTTTTCCGTTGAACTGAGGATGGCGCTCGACCAGCAACAAGGTCTCCCCCAGCAAGGCGACCAAGTTGACCGGTTGGCGCCGCACCTCGCGAGCCTTGCTGTACTGCAGAATGTCATTCACGAGCCGGTTCAACCGCTCCGACTCGCGGCTCACAATGTCCACCAGCTTCTTCTCGTCCTCCCCCACCTCAGCGTAACGGGCCAATTGTCGTACCGAACCGGCGATGGCACCCATGGGATTGCGGATCTCGTGGGCCAGGGCCGCGGCCATTCGACCAAGAGAAGCCATCCTTTCCTTCTGGGCCACTTCCCGCTCCAAGCGCTTCAGCTTGGTCAAATCCTGGAAGCTGAAAACATACCCCCCCAATACGTTCTTCCGCGTCTGCAGCCGCGAGACGCTGATCCCCAGAATCTTTTCCCGTCCACCCACACGAAGAATTGTCTCCCAGCGTTCGGTTCGTTCCCCGGCGGCCTGGGACTCCAGCAGGGCCGCCAATTCCGGAAACTTCTCCTGGAGGTGAGCTCCGTGCAGGCTGGGGAAATCCGCTTCCAGGATTTTCGCGCCGGATGGGTTCACGAGCAGGATACGGCCCTCCAAATTCGTGGTCAGCAACCCGCCGCGCATAGACTGAATGATCCACTCGTTCAGCGCCTGCAGCTCTTTCAATTCGCCGGCGGCGTCTTCGAGCGCCACACCGGTTCTGCGCAAAGACTCCGCCAAGTAACTGGAGAGGTACCAGACACTGAGCAAGGCAGCCAGGTTAATTCCCAAAAAGACCTGCAACGGCCATACGCCCACGGGCGGGGGATAGAGAGACGGGATCAGCTTGAAGTAGGCCGCCTCAACGGTGCCGGCGAGCAGGAGAAAGGCCAAACACGCCAGCAAGAACGACCCCACGCGGGAGAGCAAAGCGCCGGCGACAACGATCACCAAGGGGTAGAGCAAGAGAAAGTAGCTGTCCAGTGAACCGGTGACGTACACCACCCCGGTGACCACCGCCAAGTCCACGATGATCTGCACGTAGGCTTGCAGCACCGGGTCGAGCCCCAGCCCGCGCACGACGGCGTAGAAGACAGAAAGCGCGTACCAAAGCAGAATCAACCACAGGAAGTAGTTGATGGGAATCTGGGCCGGAACGAACTCACGGATGACCAGCTCGATGCCCAGCAGGAAGGTAACAGCCAGGACGCGAACCCGGATGAGCCAGGAAAGCCAGTCGCGCAGTTGACGGGACGTACCCATTCTATGGCGCCCTGAGGGGCCTGCGCCTCCCCCTAGCCGGCGAGTTTGGCGATGAGATCGAACAACGGCAGGTACATCGAAATGACGATGCCGCCCACGACCACACCCAACATCAAGAGCATGATCGGTTCCATGGCGGTCAACAGATTTTTGACAGCAATGTCCACCTCATCCTCATAGAAGTCGCCGATCTTGTTCAACATGGCATCGAGCGCGCCGGTTTGCTCGCCGACGCCGATCATCTGGCAGACCATGGAGGGGAACACATCGCTGGCGCGCAAGGGCTCGACGATGGTACGGCCTTCCTCCACCGCCTTGCGCACGTTCATCAAAGCCCGCTCAATGACGGCGTTGCCGGACGTGCGCGCGGTGATGGCCAAGCCCTCCAGAATCGGGACGCCGCTGGTGATCAGCGTTCCCAACGTGCGGGTGAAGCGGGCCACCGAAATCTTGCGCAGCAGGATGCCAATCAAGGGGATCTTCAACAACAATGAATCAAGCACATAACGCCCGCCGCGAGTCTTGTAGTAGGCGCGCATGGCGAAAAACGCGGCCACGGCCCCGATCATCATGAGCAAAATCCATCGCTGCACCATGTCGCTCAAGAAAATCACAATCTGGGTCGGAAGAGGCAACTCGGCGCCCAACCCGATGAACAACTCGGTGAAGACCGGCACCACTTTTCACAAGAGCAGGATGATCACGCCCGTCATAATAACCAGCACCGAGACGGGATAGATCATGGCCGATTTGATGGCGGCCTTCAGCTTGACGTCGGCCTCGATGTAGGCGGAGAGGCGCTGGAGGATGTTGTCCAGAATGCCGCCGGTCTCGCCTGCTTCGATCATATTGACGTAGAGGTCGTCGAACACCTTGGGGTGTTGATGCATGGCATGGGCGAGTGTGGAACCCGATTCCACTTGCGAACGAACACCGAGGAGAGCCTTCTGGAAGGTGCGGTTGTCCTGTTGGCTGCCCAGAATCTCCAGGCATTGGACCAAGGGCAAGCCGGCGTCAATCATCACCGAGAACTGGCGGGTGAACACCGCCAACTCCTTGGCGCTGACGCCGCCGCCGAAGGTAGGCAAGGCAAACTCCTTGCCTTTCTCCTTGATGGCGATGGGTGTGATCCGCTCGCGGCGCAACATTGCTTGCAGCGCCTGCTTGCTGTCGCCGACCGCTCGCCGCTTACTGTTGTTCCGGTCGCTGTCGTTCCCCGATAGGAATAGGTTGGCATCGCTTTCCTCTCGCTCCTTTGGGTTTACCGCCGCGCAGCTTGGCCCATCGTTCGGGCTGCCGGGGTGTAGCCAGCACCGCGGGCGATCATATCTTGCAACTCCTCCGGTATGGAAGAACGTGAAATGGCTGTATCCATCGTGATCTTTTTCTGGAAGTAGAGCGTGGCCAGGGCTTGGTTGAACGTCTGCATTCCGAATTTGTCCTGCCCGGTCTGCATGGCCGAGTAGATCTGGTGGATTTTGTCCTCCCGGATCAGATTGCGGATAGCCGCGTTGGGCACCATGACCTCAACCGCCAGTACGCGCCCGCGGCCGCTTGAATGGGGGAGGAGAGTCTGGCACATGACCCCTTCCATCACCATTGAGAGCTGGGCGCGGATCTGGGGCTGTTGATAGGCGGGGAAGACATCCACGATGCGGTTGATGGTGGAGACGGTGGAGTTGGTGTGCAAGGTCGCGAAGGTCAGGTGGCCGGTTTCAGCAATGCGAAGAGCGGATTCGATGGCTTCCAGGTCGCGCATCTCCCCAATCAGGACCACGTCGGGGTCCTGGCGCAAAGCCGCGCGGAGAGCTTGGCTGAAGGACTTGGTGTCGCTGTGTACTTCGCGCTGGTTCACCAGGCACTGCTTGTGCTGGTGAATAAACTCAATGGGGTCCTCGATGGTGATCATGTGCTCGGGTCGCTCGGAGTTGACCTTATCCAACATGGCCGCCAAGGTGGTGGATTTTCCGCTACCGGTGGGCCCGGTCACCAAGATCAAGCCCCGCGGCTTTTCACAAAGCTGCTTCACCACCGGCGGCAAGCCCAACTGATCGAAGGTCTTGATGTCCCAGGGGATGGTGCGATAGACGGAACCCACCGCGCCCCGTTGCAGGAAGACGTTGGCCCGAAAGCGCGCCAGTCCTCGGATGCCGAAGCTGAAATCCAGCTCCCAGTTTTCCTCGAAGCGATGCTTCTGTGCGTCGGTGAGCACACTGTAGGCGATCTGTTTGGTCTCGGAGGAGGAGAGGACGGGAACTTCCAAAGGGCGCAACTTCCCATCCACCCGGATGCGAGGCGGGGTGTTGGTGGTGATGTGCAAGTCGGAACCACCCATTTCCAGCATCTTCTTGAGCAGTTCGGTTAGGCTGAGAGTGGGCACAGGGCCTCCCGTGATTAGCTTACCGTTTCGCGAATGACTTCTTCAATGGTCGTCTGTCCGCTGGCGATCTTGACCAGCCCGCTGCGACGCAGGGTGATCATCCCCTGCTCGATGGCTTTCTTCTTGAGCTCCAGGGCGGAGGCGCCCACCAAGATCAGCTCCCGCAAGTCGTCCGTGATCTCCATCACTTCGTAGAGCCCGACCCGGCCCTTGTAGCCGGTGCCGTTGCAGCGGTCGCAGCCCTTGCCCTTGAAGACCTTATTCTTCTTGGCCTCGGTGGGGGTGAACCCAATATCAATCAGGGCTTGCGGCGGAAGGTCCTGCTGCTCTTTGCATCCGGTGCAAATGCGCCGCACCAAGCGCTGGGCGCAAATCAGGTGCACGGAAGTAGCCACCAGGAAGGGCTCGATGCCCATGTTCATCAACCGGCTGATGGTCGAAGGCGCATCGTTGGTGTGCAAGGTGGAAAGCACCAAGTGGCCCGTCAGCGCCGCCTTGACTGAAATCTCCGCCGTCTCGAAATCGCGGATCTCGCCCACCAAAACGATGTTCGGGTCCTGCCGCAAGAAAGAACGAAGCGCGGCGGCAAAGTTCAATCCAATCTGCTCCTTCATCTGCACCTGGTTGACGCCGGGCAGTTGAAACTCGACCGGATCTTCGGCGGTCATGATGTTGGTGTCGGGCTGGTTGAGGCGGGCGATGGAACTGTAAAGGGTGTTGGTCTTGCCGCTGCCGGTGGGGCCGGTCACCAACACCATCCCATAAGGTTTCAGGATGGCCTTTTCAAATTTGTCCAGCGACTCTTGCTCGAATCCCAGCTTGGTCATATCTAGCCGCAGGTTTTCCTTGTCCAGCAGCCGCAGCACTATTTTTTCGCCGAACAAGGTGGGCAGGGTGGAGACGCGGAAGTCCAGCTCCTTCCTTTTGCCGTCCTTGCTCAGCTTGAGCATGATGCGCCCGTCCTGCGGCAAGCGTTTTTCGGAAATGTCCAGCTTGGACATGATCTTGACACGGCTGGTGACCGCGTCTTTGAGCTTCAGGGGCGGATTCATGATGGTGTGCAGCACGCCGTCAATGCGATAGCGAACACGGTATTCCTTCTCGTAGGGCTCGATGTGGATGTCGCTGGCGCCGCGGGTGAGCGCCTCGCTCAAGACCAAGCTCACCAACTTGATCACCGGCGCTTCTTCGGCGGCGTGCTCGAGTTCGGCAATCGAAGTCTCCGACTCCTCTTCGCTCACCTCCACGTCGTCGGCGCCCTCGCCCAACTCCGCCATCACCTTGTCCAAATCCTGCTCGGGGCTGGCCTCCGACACGCCGTAGAACTTGGTGATCGCATCCTGGATGGAAGTTTCCGAGGCCACCACCGGCTCCACGTTCAAGCCGGTCATGAACTTGATGTCGTCCATGGCGAAGACGTTGGTGGGGTCCACCATCGCGATGGTGAGGGTGGAACCCACGCGGGAGAGCGGCACTACCTGATAGCGCACGGCGGTTTCCTGGGGCACTAGCTTTATTACGCCGGGATCGACCTCGTAGTAGCTGAGATTGATGGCAGGAAGACCATACCGGCGCGAGAGTACGCCCGTGATCTCATCATCGCTGATAAAGCCCAGCTTTACCAGCGCAGCTCCCAAGCGACCGCCCTGGTCCTTCTGTTGCTCGATCGCCTGCTGCAGCTGCTCTTGGCTGATGAGGTTTTCTTTAACGAGGATTTCGCCGAGTCGTGCGGACACCCTTGCGCTCCGCTAGTTTAGCCGGTTCCTGAGGGTAACCTGGGCAATACCCGTCCAGTTCTATCCTTTAATCCTATCGGCCTCCTGGCCAGAGGCAATCAGTGGATGCTAGGGAAATTCCCTCACCCTGTCAAGCAACTTAGGCGGGCACAGGGCCGAAAACCCGGGCCGGCTTGACTTGCCTGGCAGCGGCGACTATCTTGCTTTAGTTATGGCAGTTGCGCCGCGGCCCGATCGGAAAGTCCGAGGCGCCTTGCGACGGTACTACCGCCGCCTCTGGGCACACTTCGGCCCTCAGCATTGGTGGCCGGGAGACACCCGTTTTGAGGTCATCCTGGGCGCGCTCCTCACGCAGAACACCTCCTGGAGGAACGCGGAAATAGCGCTGGGAAACCTGCGCCGCCGGCGCTTGCTTTCCCCCCGCAAGCTGGGGTGCCTGTCGGCCGTCCGGCTCAGCCGGCTTCTCCGGCCCTCCGGCTACTACCGGCAGAAAACCCGCACAGTGCGTAGCTTCCTGCGCTATCTGGAAAAGCGCTGTGCCGGCTCCTTGAACCGCCTGTTTCGCCAACCCACTCCCTCCTTGCGGGCAGAACTCCTCTCCCTGCCTGGGGTGGGCCCGGAAACGGCTGACTCGATTCTGCTCTACGCCGGCCAGCGCCCGGTGTTCGTCATTGACGGCTACACCCGGCGGGTGCTGGACCGGCACGGACTGGCGCCGGCGGCGGCCGGCTACGCCGAGTTGCAACATCTTTTTCAACACAGCCTGCCCCCCGACCCGGCGCTCTACAACGAGTACCATGCCCTGTTGGTCGCGGTCGGGAAGACCTACTGCCATCGGCAGCAGCCCAACTGCCTGGCCTGCCCGTTGGGAGTGGAACTGGAGGGTCGCCATGCCCGCGGCTAAGCGGCACCCTAACCGCAAATGGATCCTCCGGGGTCTGGTGTTCCTGGTCTTGCTGGGGATAGTCTTTGTCCTGGGCTCCCTCAACGTCCCCTTCCTGCAACCGGACGAGCCCTCAGAAGTCGTTCTGCTCTACGTTCTTTCCACCCTGGTCTTTCTCGCCTTTGTAATTTATGGGCTGATTCTGGTCCGCTACTTGTCGCGGCTGTATGCAGAGCGGCGCCGCCGGGTGCTGGGGTCGCAGTTCAAAACCAAGATGGTGGCCGGAGCTTTGGCGCTGTCGCTGCTGCCCCTGCTGGCGTTGTTTTTGCTGAGTTATGCTCTGGTCAACCGCACGCTGGCGAAATGGTTCCCGCGCCCGCTGGAGATCGTACGCGACGACGCGCTCTACATCGTCGAGCAGTTGCTGCGCGAGCACGAGGATCGCGCCCGCGAGCTGGCTGAAATCCTGGCAGTAAACGACGACCTGCGGAACCTGTTGGCTCGCGGCGAAGTGGAAGGCTTGCGAGACATGCTGGCCAACCTGAGCCGGCCCCGCCGGCTGCACTGGGTGGCGGTGCTGGATGCCTCCGACCAGCCAATTGCAATCAATGCCCAGCCGGAGAACCACACCGACTTACTGCCACACATTCCCCGGCTGCTGGAAGAACGGACCGCCTTTGCTTACACAATCTCGGAGGAGGTCGCCGGCAGCCACTTCAGCTTCGCCCGCGTTCGCATCGAAACGCTCGGGGGCGAATGGCTGGGAGCGCTGATTGTGGCTCAGCCGTTGCCCGCTGATTTATTTGCCAAGGCCGCTGAGATCCGGGCGGAATCGCGCGAGTACGATGCCATTGCCCGCCAGCGCAAAACCTACCGCTGGCAGGCATTGTTGATCCTGCTCTTGATCACAACTTTGCTGCTGCTGGCGACGACTTGGTCGGCGCTCTACCTGGCCAAGCAAGTCACCATTCCCATCCAGGCTCTGGCGGTGGCCACCGAGGAAGTCTCGCGCGGCAACTTCGACCATCGGGTCACCATCCCGGCCCGGGATGAACTGGGCACGCTGGTGGACTCCTTCAACCAGATGACGGCGCAACTGGGGGCGAGTCGGCGCGACCTGGAGCGGGCTGTAACTGAATTGGAGCAGCGGCGTCAATGGATGGAGACCATCCAGGAAAGCATCCCCACCGGCGTGATCACGCTCAGCCGCGATTTGCACCTCCTGAGCGCAAACGCCGCCGCCCAGAAACTCTTGCTCCCTCCGGTGAGCCCGGAAACGAAGCTGCTGGAGCTGCTGCCCCCGGAAGCCGCCGGGGCCTGCGCCGACCTTTTCCCGCAGGCGGCTCAAGCGGGGCTGGCTTCCGACCAAGTTGATTTTCACCTCAGCGACCGTATCTCACACGTGGCTGTCACCGTCGCGGCCTTGCGGCGCAACGGGCAGAGCGAGGGATACGTGTTGGTGCTGGATGACTTGACCGACCTGCTCAAAGCCCAGAAGGCGGCGGCCTGGCAAGAAGTAGCGCAGCGGATCGCGCACGAAATCAAGAATCCCCTCACCCCCATCCAACTTTCGGCGGACCGAATTCGCCGCTACCTGGAGCGCCAGCAAGACGCCGACCCGGCCGAGGTGGGCCGCTACCATGAACTGATTGCCCAATGCGCGCGCTTGATCGGGCAGGAAGTGCAAAGCCTGAATACCTTGGTGGACGAATTCTCCCGCTTTGCGCGCTTCCCGCTGGTGAAGCCGGTGCCTACCCAACTCAATCAGATTGTCGAGAGCACACTGGATTTTTACCGGGACAAGATCAACGGCGTGCAGTTGCGCACCCAGCTGGCCCCTGACCTGCCGCTGATTGCCGCCGACCCCGCCCTGCTCCGCCGGGTGGTGACCAACTTAGTCCGCAACGCCACCGAAGCCGTGGCGCAGGAAGAGCGCAATGACATTGAGGTCCGCACCCGCCCGCTGGCCGCTAAACATGCGGTCGAGCTGACGGTGACCGATAGCGGGCCGGGCATCTCGCCGGAAAACAAGCAGCGCCTCTTCCTGCCCTTCTTCTCCACTAAGAGCAGCGGGATGGGCCTGGGGCTCGCGATCGTGAACCGCATCGTGACCGAACACCACGGAAACATTCGCGTCGAAGACAACCAACCGCGCGGGGCCCGGTTTGTGGTGGAGCTTCCCACCGAGATGCCCTCCGCCGGCTGACCGCTATGCCCGCCTCCTCCATCCTGGTCGTGGACGACGAAGCCAGCATTCGCAACTCGTTGCAGGCGATTCTTCGGGAGGAAGGCTGGCAGGCCGACGCCCTCCCCAGCGGAGAAGATTGCCTGAAGGCAGCGAACAAGAATCGCTACGACCTGGTTTTGCTGGACGTCTGGTTGCAGGGAATCGACGGGCTGGAGGTGTTGCGTCAACTCAAGCAACAAGAGGACGCACCGGTGGTGATTATGATCTCCGGCCACGGCACCATCGAGACCGCCGTCAAGGCCACCAAGCTGGGCGCCTTCGATTTCCTGGAAAAACCGTTGACGATGGAGAAAACCGTCCTACTGGTGCGCCACGCTCTCGAACACCTGCGCCTGGCGCAGGAAAACCGGCAACTGCGCGAGCAGCTCCGCACCCGTTACCGCATCGTGGGGAAAAGCATTCCCCTGAAGGCGCTGCGGCAACAGTTGGCTTTGACGGCGCCCACCAACGGGCGCGTGCTCATTTACGGAGAGAGCGGCACCGGGAAAGAACTGGTGGCGCGCGCGCTGCACGCCGGCTCGCTACGGGCCGGACAACCGCTGGTGGAAGTGAACTGCGCCGCCATCCCCGACGAGCTGATCGAAAGCGAGCTGTTCGGCCACCGCAGGGGCGCCTTCACCGGCGCCACCGACGATAAGATCGGCAAGTTCCAGCAGGCCGACGGCGGCACGCTTTTCCTGGACGAGGTCGGCGACATGAGCCTGCGCACCCAATCCAAGGTGCTGCGCGTGCTGGAGGAGCAGCGGATCGAACCCCTGGGAAGCAACCGCAGCATCCAAGTGGACACGCGCGTGATTGCCGCCACCAACAAGAACCTGGAAGAGGAAATGGCGAGCGGGCGGTTCCGCGAAGACCTCTTCTACCGCTTGAACGTGGTTCCCTTCCATGTGCCCGCCCTGCGCGAACGCGCGGAAGACATTCCCCTGCTGGCAGACTACTTCTTGGAGCAATTCGCCAGCGCCTACGGCCGGCGGAAAAAAGAACTGGCGCCGGACGCGCTGGAGGTGTTGCAGAGCTACGCCTGGCCGGGCAATGTGCGGGAACTCAAGAATATGATTGAACGGCTGGTCATCATGGCTCCGCAAGACCGCGTTCAGAAGAGCCACCTGCCGCCGGAGCTCTCCCGTGGCCGCGGACGTGCTCCTGCCATGGCGGCTACGCTGGAAGAAGCGCGAACGAACTCCGACCGCCAATTCATTCAGCGCAAGCTGGAAGAAAACCAATGGAACGTGACTAGCACCGCGGCGGCGATTGGCGTGGAACGCTCGCACCTGCACCGCAAGATGCGGGCGCTGGGCATCAGTCCGCAGCGCAACACCTAGGCCGCCCTGGGCGCGGCCAGCGCCGGTAACCACCCCACCTGCTTTCGCCAGCCTGTCAGGGTACGCCTGCCTGCCCTGCCTACCGCAGGCAGGCGCAGGCGGGGCTTCACCTGTCCTGAGCGAAGTCGAAGGAGCCGTGCCGTAACGCGCAACCAAAGAAGCACGGCTTCAGCCGCGGAGGAAAGGCCAGCGGCCCACACGGGTCTCCGCTACCCAATCATGCCTGCAGGCACAAGTCCTTCGGCAGGCTCAGGACAGGCCCATGGGCTGGACCTTGCAGGTTTGTTCAAAAATCGGTGGGGCAGACATTCTTGTCTGCCTTGCCAAACCAGCCAACGACGGAGCCAGCTGCGGAACCTGCCGCTCCCGCGCCGCGCAGACAAGAATGTCTGCGCCACTGTATTCTTGCACGATTCAGGTAGCGGCGAAGAAGGCTGCGCCTTCTTCGCCGGTTTGTCTTTGGCCTAAAAAGCGGGTGCTGAGCCTGCCTGCGGTAGGCAGGGCAGACAGGCACCTCTTCCGGACAATTAGATTTTAGATTTAGACGCTTCCCTGGCGCCAGTCAATCAACCGGCGCACCTCTTCGTGGTCCTGCCACCCTTCTCGGGTTTTGACGAAAAGTTCCAGATAGACCTTGCGGCCCAAGAGTTGCTCCAACTCGACCCGGGCGGCACGACCGATCTTTTTCAACCGTTGCCCCTGGGCGCCGATCACGATCCCTTTCTGCTGGACCCGTTCGACGAAGATGGTGGCGTGGATGCGCACCAAGCGCTCCCCCTCTTCATACTTTTCCACTACCACGGCGGTGGCATAGGGCACCTCCTCGCGCATCTCCTGGAACAGCTTTTCCCGCACCCGCTCGGCCGCCACGAAACGCTCCGGTTGGTCGGTCAAGGTGTCGGGCGGAAAATAACGCGGCCCTTCCGGCAGGTACTCGATGGTTTTTTGCTCCAGCAGCGGGAGGTTTTCTCCCCGCAGAGCGGAGACGGGGATGTATTCGGCAAAGTCGAACTGCCGGCGGTAGTGCTCGATGCGTGGCAGCAGGACTTGCTTGTCCATCCGATCAATCTTGTTCAACACCAGGAAGCTGGGCCGCTGGGCCGCGCGGGCCAGCTCGACCGCAATCTTGTCCTCCGGGCCGGGCTCGCGGCTGGCATCCACCACCAGCAGAATCAGGTCAACGCCTTCCAAGGCCTGCTGCACTGCCCCCATCATCTCGCGGTTCAGGCGCGAGAGCGGACGGTGGGTGCCGGGCGTATCCACAAAGATGATTTGCGCCTGCTCGCGCGTCAGCACACCTTGCAGGTAGGTGCGGGTGGTCTGCGGCTTGGCCGACACGATGGCCACCTTGGCCCCCACCAGCGCGTTCAGGAGGGTGGACTTGCCGGTGTTGGGCTTGCCCAGGAGCGTGACAAAGCCCGAGCGAAAGCTCATCGTGCGAGTTGGTGCTTGCGGGTCTTTCTGCCGGGTGTCCCGGCGGGAACAGGCGCGGGCAGCACGACCACGCGCAGGCGGACCACGCGGCGCGGCGTCGCTTCCAGCACTTCCACCCGCAGTCCCGCGCGCTCAAGGGTCTCACCGGACTTGGGGACATAGCCGAACCAGGTGTGCACCAGCCCGGCGAAGGTAGTGGTCTCGCGGGCCTCCAGCGATACGCCCAACCACTCCCGCAGTCGTTCGAGTGGAATACCGGCCCGAACCAGATAGGTGTTCTCCGACTCGCGCACCACTTCGGCGCGACGGACCTGGTCGGCGTCGTTGATCTCTCCGATGACTTCCTCAGCCAAATCCTTGACGGTGATCAAGCCGGCCACGCTGCCGTACTCGTCCACCACCATCGCCATCTGCTGCATTTGCCGCTGCAACTCGCGCACCAACTCCACCACCGGCTTTGTCTCCGGCACAGACAGCACCGGGCGCACCAACTCGCCTACGCGGCGCGTTTGCGCCTGGCTCTCCGGGACTTCCAACAACTGGCGCACATGCACCACGCCCTGCAGGTCGTCCAGATTCTTGCCGAAGACCGGCAGGCGGGAAAAACGCTTCTCGCGGATCAGTGACCGGAGCTCCGCCAGTGTGGCGTTGGCCGCGATGCTGACAATCTCGGGCCGGGGCGTCATCACGTCCCGCGCCGTCTTGTCGGCGAACTCCAGTACCGAAGCGATCAGCGGGACATCTTCTTTTTCAATAATGCCGCGCTCCTGGCCTTCTTCCACCAAGTCCTCGATGGCCTGGGCCTGCTCTTCCGGTTCCGGCGCTTCGTCCTCCTCCGCAAGATGAAGCAGCGAAACGAAGAAGCCATAGAGAAGCAGCAAGGGCAGCACGACGTAGCCGAAGCCGCGCAGCAACGGCACCAGCAGAACCAACCAATTCCCGCTGGTGCGGCTGAGCAACACGTAGGGCACAAACTGGTAGGTGAGCAAAATCTGCAACACCACAAAGAACACGGTTTCAAAAACCGCGCGCGCCGCGCTGGCGGCAGCGCTCTCCACCGCAAACCCAATCGCCAGCGCCACCAGCACCAACGTGAGTTGGGAGAGGAGCGCAAAGGTTTGCAGGGCGCGGCGCGGCTCCAGCTTGAAGCGCGGCGCCACCTGCTCGTGAAAGTTCTCCAGGTGGGCACGCAGCCGCCGCGTGGGACCGCGGCCTTTCTCCTGGTAGAGCCGATGGACGTAGCTGAACAACGCCAGGAAGAACGTGAGCGCAGCAATCACTAAGCCGTGCAGGATAACTTCGGTCGGCATGGTCGGCTACTCCAATCCCAGCCGGCGGCGCAGGGTGTGCTCGCGCCGGGCCATTTGTCCGAAATCGGTTTCGTGATCATAACCGAGCAGGTGCAAGACGCCGTGCAGCAGCAGGAGCTTGACTTCTTCCTCGACGTGGTGGCGGTAGCGACGCGCCTGCCGGCGGGCAGTGGGGGCGGAGATCACTACCTCGCCCAAGTAGCCGTTCTCCCGCAGGGGGAAGGAGAGCACGTCAGTGGCGGCCGAGCGCCGGCGGTAGCGGCGGTTCAACTCCCGGATGCGGCGGTCGCTGACCAGCACGGCGGAGAAGCTCTCCGGCCGCAGGCGCAGGACACGCCGCAGGCGAACGAGAAACACAGATAAGTCGTCTTCGTCCACGGAGACGCGACGCTGGCGGTTGGCGAACATGGGGACGTTGTCTCGGGCTACTCCCGCGCGCCGCTCCGAGCGGGGACGGGGCGGGCGGTGTGGGTGTTTTCGTACGTCTCGTAGGCTTTTATGATCTGCTGGACGAGGTTGTGCCGCACCACGTCGCGCTCGTTGAAGCGCAGGATAGCGATGCCGGGGATCTGGCCGACCACGTCCAGCGCTTCAACCAAGCCGGAGCGGCGGTCGGCGGGAAGATCAATCTGGGTGATGTCGCCGGTGATGACGGCCTTGGAATTGAAGCCCAGCCGGGTGAGAAACATCTTCATCTGCTCGCTGGTGGTGTTCTGCGCTTCGTCCAAGATAACAAAAGAGTCGTTCAGGGTTCGCCCGCGCATGAAGGCCAGCGGGGCGACTTCAATGACGCCCCGTTCCAGGAAGCGAGTCAACTTGTCGGCGTCTAACAGGTCGTGCAGCGCGTCGTAGAGCGGGCGCATGTAAGGATCAACTTTTTCCTGCAAGGTGCCGGGCAAGTAGCCGAGCTTTTCGCCCGCTTCCACCGCCGGGCGCACCAGGATGATGCGGTTGACGTCTTTGCTCAGCAGCGAAGACACGGCCAGGGCCACGGCCAGGTAAGTTTTTCCGGTGCCGCCGGGGCCGATGGAGAAAACCATGTCGTAGGTTTCGATCAGTTCCATGTAGCGGCGCTGGTTGGCGCTCTTGGGGGTGACGATCTTTTTGCCGAACAGTTTGGGCTTGGGGGACTCGACCAGCTCGCGCAGGGTAGCGCTGGGGTCCTGGCCGAACATCCGAATCAGAGACTGCACTTGACCGTTGGCGAACTGGTGGCCTTCGCTGACCAAGGTGGCGTAGTCGCGCAGGAATTGTTCGGCGCGTTCGGCCTGCGGGGGCTCGCCTTCGATCTCCAGCCCGTCATCGCGCAGGTGGGTGGTGACCTTGAGCACGGACTCGAACAGCTTCAGGTTTTCGTCCAGGGTTCCGAACAGCGGCTCGATTCCGGTGGTGATCTTGACGGCCCGTTTCATCTAGGATGGCGTGCGAGGTTTCCCCTATGCCTGCATTAGCCTCTCCAGCCTAACAGCAGCCTCACGCGCAGTCAATAGACGCCGGTGGCTTGTAGCTGCAAAGTGAGAATGTCCTATTTGCGCAAAGTAGGAATGTCCTCTTTCATCAGGGCCAGGAGGGACGATGAGAGAGGAGCGAATCGAATTGAGCCAACGGGAGCAGGATCGGTTGAAGGTACTCCACCAAGTCGAGCAGGGCTATCTGACCCAGGTGGAAGCGGGCCGGCGGGTGCAGGTGAGCGTACGCCACCTGCGGCGTCTGCTGAGACGGGTGCGGGCGGAGGGGGACAGGGGCGTAGTGCATCGGCTGCGGGGGCAGCCCTCGAACCGGAAGATTCCAGCGGCCCTCCAGGGGCGCATCCTGGCCCAGGTGCGGCGGCGCTACGCCGACTTTGGGCCCACGCTGGCCAGCGAGCACCTGGCGCGAGATGGGTGGCAGGTCAGCCGGGAGACGCTGCGGCAGTGGATGACCGCCGCCGGGCTGTGGCGGTCGCGCCGGCAGCGGAGGCCGGCGGTGCACGTCTGGCGAGAGCGGCGGGCCGCCTTCGGCGAGTTGGTGATGATGGACAGCTCGCCCTATCGCTGGTTGGAGCGGCGCGGACCTCCCGTGCAGTTGATCGCGCTGATCGACGACGCTACCAGCCGGGTCTGGGGCCGCTTCGCCGCCCAGGACTCGACCGAGGAAAACCTGCGCACCCTGGCAGGCTGGCTCCGGCGCTGGGGACGGCCGCGGGCACTCTATACCGACAAAAGCAGCCTGTTCCGCACCACCCGCTCGGCCCGGCTCGACGAGCAGCTCGGCGGTCAGCCGGCCCGCACCCAGATCGGGCGGGCCCTGCAGGAGTTGGGGATCGAGTGGATTCCCGCCCACAGCCCCCAGGCCAAGGGGCGCATCGAGAGACTATTCGGCACCTTGCAGGACCGCCTGGTCAAGGAGATGCGCCTGGCCGGGGTGCACACGGTGGAGCAGGCCAACCGCTTCCTGGCAGCAGTCTTCCTGCCTTTCTGGGAGCAGCGCTTCACCGTCGCTCCGCGCCAGCCGCACGATGCCCACCGCCCGCTGGGAGGCACCCAGCGGCTGGAGTCAATCCTGAGCGTGCGCGAACCGCGCCGGGTGGCAGGCGACTACACCGTGCGCTGGCAGGGCCAGCGCTGGGCGATCCCGCGCGCCCAGGTGCGAGCGGGGTTGCGGGGGGCGCGGGTGGAGGTCGAACGGCGGCTCGACGGCAGCCGCTGGGTCCGCTTCCGCGGCTCTTATCTCAGCCTGCGGCCCTGCCCGAGCCCGCCGCCCGCGCCCGCAACCCCCTTCGGCCTACGGCCTACGGGGCTTGCGGGCCCAAGGAAAGGCAAACGAAAGTACATTCCCCCTCCCGATCACCCTTGGAGGAGGACATTTCTATCTGGAAAAAAACCGGACATTTCTACTTTGCGTTGACATAGACGCCGGTGGCTAGGTAGTGTCTTAATTTGAGCGATTCGGAACTCGGTCCAAATCACACCGAGCCCTGCGGCCCCCGCCGCAGGGATTTTCGCTTCCCCCAGGCAGGGGCCTGGGGGCTCGGTGTGAAATTAAGACACGACCGACTTCGCTGGGCTGATTGACAGAGTTTGGCGACGCCACTAAACTGCTGGTTCCGAGTTCACAAGAGTGAGGAGACTGAATGGCGACCACAACCCAAGCCAAGAGGCCGCGCAAGAAACCCTCGGTGCTGAAGCGCATCCGCCTGACCGAGCGGCGCACCGCCGTCAACCGGACCAACCGGAGCCGCCTGCGCACCCAGATGAAGAAATTCCGCTCGGCCATCGCGGCCGGGAAGGTCGAAGAAGCCCAGAGCCTGTTGCGTCCGACGATTTCCGTGATTGACCGCTCCATCCAGAAGGGCGTCCTGCACCGGAACACGGCCAACCGCTACAAGGCGCGCTTGCAGGTGCGCTACAACGCTTTGGTGAAGCAGCAGAACCAGCAGGCCGCCAGCTAAACTCCCCTCCCCACCTGCGCCGGGCAGGTCAGGCGCACCACCAAAGTTTCCAGAATCGCCACCGGATCCGGGGGTGAGGACTTCAAGGTCACGTCGGCTTCACTCAACAGCGCGAAAGCCTCCTGCAAATCTTCCCGGCGGAATTTGCGTGCCTGCCGCAGCAACGGTTCTATGCGGGTACGCGGCGCGCGCAGCACTTTGGCCGCCTGCCAGGCGGGAGCACTGCGCGGGAGCGCCTGGGCCTGCAACAACTGGCGGTAGAGCCACGCCAACATTCCGACAATCCCAACCGGGCTCTCGCCGGCTTCCAGCAATCGGCGGAGCAGCAGGAGAACCTGTTCGCGGCGACGCTCGGCCAACGGGTCGGCCAGGTCGAAGACGCTGAAGCGGCGGGCCGGGCTGACCAGGGCCGCCACGTCCGCCGGGCTCACTTCCCCTTGGTCTCCAACATAGGTTCGCAGCTTTTCCAATTCCCGGCGCAGCAGGCCCAGGTCGTTCCCCAACGCCAACACCAGGTCTTCAGCCGTCTCGCGCGTGAGCCGCAAGTCGAGGTCGCGGGCGAATTGTTGCGCCGCCGCCAAAGCTCCGGTGTCGTCGGGCGAGTCGGCTTCGCGCACCTGGCAGCGCTCGAGCAACAGCCGCGCCACCCGCGTGCGCCGGTCGAGCTTGTCAGCTTCAAACACCAGCACCGTGCACTCAGCGGGCGAGTCGAAGTAGCGCTTCAGATGGGGCAAATCCTCTTCGGGAAGTCTTTCCACCCGATTCAGCAGCAACACCTGCCGGGGAGCAAACATGGGCAGGATGGTGGCGCGGCGCAGAACTTCCTCCAACGGCGTGCGGTCCAGCCCGTAGCGGGCCACGGCGAACTCGCGCGCGTCGGCTGGCACATTGGCGTCCAGGATTTCCTCCCGAAACAGGTCGCGCAGGTAGAGGTCCTCGCCCAGCAGGAGATAGGCGGGGTGGGATTGAGTTGGGCGGCGACGAGCGCTCATGGCTCAGAAATTCTCCAGGACAGCAGTGACCAGGGTGCGGGCGAAGTCGCGCGCCAGCCGGTCGAGCGCGGGATTGCGCTCGTCGAAGAAACTGTCCAGGTCGCTGCTAACTTCGTACTGCTCGCGGAAGATGTAGCGGGGGTTGGAGAAGAGAACCTGCTGGTGGCGCAACTCCACCTGAATCGTGATTGTAACCTGGACGGCGGAAGCGCGCCCGGTGCGGGCGTCGAAGATGATGGGAGCGCTGCGAGCGGTCAGCACCGTGCCTCGCAGGACGGCGTCGGCTCCGGCTTCCCGGTCCGAGCCGGGCGTACCGACCACGCGGTAGTTGGTCCGCTGGATGAATTCTTCCATGACGGCGGAGGTCAGGCGCTGCCCCAAGCGCATCAAGGTGGTTCGATTTTCAAACGCAGGGATGGCGATGACCTTCAGGTCGGCGGGCAATCGGTTGGCCTGCCCGGCCAAGCGGTACCCACAGGACACCGCACCGAGCGCGAGCGCCGCCAGCAGCGGGGCCAGTAACGCCGCTCTGCCGAATTGATTAGGGAAGCACGGTTTCAGCAATTTCTACCGCCGTCAGAGCTGTCAAACGCAGGTTGTCAGCCACAGCCCAGAACCAATCTGAAGGAACCTTGGCGGCCATGAGGAAGCACTCAAGCGGAGCGATGGCCCAGCAAACGGCGGCGCGCCAGTCCGACCAAACCCGAAACCAGATAGGTCAAGGCTATGGCCAACAAGACGACTTCGGAAAAAACCACGATTGACCACACCAACAGTCCGATCACCACCACCACCAAAGAAGTGCGGCGGCGGCGCAGGTCAATGCCCTTGAAGCTGTGGTAGCGGATGGGACTCACCATCAGCAGCGCCAATCCCGACACCAGCACCAGCCAGACGACCGCCCAATACCACTCGGCAATGGGACTCTTGAAGAAGTGGACGATGGCGGCAATCACGCCGGCGGCGGCGGGGATGGGCATCCCGACGAAATAGCGGTGCGGGAGAAGCTCGGGGTGGGCATGGTGAGAGCCGTCGGCCCCCTGAATGTTGAAGCGCGCCAGGCGCCAGGCGCCGCAGATGACAAAAGCGAAAGTGGCGATCCAGCCGACTTGGTAAATGTTGTGCACCAGGGCGGAGTTGCCCGCGACCGCCGGATCCAGCCCCCGCAGGCCCCAGGCCAGAGCCAGAAACGCCGGGGCGATGCCGAAACTGATGATGTCGGCCAAGGAGTCGAACTCCTTCCCGAAGGGGCTGGAGGCATTGGTCATGCGCGCTACCCGCCCGTCCAGTGTGTCAAGCACAACCGCGATGCCGATGGCCTTGGCCGCCATGTCCAGATCAACCACGCTTCCCTTGGCGGAAGAGAGAATGGAGTAGTAGCCGCAGAGGAGGTTGCCGACCGTAAAAAAACTGGGCAGGAGAGAAGCGCCGCGGCGCAGGCGACGGTTTTTGACCTGATTCATTCGCGCACCGCCAGGATGCTGCTCCCGCCCTTGACGTGCTGGCCGGGACGCACCTGCACCCGGCAGCAGCGGGTGTCGAAGAAAACCTCGGCGCGGGAGCCGAAGCGGATCATCCCCAGGCGCTCGCCGCGCGCGAGTTGATCGCCGGGCTTCTTCCAGAACTCGATGCGGCGCGCCAGGATGCCGGCGATTTGCTTGAACACCACCCGGGTGCCTTCGCCTTCGAGGGTGACGGTGTTCTGCTCGTTCTCGCGGCCGGCCACGGCGCGCGCGGCCACGTGGAACTTGCCGGGCTGGTAGCGCACGTCGGCAATCCGGCCGGCAATGGGCGCGCGGTTGACGTGCACGTCAAAGACAGAGAGAAAAATGCTCACCTTGGTCTGCGGCTTGCCCTCCCACGTGGTTTCTTCCACCGCCAGCACGCGGCCGTCGGCGGGGGAGACGATGGCGCCCGGCGCGGTGGGCACGACTCGCTCCGGGTCGCGGAAGAAAAACAGCAGGAAGCCCGCCAGCCCCCAGGCCGCGCCCGCCGCCACCCACCACTGGCTCCACGCCAGCCCTGCTCCTAACAAGGCGGGGACAGCGGCAAAGTAGACTCCGATGCGAAGCATGGCCGTGATTCAGGAACGCGCGCGCTGCACCAACTCAGGTCGCTTGCACAGCCTCAGCCTGCTCGCGACGGCACTCGTGGATCAACTCCTCCATCCGGTCCTTAGCTTGCAGCTTCAACTTCTTGAGGCGCGCTTTTTCGATTTCGTCTTTCGGCCGGCGATGTCGTTTGCGCAGCAACTCGGCTAGTTCCCGGTCGTAGCGCGCATGCTCTTCCACTAAGCGGTGGAACTCGGCATTGGACTGGAGCAATTCCTCGCGGGCTTGCTCGTACTGGAGCTTCATCCTCTCCCCCCCTCGTGCAGACGCTGGACTGGGCTCATCCCGGCGGGCACGTTAGCACAAGCCCGGCGGAAGCTTCAAGGCGCGGGGCCGGTCGGCGGGCTACTTGGGCTTCCACAGCAGCTCGGCGTCGGAGCGGCGGACGTAGTTGGCCTGTAGGTGGAGCGCGGCCACCGCTTCTCCGCGGCTGAGCTTGCGCCGCGCCCGTCGGGCCACCGCCTCCGCCAACACCGGCGAGACCCGCTCCCGACGGCTGGCGCCGAAGACGCTTCCGGCCAACGGCTCCGCCCAACGGTCGAGATTGGGACTGACGAAGGTGCAGGATTCCGGCCGGACGGAGTCCGCTTCCAACTGCTGGAGGAATTCCAGCAGGGTGAGAACGCGCTCGCGTCCTTGAAGCGCCAACTCGGTGTCGCGCTTTTCATAGACGGCGGCAAACACCTGCCCGCGGTAGGCGTTGACGACCGGAATCAGGCAGCCCTGGGCGTTTGCGCTGGCGCAGACGGCTTCCAGCACGTTCACCGGTACCACCGGCCGGGCGTGCATCTCCACCAGGGCTTTGACGAGGGCAAGCCCGATGCGCAAGCCGGTGAAAGCGCCCGGGCCGCTGGCGACGGCGTAGGCGTCGAGGTCTTTGAGCTCGATTCCTGCTTCACGCAAAGCGGCTTGCATGTGGCGAAAGAGAGCTACCGAGTGCTGCTCGTCGCTCCGCGGCGCCACCAGCGCGACCAGTCGGTCGTCGCGCAGCAATGCCACACTCGCGTCCTTGGAACTCGAATCAACCGCCAGCAGCCACATGGCGCACCCTCAACCTCGAAATGATTATAGCCATAGAAGCACAGAGTACACAGAGCAAGAACGGCTAGGCGCGACGGCAAGTGGGCGGCCCCCCCACGCCTTCGGCGGGACAGGCAAAGCGGGGCTCTTCCAAACGATCTTGGCGTTGTGCGCGGGCGGGGTAGCGGCGAAGAAGCCCCACCGGGGGATTCTTCGTCGGCTGTTGGGTCCGCGTGAAAGGCCGGCGATGCCCGTACGGGCATCGCCGCTACCATCTCCACCGGGACCGCGCAGTTTGCGGCCGGGCGCCCCGCAAAATATGCGAAGGAGCGTGCTATGGCCTCTCGGCGAGCAAAATCCTCGCCACCGGCGACTAGGTGCAGCCTACGGTGACAACGCTGTCCGAGCCCTGGATGGCCTGTCCCCCAAACGTCTCACCGCTCAAGGAAGCCTCGCTGTCGCCGCATTGGATTCCCGTTGCCTGTGTAGGGAAATGAAGAACCAGATCGAGGTCACCATCGCCATCCACATCTTTGAGGTGGCCAAGCTGGTGTTCCAAGCTCGCCTCAGCGGGGCCAAACTGGACTGTTATGGGGGACACGGTAGTGGCATCGAAAGTATCGGTGGTGAGAATTGCTACGGGGGTAAGACCTGAGTCCGCGGGATTAATGGCATTGGGATCGCTGCCCGGCTTGATGTCGATGGTCACTTCGATGAATTCCGGGCCGATCTTGGCCACAAAGACATCCCCGCGGGGGGAAGGGGTGAAGATCCGCCAAGCATAGGGGTCGGCTAGGCGGAAAGCTGGAATAATATTTCCGGGAAACGGCAGGCCGGTCAGTGGGTCGATCGGTGGCACACCGAAAGAGCTGAAATCTCCCAGGCGTTCTGCCGCCGTTGGAACGTATGCTCCGAAAAATGAACCAGGGGCTAGCTCGACCAAGCCACAGAAAGTTTCGTTGACCGTGCTGGGAAGTGAAATCGTCTGAAGAGTGTTGAATGCCTCGAGGCTCATCTGGCCCACCACCAGTCGGTCGCCAGCAGCATTGGGGGCGGAGGTGGAATACACCTGCGTAAACGGAATGTAACCGTCCGGGAAGGAAGAACAACCCTCCGGCGTCGATTGTTGGAACGCCCCCGCGGTGGTGGGGAAGTCCGCCGATAAAGTAAACCCCGTTACGTAGGCGTTGCCGGAAGCGTCTAGGGCGATGGCATGGGCTTCGTCGGAACCACTTCCACCAAGATAGCTGGAGAATACGAGGCCCGAGCCATCGGCATTCAGCTTTGTTACGAATAAGTCACCGAGGCCAGCATCAGCGAGGGTGGCTTGAATGGGATTCTCTGTCGGAAAATCAGTCGAGGGTGTTCTTCCTGTTACGTAGGCGTTGCCGGAAGCGTCCACGGCAACACCATTAGCTTCGTCCTCGCAGCAGCCCCCCAGGTAGGTGGAGTAGATGAGCGAACCCGTTGCTCCCACCTTGGCCACGAAAGCGTCGGTGAAGCCGTCCAGAGTAGTATCGAAGGACCCCAGTGTTGTAGGAAAATCGAGCGACTTGGTGCTTCCAATGACGTAGGCGTTGCCGAACGCGTCCACGTCAATATCGCTGTCGGGCAAAGGCAAGAAAAAATTCTCGTTGTCGCTGCCGCCGAGATAGCTAGAGTAGATTAGTCCCGAACCGGCGGGATTGACCTTTGCCACGAAGGCATCGCTGACCCCTCCGAATATGGGTTGAAAAGCGCTCAACGTGGGGAAATTTCCCGAGGAGGTTCTTCCCGTCATGTAGGCATAGCCAGAAGCATCCACCGCGAGGCCTTCAGCCTAGTCAAATCCGCTCCCGCCGAGGAAACTGGAGTAAACCAGTGCCGAGCCTGTGGGATTCAACTTAGTCACGAAAGCATCGTTTTCGCCCCCCATTACGGGTTGAAATGCACCCTCCGTGGGAAAACTGCCGGAAGCGGTTGTCCCTGCTACATAAGCGTTGCCTAAGGTATCCACCGCGATGCTGAGGCCGGTCCCCTCGCCTACCATCGTGGAATAGACAAGAGCGGAACCTGTGGGATTTAACTTCGTTACGAAGACGCCGCCCCCGGTAGTCTTGAAAGCACCCGGAGTCGTGGGGAAATCAAAGGAGAATGTTTCCCCCGTCACGTAGGCGTTGCCGGAAGCGTCTAGGGCGATGCTAGAACCTTGTTCGCCGCCGCTCCCGCCGAGGAAACTGGAGTATAGGAGCGTTGACCCGTCGGTGCTCAATTTACTCACAAATGCGTCACTAAAACCACCGCCAAAGGTCGGTTGGATGGGGCTCTCCGTGGGGAAGCTGCTCGACCCTGTAAAAGTTAAGGTGAAGCCCGTAACGTAAACGTTGCCAGAATCGTCGACCGCGATGGCAACGGCTTCGTCCCGTTCGGCACCTCCCAGGTAAGTGGAGTACACCAAGACTGGGTCAATAATGAGTGGTTTGTCGACATCGTAGGCGGCGACTTCAAATCCGACCCCGTTCTTACCTTCGAGTACAAAGGTGCCGGAAATTTCTTGCTGCGCCCCGGCTCCCTTCTGGTAGATGTCCGGCTTGCGAACGCGCACTTTGCCTTCAGACAGGTGCAGAAGCAAGTTGCCCTGCGCGTCCAATTCAATACTTTCCGCGCCTTCAAAGTGCAGCGTGATGGCTTTGGGGTCAGCGCCCGGTGCGACGATGAAGTCGTACTCCAATTGCCGCTGGTCTGTGCCGTAGTACACCAAGTCGATGCCGGGATAGACCTCCTGGTACGCCACCTTGCGGTAGGTAGGGACATTCGTCCGCCACTTTTTCGGATCGTTACCAATGAAGTAGTTGCTCTTGCCGGGCAGTTCGTCTAAGCCCACCACTTGCGGCTCAGGGTTCGCCCCCACCAGCCCCATCCGCAGCAC
>CBDFHE010000008.1:0-32262 GCA_965247455.1 Candidatus Acidiferrales bacterium
TCGGCCAGGGCTTCTTCCAGGCGGTCCACCTGCAACAGGTACTGCCGGTTGCGGTCGAGATAACCCTGCACCGAGGTGTGCGAAGGGTCGAAGCGCTCGGCGACGATCTGCCCGTGACCGTCCCGGTCGAAGAGCAGCAAAGCCTTTTCCCGCTCGGCGCCGGCGGCAGCCAGGACGGCGCGGGCTTGCCGGCGGGGGAGCAGTTGCCGCGCCAGGTTTTCTCCCTGCTTGGATTTGACCAACGCGCCGTTGCTGGCAATGACAGTCAAGTCAACCGGCAACTGAGCGGCAATCGGTTGAGCAAAAGTAAAGCGCCGCCCGGTGACCAGCATGATCTCAACCCCGCGGCGATGCGCGGCCACAATGGCGTCGCGGTTGGCGGCCGGGAGTTGCCACGGCTGTCGAGCAGTGTGCCGTCAATGTCGATGGCCAGCAGGCGGACGGGCGCGTTCATCGAGCGGGTTCATTCTAGCATGCGGGCCGGACGGGTGTCAACGCAAAGTAGAAATGTCCGGTTTTTTGCCAGATAGAAATGTCCTCCTCCAAGGGTGATCGGGAGGGGGAATGTACTTTCGTTTGCCTTTCCTTGGGCCCGCAAGCCCCGTAGGCCGTAGGCCGAAGGGGGTTGCGGGCGCGGGCGGCGGGCTCGGGCAGGGCCGCAGGCTGAGATAAAGAGCCGCGGAAGCGGACCCAGCGGCTGCCGTCGAGCCGCCGTTCGACCTCCACCCGCGCCCCCCGCAACCCCGCTCGCACCTGGGCGCGCGGGATCGCCCAGCGCTGGCCCTGCCAGCGCACGGTGTAGTCGCCTGCCACCCGGCGCGGTTCGCGCACGCTCAGGATTGACTCCAGCCGCTGGGTGCCTCCCAGCGGGCGGTGGGCATCGTGCGGCTGGCGCGGAGCGACGGTGAAGCGCTGCTCCCAGAAAGGCAGGAAGACTGCTGCCAGGAAGCGGTTGGCCTGCTCCACCGTGTGCACCCCGGCCAGGCGCATCTCCTTGACCAGGTGGTCCTGCAAGGTGCCGAATAGTCTCTCGATGCGCCCCTTGGCCTGGGGGCTGTGGGCGGGAATCCACTCGATCCCCAACTCCTGCAGGGCCCGCCCGATCTGGGTGCGGGCCGGCTGACCGCCGAGCTGCTCGTCGAGCCGGGCCGAGCGGGTGGTGCGGAACAGGCTGCTTTTGTCGGTATAGAGTGCCCGCGGCCGTCCCCAGCGCCGGAGCCAGCCTGCCAGGGTGCGCAGGTTTTCCTCGGTCGAGTCCTGGGCGGCGAAGCGGCCCCAGACCCGGCTGGTAGCGTCGTCGATCAGCGCGATCAACTGCACGGGAGGTCCGCGCCGCTCCAACCAGCGATAGGGCGAGCTGTCCATCATCACCAACTCGCCGAAGGCGGCCCGCCGCTCTCGCCAGACGTGCACCGCCGGCCTCCGCTGCCGGCGCGACCGCCACAGCCCGGCGGCGGTCATCCACTGCCGCAGCGTCTCCCGGCTGACCTGCCACCCATCTCGCGCCAGGTGCTCGCTGGCCAGCGTGGGCCCAAAGTCGGCGTAGCGCCGCCGCACCTGGGCCAGGATGCGCCCCTGGAGGGCCGCTGGAATCTTCCGGTTCGAGGGCCGCCCCCGCAGCCGATGCACTACGCCCCTGTCCCCCTCCGCCCGCACCCGTCTCAGCAGACGCCGCAGGTGGCGTACGCTCACCTGCACCCGCCGGCCCGCTTCCACCTGGGTCAGATAGCCCTGCTCGACTTGGTGGAGTACCTTCAACCGATCCTGCTCCCGTTGGCTCAATTCGATTCGCTCCTCTCTCATCGTCCCTCCTGGCCCTGATGAAAGAGGACATTCCTACTTTGCGCAAATAGGACATTCTCACTTTGCAGCTACATGCGGGCCGGACGGGTTGTGGCGCCGCCGGTGGTTTGATACACTGCGCCTCTTTTCCGATGTCAAAATCATTTCTCACCCACTTGAAATGTTCGCGCTGCTCGGCTGTCCATTCCGCCGGCGAACTGCAGAACCTGTGTAGCTGCGGAGCGCCCCTGCTGGCGTGCTACGATTTGGCCGGGGCCGCGCGCACGCTCACCCAGGAGAGCTTGCGGGGACGGCGCCGGGACCTGTGGCGCTACCAGGAAGTTCTGCCGGGATCAGCCGATGCGGCGGTAACCTTGGGCGAGGGCGGCACCCCGCTGCTGCCCTTGAAGCGCTTGGGGGAGATGCACGGTTGTCCTCACCTTTATTTGAAAGATGAGTCCTTCAATCCCACCGGGACCTTCAAGGCGCGCGGGATGGCGGCCGCAGTCTCGCAAGCGCGGGCGCTGGGCGCGCGCAAGCTGGCGGTTCCGACCGCGGGCAACGCCGGCGGCGCGCTGGCTGCCTACGCCAGCCGTGCCGGACTGGAAGCTTACGTTCTGATGCCGAAGGATGCGCCGCAGGCCAACCAGCTTGAGGTGCGCGCGCATGGCGCCAACCTGATCCTAGTGGACGGCTTGATCGGCGACTGCGGGCGGCTGCTGGCGGAGCGCAAGCAGCGCGAAGGCTGGTTCGACGTTTCCACCCTCAAAGAGCCCTATCGGATCGAAGGCAAGAAGACGCTGGGCTATGAGCTCTACGAGCAGCTCGGTGGCCGGCTGCCCGACGCCATCTTTTATCCCACCGGGGGCGGGGTGGGCCTGATCGGAATGTGGAAAGCTTTTGATGAAATGGAGGCGCTGGGTTGGATCGGGTCGGAGCGGCCGAAAATGATTTCCGTGCAAGCCAGCGGCTGCGCCCCTATTGTGCGCGCGTTTGAGCAGCACAAGCCGGAATCGGAACCGTGGAAGGACGCCGCTACCATCGCCGCCGGGCTGCGCGTGCCCAAAGCGCTGGGGGACTTCCTGGTGCTGGACGCCATCTACCGCAGCGGCGGCGCCGCCGTCGCCGCCACCGACGACGAAATCCTTGCGGGCGTCCGAACCCTGGCGCGGTTGGAGGGAATCTTTGCCTGTCCGGAAGGCGGCGCGGTGATTGCAGCGCTGCCCAAGCTGTTGGAGCGTGGCGTACTGAAGGGCGAAGACACAATGATCCTCTTCAACACCGGCACCGCTATGAAATACCTGGACGTCCTCGCGCGCGCTTTTGACGTGGCATCAAAAGACTAAGGCGTGGCTTTCTCATCGCAACTGCAGTTCCTGGTAGCTTATCCATCGCGAAGAGTTTTCCAGTAGAGCCGAGGCGGTGCGCCGGGAACGGAAAAACAAGAGTTGGAAGAGCCGTCAATCTATCGAGGCACTGATGCAGGCATCGCGCTGAAAGGCCAAGGGCAAAAGGGGAGTCTTGCGAAAGTCTACGCGGCTTCTTAGAATGGGTGCAGTGGGCGGGTAGCTCAGTTGGGAGAGCGCCGCACTCGCACTGCGGAGGTCGGGGGTTCGAATCCCCTCCCGTCCACCAACCATTCTGTTTTCACCGCACTAGCTTGGTTCGCTTCATGGGGAGCACCGGTCGGGAGGTTGTCCCGACGAGTCAGGATGCCACCGTCCACCCGCCATTCCGTCATTTTTCCTTTTGTAACAAGTAGCCGGGTGAGGGAAATTTTGCGTCCAGTCTCTTGGCTGGCGCTTGGCTGAATTTTTAATCTGCCACTAATGCAATCCTTAACTCGATGCCATAGAAGTTCTCCATTCTCATTTCCAAGTCGGGAGGACTACCATGACAGAGATGAAATCTCAGTTGAAGGAAACTCCAGGTGTCCTGAAGGTTCTGGAGTTCAACAAGATTAGCGAACCGGGCAGCTACATCATGCTCGACACGGGCGATCTGGTGCGTATACCCCGCGAGGCCATCGCACCCGACCGCAGCCTCCTGATCACCATCCACCGCCGCGGAACCACGCGGGTGGCAATGCTCAGCAACAATGACACCGAGCTGATTTCCACCCTGCGGGATATTGCCGCCAACAACGACATTCAAACCAACTTCTGAAGGCCAAACCAAAGCTCAGGGTGGCGGCGAGCCAGGCTCTTTCAGAAAGAAGAGGAAGCCCCCCGCCACCTGCGGCTTCTCTCGGGGGGCGGAAGTGATGAAAGCGGTACGAAGCAGGGCAGAGATTCACCGCCGGGGGCGAGCGTCTGCGCTGCCGTGGCACAACGCCAAGGCCGTGTTGGGCTTATCGGGACTGGTGGTACTAAGCTGGATGATCGGGGTGACGATTGCGCTTCTGGCGCTCTACGGGAAATAGCCGGCTGGGTTCACTCCGAACGAGCCAGAGAATCTGGAACTTCCCAATCAGCGAACAAGCTTTACTGCGCTATTGACGGGGCGGGTCTCGGAGCGCGTGCCGAGTGCTAGCGCTTTCCGCGCCGCTCGGCGATGGTGCGCTCGGCGTCTTCGGTCAATTGCTTCGCCAGCGGCAGCAGTTCGAGAGCGCGCTGCACCTGGGGGTCAGCCTGGATGGCCACCTTGCGGCCATCATCGAGGCCAAAGGCGGAGGTGAAAACCTCTTTCTTGATGTGCAATTTGAGCCAGTCGAGGTTGTCTTGAATATCGGTTTCAGCAAATTGGAGGTTGCGCTCGTTCAGGTAGAGCCGAAACTCGGTTAGGACGGCGTCATCGACTTCAAAGTCGCGGGACACTCCCGGATGCTGGGCCAGACAGCGCTTGGCGAAGTCACCGATGCCAACCTCGAAAGGGTAGATAATGAGTTTCCGTATCAATGCTTCCTGGAAGGGATTGTAGCGGAGATGGGGAACTTCGACATCGGGTGTAATACCCCCGCCTCCGTACACGGTCCGGCCGCTATCGGTGGCATAGACATCGTGAGAATTGTTTTCGCGGTCGTTGCCGTAATAGTAGTTATAGAGCGAGACCGCGGTGAAGTCGCGCTGAATCAACCGGCCGCTGGGTGTGTAGTAGCGGGAAGTGGTAAGGGCCATGCCGGTGCCCTGGCTGAGGGGATAGACAGTCTGCACCAAGCCCTTGCCGAAACTGGTCTCGCCCACAATCAGGCCGCGGTCGTGATCCTGGATGGCGCCGGAGACAATTTCCGCTGCGCTGGCCGTGTAGCGGTCAATGAGAATCACTAGGGAGAAATTGCGCCCGCCGTTGCCGCGGGTGGCGTGGTAGCGCCGTTCCCGCTGGGTGCGGCCCCGGTGGCTGACGATCAGCTGATTTTTTTCCAGAAACATATCCGCCACCGCTACGCTTTCGTTCAGCAGGCCGCCAGGATTGCCGCGCAGGTCTAGGACCAGCCCTTCCAGGGTGTCCACGTCCAGCTTCTCCAACGTTTCCGCCATTTCTTTATGGGTATTCTCGTTGAAGTGGGCTACGCGGACGTAGCCTACCCGGGGCTGGAGGTGGAAGTAGAAGTCAACACTCAGGCGGGGGATTTCGGCGCGGGTGATGACGAACCGCAGCGGCTCCTCAAACCCTTCACGGGAAACCCAGACGCGCACAACTGTTCCCTTCGGGCCTTTGAGCAGGTCCGCCACTTCGGAGGTGGTGAGGCCGTCGGTGGGAGTCTCGTCCACGCGGATGATGATGTCGCCGGGCCGCAGGCCAACCTTGTAGGCCGGGGAGCCGGGGAAGGGAGCATGGACAATGGTGCGGCCGTCACGCGGTCCCACCTGCATCCCCACCCCATAGTAGTGCCCGCGCTGATCCTCCCGCAGCAGATTGAAGGCGCGGGTGTCCAGAAAGTTGGAATGGGGATCGAGCGTGCGCAACATGCCCGGGATGGCGCCATGGTAGATGGCACGGTCGGGGTCCACTGGATCGGCATAGTTCTGCTCGACAATGGCAAAAATCTTGGTGAAGTTCCGTACGGCGTCTTCGATGTCACTCCCGCGGGAGGTCGTCGCTTCAACCCGCGGCCCGTAGATGCCGCCCAGAATGGCCGAAAGAAGGATGACCGCCAGCGCAGCCCAGAATCCACGTTTGCTCCCTTGCATTGTGCCTCGCATGCCCCCCTAGCTTGTCTTATTTAGATGCACCCAGCCGCCCGTTCGACAGTATAACATAGGCTTTTTCGAGCTCGCTTGACTTGTTGCGGCGGCGACCCCTACACTGCGGCAGGAGGCAAATAGAATGGGCCCGCTGGGCATGACCGAAGTTTTTTTTATTCTGCTGCTGGCTTTGCTGCTCTTTGGGCCGCGCAAATTGCCGAAACTGGGCCGGCTGTTGGGCCGAGGCTTGTCTGAGTTCCGCCGAGCCTCCAACGACCTGCAAGCCACGGTGAAAGAAGAGATCCGCACCTATGAGGAGGACGTCAACACCGGGAAAGAACCGCGGTTGACGCGACCTTCCCGCCCAGCCGCTAAGCCCCCCGGCGACGCCTGATCGATGCCTTTCCAAGAGGACCCCGCCCTGCTGGAAGCTGGACTCGGCTCCTCCGCCACCATGGGCTTCTTCGACCATCTGGTGGAGCTGCGCCGGCGCTTGATCAACTGCTTCATCGGCGTGGCGGTTTGCTGCATCATTGGGTTCGTGTTCTGGCGGGAAATCTACACCTTTCTCTCCGTCCCAATCTTGGACGCTTTCCGAGTGGTGGGGCTGGAGCAGCGGCTGATTTTTACCGGGCCGCTGGTGCCCATCCGGATTGCGCTCAAGGTGGGGCTTTATACGGGCATCTTTTTGTCGGCCCCCGTCATCTTTTGGCAGTTATGGCTATTTGTCGCGCCCGGTTTGTATCGAAACGAGAAGCGCTTCGCCCTGCCCTTCGTGTTCTCGTCCTCGGTTTTGTTCATGCTGGGGGCGTATTTTGCCCATCGAGTGGTGCTGCCGATCACGCTGACGTTCTTACTTTCGTTCGGGACAGAATTCTTCGACGCCTTCATCAGCATCAACGAGTATTTCAGCCTGTGGCTGACCATGATTCTCTGGATGGCCGTGATCGCCGAGCTGCCGGTGCTGATTTTTATTCTGTCTTGGATCGGCCTGTTGACGCCGGCGTTCCTGCTCCACTACCTGCGCCACGCCATCGTGGGCATTGCGGTGGTGGCGGCGCTGATCACGCCCACCACCGACGCCTTTACCATGGCGGTGTTCGCGGTGCCGATGGTGGCGCTGTATGTAGTGGGCATCGGGGTGTCGGCGGTGGTGCAGGTCGCGCGGCGACGACGAAAAAAGAAGGACGCTAACGAATGAACTGGAACCGCTGCACGAGTTTTCTGCTCGCGTTGCTTCTTCTGGGCGGGAGTGTCAGCGCAGCCGGACCGAAAGACGCGGTCAGCGGGCAGCGGGCGCTGGAGCACGTGCGGGAGCTGGTTCGCTTCGGCGGTCGGGTGCCGGGTTCGCCCAGCCACAGCCGCGCCCAGCGCTACATCATCCGGCAGTTGCGGCGCGCCTCCGCCGACGAGATTGAAGAAGTGGACTTCGTGGCCCAGACCCCGCGCGGGAAGGTGCGGATGAAGAACATCATCGCAAAGTTCGCGGGACAGTCGCAGGAGATGGTGGTGCTGGCCGGGCACTACGACACAGTGGCACGGGAGAACTTCATCGGCGCCAACGACGGCGGCTCCAGCACGGCACTGTTGCTGGAGTTGGCGCACGTGCTGGGCCGGCGAAAGAATTCTCTCACCGTGTGGGTGGTGTTTTTCGACGGCGAGGAAGCCTTCCAGCGGTTCACTTCGACCGATGGTTTCTACGGCAGCCGCCACCAAGCTTCGGCGTGGAAAAAAGACGGCACCTTGGATCGGATCAAGGCGGTGATTGTGGTGGACATGATCGGCGACAAAAACCTGAACCTGCGGCGGGAGCGCAACTCGACTGCTTGGTTGGTGGATTTGGTTTGGCAGATTGCACGCGCGAGCGGGTACGGGATTCATTTCCTCGACCAGACGACGGTGATCGAGGATGACCACGTCCCGTTTGTGCAGGCGGGGGTGCCGGCGGTTGACCTGATTGATTTGGACTACGGCCCCGGCAATCGCTATTGGCACACCCCGGACGACACGGTGGACAAGTTGAGCGCGCAGAGTATGGAGATTGTGGGTGAAGTAGTGCTGAAAACGGTGGAGCGCCTGGGGCGGCGCTGGCCGGGGCAGAAATCTCACTAAAGTTCTTTCCGGGCGAGCGCGGAAAGTTTCCTTCGGGATTTTCTTCCAGTGGCGAGTTGGGGAAGGAGCGCTGCTAGCGGAAGCCGACCGGCTGGCCGTGAGGGATGCAGGAGTGCTGGCATTCCTCTTTCTCCAAGCGGTAGGGAAAGTCGGAGCGGTAGTGCGCGCCGCGGCTTTCTTCCCGGGCCAGAGCGCTGCGGGCAATCAGTTCGCCCACCAGGCGAAGGTTGGCGGCTTCGTAATGGGGCCGGGAAGGGAAGTCGGGCAGGGGCCGCTCCCAGTGAGCGAGCTCGTCCAGGGCTTCACTCAGAGCGGGGCCGGAACGAATGATGCCCACCTTCTCCCACATGATTCGGCGGATCTGGTCAACGCAGGTGGCCACCTCGGGAGGAATCTCGCTCGGCGCGCTCTTGCGGCGGTTTGCTGGCGCGGCTGCGGCGGCGCGTGCCCGGCGGGCCGGTTTGGTCTTGCGGCGGGGAGCCGCAGCGGCCATGGCATGGCCGACGTGAGCGCCGAACACCAAACCTTCCAGCAGGGAATTGCTGGCCAGGCGGTTGGCGCCGTGGACGCCGGTGCAAGCGGCTTCGCCTGCGGCGAAGAGGCCGTCGAGCGTGGTGCGTCCGTCGAGGTCGGTGGCGACGCCGCCCATGGCATAGTGGGCCGCGGGGCGCACCGAGATGAGGTCGGCGGTAACATCCAGGTTGTGTTCAAGGCAGGTCGCGTAGATGCGGGGAAACCTCGCCTTCACCTTGTCCGGGTTGAGTCCGGTCATGTCCAGGTACACGAACTCGCTGCCGGTGCGCTCCAGTTCGGTCACGATGGCGTGGCAGACAACGTCGCGCGGAGCCAGGTCGCCGGCTTCGTGGTAGCGCGGCATAAAATGCTCCAGGTCGATGTTGCGCAGACAGCCGCCCTCGCCGCGCAGCGCCTCAGAGAGCAGAAAGCGCGGCGCACCGTTGAGGTAGAGGGCGGTGGGATGGAATTGGACGAACTCCATATCGCTCAGCTCAGCACCGGCCCGGCAGGCAACGGCAACGCCGTCCCCGGTGGCCAGGGCCGGGTTGGTGGTTTCCGCGTACACCTGCCCCAGCCCGCCGGTGGCCAGCAGGACAGCCTCCGCCCGGATTTCCCCGAAGCGCTGGCGGTGCTCGTCAACGTAGCGAACTCCGACCACGCGCTGCGCGTCGAGCAGAAGCTCCGCCGTGAAGGCGAAGGGAAGAAACTCGATGGTCTTGAAAGCGTGGGCACGGGCAAACAGGGCGCGGACGATTTCGCGCCCGGTGGAATCCCCTTGCGCATGCAGCACCCGCGACCGGCTGTGGGCGCCTTCGCGCGTGAAGGCCAGCCGCGTGCCTTCGCGGTCGAAGCGCGTGCCCCATTCGATCAGTTCTTGAATGTAGCGCGGGCCTTCCTCCACCATGACTTGCACCGCGGCCGGATTGCAGAGGCTGTCGCCCGCGCTGAGAGTATCCTGCTGGTGCAGGTGGATTTCATCTTCGTCGCTCAGCGCGGCGGCAATGCCTCCCTGCGCGTACTGGGTGGCGGATTCGGTCAGGTCGGCTTTGCTCAGGACAAGGACGTGCGCGCCGGTGCCGGCCAGTTCAATCGCCGCGCGCAGACCGGCAATGCCACACCCGATAACAAGGAAGTCGGTCTGCTGGGCTGTGCCGCTTTTCATCAGCGCACGTCACTTCTCAGTCATCATAGACTAGCCGTTCCGGCGCTTCAACTGTTCTCCGTGTGTGCGTCGTAGGTCAGAATAGTGTTGTTGCGACGATGGGGAGCTTTGAGCCCCGGTGGCAGGGGCCACCGGGTTGGACGCGAGGGAGATTGTCTGCGCTGAAAGGCCGTTGCGAGATTGGCGTTCGTCATTCTTAAATCACTGTCCAGCCCAGCGGCCCCTGCCGCTGGGGAGAGGCCATCAGACACAGCAACACACTTATAGCCCACTGCCCGGTGTGTGCGAGGATATCTGTGGTGGTAGTGGGGGGCGGAGTCTCAGTGGTATAACCCCAGATTTCCGATTTGAAAATCGCTGATAACGGGGTAGAAGATACTCAGCGTCTGTGTTCATGCGTGAACCAAGCACCTAGAAGCCCTCAGGAGGTAGACACCTAGTGGGTGAGACCAAAAACCAGCCGTTCCAACTCTCCTTCAACAAGTTCTTGCGTGTCGATTTCCAAGGATCGCGCGTGACTTCTGATGGGGCGTATGATTGTGCGCAAAGGTAAAGTTGAAATCGGAAATTCCGGCTAAATTCCGACTAAAGGAATGTCCCCAGGTGCCGATAGACCTAGTGAGCTTGGTACTCAAAGGGCATAACCCCTGGAGTAACGGGCACTTATCCGAGTGCTGGAACCACAAAAGGAGCATTAGACCATGGCGCTTAGCATTCTCAACAACATCCCGGCCTTGGCAGCCCAGAACCAGCTGACCATTACCGGGGCGCAACTGTCTCGTACGCTGTTTCGTCTGGCTTCCGGCACGCGAATCAACTCCGGAGCGGACGACGCGGCAGGTCTGGCCATCGCCGACGGCTTGCGCGCCAGCATTACGGCGCTCTCGCAGTCATCCCGTAACGCCAACGACGGCATCGGCAGCTTGAGCGTAGCCGATGGTGCGCTGGCTCAGATTAGCAACCTGCTCAACCGCGCCATCACCCTGGGCACGGAAGCGGCCACCGGAACTGTCAGCGACGACCAACGCGGCGCGCTGGACGCCGAGTTCCAGGCCATCCTGGCGGAAGTCGACTGCATCGGCTCCAGCACCACCTTCAACGGCACCTCGGTATTCACCACCACTGCCACCTCCGTCTTCCTCAGCGATGCCAACACGAACAGCGAAATCGTCACCGCGACCCAGGGGGTCTCCTCGGCCAACCTCACTTCGGACGGCTCGACCGTAGTGGACCTGAGCGACGACCTCCTGACCAGCGTCGCCGCCGCCACCACGGCCATTTCCGAAGTCAACGACGCCATCGAACAGGTGGCGCTGTTGCGAGGCGAGATCGGAGCCACCATCAACCGGCTCCAGTCCGCCGTCAACGTCATCGCCAACCAGGTACTGAACCTGACCAATGCGGAGGACGGCTTCCGCGCTGCCGATATAGCTGTGGAGATTGCGAACTTGACCAAGTTCCAAATCCTCAACCAGACCGGTCTCGCGGCACTGTCCCAGGCCAACACACAGCAGCAGAACGTTTTGACGCTGTTGCGATAAGTCAGGAACACCTCAGAGTGGTGTTTCGCTGGTCGGGAATAACCAGGAAACGTGGCTCTTTGCCCAGAGACTTCGCTGCGCCATTCAGAGCGCGTTGAAGTTCTGTCCAATACATGCCCATAACGTCCTCTGATGTTTTGAAAGCGGGAACCTCACACGCCAGACCAAAACAAGACACCCCAGAATGCTTCGCTGGGGACGGTTAGCTCAACAGCAACCTGTGTCTGACCATCTGGCCGAGCAGGGCAACAGCGCGCTACCCGCGCCATGGCCCAGTTCGTTGCCGTGCCCTGTTTGAGTGCGATCACCCCCCGCACAGGAAGGTCGTGCTCCGCCCGCAGGAGAGCCCCGTGAGCGCTGACCTCCTCGGTTTGGGTTTGCTTCTTGACGTAGATGCCCTTCTCGGTGTGCCACGCCACCTCAACGGGCTTGACGATTGGGATTCGCTGACTGCGACGCCGTTCGGGTCTTGCGGGCGTTGGCTGATGAGGGAGCATCGTTTGGCCCCGCCGGGTTGGCGGATTCTGCGCCCGATGAGGTAGTGGAGTCAAGTAGGAACAGGATTCTTGGATGCCGTGGCAAAGGCCTACTCCGGGAAGTTCATGCGGTGGAGGAGGGATTGGAAGCGCGGGTCGGAGCCGCCGACACTGATTCCCACTCCCTGAACTCTGCCCGTAGATTCACTGTGCTTTCCGTCTCGTTACTCGTTCGGCAGGGGCAGCGCCGCGATCATTCTCAGTATGCTGCCAAAACGAGCCGGGATTCCCCCCCCATCGCGGCTATGGCGATGTGAGCTTGGCACAAGAGGGCGACTGGCGTATGATTGTGCGCAAAGGTAAAGTTAAAAACGGAAATTCCGGATAACTAATACCGACTGTCATGGGTAAAGAACTGCGAAGCCGAGTCGAGACCATTCGAGTGCGGGCGGCCAGCGCTCACTATCCGGTCTGGGTGGGGGCGGGCTTGCTGCGGCAGGCCGGGCAACGGCTGCGGCGGTTGCGTCCCGGCTGCCGGCGGCTTTTCATTGTCAGCTCGCCCCGCGTATGGGCGTTGTGGGGCCGGGAGTTGGCGCGGAGCGTGCGCGCAGCCGGCTTCCGTCCCGAGATTTTGCTCATGAACGACCGCGAGCAGCGCAAGCGGTTGAGCACGGTGGAGCAATTGGCGGAAGAGCTGCTGCGGCGCGGCGCTGATCGCACGGCGGTGGTGGCGGCGCTGGGGGGCGGTGTGGTGGGCGACGTAGCCGGCTTCCTGGCTGCCAGCTACATGCGCGGGATTGCCTACGTGCAACTGCCGACCACGCTGGTGGGGCAGATTGACAGCGCCATCGGAGGCAAGACCGGTGTGAACTTGCGTTCCGGGAAGAACCTGCTGGGGGCGTTCCACCCGCCGCTGGCGGTGTTGGCAGACCCGCGCACGCTGGGCAGCTTGCCGGCGCGCGAGTATCGAGCTGGTTTGTATGAGGTGGTGAAGTGCGCAGTCATCGGCGCGCCGGGCCTGTTTCGGTTTCTGGAGCAGGAGCTGCCGGCCGTGCTGGCGGGGGAGGAACGCTGCGTTCGCCGCCTGCTGCGCGATTGCATTCGGTTGAAGGCGGGCATCGTCTCTCGGGATGAGCGCGAAAGCGGCCTGCGGCAGGTGCTCAACTTCGGCCACACCTTTGGTCATGCCTGGGAAACGCTGGGCGGCTACCGGCGGCTTCGGCACGGAGAAGCGGTGGGGTGGGGGATGATTGCCGCAACGCGCCTGGCACAACGGTTGGGGCGAATTCCGCCCGCCACCGCGGAGCGAATCATCGCGCTGGTGGAGTCGTTGGGCCGGCTGCCCGCGCTGCCACCGGTAGGGGTCGAGCGGCTCTACCGGCAGTTGTTCGCTGACAAGAAAAAGAGTGAGCAGGGGATAAAGTTCGTTCTGCCGCGGCGGATCGGGCGGGTGGAGATTGTTGGGAGCGTTCCCAAAACGGCTGTGCTGGCAACGCTGCGAGAATTCACCGGAGCGCGGCCCTTCCGATGAGCGCGCAAGAGCCTCTGCCGGGCACGCGCCCGGCCGGAACCCGCGACGAGCGGGAAGCCGCCCGCGCCGTGCGGGAGATGTTCACTCGCATCGCGCCTCGTTACGATCTTCTCAACTGTTTACTTTCCCTCACCTTTGACCGGCGGTGGCGGCGCCGCGCTGCCGCGGCGGTGGAGTCGCAACTGATTTCGCGGGAGGCGTGTGCGCTTGACCTCTGTTGCGGCACGGCTGACCTGGCGCTGGAGCTGGCGCGCGTGGGTCGGGGGCGGGTGGTGGGCAGCGATTTTGCCCGTCCGATGTTGGTGCGCGCACGAGAGAAAAGCGCGGCGGCGCAGGCAGGTTTGTTGCTGGTGGAAGCCGATGCCTTGCAGTCGCCCTTTGCGGGTAATCAGTTCGATGTGGTGACGGCGGCGTTTGGGTTCCGCAACCTGGCGAACTATCGCCAGGGATTGGAGGAGATCCGTCGGCTGCTGAAGCCGGGCGGGGTGGCGGCGATTCTGGAGTTCGCGGTGCCGCAGCGGGGCGTGTTCGCCTGGCTGTATCGGTTTTACTTTCGCTCGGTATTGCCGCGCATCGGAAACACAGTTTCGGGTGTGCGCGGACCGTACAGCTACCTGCCGGCTTCGGTCGAAAAGTTTCCCGACTGTGAGGAATTGGCCCGGTGGATGGAGCAGGCAGGGTTCCGCGCAGTCAGTTACCAGACGTGGACAGGAGGCGTGGTCGCGCTCCACCAGGGTGTGAAGCGCTAGAGCGGCCGCGACCTATTCGCGGGCCCAGCCGGACTTGCCGCCGCTGCGCCGCATTTCGCGTTCCTGCGTTGACAACTCCTGCCGAAGCTGCTGGATCTCTCGCTTCTTCTCATTCATCTGGTTCAGCAGATCCTGGAGTTGCCGGCCCCCGGCGGCGGTGTTGGAGTACTGTTCGCGCAGAGCGGCGTTGGGGTCCTGGTAGTGCTGCGTGCGGGCGAGGTTGTGTTCGCGTTGGAGGAGGTCCACTGCGCCTTCAGCGGTGCGAATCTTTAGCCGCAGTTCGCTGAACTTGCCGCGCCAGCACTGCTCGTCGCATTCTTCCCCTTCTTCTTCCCCGCTGACATCCACTTGGCCCGCGGCGGCGGCTCCTTCTGATGGGGTTGCGGCACGGCGGCCCATAACGGAGATGGGAACCGTGGACTTGGGAAGATTGTCGTTGGTGTAAATACGAACCTTGGAGAGGTCTTTCTTGGCGCGGGCGGCGCGCAGCTTGCGCGCGATTTCGCCCAGGGAGTGAGTTTGCGACTGCGCCCAGGCCGGGCCGGCAACCAGCAGCAGCGCGCTCAGAATCAGGATGGCCTTTTTCATATTGTTCACCTCTGCGAGACCTTTTACTTTCGGCGCTGCTACGCACAAGCCTACTCTTTGCTTGGATGCGAAATCAAGGCAATGGTTTGCCGGGTAGTGTCTTAATTTGAGCGATTCGGAACTCGGCCCAAATCACACCGAGCCCTGCGGCCCCCGCCGCAGGGATTTTCGCTTCCCCCAGGCAGGGGCCTGGGGGCTCGGTGTGAAATTAAGACACTACCGTTTGCCGGCGGGGTGACAAAGGTTAGGGGAACAGGCTCAGGTAGGAGGCCACCAGTTGCGGCCCCCAGAAAAGCGCGATCAGAGCTGCTACACCGAGAAAGGTGCCGAAGGGAAGCTCGTAGCGGGTGTCTTTGCCCGCCAGCAGCAAGAACAGTCCGCCCAACAGACTGCCCAGCAACGAGCCCAGCAACAGCGTCAGCACCGTCAGCTTGATGCCCAAGAACAGCCCCACCATGCCCATCATTTTCACGTCGCCCAGGCCCATAGCTTCCACGCGGCGGAGGCGATACCAGATTTCTCCCAGGGCGAACAGCAGGCCTGCCCCCAGCAGAGCGCCCAGCAACGCATCGGCGATCGAGAGTAAAACAGCAGGCAGATTGGTTCCGCCCAGCAGCCGCAGCAGCAGGGCGGCAGTCCCGTCCTCCAGCGGCAGCCAAAGCGCGAAGAGGAAGCCGGCAGCGATGCCGGGGAAGGTGATGCGGTCCGGCAGCAGCCGCTCGCGCAGGTCGGTAAAGATCAGAACGATCAGGGCCGAGGCCAGCAGCACCGCTTTCACGGCTGGCGGCGAAATTCCCCAGAGATGATAGACCAGTAGAAACGTGAGGCCGGTGAGCAACTCGATCAACGGGTAAAACGGTGAGATGCGGCTGCGACAGTGGCGGCAGCGGCCACGGAGCCACAGGTAGCTGAGCACAGGAACGTTGTCGTAGGCGGCGATCATCTGGCCGCAGTGGGGGCAGCGCGAGCGCGGGTGAACAATGGACTCTCCTTTGGGAAGGCGGTGGATGCAGACATTGAGGAAGCTGCCGATCGTGAGGCCAACCACAAAGGCAGCCAGATGGAAACCGAGATCGAAAGCGGCCAGATTCACGCGCGCACTCCTGCAGAAGACACCTGTTGGTAGATGCGAAGCGTGTTTTCCACCATCCGGTCGGCGGTGAAACGCTGCTGGATGGTTTCCCGCGCGGCGGCCCCGAGACGCGCGGCCAGGTCAGCGTCGCCCAGCAAGCGCACAATCGCGAACGCAATCGCAGTGGAGTCGGATGCAGACACCAGCAGGCCGTTTCTTCCGTCTTCCACCACTTCCAGTCCCGCGTCTTGTGCCACAGCCACCACGGGGAGCGCATAGGACATCGCGGCCAGCAGGGAAGTGCCGAGTCCCTCCAACAGCGAGGGAAAGACAAAGGCGTCCAGCGCCGAATAGACCTGGGCGAGATCGTCCACGAAGCCTGCAAAGGAAACCGCGGATTCCACGCCCAGTTGCCGCACCAGGCGTTCGAGTTGCGTGCGGTGCGGGCCGTCGCCGGTCAGCATCAAGCGGCAAGTCGGAACCTTTTCCAGCACGGTTGGGAGGGCACGAAGGAGAAACTCCTGGCCTTTTCCGGGCACCAGGTAGCCGACGCATCCGATCAGTTTTTCCTTGTCGGTCACGCCCCAGTGCCGGCGCGCTGAGCGGCGCATTGCGGTGGGCGGCAAGGAAGGAAAATCCACGCCGTCATAGACCACGTCCACGCGGTCAGCGGGTATCCCGGCCGCGCGCACGGTCTCCGCGACGAAGCGAGAAATGGCCAGGACACGGTGAGCGGCGCGATAGCGGGAGAGGGACACGGGGTTTGATTGTAGGCGATAGGCGACGCGGCGCGAAGCCAGCACACGAGTCCGGCGGCGCGCCCGGACCAGCCAGGCGGCGGTGAGGGCGTGGGCGTCGTGCAGGTGCAGAACGTCGAACTGCCGTTGCCGCAGGAGTTGGCGCAGACGGGCCGCGGCTTGGAGTCGCACCGCGCGCCGGCCGACGGTGTGAATGGAGATGCCCTCCGCCTGGGCGCGCTCGGCCAGGGGAGCGCCTTCGACGGCGAGCAGTGCGGTGGGGTGGCTGCGGGCTTGCAATCCCCGCAGCAGCAGCAGCGCCTGATGCTGACCGCCGCGCCACTGCCGTCCCAGATCGACGTGCAGCGAGGTCACGGCTGTGCCTCCTTGGGCTCGGGTGCGAGCGAGCCGCCGTGGACCAGCACGCCCAGTTTCAGGTATTTGAGGAAGACGTACCAGGCGGCCATCTGGGCAATCAGCCAGCCGCGGTAGCCGTCACGAAAACCTTGCTGGAAGAAATACGTGCGCAGAAACGTCCAGGGAGGGGCCAGCAGCAGCGACGGCAGCCAGCGTCGGCGACCGGCGGCAAACAATTGCTCGGCTGCGATGGTGGTGTAGCGGTTGATGCGGCTGGTGTGCTCGCTGAGGGCGTTGACGGTGTGGTGGTAGAGGTCGCCGTCGAGCTGCCCCACCGGACCTTCGGCCTGGAGGCTTTCGTGCAGTACGCCCACGAAGCGGGCGCGGTCGCGGCGATAGAGGCGGAGCTTGGGGTCGGGATACCAGCCGGAGTGGTGAATCCACGCGCCCAGGTAGCGCGCCCGGCGGCGCATGGCATAGGCGACCGCGGTGGGCTGGCTTTGTTTCCATCGGCGCAGGCTTTCCTGCAAGGGGGGGCTCAGCTCCTCGTCGGCATCCAGGCTGAAAATCCAATCGTGCGCGGCCTGCGCGGCGGCGAAGTTTTTCTGGTCGGAGTAGTCGGTCCACGGGCGGGTGAGGACGCGTGCGCCGAAGCGGCGGGCGACAGCGCAGGTGTCGTCGGTGCTGCCTGAGTCCACCACCAGAATCTCGTCGGCCAAGTCGGCCAGCGAAGCCAGGGCGCGCGGCAGGTTGCGCTCCTCGTTGCGGGTGATGAGGGTTGCGGTCAGTTGAACCATGATGGAGTTGCCGGGCGCATTATCGCAAATACCGGCGAGCGAGACTACTTTCAGCCTTCTCTTTCCCGGCAATTGCACCGGAACCGGGGCGGAGAGTTATAATTAGGCGGCAGAGGAGGGCAGGTTCAAATTGCCCCGGTAACCTTTGAGCTGGAGTTTCGTCTAAGATTTAGGATGGAATTTCGTTTTATCCGGAAGTGTGGACCGAGTGGGCGCTTTCACGTTCGTGAAGGGAGCACAACTCGGGCAATCCTATGAAGGGAAAGGGTGATTGAGATGCGAAAGGCGAGGTTTTTCCTGGCAGGGCTTCTCTGTGTGGGTTTGCTGGTTCTCGTGCCGCTGGCGCCGGGGGTTCAGGCTGCGGAGGGCGGCAAGAGCGCCCAATCAATCCGGCTGGAGTTCGAGGAATTCAAGCTGGACAACGGGCTGCGGGTGATTCTGGCCGAGGACCACTCGGCGCCCACCTACTCGATTGCCGTGACCTACAACGTGGGCTCGCGGAATGAGCGCCCCGGGCGGACCGGCTTCGCTCACTTGTTCGAGCACATGATGTTCCAGGGCTCGGAGAAGGTGGGCAAGGGCGAGCACTTTATCCTGATCTTCAACAACGGCGGCGGCATGAACGGCACCACCAACGCCGACCGCACCAACTACTTTGAAACCCTGCCGGTGAACCAGCTCGACCTGGGGCTGTTTCTGGAAGCCGACCGCATGCGGTCGCTGGTCATCAACCAGGCCAACCTCGACAACCAGCGCAACGCCGTGCAAGAAGAGCGGCGCCTGAGCGTGGACAACCGGGCCTACGGGAAAACCTTCGAGGCCATTTTCGAAACCGCCTACGATAATTTCGCCTACAAGCATTCCACTATTGGCTCGATGGCGGACCTGGATGCCGCGACCGTGGAGGACGTAGCCGAGTTTTTTCGGATTTACTATGCGCCCAACAACGCGGTGCTTTCGCTGGTGGGCGACTTCAAGGCGGAAGAGGCCCTGGCCAAGATCGAAAAATACTTCGGCGCTATTCCTTCGCAACCCTCGCCCCCGGAGCCCGACGTGAGCGAACCGGAACAGAAAGGTGGGCGGCGCAAGACACTGGAAGACAGCTTTGCGCGGCTGCCGCGCGTGGACATCGTCCACAAGATTCCTCCCGCCAACACGCCCGATTGGTACGCCCTCGACGTGCTGGGCGAGGTGCTAGCCAGTGGACAGTCCTCCCGCCTCTACCAGAAACTGGTGAAGGAAGAGCAGGCGGCCGTGGCCGCCGCGGGAGGGGTATTCATGCTTCGCGGGCCCTCTATCCTGCTGCTGCTGGCGGTGGCGCGCCCGGGCAAGGAGATGGCGGAGATTGAGAAACTGGTCTATGAAGAGATCGAGCGCCTGAAGACCGAGCCGATTGAGGACTGGGAGTTGGAAAAAGTGCGGATGCAACTGCGGCACCTGCGCGTCCAGCAGCTACAGAGCACATCCTTCCGGGCCCGCCTGCTGGGTGAGTACGCCGTCTATTTCGATGACCCCGGGCTCATCAACACCATCGGGGAAAAGTACCTGCAGGTCAGCAAGGAGGACGTGCAGCGGGTGGCGCGCACCTACTTGAAGCAATCCAACCGCACCGTGATTACGACCGTGCCCAAGCCCACGGAGACGGCGGAAGCCAAGCCGGGCGAGTGAAGAGAGAGGAAGGAGAAGAACGATGAAGAGCCCAAAGTTTTTCCTGTCGTTCGTCTTGGCGGCCGCGCTGTCGGTGGCCGTGTGCGCGCCCGGGTGGGCGCAGGAGCCGGGTCAGGATTCGAAGGCCGTCTCGGTCAGCAAGGTCGAGCGCAAGGACTTGGCGCCGGTGTCAAAGGAAATCCTGCGCGTCAAGCTGCCCCGGCCGGTGGAAGCGACTCTGGAGAATGGTCTCACCGTGCTGATCATGGAAGACCACCGCCTGCCGGCGGTGTCGGTGAGTCTGAGTATCACCGGCGCCGGGCCACTGTTCGAGCCGTCGGACCTGCCGGGGCTGGCGGTGGTGACCGCGCAGATGCTGGACGAAGGCACGCAGACGCACACCAGCCGGCAAATCGCCGAGGAGGTGGCCCGATTGGGAGCTACCTTGGGTGCCTCTTCTTCGTTTGGGTCGGCTGCGTCGGCGATCAGCGCTTCCGGGCTGAGCGACAACTTCGAGCAGTGGTTCGCGCTGTTCACTGATGTGCTGCTCCATCCCGCCTTTCCGGCTGACGAATTGGACAAGCTCAAGCAGCGGCTCAAGGCCAGCTTGCGCCAGCAGCGCTCGTCGCCGGGCTTCCTGGCCAGCGAGCGCTTCAACCGGGCGGTGTACGGCGGCCATCCTGCTGCTGTCCGGTCGGCGACTCCCGAGTCGGTGGACGCCTTCACGTCTGAGGCATTGGCCCAGTGGCATCGGGAGCACTATGCCCCGCAGAACGCCATCCTGAGCTTTGCCGGCGATGTCAGCGCGTCCGACCTGCTCCCGAAGCTGGAGAAGTGGCTGGGGGAGTGGGAGCGAACCGAGCTGGGAATCAAGTTGCCGGCGAATCCCACGCCGGTTTCCGCCAAGAAGGTCTATGTGGTGGACCGGCCCAACTCGGTGCAGACCAGCCTGACGATGGGCAACATCGCCATTGACCGGCGCGACTCGGACTACATCCCGATGGTGGTGATGAACCGCGTGCTCGGGCAAGGGCCGGCGGCGCGGCTGTTCCTGAACCTGCGCGAGGAGAAGGGCTACACCTACGGCGTGTCCAGCTCCTTCACTGCTTTGATGTATCCCGGCCCCTGGCGCGTGGGCGGGTCGTTGCGGACCGAAGTCACCGAAGGCGCGATGACGGAGTTCCTCTACGAGCTGCGGCGCATCCGGGACGAGGCGGTGCCTGAGAAGGAACTGGAGGAGGCCAAGCGGGCCATGGTGGCCAACTTCGCGCTCTCGTTGGAGCGGCCCAACCAGCTCTTGACCTATGCCCGCATCATCAAGATTTACGGCTTCCCGGAGAACTACTGGGATACCTATCCTGCCAAGCTCATGGCCGTGACCGCCGACGAGGTGCAGCGGGTGGCCCGCACCTACCTCAACCTCGACACCATGCAGGTGGTGGCGGTGGGCAACGCCGGAAAGATCAAGCAGATCATGGAAGCCTATGGTCCGGTTGAGGTGTACGACACCGAGGGCAATCCGGTGTCCGAGGAGGAAGTGGCCGCCGCAGAGGTCGCCGAGGCCGGGCCACCGGCGGAGGTGGCGGGCGATTGGGAGTTGACCCTGCTGGGGCCGCAAGGGTCGATCACGAGATCGCTGAGCCTGGAACAGGACGGCGGTAATCTGACCGGCACATTCGCCGCCCTGCGGGGTGGCGAAGCACCCTTGACCGGATCCGTCAAAGGGAACTCGATCAGCTTTGCCGTCACGCGCAAGACACCGCAGGGCGAACGCATGGTCGAGTACAGCGGCACCGTGGACAGCGGGACGATGAAGGGGACGATGCAGGTGGGCCAATTCAGCCTGGAGTGGACCGCTAAGAGAAAAGAATAGCTGCGCTTCGCCGTTTCCGGTATCTGTCGGGGGAAAAGATTGTTGAGGGCGCGCTCGGGGATGCTGGCGCGCCTTCTTCCCATTCATTTGCTCTTGCCTTGACGGTTTATCACACCCACAGCTAAACTCTGCGGCTCTTGTGTATCTCTTTGCGGTTGGCCTCATCGGTATTCATGCTGAAAGCTTGGATTCATTCCATCGAGCGCGCGCACTGGGCGCGCGAGAACCGCCGCGTTACGTATCCGTTTGAGTGGGGCATCGAGCACTTGGGGGGTGACCCGCAGCGCGATGACCCGCGCGAATTCCTTCTGGGCTACTCCCGCCGTGCGGTCGAAACCAGCGAGCAATTTTTTGCCACCGAGGCGGCGGAGTGGTACCGTCTCGAGGGTGACCTGCTCCGTTTTCCGAGCGCGATTGAGTCGTCCTTTCCCGAAAACAACACTGTCCACGCACGCTGGTTCCCGGCGGAGCGCCCCCAAGGGCGCGCGGTGGTGGTGCTGCCGCAGTGGAACGCCCAGCCGGAGAGCCACGTCAGCATTTGCCGGTTCCTGCGCCGCTTCGGGGTCAGCGCTTTGCGGTTGAGCCTGCCCTACCACGACCAGCGCCAGCCCGCCGGCTACGAGCGCGCCGACCCGATGGTGAGCCCCAACCTTGGGCTGACCTTGCAGGCATCGCGCCAGGCGGTGCTGGACGCGCGGCGGGCGGTGCGCTGGCTGGAGCGGCAGGGTTACACCCGGATTGGTATTCTGGGAACCAGCCTCGGCTCCTCGGTCTCCTACATCACGCTGGCGCACGAGCCGGCGCTGCGCGCGGGCGTCTTCCTGCACGTCTCCACCTACTTCGCGGACGTGGTCAGCCGGGGGATGGTGACCTCGCACGTGTGGGAGGGACTGGCGTCGCAGGTGAGCGCCGAAGAGTTGCGCCAGCTCTGGATGCCGATCAGTCCCTTTCCTTATGTCGGGCGCCTGCGGGGCAGGGAGCCGGCCATGCTGCTGGTGTCGGCGCGCTATGACCTGACGTTTCCTTTCGATCTCTCCCGCCTGCTGTGGGAGCGGATGGAGGAGCTGAGCATTCCACATCAACGGTTGATCCTGCCCTGCGGGCACTACACGCTCGCAAACTTTCCTTTCAGTTGGTGGGCCGGCCTCCGCTTCGTCCCCTTCCTTCGCCGCGCTTTGGCGTGAAGGAAGGACACTCGAAACTCATACTCGCCGAATCGGTGTGTGCGATTGTCCTGCATGGCTTCCCACCGCGGAGGCACAGAGCACGCAGAGAACCTGAGACCGATCCGCTAATTCCATACTCACTGCCTCGGCGCTCTCTGCGGTGAGCGGTTCCGTAGCTATATCGAACCCGAGTTTCGTTTTTCGAGTTGCAGCCGCTCGGTCGCAGACAAAAATGTCTGCGCCACCAACCCTAATCTCAGGCTCGGTAGGGCAGACCTGCCTACTGCAGGCAGGCATTCCTGTTTACCCTGAGCTTTCCTGCCGAAGGCAGGCTTGTCGAAGGGTCTGCCGCAGTTCTAAGAACCCATCAGGAGCGTTTGAAAAGTCTGCTCCGAGATGAGCTGGCGGGCGGCTTCGATGTCGGGGGCGAGTTCGCGGTCGGCTTCGAGCACCGGGACGCGGCTGCGCAGAGCGGCCAGCGCGCGCTGCAAGGCGGGGCTGGTCTTGAGCGGGGCCAGCAGGTCAATGCCCTGGCAAGCGCACAACAACTCCACTGCCAGGATGGTCCTGACGTTGTCGGCCAACTGGCGGGCTTTGAGCGCCGCGCCCATGCTCATGGAGACAAAATCTTCGTTGCCGCTGGTGGGGATGGAGTCAACCGAGGCCGGGTGCGCCAGGCCTTTATTCTCCGAGGCCAGCGCGGCGGCGGTGACCTGCGCCATCATGAAGCCGGTGTTCACGCCCGGGTTGCGGGTGAGGAAGGCGGGCAACTCGCTGTAGGCGGGGTTGATGAGCCGCTCGGTGCGCCGCTCGCTGATGTTGCCCAGTTGCGCCAGCGCGATGGCGAGCACGTCCAACGCCAGCGCCACCGGTGCGCCGTGGAAGTTGCCACCGGAGAGGACCTCGCCCTGCTCGGCGAACACCAGCGGGTTGTCGGTGCCGCTGTTGAGTTCGATTTCAAAGAGTCGCCGGATATACGCGAGCGCTTCCCGCACGCCGCCGTGCACCTGCGGGGTGCAGCGGATCGAGTAGGCGTCCTGCATGCGGCCGCACTGCTTGTGCGACTCGCGGATTTCGCTGCCTTCCAGCAGGCGGGCGAGGTTGCGCGCCGTTTGCTGCTGGCCGGGGATGGGCCGGGCGGCGTGGATGCGTTCATCGTAGGCGACGGGCGTGCCGCGCAGCGCGTCGAGGGAGAGCGCGGCGGCGACGTCGGCGGTGTCAGCCAGGTTCTCGGCTTCCAGCAGCGCCAGCACGCCCAGGGCCAGGGTGGGCTGGGTGCCGTTGATGAGCGCCAGGCCTTCCTTGGCTTCCAGGGTGATGGGTTGGATGCGCGCCTTCTTGAGCGCATCGCCGCCCGTCATGCGTGGGCCGTCAACGGAAGCTTCGCCCTCGCCCACCAGCACCAGCGCCAGATGAGCCAGCGGAGCCAGGTCGCCGCTGGCACCTACTGAGCCCCGGCAGGGAATCACCGGATGCACGCCGCGGTTCAGCATCGCCAGCAGTGTCTCCAGCAGCACCGGGCGCACGCCCGAGAGTCCCTTGGCCAGGACGTTCGCGCGCAGCAGGAGCGTAGCGCGGCTTTCGGTCTCGCTCAGCGGGGCGCCCACGCCGCTGGCGTGGCTGCGGATGAGGTTCAGTTGCAGCGCGCGCAGTTGATCGGGCGGGATGTGCACCTGGGCCAGGTCACCGAAGCCGGTGGTGATTCCGTAGGCAACTTTGTTTTCGGCCACCAGTTGCTCCACCAAAGCGCGGGAGCGCTCGACGCCCGTGCGGGCGGAGTCGGCCAGTGTCACCGGTTCTTTGTCGAAAACAACGTGGCGGAACTGCTCGGTGGTCAAGTTGTTGCCGGTCAATTCGATGGTCATAGCCGGATTTCACCACCGAGGCACAGAGAGCACAGAGTCAAGAGCGGAACTGTTGTGCTTTGTGTCTTCTCTGTGTCCTCTGTGTCTCTGTGGCATTACACTCACGCTGTAGTTGCCGGCGTAAGCAGCGCTTGGCGGTAGCGCTCGGGAAGGCTGCGGGGCTTGCCGTCGCGGCCGGTGATGACGTGCAGGGTTTCACCGGTGGCAACCCGCGTTCCGTCCTCGGCCAGCAGCTCGTAGCTGAAGCAGACCACGCGAGTGCGGACGGCTTTGACGCGGGTGCGGACCCTCAGCAGTTGGTCGTAGCGCACCGGGGCGTGGTAGCGGCAGCGGGCCTCGGCCACCATGATGTAGCAGCCTTCCTTCTCTTCCAACTCCTGATAGGTGTAGCCGCGCTGCCGGAACAACTCCGTCCGCCCGAGCTCGAACCAGACCAAGTGGTTGGTGTAGTACGCCACGCCCATCTGGTCGGTCTCGGCGTAGCGCACGCGCAGGGTGAGGTCCACGTAAGCGTCGGCGCGCTCGTCTGTCCGGGCTATTTGTTCGTCAGCTTGCTGTTCTGTCGGCACGTGTTTCCATTCCTAGCGGTTGGTGATTTGCAACGAGCGGCTCTCCTGCCGGGCGGGCATGTAGATTTTGTACCAGGCCTCGTGCGCCGGGTGTTTGGCATAGGCGTCGGCGGCCTCGCGGTTCTCGAACTCGATGGCGAAGGCGGTGTGGTAGTCGCGCGGCTGCACCCGGTCGGGGCTGAGCCAGATGTTCTTGATGCCGGGGACAGCGGCGGCCATATCGCGTATGCCGTCAATCGCCTGTTGCTTCTGTCGGTCGGTGGCGTCTTCCTTCCACTTGGCGGCGACGACGTGCAAAACAGTCTTGGGAGTGCCGTAGCGGTTTTGTCCTACGGCAACACCGGCAAGAAAGACCAGTGCCAGGCTTGCTACTGCAATCAGGTTGCGGGTGATCGGTTTCATGCTTTTCTCCTCACGTTTCTTGCTGTTGATTTGGTGGAGGCTTCCTGCCGTCACACTGTACTGTCGTCCCCCTCTTACGCAGTCAGCATAGCCCGAGCGGCGTCCGGAGGGCGAGAGGAAAATCAAACCCCGGCAGCCAGTCCACGAAGTCCGTCAAGCGAGCTGGAAGCCTTCGATGTCGAGGATGGAGCCGGTGCGCTTGGCCTTGGGTTTGAGGACCACTTTCACGCGAGCGCCGATGCGCACCTGCTCGGGGGATGCGACGCGGAGCAGGCGGTGCAGCAGGGTGGTGGTGGCGCCGTCGAGCTTGACCAGCGCCAGCGCCACGGGTTCGGCCAGGCGATTGGCGTCGCGGTCGTAGGCGCTGAAGGTAAAACTGACCAGCGTGCCCTCCGGCGAAATTTTCACTTCTTCGGTCAGCTCCGCGAAGCAGCGCTCGCAGAAGGCCCGTGCGGGGAGATAGACCTGCTGGCAGGGTTGGCAGCGCGTGCCGACCAGCTCCCCCCGTTCTTTCAGGGCCTGGAAGAAGACCTGTCCGCCGATGCCGGCGGTGTAGCGCGATTCGAGCGGAATCCCGCCGCGCCAGACGCGCGTCTCGACGTTCTTGGGAGTCTTCATCGACGCTTCCTGGACTTGGATTTTTTCGCGCGCGCCTTGGCGGTCTTTTTGGTTGCGGCGCGCTTGCCTTTGAGAGGTTCAAAGTAGGCGATGTCGGTGATGCTGCCGATGCGCTGCTTGGCGGGTTTCCAGACGGCGCGCACGCGCATGCCGATGCGCACAGCCTTGGGTTTGACGTTGCCGAGCACGTGCAGGATCCCCATGCCGGTGGAGGCGCCGTCAATTTCGATCACGGCGGGGATTTCCGGCTTCTTCAGGCGGCGCACGTCCCAGGAGATGTAGCTGAGCGAAAAAGTGTTGACGGTGCCGGTGTCTTGGACCACCACCCAGTCGTGGGTGGGACGAAAGCAGCGCTCGCAAAACATGCGCGGCGGAATCATGGTGCGTTGGCAGTTGTTGCAGCGGCGGGCGATCAGGCGGCCGTTTTTCAGCTCTTCCAGATAGCGGCCGATGGCCTGGCCGGTGTCCCAGGCGTACTGAATCCGGGGAACGTAAGTGGTGGTGAAGACGCGGCCTTTTTTGAGATCGGCCGAGCGGACCGGCGTGCCGCGAACGAGTTTAGGTTCTCCCGTCATGTCAGTTCGTCCCCATGACCACTACGGTTCCCACCTGCATCAGGTCGCCCCAGGCTTGCGCCACGCCGCGTTGGGGCCGGCCGGGAACCTGGCGCGGGCCGGCTTCGCCGCGCAACTGCCAGAAAAGCTCGCACAGCTTCATCATGCCGGCGGCGGCGATGGGATTGCCCACGCCCAGCAGGCCGCCGGAGGGGGTTGAAGGCAGGTCGCCGTCGCGGTCGAAGACGCCATCGGCGAGCAGCCGGGGAGCCTGGCCCTTGGGAGCAAGCTGCAGCCCTTCCAGGTGGTGGAGCTCCTTGTAGGCGAAGGGGTCGTAAGGCTCGGCGATATTGATTTCCTGGCGCGGCTCGCGGATGCCGGCCATGCGGTAGGCCATCCAGGCAGCTTTCTCGACGTAGTCAGGGTAGTAGAGGTCGCGGTTGGTCCAGTAGGCGGAGTCGAGGCACCAGCCCACTCCTTGAACCCAAACCGGCTTGTTGGTCACGCGCTTGGCCACCTCTTCCGAGGCCAGCAGGACGGCGGCGGCGCCGTCGCTGGTGGGGCTGACCATCAGGCGATGCACCGGCCAGGCCATGATTTCCGAAGCCAGCACGTCTTTGACGGTCAGCTCTGCGCCCAGCTGCGCCGAGGGGTGGCCGAGCGCGTTGCGCTTGTTCTTGACCGAGACCTTGGCGATGTCTTCGACGTTGTAGCCGTGGACCGACATATAGCGGTTCATCTCCAGGGCAAAAATCCAGAGCAGGTTGGGCTTGAGCGGTTGCTCGGTGATGTTGTCGAAGATGGTGAGGAAGGCGGCCTGCGGGTGGGGCAGGCAGGAGGACATTTTTTCTTCGCAGACCACCAGTGCGGTGTCGAACAGGCCGGAGGCGACGTGGAACCAACCCTGCGCCAGGGCATAGACGCCGGTGCCGCCGCCGACGTAGCAGCGCAGGTAGGGCTTCTTCCAGGCGCCGCAGCCGTCGGAGAGGTATTCGCCGTTCATGTGGACGCCGTCGAAGGCGTCGGGGGCGGTGCCCTCCACTACGCAGTCAACTTGGTCGAGCTTCATTTCGGCGGAGTCGAGCGCGGCCTTGGCGGCCAGCCACGACAACTCCTTGGGCGTTTCCAGGGCGCGGTGAATGAACTTGGTCATGCCTGCCCCGACCACGGCTACTCGTCTCATTCCCACGGTTTCTGCTCCGAACTCAAGATGGCCACCGCGCCGCTGGTGGTGGGCACGCCGCGCCACGACTGCGCCAATCCGGTGCTGGCTCTGGGCAACTGGCGCGGCCCCGCCTGACTGCGGAGTTGCAGCACCAACTCCACAATGCGGTAGAGGCCCGAGGCTTCCAGTGTCCAGCCCAGGCCCAGGCAGCCCCCGGAAACGTTCACCGGGGTTTTTCCGTCGGGCCGGGTGAGTCCCTGTTCGAGGGCGCGGCCAGCTTCGCCGGGGCGGCTGGGGTAGAGGCCGAGCGCGATCAAGTGCTGCAATTCTTTGTAGGCGTAAGTGTCGTCCACTTCAAAGAAATCAATCTCGCGCGCCGGGTTGGTGATGCCGGCCATGCGGTAGGCCATCTGCGCGGCGATGCGAGTGTATTCAGCGCGCACCCAGTCGCGCGATTCGAGCGTGGCGCTGTCGTTGGCAAAGCCGACGCCCCGCACCCATAGCGGCTGCGAGGCGGCGGCGCGCGCTTTGTCGTCACTGGCCAGGACAACTACCACGCAGCCGTCGGCGGTCTGCGCCATTTCGGTTTCGCGTAAGGGGTAGTGGGCATAAGGGCCGGCGGCAGTGTCGCTGGCAGTCAGGCGGGCGGGATAGGCGGCCAGCGGGTTGCGCAGGGCGTTGGTGCGGTTCTTGGCCGCGACCTGGGAGACCTGCTGCGGGGTGATGCCGGTCTCGTGCAGGAAGAGATTCATCTCCAGCCCGGCGAGCGCGTGGGGATTGAAACCCAGAGGACGGTTGTAGATGGGGTCCACGGCGTAGTCGAGAATCCAATCGGGGGTGAGGATGTTGGAGGCTTTGCTGTGGGCCTCGACCGCCACCACTTCGACCAGCCCGGACTTGATCTGCATGACCGCGTCGGCGATGCCGTGCAGGCCGTCCTGCGTCAGCGTGTGCATGGGCTTCTGCACCGCGCCCAACTGGTCGGGGGTGTACTCGTCGAAGATGGAGAGGCCCTCGTTGAGGTCTTCGGCGCAGGTGACGAAGGATTCCACCTCGGCGGCGTCAATGCCGGCGTCGAGGTAGGCGCGCTGCGCCGCCTCGAACATGAGTTCCTTGAAGGAAGAGTAGGGCGTGGTGGGCTGGGCGGCGGTGTAGCCGATGCCGATAATGCCGACGCGTCCGTTCATAGGGTGTTGAGTGGCACGCTCTGCGCGCCTTCCGTGGCGTTGGAAGGCAGCCCTGGCAGCGTAGGGGTGAAACGTTAGTCCAAAACCGCTGAGGGGTCAAGTGAGGCTGGGTGAATGGTTAATTAGTTGATTGGTTCATCGGTTTATTGGTTGATCGGGGGGGCGGCCCTGCCTGCGGCGGGGTAAACGGTGCGCGCGTTGACTTGCCTGCGGGGGGCGAGCGCAGGGGGGGGTACACTCTTGAGAGCTCCTGTTTCCTATCCCCAACGTACGTTGACTTGCCCGCGGGCGGGGCCTAAGATGGCGGCCACGGAGGGAGGGACGGGTTGGTCTTGACAGACACTGGGCTAGCGTTTATCGGTGGCTTGCTTACGCTCTTAGGCGGTGCCATAGGAGTCTGGATTAAAGGCTACTATGATCGGAAAATCGCGCAGATGGCGTCAAAGTCTCCTATCGCCGTCGAGAAGGCAAGAGCGGCTGGAGCGTTAGAACTAGAACGCCTCACATTCGAGTCAAGCCTCATTCTGAAAGCTATCGACAGGGAAGATCAGGAACTCGCCTCTGATGCCTTGAGGTTCTTCGCTCAAACCGGTCTAATCCCAAGTCATGCAGATAAGATCCTAGCATTGGAGGATAAAGAGATCCCAGCATTGCGCAAAAATATCATTGGAGTCAAATACAACAAATTAGTGTTGACGTACGCTTATCTAAATTTTTCTCGGCCTTTGTCAGAGTCGATAACCCGTAAGAGAATTGCTCAGGCATTTCAAGAGTGGGCGGACGTTTCGAGCTTGCAGTTTATTGAGAATAGTCCGGATGAAGATCCGGACCTTCGAATATCCTGGGAAACTGGTGATCACGGTGACGGGTATCCATTTGGTGAGGATGTGAATGATCTGGAATTCAGTACGGGGCATGCATTTTTCCCGCCACCGCAAGGTGGAATTCATGCTGGTGAACTGCACTTCAACGATGCCGTAGTGTGGGCAGATGATCCAGGAGTCCCCGAAAACTATTTACTCTCGACTGCAATACATTTCATTGGTCAGCTGCTGGGACTTACGAATTCCAACGATTCGAACTCAGTAATGTTCCCGGCTTTTACTGGCCTTACCAATCTTTCCGAGAGAGACGTTCATACCGTTCAAGCGCTGTATGGGGTGCCAATGGCTTCAGGACGGATCGGAAGGCAAAGGGCGCACTTTGAAAGAGCAAGAAGCGGTTAACTTGCTAACTAAATTTAACTTGGCAGAATGAAATCGTCTCAGAGCGAACGTCCGCTATTGTCCGATAGTAGCAGACTGTTACGGCGATACGACCTCGAACTCGGCAAGAGCACCAGCAGCTGATCCGCCCCCCATGACGTCAACCCCCCCCAACTTGCCAATGTTAGGGTCCTCGAGGGAGGCTAAAGGGTCCGCACTGATGGTGACCGTGATCTGCCCTGCCGGATCACAACAGCTATAGGCGGACCGGCCGTTTGCAGCAACCACGCGCGAGGGGGGGTGGGCCAGAAACAGGGGCGAGCGCGGTGAACGTTAAACGAGCCTAATCGCGGCTAACTGCGACCTTGCCCCACTCGGCGCCTCTGACGTGTGGCTCTCTCGGGGTCGTGGTGGGGTGTAGCACTTTTCCCCTTCGTATAGCCTACCCCCTCCTCGCGTTGACTTGCCTGCAGGCGCGGCCTAAGTAGCAGCGAGAGCACCACTTATTTCGCTCTGGGACGCGAGTCCCTCCTTGCGCTTAGAGATTAGGCGCTTAGTCCTATTCACAAAGACTGGTGCTCAGCCCTAAGATGAGTCCCGCTTGGGGGGTTACCATTGCGAATGGCCATCGATTTTCCAAGAAAAGCGCAAGACAACGAGCGCCGGCAGCGTTACGCCAGCTCAGTAGCCCGCCGGCTCCGCGCCACCAGTGATTGTCGGTTTTCCCTCCTGCCCGCACCTGAATTGGCGCGGATCGCCACTAAGTGGTACGACGCAGCCCTGGCAGTGATGAATCAATGCGACCCCTATTCCATCGACAGACTGATCCACGAATATGGGTGCTTAGCCGCGGAAGAAGGACTCACGCTCACTGACCTGTTGCAACTTCTCCGTCTCTGCCGTCAGGTCGCCATCGAGGAGGATGGGTGGCGCGAAGAAGTGTTTGACAACCTGGATGTCCTGATTGACGAGGCTCTTAACAGATTGCGTCACAAAGTGGCTTGGCAAATCCCCGAGGGGCTGAACTACTTGACCGGCAAGAGTTGCGCCGACAGTGAGGGCGAACAATCCAGGCAAGTGGAACACCTGAAACTTGCCAAGGCCACTGAACCTCGCGGTGAGCGCCGCAGCCACTTCCGCAACCAGCTTCGCTTGCCGATTCGCATTTGCGGCCTGCTGAGCAGCGGGCCAGTGGAGGAAATTACCTCCACCACAAACATATCCAAAGGCGGCGTCTATTTCCTCTCTCGCAACTCATACTTCAAAGGGATGAGGCTCCAGGTGGCGTATCCCTACTGGGGAGCGCCCGATGCGGTCAACCGGACGTACCCCGCTGCTGTTACTCGCATCGATGAGCGCAAGGAAAGCAAGGGGATTGCCCTCAAGTTCCTTGTCAATCTGGAAAGCCCTTCGACCGCACCTGCCACCATCTTCTACCAGGGCTGAATGCCCTCAGTGCCAGTTGCCACGAAGGTGACGAATCCCTCCTCCGCCGCCCGCCTGCCGCCGGCAGGCGGCAAGCTCCGCGATGAACTCCTCAAGCGGGAGATCTTCTATACGCTGGAAGAAGCGCAGGTGCTGGTGGAACAGTGGCGGCAGATCTACAACAAGGTTCGGCCTCACAGTGCTCTCGGGTACCGTCCTCCAGCTCCGGAGGCCATCGGAATCCTCCCCGCTATGAGCACTCAGTGGGCTTGGAAAGGAGGTGTGGAAACCCGACTAAACTAACATACAAGTTGGTACAATGACTGGGGGCAGGTCAGAGTCAGCTGGGTATTTTCCTTGACGTTAAGTCTTTCGCTTTATTACCCTTCCCCAACATACGGTAGTCCTGTTAACCGGGAAACGGTATGCGAAGCGAGCGGTCCGCAGAAGCATGGTCAGTTTGATGACCAAGATGCAAATTCTAAGATTTGGAGTCTTCTCTCCCTTCACTTTGATGTTGCACACTGACGCTACAGGTGAACCGCCCGGGCGTTTCCTCAAGAGAGCCGCTGTTCTTTTTGAGAGCCTCGTTTTCGTCCCTTTGGGCTTGGGAAACATGGGCGAGCCCGATGAAATAATTTCTAAGGACGAATACCTGTCGGCCTTTATTCATGATGAACCTCAGTCCCTCAAAGCGTATCTGGCGCTCTTCTTTTTGGACAGAGATCTCGTGTCCGACGTTGAATCATTCCATCGGCGGCTTTATGAACATGAACCTGACGACCTATGGGGTGGAGAGCAGGGAGACAAATACATTAAGTTTGTGGAGAACTTGGTAAAGGGAGAAGCGGGAGATCGCATCATCACGGACCCGTTCATCAAGGACTGGTTCGAGGCTAGCAAGTACTTTATCGGCAACATCCATGCCGACTACAAGCTCTTCAAGGTAATTAACAGAGATTTCCCTGACTGCTCTGGCCTATTTACTGAGATACATGAAGCCGCTGTGCAGGCGACGTTTGCCGCCAAAGTCCGCTCACCT
>CBDFHE010000009.1:0-38780 GCA_965247455.1 Candidatus Acidiferrales bacterium
CCAGCAAGCCGGAGTAGAGTACCTGCACCGGAACCAGGAAGAGGGCGTTGGATTCCACGTTCTCCTGTGCGCGCGGCACCAGCTCCGACCAGTGCACGCCGGGGTTCTGCTGTTGGTGGTAGAAGACCAGCCCGGTGAAGGCGGCGATCTGCACTGCGAAGAGCAGCAGCACCGCGGTCAGTAGAAAAAACGCCAGCTCCCGCAGTCCCCCCAGCGAGGGCGCCGCCGGCGGAGCAACGGCGGGCGGTGGAGTGGGCGCAAAGTCATTCATCGCAAGGGTGCCATCTTACCAGAGAGGAGTCGTTCCCTTCGCATCGCTTTGTAGCTGCAAAGTGAGAATGTCCTATTTGCGCAAAGTAGGAATGTCCTCTTTCATCAGGGCCAGGAGGAACGATGAGAGAGGAGCGAATCGAATTGAGCCAACGGGAGCAGGATCGGTTGAAGGTACTCCACCAAGTCGAGCAGGGCTATCTGACCCAGGTGGAAGCGGGCCGGCGGGTGCAGGTGAGCGTACGCCACCTGCGGCGTCTGCTGAGACGGGTGCGGGCGGAGGGGGACAGGGGCGTAGTGCATCGGCTGCGGGGGCGGCCCTCGAACCGGAAGATTCCAGCGGCCCTCCAGGGGCGCATCCTGGCCCAGGTGCGGCGGCGCTACGCCGACTTTGGGCCCACGCTGGCCAGCGAGCACCTGGCGCGAGATGGGTGGCAGGTCAGCCGGGAGACGCTGCGGCAGTGGATGACCGCCGCCGGGCTGTGGCGGTCGCGCCGGCAGCGGAGGCCGGCGGTGCACGTCTGGCGAGAGCGGCGGGCCGCCTTCGGCGAGTTGGTGATGATGGACAGCTCGCCCTATCGCTGGTTGGAGCGGCGCGGACCTCCCGTGCAGTTGATCGCGCTGATCGACGACGCTACCAGCCGGGTCTGGGGCCGCTTCGCCGCCCAGGACTCGACCGAGGAAAACCTGCGCACCCTGGCAGGCTGGCTCCGGCGCTGGGGACGGCCGCGGGCACTCTATACCGACAAAAGCAGCCTGTTCCGCACCACCCGCTCGGCCCGGCTCGACGAGCAGCTCGGCGGTCAGCCGGCCCGCACCCAGATCGGGCGGGCCCTGCAGGAGTTGGGGATCGAGTGGATTCCCGCCCACAGCCCCCAGGCCAAGGGGCGCATCGAGAGACTATTCGGCACCTTGCAGGACCGCCTGGTCAAGGAGATGCGCCTGGCCGGGGTGCACACGGTGGAGCAGGCCAACCGCTTCCTGGCAGCAGTCTTCCTGCCTTTCTGGGAGCAGCGCTTCACCGTCGCTCCGCGCCAGCCGCACGATGCCCACCGCCCGCTGGGAGGCACCCAGCGGCTGGAGTCAATCCTGAGCGTGCGCGAACCGCGCCGGGTGGCAGGCGACTACACCGTGCGCTGGCAGGGCCAGCGCTGGGCGATCCCGCGCGCCCAGGTGCGAGCGGGGTTGCGGGGGGCGCGGGTGGAGGTCGAACGGCGGCTCGACGGCAGCCGCTGGGTCCGCTTCCGCGGCTCTTATCTCAGCCTGCGGCCCTGCCCGAGCCCGCCGCCCGCGCCCGCAACCCCCTTCGGCCTACGGCCTACGGGGCTTGCGGGCCCAAGGAAAGGCAAACGAAAGTACATTCCCCCTCCCGATCACCCTTGGAGGAGGACATTTCTATCTGGCAAAAAACCGGACATTTCTACTTTGCGTTGACACTGAAAAAGTTCCCAAGCGACATCTTTTACGTTTGCGCCACTCTTTATTTTAAATAGTGGTCTGAGGAATTTCCCCAATTGATAGAACCAAAATTCGTTTACTCGCTGCATATCTCCACCATCCGCTGGAATTACTATCCAGGTAGGATGATGACGCAGTTGCTCTGCTTTGCCAAGCGACTGGATACTTTCTGGTGCTACCCCTAGCACGTTATCAACCTGGCTGGAAGAGTCTCGGAAAGGGCTTGACAGGCGAATAAAAAGCGAATACACTCCATCCCCACAGTGAGCCACACTGCACACACGACCGGGCGCGCAACTTCCCTGACGGGAGCCTCGCCCCTCCCGCTTTTCAGCGAGACGCCCTGCCCCGGGCCCGCCGAGGCGCCGGGGCGGGGGAACACCCCGAGGTCACCGTTGGTGGGAATTGCGCGCCTGGCCGCTGCTGCTCCGAGGGAAGCGCAAAAGAACGAGGTGGAGTATTTCCGCCTGCGGGTGCGCTCGGTGCTGAACCGGGTGGACTCGCGGCGGGTGGGCTTCGGGTGGTCCATCAACCCCTATCGCGGGTGCGAGTTCGGCTGCCAGTACTGCTACGCCCGCTACACCCACACCTACATGGAGCTCGACCCGACCCAGTTTGAGAACAAGATTTACGTCAAGGCGGAGGCGGCGCGCATCCTGCGGCGTGACCTCACGCCCGAGAAAGTGCTGGGCGAGCACATCGCCATCGGCACTGCCACCGACCCCTACCAGCCCGCCGAGCGTCAGTTCGGGGTCACGCGCGCAATCCTAGAGACGCTGCTGGAATTCTCCCGCACGCTGCCGGAGGGCGGTTTGAGTTTGTCCATCACCACCAAGTCGAACCTGGTGCTGCGAGACCTGGACCTGCTGCAGGAACTCGCCCGGCGCAGCCAGTTGCAGATCAACGTGAGCATCGGCACGCTCAAGGCGCGGCTGGCGCGGGCGCTGGAGCCGCGCGCGCCCCGGCCCGACCTGCGGCTGGAGGCGGTCCGGCAGCTCGCCCAGGCCGGGATTACCACCGGCGTGTTTGCCATGCCGATCCTGCCCGGCCTGACCGACAAGCCCGCCGAGCTGGAGGCGCTGGTAGCGGCCGCAGCCGACGCGCGGGCGTGTTACCTGTGCGCGGGCGTAGCCTTCCTGATGTCCAGCTCGCAGAAAACATTCTTCCCCTTCCTGGAGCAGAAGTTCCCCCGGCTGGTGAAGCAGTACCACAAGTGGTACCGGCGCAACGGCTACGCGCCCCAGAGCTACCGCAAGGAAATCTCCGCCCTGATGGCCGGCCTGCGCCGGAAGTATCACCTGCCCTCTCGCCCCCCGGACGCCGAGGTCCGCTCCACCCAAGACGCCGCTGCTACTCTCCCAAACTACTCCGCCCTCACCGCCCAACTCCCCATCCCCTTCGCCTCTTAACAGGCGACGACCAGTTGCACTGAAGCGCCACGCCGCTACCGTGCACGCCGCTGAGCTGCTGGGCTGGGCCGACCGCGTGGGCGCGCTCGAGCCGGGCAAGTTCGCCGACCTGATCGCGGTCGCGGGCGACCCGCTGGCCGACGTCACCATCCCGGAAAACATCCGCTTTGTGATGAAAGGGGGGAAAGTAGCTCAGAACGACTGGAACCGCTAGAGAGCAGGGCGGCGTAGGCCTCGCCCAAGAGTGGCGGGCCAGTCGCTACGGCTCAAGACTTGGACGGGCCGAAAGGGATGTTCACGCCCCAGAAGTCCTTGCTCGGTTGGGCCAGCTCCACTCCCACCCGGACCTCTCGGCCCCCGGGGATGGGTTCCCGCCAGACGATGCGCGCCGGCTGGATTTCGCGCGTGCGCATGTGCATGATCTCGACGTGATCTTTCGGCACCATGCGGGTGGGCAGCCGGATCAAGCCGCCGTGGGCGTTGACCACTTCGCTCTCGCCCACCGCCTGGCAATTGCCTCCCTCGCGGTTTGTCCACATGGCCGCCACCGGAGCGCGCCAGAGCATCCGCGGACTGCGCCTCCCCTGTTGCATGAAGTGACCCTCCAACTGATACTGGGCAATGCGGAACGCCACCCCGACCCGGTTGCTGGGCTGGGGTTCCACCCGCAGCACCTCGCCTTGGCAGCGAACCACGGTGGGCTCGCCGCTCCCGCCCGTGATCGGCAAGCGCAACGTCAAATCCGATCGCGTCCCAATCGCCGGCGCTTGCTCAGCCAGAAAGTATACGCCTGTACAACTGACGTTGCGCGTTGTTCCTTGCCGGATGACCTGCTGGCCGGAAACCTGCCAGCGCGCTTCCACCGACAACTCCAGCGGAAAGCGGGCGGCGCGTTGCTTTTTATCGGACGATTTCATTAGCGCACTTCAACCACCCTAAGATTCGACCCTTCGTCCCATCGAAGCAATAGGAGGGGGGGCACGCCAGCCCAGTACCAAAGTACCCGCCAGGTGCCCAATCCGCTACTTTTGTAAGGTGGCGTTGACCTACACCTCCACCCAACGCGACCCCGCTTGATACAATATTAGCCCATTCTAACCCTGGCTGTGAATAGTAAATTGCCGCTGCCGGTGAAGACACTTGGATTCGTGCCCAGCCGGGTTCCGGGCTGGATTCCATCCGGTTTCTCGCTTGCGTCTCTCTGGAAGTTGAGCGAATCTAACCACCGTGGGCGAGGTCATCCAGTTTTTGCTCCGGCACGGCTACGCGGTGCTGTTTGCTTTTGTGTTCGCCGAGCAGATCGGCCTGCCTCTCCCCGCCGTGCCCGTGCTACTGGCGGTGGGCGCGCTGGCGGGCACCGGCCAATTTTCCTTTCCCGCCATTCTACTGGTGGCCGCCGCGGCTGCGCTGCTGAGCGACTTCACTTGGTACCACCTCGGCCGCCGGCGCGGCCACTCGGTGCTGAACCTGATTTGCCGCATCGCGCTCGAACCCGACTCCTGCGTGCGTCGCACAGAAAACATTTTCTCGCGCCACGGCGCCCGTGCGCTGCTCTTTGCCAAGTTCGTGCCCGGCTTGAGCGTGGCGGCCCCGCCCCTGGCCGGCATGTTGCACATGCCACGGCTGCGCTTCCTGCTCTGGGACGGCGCGGGCGCGCTGCTCTGGGCGGGCGGCTACAGTGGCCTCGGCTACCTCTTCAGTGAGCAACTCGAACGCGTGGGCACCTTCGCCCTGCGCCTCGGCACCGGCTTGGGAGTCCTGCTGGGAGCGGCGCTGGCCGCCTACCTCTTGTGGAAGTACGTCGAGCGGCGGCACTTTCTCCGCCAGCTCCACATCGCCCGCATCACGCCGGAAGAGTTGCGGCGAAGGCTGGACCCGGGCCAAGAGATCGCCGTGGTGGACCTGCGCCACGCGCTCGAATTTGACGCCGACAGCATGAAAGTCCCCGGCGCTCTCCACCTGCTGCTCCGCCGCTGGGGCATCACCCGCGTCCAGCCCCTCGCCGGCGGCTTCGAGGCCTGGCGCGCCCGCGGCTTCCCGCTCGAACCATTGACGGCACTTCTCTCCGACGCCCCCACCAACTGAACCAACCCCCGCGGGGGCATGCCGAACACGGAAAGAAGCCTAGTTAGGGTAGAATCTTAACCCTGCCGTAGAGCCACGCCCTGACAACAATCAGCGCAATTACGTCCAGCCCGGTGGCCTGTCCTGCCTGTCCCGAGTGTAATCGAGGGAAGCGGAGTCGAAGGGCCCCGGCCACCGGGTGCCCAGCGGCCTGCCTGCGGTAGGCAGGCAGGGGCTCGCCCTGAAGGGCCGCTGGGTTGGACAATCAAGAGCGAATTCTCCCTTCACGACGAGAGACCTTGTTGCAGCCACATCGGTTTGGCCCACTGCAGAAGGAGTCCACGCAATTACTTTGCTTCGGCAGAGATTCTTCGCCTGCCTACCGCTTGCCGCCGCCCGCCTGCCGGTCGGGCAGGTGGCGGGCAGGCAGGCACAGGCGGGTTTCCCTCAGAATGACAACAAACGAGGGTATTAGCGGCCGGGGATGATCAGGGGGGATTCCGCGGGCGCGGGGGCGGCGGCTTCAGGCGGCAACTGCCCGCGCAGAAGCGTAAGATAGCGACGCGAGCGCGCCCGCCCGTTGGCCTCCCACTGCCCCAGCCGCCGCAGGAACACCACCGCCCGCAGCACCTCCACCGGGCGCACGCTGCTCCCGGTGCGTTGCTGCTGTTGGCCCTCGAACTCCTTCAGGTAGTCCTTGGCGGCTTGGTAGAGCCGGTGGGCCGGGGCGCTCTCGGGCGGCTGCTCGTAGTAGAGGCCGGAGTCGAGCGTCTGGTAGCTGCGCGCCAACGCGTCCAGCGCCGCCAGCAGGTCGGCGTCATAAACGTCCGTGTGCTCCTGCGCGAACCGCGCCAGGAACACGCTCAGCCCGTTAATCAGCTCCCCGTGCTCCGCCAGGAAGTCGCGCTCGATTGCGACCTTCTCAAACGCCAACTCCTTGGGCGGTTGCCGGCGCTCCCCCTCGTAGCGGTGCGCGGCTATCAGATAGGAACAGTCAGCGGGGCAGTCAATCGAAACCTCGCGCTGCTCTCCGCAGCACTGCGAGCAGATGCTCGTACCGCCGCTCGCGCTCCACCGACTGCTGGGCAAACCCGGGCAGAACCGCTTGGCGCGGCGTCGCTCGCAGATAGGACATTGGTTGGGCATCGGACAGGAAGCAGGGATTCTACGTCAGCCGGAACCGTCTGACAATCTGTGTCCTCGGTTGGGTAGTGGGTCTTTTTGAAAATGGAAAACTCACGCCGAGCCCTGTGGCACCCGCCACGGGGCGCTTGTGCCGTCTTTCCACCCGGTGGCCTGCCTGCGGTAGGCAGGCAGGTGCCCCGCTGGAAGGAACGGGATAAGCCGCCGGGTTCAGCAATCCGCGCCCGCGCGGTTCGGGGTTCAGGCGGTCGGCTGGGAACCGAGTGCCGCTTGCACGCGGCGGCAGTAGTCCTGCTGGAAGCGCTCCAAGTCGCGCTTCACCAGGTGCAGCCCATAGACGCACAGCTCAAACGTCTCCGACAGCCGGCGGAACAGCGGCGCCTCTTCCCGGTACTCAAACTGGTCGAAGGAGGAGACGATAGTGTAGGACTCCTTGCCGGCTTTGACGTAGTCCACAAACACGTCCGGAGCCGGCTTCCAGCGCCGCCGGTAGCTGGTGACGTACTCGGGGAACATGCCAATCAGGAAGAGCGTGTAGTCGCCGATGTGCTTGCGGACGGCGCGCTCGCGGTCGAAGGAGCTGGCGTCGAGCATGGGGTTCGATTCAATCAACATCTCGCCCACATCGTCCAGGCGCTTGCCGCGCGCGTTGCGAATCCGGCAAAGATTGTCCTGGTGGGTAAAGTCGGTCAGCAAGCCGGAGACGTACCCCGCCACCCGCGCGTCCCGCACCCGCACGTCCTCAAAGAAGCGCCGCTGCACCAGCTCGGCGAACAGCCGCCGCAGGGGATGGTTGCGCTCAATCTCCATTCTGTCCCTTTGGCCCTCTCCCTTCTATATCGGATGCGGGAAGCACTTTCAACAGTGGCCCGGCGCTGTTAAAATCTAAGACTTGGGAAAGTCAAGTTTCTGTCATGCCCCGCCCTCGTCAACCGCATCCGCGCCCCGCCCGACCCCGCGCGCACAGCCGGCACCGGGGACGCTTCCGCTTGTTGCCACAGCTCAGCCCCACTGAGCGCCGTCACCTGCGGCGCTGGATTCGTCAACTCCCCCCGACGGTGGCCGAGCGCCTGCCGCGGCTGCGGGTGCGCTCAGCGGGCGAGATTGTGCGCGTGGGCCAGCGGGTGGTCTTCGATACCAGCGTCAAGGCTCATGGTGCCGACCGCACCGCGCAGGCCGTCTCCTACATCAACACCCGGTTGGTGGTGCTGCGCCGACGGCTCTTCCGCCAGCACCGGCTGGGACAGCGCCTCTTCTACCACGAGCTTTGCCACTTCCTCTGGCCGCGGCTGGGTACGCCGCGCCGCCGCGCTTTTGACCGCGCGCTGCGGCGCGAACTGCGCGCCGGGGTGCGCGGCGAGTTGGGCTACACCGCCGCCCTGTGCAAGCAGGCTCTTGGCCGCCGCCGCAGCGGAGCGCCCTGGCGCGAATACGTCTGCGAGAGTTTTTGCGATACCGGAGCCTACGCCTTGCTGCGGGCCACCGGCGGGGCGGGCCGCGCGCGCAGTGTGGAATTTACTCTGGGACGGCGGCAGCGCGCCGCTCGCCTGCAGCAGTGGACTCGCCTGCTGCTGCCGGAAAGCGCGGCGGCAAGGGGGTGCGGCCTGTAGTGGCTCCTGACCGCATCACCAAGCCCACGGAGCGCATCCAATTTAGGATGAATGCCGCGCCGATAGAACACAGGAGGACAGGAAGAACAGGATGGACGTTTCAGCCTTAGCCGCCTTTATCTCCGGGGTAGTATCGTTCCTCTCGCCCTGCGTGCTGCCGCTGGTGCCGGGCTATGTCGCGCTGCTGTCGGGCTCCAGCGCCGACAAACCGCAAGACGACCAGAGCGCGGCCTGCACCGCCGTGATGGTGAACTCGATTCTCTTCGTGCTCGGGTTCTCCACCGTCTTCATCGCGCTGGGCGCCTCGGCCAGCGCCATCGGCGGCTTCCTGCTCACCAACAAGCTGCTGCTGGGCAAGATTGCCGGCGTCATCATCGTGCTGTTTGGCATCTTCCTGCTGGGCTTCATCAAAATTCCGGCGTTCTATTCCGACAAGCGCTTCCACGGAAAAATCAATCCGGGCAAAACCGGCTCGTTCATGCTGGGGCTGGCCTTTGCCTTCGGCTGGACGCCCTGCATCGGCCCGATTCTGGGCGCCACTCTGATGATGGCCGCCACCCAGGACACCCTGGCCCGGGGAATTTTCCTGCTGGCTATTTACTCCGCCGGGCTGGCGCTCCCGTTCCTGGGCACCGCCTTCGCCCTCGATAAGTTCATGGCTTTCTATAAGAACTTCCGCCGGCACCTGGCCTGGGTGGAACGGTTCGCCGGTGTGCTGCTGATCGCGGTTGGTGTTATGATCTACTTTAACAAATTCACGCTGGTCTCCGGCTATCTCAGCTTTATGAATGACCTTGTGCTCTGGTTGGAGAACATCTTTACGTAAGGAGTCGCGCGTGTCCCCAAAAGTCATTGCCATTTTGCTGGTTGGAGTCCTGGCGGTCGCCGGAGTGTATCTCGCTGACCGCCTCTGGCTCGCCTCTGTGCGCGGGCAGAACCCCGGCACCGCCGGCGAAACGGCCGCCCTGATGCAGCCTTTGCCGGACTTCACTCTCGTCACCCGCGAGGGCACAGAAGTCAACCTGAGCGACTTGGAGGGCAAGGTGCTGGTGCTCAACTTCTGGGCCACCTGGTGCCTACCCTGCAAGGTGGAAATCCCCTTCTTCAACAAGACCTATGCCGAGTTCCGCGAGCAGGGGGTCGAGTTTCTGGCCATCTCAGAAGACGCCGACGGCTGGAGCGACATCGAAGCCTTTGTGCAGGAGACACCCATCGCCTACCCCGTCCTGCTCGACCGCGACGAGAGCGCCGGGCAAGCGGTGGGCGGCCTGCCGGGCTTGCCGGTCACGGTCTTCGTGGACCGCCGGGGGCGCATGGCCTACAAGCACGTCGGCATCACCGACATTGATACTTTGCGGACCAACATCGAGCGGCTGCTGGAAAGCAGCGCAGGGGTGAGCCCATGAGATACTCGCAAAATCAAACAACCGCGACTCGTCTGGCCGCGCTGGCGCTGGGATTGGCGCTGGCCACGGCCGCCACCGCGCAGCGGCTGCCCAAGCCGGAGGAAGTGGTTCAGGTGCGGGTCGAGCCCGCGCGGGTGGAAGCGCGCGCTGGGGGGCAGGCGACGTTCACGCTGGTCGCTACCATCCGCGAGGGCTTCCACGTCAACTCCCACCAGCCGCTGCAAGACTATTTGATTCCGACCCGGGTGGAGCTCCTCCCCACCGAACTGTTTGCGCTTGAGAAGGTGGACTACCCCAAGGCCGAGCTCAAGTCGTTCGGCTTCTCGCCCGACGATAAGCTTTCCGTCTATGACGGCACGCTCCGCCTGCCGGTCGCGCTGCGGGTGAAAGGCGGCGCCAGGGTCGGCGGCCCCCACACCGTGCGCGTGGCCTTCCACTACCAGGCCTGCAACGACGAGATCTGTTTGCGCCCCACCAAGCGCGAAGCCCAACTCACTGTCCGCTTGCGGTGAACTGCTCGCAGTGAACCGCCTGCGCTAGCTCGGCGCACCAGGGAGCTGGATGGCAACCCCCGACCAGCAACAAAAAGCAAACCGTCCCCGCACTCGAGCACAGGCGCGCGCACTACAGCCCGGCGGGCGCCTGCCGGGGCGGCAACGAATCGGCTGGGGCTGGCTGCGGCCGTCGCGCTGGCGCTGGCAGCCACCGGCAGCTACGGAACCTCTGACTCGCCGGGCGCGAAGAAAGCCAATCGCCTCATCTCCGAGGCCAGCCCCTATTTGCGCAGCGCGGCCTACCAGCCGGTGGACTGGTACCCGTTCAGCCCACAAGCGTTCGCGCGCGCCCAAGAACTCGACCGTCCCATCCTGCTCGATATCGGCGCGGTCTGGTGCCACTGGTGCCACGTGATGGACCGCGAAAGCTATGAGAACCCGGAGGTAGCGCGCCTGATCAACGAAATGTTCGTCGCCATCAAAGTGGACCGCGACGCCCGGCCCGACATCGACGCCCGCTACCAGCGCGCCGTGCAGACGCTCACCGGCCAGGGCGGCTGGCCCCTGACGGCTTTCCTGACTCCTTCCGGCAAAATCTTTTTCGGCGGCACCTACTTCCCGCCCCAGAACCGCCAAGGCCGGCCCGGCCTGAAAGAACTCTTGCCCAAACTGTCAGAAGCCTACCGAACGCAAAAGGACCGCATCCTGGCCGGCGCCGATGAAATCGCGCAGTTCTTGCAGACCTCGGCGAGCAACTCCGCCCAGGCCGGCAAGGTGACGCCGGCCTTGTTGGAACAGCTGGTGGCCGCCCTCCCCAAGGATTTCGATTCGGAGTACGGAGGCTCGGCGCGCGCGCCCAAATTTCCCCACGGCGCCGTCATTCGGTTGGCGCTCGACCGCCACGCGGCCACCCGCGACGCCCGGCTGCGGGACGTGGCCGAGAAAACCCTGAAGGGAATGGCGCGCGGCGGCCTGCGCGACTACATCCACGGCGGCTTCTACCGCTACTCCACCGACCGCTTCTGGCACGTCCCCCACTTCGAGAAGATGTCCTACGTGCAGGCCGAGTTGCTGGAAGCCTTCGCCCGCGCCTACCAGGCCACCGGCAAACCGCTCTACCGGGAGGCGGCCGAGGGGATTCTCCGCTACCTGACCGACACCCTCTCCGACCAAACCCGGGGCGGCTTCCTGGCCACCCAGGACGCCGACGTCAGCCTCGACGATGACGGCAGCTACTACACCTGGACGCTTGAAGAGATCAAAGAACTCTTGGGCGCGAAAGAGGCGCAGGCCTTTGCGGCCCACTACGGCGTGGTGGCCTCCCCGCAGCGGCACCCGCCGGAAACGCCCGATCGCAACGTGCTCTACCAAGCGAAGTCGCTGGAAGAAGTCGCAGCCGAGTTGAAGCTGCCGGTCGAAGAGGTCCGCGCGCTAGTCGAGAGCGCCCGCGCCACGCTGCGCGCCGCCCGACGCCGGCAGAAAGCTCCCTTCGTGGACCCAAACAAATTCATTGATTGGAACGCGCTCGTGCTCTCCGCAGCACCGACTTCCTGCTCGCGCAGGCTTATCGGCCCGGCCAGGGGATGTACCACACCGTCTTCGAGGGCACGGCCCGGACACCGGGGCTGCTCCGAGACCAAGCCTACATGGCGCTGGCCCTGCTCGACATGTATAAGATTAGCGGGCGGCAGCGCTACCTCGACGCCGCCCGCGATTTGATGGACTACGCCCTCGAGCACTTCTGGGACCCGAAGCAGGGCGGCTTCTTTGATGTAGCGCACGGTGAGGACTTCGTCGAAATCCTAAGCCAGCCGCGCAAGGAAATTCAGGACGCGCCCCTGCCGGGCGCGAATGCCGTCGCTGCGCTGGTGCTGGATCGGCTCTTCACCCTGACGGGCGAGGAACGTTACCGGGAAAAGGCCGGGCAGACCCTGGCAGCCTTTGCCGGCTCAGCCCCGCGCCTGGGAACCTTCGCGGCCACCTATGCGCGCGCTGTGGCCTATCATCTGGAAAACTCTTCTGCGCAGCGGTGAGGCCATGGCAATCTCCATCAAGGTGGTGAAGAAGAAGGAAGGCGAGTTCCGCGTCACCATCAGCGAGGGCGACAGTCAGACCTCGCACACGGTGACCGTCAGCCCCGACTACCACCAGAAGCTCACGGGCGGAAAAGTCTCCGCCGAAGGGCTGGTGCGGCGCTCGTTTGAGTTCCTGCTGCAACGCGAGTCCAAGGAATCTATCCTGAGTGAGTTTGACCTGCCCGTCATTGCCCGCTACTTCCCCGACTACGAGCGCGAAATCAAAAAACGCCTGCGCGGCTAACCCCCCAATCAACCAGTCAACCGAATTAACCAATCAACTAATCCTCGGGGAAGTTCATGCGGCGCACCAGGTCTTGGAAGCGCGGGTCGGAGCGCAGCGGGTCCCACACTCGACGTGCCTTGAGCGAAGCCAGCCGGCTATCGCGCTGCTGGTAGGCCTTTTCCAGCCACGCCAGCGCTTGATCCTTCTCGCCTAGGCGGGCGTAGAAGGAAGCAAAGGTGGCGGGTGAGACGTGTTTGCGCTTCGCGGCTTCTTTCAGGTGTTCGAGGCGCTTCCGCCAGTAGCCTCGTATGCCGCTCGCCCTATAAGCGTCCTGGAGTGCCTGCACTCGCTCCGTGCTATCTCCAGCCAGGCTCCTAGCTTTTAGGTAGGCCGCCGCTGCCTCCTCGTAACTCCCCAGAGACTCATAAACATTACCGAGAAAGGTGTAGGTGCTGGCAGATTTCGGCTCCAACTCGATCGTTTTCCGATACTGCTCAATCGCCCGCTCCTCTTGGCGCGCGCGGTAAAAGGCTACGCCCAAGGCTTGATTGATCCAAAGAGAGAGCGGGTCGAGCTGGCGCGCGCGCTCCATCATCCCGATGGCCTCGTCATGGCGGCCCTGTGTCCGCAAGCAAAGAGCGTAATGAAAAACGGCATCGGCGGAGCCGGGATCCAACTCGACGGCGCGACGGAATCCAGCTTCGCCGCCGCGCCAGTCCCAATCGACATTGAACTTGAAGTCGGCGAGGTTGATCTGCACTTCGGCGAGTGTGGGATCGAGCTCGAAGGCCTTCCAGGTGGCTGCCCTGGCCTTCCGGGTGCCTTCGCTGGCGGGGACAGATTCCAGGACCACTAGCATGCCATACGAGTGTGCGAGGCTGGCGTAGGCGAGGGCATAGTCGGGGTCTTTCTGGATCGCCTGCTCGTAGTATTCGATTCCCTGCAAAAACCCCTCTAGCGTCATTTTATTTGTGTGATAGTGCCCCTTGAGATAAGCCTCATAGGCCTCGGGGTTGACCGGGCGGGCGCGGGCCAGGCGGGTCTCTTCCACCGGGGTCACCGCAACCTTGATCTCCCGGGCAATCGCTCGTGCCACTTCGCTCTGCAAGGCCAAGATGTCTGTGAGGTCACGCTCGTAACTCTCGGCCCACAGATACCGCTCAGTGGCTGCCTCGATCAACTGCACCGTGATTCGCACTTGGTTCCCGGCCCGCAACACCGACCCCTCCAGCACGGCATCCACGCCCAGCTCGCGCGCAATCTGCGGCAGCGGCTTGCCGGTGTCCTTGTATCGCATGGCCGAGGTGAGCGAGATGACTTTCAAAGCGCCGATCTTGGAGAGGTTGGTAATAAGCGCTTCGTGCATGCCCTCCACGAAGTAGTCCTGCTCCGTGTCGCCCATCATGTTATCGAGCGGCAGCACCACCAAGGAGGTAATCTGCCCCGGCGCCGCTCCGCCCAGCAGCCGGTCACGCAGCCCGGCCACATTCAATCCCACCAGCCCAGCAACCAGCACGACGACGGCGATAGCGGCCAGCCATGCCTGCCACGCTCGGATTTGGGGCCAGCGACGGCGCTCTAGCCCTTCTATTGGGTAGATGAAGCGGTAGCCGCGACCCGGGCGTGTCTCAATGAAGCGGGGGTTGTCGGCCGCATCGTCGAGCGCGTCACGCAGCTTCTTGATGGCCGTGCTCAGGCTGTGCTCGAAATCAACGTTGACGTCCGGCCAGAGCCGCTGCTGAAGCTCCTCCCGGGTGACCACCTTGCTGGGACGCTCCAATAGGATCGCCAGAACCTGCAAGGGCTTTTCTTGCAGCTTGACCCGCAGCCCTTGCTTGCGCAACTCGCTCGCCTGCAGGTCGACCTCGAAGACGCCAAAGCGGATAACCTGCCGGGCTGGCTCGGGCTGGCCCATTCCTAACCTCCCGTAGGAGGTAGTCTAGCACGTCCCAAGGCGCTCAGTAGACCTATCCAGGAAGGACATACCACCCACTAAGTCCCTGTTAATCAATCGGATAACTGTTCAAGCAGAGTTGAAGCAGCGATAAACCGCTGTGCATTGAGGCGCCTGCGGCCCTGACCGAAGGTGGCGAGGGGGCATCAAAAACTCAAGGTCAAATGACAGGATTCAAACAGAAGTTCCACCTGATCGCCCAAGAAGGAGTTTGGGCGGGCACCCCAGAGATTCTTTCCGAAAAGGAGAATTCACCATGCGTCGTTCAACCTTTGTCGTTAGCGTCGCCATCCTGGGCGTCGTCCTGTTCGCTTGGGGGGCCTGGAATGCAGGCGCTGACGTTACGTCTGCTGACAAGCTAGAAGGTACGTGGCTTTTCACAATTACGCCCGCGCCAGGTACGGGTCCGCCCTTTCAAGGGCTAGTCACGTTTAACGAAGGTGGAACCGTCGACGAAACATGCGCGGGCTTTCACGCAAACAGTGCACCCTTGCTTCCGCATGGTCTTATGTTCAACGCCAGCGATGGGTACGGGGCGTGGAAAAGACAGATAGGAAGTCACGACACCTTCGAGTGCGTATTCTTCAAGCTGCTGTTCGACCCGAGCGGATTCCACGTTGGTTTCCTGAAAGTCCGGGGAACACAAGTTGTCGACGGGGACACCCTTGCCGGTGAAAACTTCGGTGAATTCATCATCGGGCCGCCGGGTCTTCCTGATCCTGATACAGGGATGGTCGTCTTGAGTGTTCCAGCAACGCATGTGGGGAGGCGCATCAGCGTGGAGTAACCCCGTATGGAGAGTTAAACTGTAACGTCCCCGACCGATTGATTCGGCCAGGCCCTTGGTGCGCTGCTCGGCGAGAAGGAAAAGCGTTCGAATGGCTACTCGGGCGCCCCCAGAATAGTTCCCGCCCGCAGGCAAGTCAACGCACACGGGGGGACTCGTATCCTGCCAACACAAAAAGCGCGGCAGAAAGCTCAGCGGGAGGCGGCGGTGAGGTCGGCGAAGCGCTCAATCAGGCGGGCGAGGCGAGGCAGCACGCGGCGGCGCCCCAGCAGCGCCAAGGTGTCAAACAACGGCGGGGCCACCGCCTGGCCGGTGACGGCGACGCGGGTGGCGTTGATGAGCAGCCCGGCTTTGACGCCGGCGCGCTCGGCGGCGCCGCGCACGGCTTTCTCAATCTCATCGTGTGACCAATCGGAGATTTTCTCCAACGCCTGCAACTCCTCGGAGAGGAACCCGGCCAGCCGGTCATCTTTCAGGAGGAACTTCTTGACCGCGGCCGGGTCGTAGTCGAACTCATCGGCAAAGAAAGCCCGCGCCCAGGTGGAGAAGTCCCGCAGCAGCCGCACGCGTGGGCGGAGCAGCTCAACCGCCGCGACGAACCATTCTTTCTCTTCCGCTGCAAAGCTATCGCGCCACAGACCCGCGCGGCGCAGCTCCTTTTCAATCTCGGGCAGGATTTTCTCCAACGGCTCCGCGCGCAGATATTCGGCGTTGAACCACTCCAGCTTCTGCCGGTCGAAAACGGCGTTGGAGCGGCTGACTTGTCCGAGCGAGAAGCGGCGCGTCAACTCCTCGGTGCGCAGGAGTTGCGAGTCGTCGCCCGGCGACCAGCCCAGCAGCGCCAGGAAATTCCGAAAAGCCTCCGCCAGGAAGCCTTCCTCGGCATAAGCGGTGACGCTGGTGGCGCCATGGCGCTTGGAGAGCCGCGTGCGGTCAGGCCCCAGGATGAGCGGCACGTGCGCAAACGTGGGCGCGGGGCGGTCGAGCGCCTGATAAATCAAAATCTGCTTGGGGGTGTTGGGGAGGTGGTCGGCGCCGCGGATAACGTGGGTGATGCGCATGTCGAGGTCGTCAGCCACCACGCCCAGGTGGTAGGTGGGTTGACGGTCGCTGCGCAGCAGGACAAAGTCTTCGATCTCCTCGTGGGCGACTTCCACCCGCCCCGCCACCATGTCGTCGAAGACGGTGCGGCCGTCCTCCGGCACAACAAAGCGCAGCGCGTGCCGCTCGCCGCGCTCCAGCCGCGCCGCCACTTCTTCGGTCGGCAGCCTCCGACAACGCCCGTCGTACTTGGGCGGGCGGGCGGCCTTCTGCGCCTGTTCGCGGCGCTGCTTGAGCTCCTCCGGCGTGCAAAAGCAGGGATAGGCGTGGCCGGCGGCGCGCAGTCGCTCGGCCAGGGCGCGGTAGCTTTCGAGGCGCTGCGACTGGAAGTAGGGGCCTTCGTCCCAATCCAGCCCCAGCCAGCGCAGGCCGTCGAGCACCGCCTCGACCAGCTCGGGGCGGGAGCGGTCGGCGTCGGTGTCTTCGATGCGCAGGATGAAAACGCCGCCCTGATGGCGTGCGAAAAGCCAATTGAAGAGCGCCGTGCGCGCGCCGCCTACGTGCAGGTAGCCGGTGGGCGAGGGCGCAAAGCGCACCCGAACTTTATTTTCAGTCATGTTTGTCACGCGCGGGCACGCTTCATAATACGCGAACCGTCCCACCCTGCCAACGCACCGGTCGCAAAACGGTTGCGTTCGCTGCGGGAAAACTTGCGCTGGAGCGGGGAAACCGCTAGTATCAGCGCAGTCGGCCAGGAAGCGAAACGCTTCTCAAGACGAGCATGAGCCCCAGGGACCCAACGCAACGGTGCTGACACCTGCCGACCCCCAATACGCCTTGGTGCCCCTGGTGGGGCGAGCGGTTCTGGCTGTTCTCTTCCTCTACGTTTACCATCTCAGGCGCGAGCGTTATCTCTTCTACTGGACGGCGGGCTGGACGCTGCTGGCGCTGCACTATCTGGCCCACCTGCTGTGGGTCTCGGAGCCTTCCCCGGCCCTGTTGCCGCCGGGCGTGGACACACTACTGTTCGCCTTCGGCCTGCTGGCCTTTCTGGACTCGGCGCGCGTGTTCGCGCGCGGCGAGGGAAGCCCCTGGTGGACAGGATTGCTGGCGCCGGTTTTTTCCCTCTGGGTCTTGGTGCAGACCGCGGCCGGAGGAATCGCCGCGCAGGTGCCGATTTCGATCGGCGTCGGGGTGGTGGCCGGTGCCACCGGCGTCTACTTCTGGCGGGAAAGCCGCCGGCGCGACCTGGGCGGAGGAACCATCCTGGCGGTTTCCTTCCTTCTCTGGGCGCTGCTGATTCTGGCCGCCCCGCTGAGCAGCTCAGCTACTCTCTCCTTCACCCGCTATGCCGCCTTCCTGGTCAGCCTGCCGGAACAACTGGTGGGCGTCAGCATGCTGATTGTCTTCTACCAGAACGAGAAGCGCAGCCTGGAGCGCAACCTGCTCGAACTGGCCGGCTTTAACCTCGTCACCACCACCGCCCAGTATGCGGATACCTTGCAGGAGATGATCGGTCAGACCCTGGAGCGCCTGCTGGCGGCCCTGCACCTGCCGGCGGGGGTGATGGTGCTGGACGCGGGCGGCTCCCAGACCAGCATTCAGCGCGGAGACGTGGGGCGCTTCTTGCACCAAGCCGAACGTCTCGGCCTGCTGCCCTATCTCCACCACACCGTCAACCGGTTGGGCGGTTTGTTGGTGCTGCCGGAGGTGGAGCAAGCCTCGGCCGCGATTGCCTTTGGGCGGGAGGAAGAATTTGAACTCCTGCAGCGCAAGGCGCGGGACGAAGGGGTACGCATGCTGGTCGCGGCCAGCTTGCGCGCCAAAAGCGGCGATCGGGGACTGCTGCTGCTGGCCTCGCCGGAATCCCGGCGCTTGGCTCCGGCGGAGCTTCGTCTGCTGGTCGGCTTGGGAGGGCAAGTAGGGATGGCGGTGGAAAACTTCCAACTGCACCAGCAGACCGGCCGGCGCACGGAGGAGTTGCGCTTGCTGAATGAAATCGGGCGGGCGCTGAGCTCCACCTTGACCGTGGACGAGCTCCTCACCTGCGTGCACGCCGAAATGCAAAAGGTGCTCGACGCCAGCAACTTTTACGTTGCGCTCTACGACTCGCACACCGACGAGGTCACCTTTGCCCTGGAGGTAAACGACGGGCGCTTCCGGCCCAAGCGCCAGCGCTACGCCGGCCACGGCCTGACCGAGCACATCCTGCGCACCAAAGAGCCGCTGCTCATCCGGGAGAATTTCTCGCAGACCGTTGACCGTCTGGAGGTCGCGTCTCGACGCGACGTGCAATCATTCTGCGCGGTTCCCATCCTCCTGCACGGCGAGCCCACCGGAGTCATCGGGATGTTCAACCCCACCCAGGAAAAGGCCTTTGACTTGGGCCACGTGGACATTCTGACCATCCTGGCCGCGCAGATGGCAGTGGCGATGGAAAATGCGCGCCTATTCGCAACCGAGCAGGAGCGCGCCCGTCAACTGGAACTGCTCAACAATGTTTCCCGCCGCGCCATCTCCACCCTGCATCCGGAAGAGATGCTGGCCGCCATCGCCGCCGAGCTTCACCTCGGGCTGCCCTACGATCACATCGGGCTGGGCATCCTCGATTACGAAACCCGTGAGGTGGTCATCCAAGTCGAAGCCGGCCATCGCGCCCAGGGGCTGAACCGGCGCTTCAAGTTGGGCGAAGGCTGCGTTGGCCAGGTGGCGCAGAGCGGCACCCTGCGCCAGGTGGACAGTCCCCAGGACGCGCGCACAATCCAGCCGGTGCTGGCCGACGCGGCTTCGGTGCTGTGCCTGCCCATCATCTACGGCGACCAGTTGTTGGGCGTGCTGAACATCGAATCGCGCCAGCCCCGCGCCTTCCACGACAAAGACGTGCTGCTCCTGCGTACCCTGGCGGACGTGGTGGCCAGCGCCTTGCACAACGCCTTCGCGTTTCAAAAAGCGCAGGAGCAGGCCATCACCGACGGGCTCACCGGAGTCAAAACCCACCGCTTCTTCATGGAAGCGCTTTCGAGCGAGTGGCGGCGTTCCACCCGCGTTTCGCGCCCGTTTTCGCTGGCGCTGCTCGACCTCGACAAGTTCAAGTTCGTCAACGACTACTTCGGCCACCTGGAGGGCGACTCCGTGTTGCAACGCGTCGGGCGCGTGCTGGAGCAGAACGTGCGCCGCTCCGACGTGGTGGCCCGCTACGGCGGCGACGAGTTCGTCATCCTGATGCCGGAAACCAACGCCGACCAGGCCTACCGCCTGGCCGACAAGCTCCGCCAGTGGATCGCCAACGACCCACTGCTGCGCGAGCGCAAGATCACCGCCTCCATCGGCCTCGCCACCTTTCCCCAGCACGCCCCCACCGCCCCCGAGCTGATTCAGATTGCCGACGCCGGCATGTACCTGGCCAAGCACCAGGGCGGCAATGTGATCGTCAGCGCCGACCACTACAAGATGACCGAGCAAAAGGAGTGGCAGCGCAACGTGCTGGAGGCCTACCTGGGCGTCACCATCAAGCGCCTGTTCGCCACCGGCCCGGAGGCCTTCGACGAGGTCTATCACCGCCTGGAGCAGGTTATCCATTCACTGGGCGGGCCGGACGAATTGCAGGAGCTGCCCGCGGCCATGGTGGAGACGGTGACCTCGTTGGCGTTCGCCATCGACGCCAAGGACCACTACACCCAGGGGCACTCCCAGAACGTCGCGCGCTACTGCACCCTGGTGGCCCACCACCTCCGCCTGCCCGATAAAGAGATCGAGGAAATCCGCCTGGCGGCCGTCCTGCACGACGTGGGCAAGATCGGCATCCCCGAGCGCATCCTGAACAAGCCCAGCGCGCTCGACCCGGACGAGTTTGAAATCATGAAGGAGCACGCCATGCTGGGGGCGAAGATACTGGAGCCGCTGCGCTCCATCCCGCGCGTGCAGCGCATCGTCCGCCACCACCACGAGCGCTGGGACGGCAGCGGCTACCCCGACGGGCTGGCGGGCGAAGAGGCGCCGCTGGGCTCGCGCTTGATTGCCATCGCCGACGCCTACGACACCATGATCACTGAGCGCACCTACAAGAGCTCGCTCAGCCGCCTGGAGGCGCTGGAGGAGTTGCAGCGCTGCACCGAGGCGCAGTTCGATCCCACGCTGGTCAAGAGCTTCGTCGCCGTGGTGCGCAAGGAACACTCCACTGAAGTCAAGCACATCACCTAGCTCAGTGTCTCTGTGCCTCTGTGGCTTTGCGCCGTGGTGGAAATAAGGTAGGGCAAGGCCTTGCGCCTTGCCGATTGCTGCTTTTGGCAGGGCACGGCTTTTCGGAGCAAAGCAAAGACCCCGCTCTTTTGCAGGGAGCCGTACGCATTTACAAGGTATGGTAGGGAGGGGTTTTAACCCCGCCGCTCTGCGGGCGAAAAACAATGGGGCTTCTCAGAGCGACATCGGGAGCAGGCGGTCCCGGCGGAGCGAAGATCCCGCCTTGGCGGGAAGCCCCTGAGGTAAGACATCATGCAACAAGCAACCATCGCTTGGACCGAGGGCGAACAATTCCGCGCCACCGGCCCCAGCGGCCACACCCTCACGCTCGACGGCGACCGCCAGCGCAACTCCGGCCCCAGCCCGATGGAGCTGCTCATCATGGGCCTGGGCGCGTGTAGCGGCATCGACGTGGTGATAATTCTGAAAAAGAAACGGCAGAACCTGAAGCGGCTGGAAATCCGTGTGGAAGGCGAGCGCGCCTCCGAGCCCCCCACCGTCTGGACGAAACTCAAAGTTCACTTCACCCTGGTCGGCACAGACCTCGACCCCAAGGCCGTCGCCCACGCCATCGAACTCTCCCGAACCAAGTATTGCTCCGTCGCCGCTACGTTGAATAAGACTGCCAACATAGAATGGACATGGAGTGTTGAGCCTAGCTAGCTTCTGTTCTCACTCGCCTCCCCAGCCCGCAGAAGCCTGCCTGGCGTAGGCGGGCCACCTTGAGCAAGACCGCAGAAATTGAGTGGAGCCACAGTATCGAACCAGTGTAAGAATTCTCGATAATAACGGGAATTTTGGATTCTGAGAAACACGCGTGATACTGTTGGCCTAATGGATGGATCTCTAAAGTCTCATCGCGAGGCAACCTAGACTACGAGCGCAGAGCGCCACATGCCTTACAAACTCCCTGCCGCGCCTGAGCCTGATGACCTGCTAACCCCGGAAGTTGGCAGGTGGGCAGAAGACAAGTACAAGTTGGTGAGCCTCTACGATAGATTATTTTCAACCGCCATGAAGAACAAATGGGATGTACGAGTGTACATTGATCTTTACGCGGGAGCGGGATTTGCTCGCATTAGGCACACTGACCGCTTGGTTTATGGATCCCCGCTGTTGGCGCTCGCTGTAACTGACCCATTTAACAAGCACATCTTTTGTGAGGCTGAAGCCAGCCTTCTGCTTGCTCTCCGAAAACGTGTTGACCACCTGTTCCCCAAGAGTGATGTCACTTACGTCCATGGGGACTGCGACGAGCGGGCTCACCAAATCTGCGCGGCTATCCCCGAACACTCCAAGATTCGCACTGTTCTCTCTTTCTGCTTCGTCGATCCCTCTAACATCAGCATCAAGTTTTCGACTATGCGCGCACTTTCTCATCAAAGAAACATTGATTTTGTAGTACTACTTGCCCTGTACATGGATGCAAACCGAAACGAACAACACTACACCAGCAAGAGAAATTCAAAGGTAGACGAGTTTTTTGGCACCACATCATGGCGGGCACGATGGAAGCATGAACGCCTTAAGGGAATCAAATTCCCACGCTTTCTTGCGGAGGAGTATTCTAGGCAAATGGAAACATTGGGATACATAAATCTGCCATTCCACAAGATGAAAAAGGTCAGGGCTGATAAGAACCAACCTCTTTACCACCTGGCTCTTTTCTCAAGAAACAAATTCGCGTACACATTATGGGATGGGGTCTTGAAGTATAGTACGGATCAAATGCCTTTGCTTGGCAATGCATAACAAGAGGGGCACCCATGGCGCAAATTTCTTCAATCGAATGGACCGAGGCCACTTGGAATCCTGTAACAGGCTGCTCAAAGGTTAGTCCAGGCTGCGCTCACTGTTACGCCGAGCGGCTTGCAAAGCGCCTGAAAGCAATGGGCGTCCGCCAATACCGCAATGGCTTTGAAGTTACGCTGCAACCCTCGATGCTTCATCTTCCCTTGCGGTGGCGAACCCCACGCGTTATTTTTGTGAATTCAATGAGCGACCTCTTTCATGAACGCATACCCAAAGAGTACATCGCGCAAGTATTCGACGTGATGCGCAAGGCTCATTGCCACACTTTTCAAGTCCTGACAAAACGGTCGGAGCGTCTCGTGGAACTAGCACAACAGTTGATATGGCCCAGTAACGTTTGGATGGGGGTCAGTGTTGAATCGCCTCAGTTCATCAGTCGGATTTCCGACCTTCGTACAGTGCGTGCAGCTGTAAGGTTTCTCTCTTTAGAACCCCTGCTAGCGCCGATCCCCGGGTTAGCACTTGATGGAATCGACTGGGTTATAGTGGGCGGCGAATCGGGGCCTGGCTGCCGACCGATAAAACTACAATGGGTACGGGACATACGTAAGCAGTGCAAAAGGGGTGGAGTTCCCTTCTTCTTCAAACAATGGGGAGGATTCAGAAAGTCCGCTAACGGTCGGCTATTGGACGGGAGATTCTGGGACGAAATGCCGAAACCTTGCAAGCGGGAAGAGCCCCATCCGGCAATGGCAAGTGCGCCAGAAATTCTTCCCATCCACGCATAAATCACCTTAGCCGGGATTTCCGTTTTGCCTGCCCCTGATGGCACGTTTATACACCCGATCGCCGCCGATCGCACAAAAACTTCGATCGTCGCACAATCGCTCAGCTTCAAAGGCCTTCATCTGAGCCCGCGCCGACGTGCGACCGACTGGAACCCCTGCTTTTCGGGCATTTCTCAGACACCGCTCCACACGTGTGCCCCGTGTCATCGCCGGGCGGGCTTCGTTGCACTTCAGGCCGCGCGTCAGCCTGCCGGCACGGGTAGCGCCCAGATCCTCCGCAGCATGTCGCCGAACAGCCGCCGCGTGAGATGCCCTTCCGCCAGCAGAAGCCAGTAGTACCGCGCATGCTTCACCAGCCGGCCCCCAGTTTTCACCAGTCGCTGCTGGAGACTCGTGAGCGACCAGCGCTTGACCCGCAGCGGAAGGACCAGTCTGCGCCACAAGTTGCCCAGATTGTAGGCCAGGACGCTCAGTTGCAGGCGCACCTCGTTCGCCCGGAAACGATGGCACGACAGCCGCGTCCAGTGGGTGGCCTGCTTGCCTTCCTTGATCCATTGCTCCGCCGTACCGCGCTTGTTGTAAAACCGCACGACCGAGCGGCTCGGGAGGGCCATGTTGGTCACGATGAAGCCGACGCGAGGGAACAGCTCACCTTGGTGGTGCTCCACCTTGGCGACGATCCGTCTGGGCGTGGTCCAGCTCTTGGCCTGATAGCGGAAACTCTGGTAGCGCACCAAGGGCTTGCAGCTCGGCCGTCCCGGCGGACGAAAGAGGATGTCTTCGATTTCCAGCTCCAAGCTCTTGTTCGCCGGCATGCGAATGGCATAGTCCACGTCGCGCTGCTCGAGCGCGTCGTAGATCTCGGGCTTCGCGAACGCGGCGTCTGCGCGGAACGCTACGCGCTTGCCCTCCACCTGCTGCCGGTCAATCTCCGGTACGAGCAGGTCGTCCCAGTCGTCGGCGCTATGCACGTTGCCTGGCCGCAGCGTGGCGGCGAGGCAGTCCCCATGCTCGGTGAACAGAAACAGCGGGTGGTAGCAGACGGACTCGAAGTGCCCGTTATAGGCGCTCCCTTCCTGCGCCCCATGCACCGGGCTCTCGCTCGAATCCATGTCGAGCACGATCCGGTCGGCGCGCGTCGCCATCTCGGCCTGTGCAAGCACCTCCCGGTTCACGGCCCTCAACCCGACGAGATTCTCCTCGTGGGTCAGCAGCTCTGTCTCGAACCAATGCAGCGTCGATGTCAGCGCCGCACCCCGGTCCCAGCGCTTTGGCGACCCGATGAGACGAAATGTTGGGTCTGCCGACACGCGCCCCGCGTCGTTGAGATCTTCGTAGCCCGCGAGGCGACTGTAGACCGACTGCCGCAGGAGATCCACCACGCTGAACTGGGTGTTCATCCCCTGTCGGGAATCGCTCAGGTGCTCGGCGATGAGTGTCTCCAGCCCCAGACGTTCATCCAACTCGCGCACCAGAATGAGGCCAGCGTCAGAAGTGACGCGCGATCCCTGGAACGCGACTTTCAAGAAGCCGTTGAACGCGAACTGGAATGGCTCGTGTTGTAATTCACCCACCGGGTGTCACCCTCCGTAGTGTGGTTCCTTACGTCGGAGCCCCAAAACTCAAGGCGCAGCGACTGGTCCTGGCGATACGGTACCACAGCCAAATCGGAAATCCGGGCTTAGGTCTTGGCTCGCGCGACTCACAACTAGCAGGTGAGGCGGAGGGCGGTTCGGCAGCCCGGCGGCGGTGCTAGTCTTCCAGCTTGCGTAGGGCGGTGATGACGAGCGCGCCGCTCTCGCGCTCGGTGAGGGTGAACTCGACCCGGTCGTTCTCCTCCAGCCCCTCCAGCAGCGAGGCGGGGTTGACGCCAAACACCCGGTCGTCGGGCTCCAGGAAGCCGGGCACGGCGTCGTTGCGCACCATCAGCGAAACCGTGGCCTCGTTCACCAGGATGACGGTGCCGCGCACGGTGTGCTCGGTGGCGGTCTCCGGTTCCGAGGCATCAATCTTGGCCAGCTTGGTGACGGTCAGCCCGCGCGCCTTCTGCTCCAGCACGAACTCCACCGCGTCGCCTTCGGCAATCCCTTCCAGCACGGCCGCGTCCTCGACCGCGAAGGCCATCGTCATGGCGTCCATTAGGCCGGAGATGTTCTGGTGGTCAATGGTCACGCTGGTCTGCTCGGCGTCGAGGGCGACGATCTTGCCTTTGGCTGTCCAGCTGGGCTGCGTCGGCGCCTGCACTTCGCCCTGGCAGCCTGCCAGCGCGGCCAGCGCCACCACCATCGCCACTGCACCTGCTTTTCGCATCTTGCCCTCCTTCCCCTCGCGGTGAACCGCTCGGGGTCAACCACCCGTCCGCTGCCTTCTATCCTACCACTCCCCGCCGCCGACACCATCCCGAGCGGCCTGCCTGCGGTAGGCAGGCGGGGGCTTGTCCTGAAGGCTTCAGCCCGAAGCTTCTGCCCGAGGGCTCGCCCTGAAGGGCCTCTGGGATTTTTGCCTCCCCCAGGCTGGGGCCTGGGGGCTCGGTGCGCAATCAGGAAACTACTACGCTGGGGGCGGGTTGACCGGCTCGGGGCCGCGCGCTAGCATTGATAGTTTCGACTGGTGTATCCGAGCCGCGCTGAGGCGCTCCGTCTTGTCCGGAAAGGGGGCGACACCAACATGATCAAAGCCATCACCGTCCGCGGCGCCCGCACCCACAACCTGAAGAACATCAGCGTCGCCATCCCCCGCAACACCCTGACGGTGGTGACGGGGCTGAGCGGGTCGGGCAAGTCGTCGCTGGCGTTCGACACCATCTACGCCGAGGGCCAGCGCCGCTACGTCGAATCGCTCAGCGCCTACGCCCGGCAGTTCCTCGACCAACTCGAACGCCCCGACGTGGACTCGATCGAGGGCCTCTCACCCTCCATCTCCATCGAGCAGAAGACCACTTCGCGCTCGCCGCGCTCCACCGTCGGCACCATCACCGAAATCTACGACTACCTGCGCCTGCTCTATAGCTCCGTCGGCACGCCCCACTGCCCGCGCTGCGCGCGCCCCATCCCCCGCCAGTCCACCGAGCAGATCATGCAGGCCATCATGGAGCTGGACGGGGACGGCGACGGGCATCCGCCGCGCATCATGATCCTGGCGCCGATCGTGCGCGGGCGCAAAGGCGAATTCCGCAAGCAACTGGAAGCGCTGGGCCGGCAGGGCTGGACCCGCGCCCGCATCGACGGGCAGTTGCACCCGCTGGACGAGCCCATCAAGCTCAACCGGCGTAGCAACCACACCATCGAAGTGGTGGTGGACCGCCTGCTGGTCAAAGAGGGCATCGAGAAGCGCCTGGAAGCCTCGCTCGACACCGCGCTCAAGCTCGCCGGGGGTCTGGTGACCGTGGCCGTGGTCGAAGGCGACGAGCAGCTCTACTCCGACCGGCTGGCCTGCGCCACCTGCGGCATCAACGTGCCGCAACTCGAACCGCGCAGCTTCTCCTTCAACTCGCCCTACGGCGCCTGCCCCGACTGCCACGGCCTGGGCTCGAAGTACGACTTCGACCCCGCCAAGGTCATCACCGATTGGTCGAAGCCGCTCTTCGAAGGCGGGCTCGGCCCCGGCGGCAGCTCCAGCTACTACCAGCGCCTGGTCGAATACGCCGCCGACGCCTATGGCTTCAACCCCGACCGCCCCTTCGAGGACTACCCGCGCCGCATCCAGAAGTTCTTGCTGTACGGTTCCGCCGGTGGGAACGGCCGGCGCCGGCGCGGCTTCCTGGGCCTGATCCCGCTGCTGCGGCGCGCCTACCAGGACTCGCAGTCGGAGGACTACCACCAGTGGATGGAGCAGTTCATGTCCGCTGCCGTCTGCACCGCCTGCGCGTGCCGGCGACTGCGGCCGGAGTCGCTGGCGGTGAAAATCGCCGGCGTCTCCATTGACCAGCTCACCGCGCAGCCGGTGAGCGCGGCGGTCAGGGCCGTTCGCACCATCGAAAAGTCGCTGAGCGCGCGCCAGCGGCAGATTGCCGGGCGCGTGCTGGCCGAAGTCGGCGAGCGGCTGGAGTTCTTGCTGGCGGTCGGCTTGAGCTATCTCGCGCTCGACCGCTCGGCCACGACGCTTTCCGGCGGCGAAGCCCAGCGCGTGCGGCTGGCCACGCAAATTGGCTCGCGCCTGCGGGGCGTGCTCTACGTGCTGGACGAACCCTCCATCGGCCTGCACCACCGCGACAACGCTCGCCTGCTGTCCGCGCTGGAGGAGCTGCGCGCGCTGGGCAACACCGTGATTGTGGTCGAGCACGACGAGGACACCATCCGCCGCGCCGACTACGTCATCGACCTCGGCCCCGGCGCCGGCAGCGACGGCGGCCACCTGGTGGCCTGCGGCACCCCGGCGGAAATTGCTGCCGCGCCCGACTCACTCACCGGGCACTACCTCACCGGCCAGAGGAAAATCCCCGTGCCGGAAAAGCGCCGCCCGCTCAACGGCAAGTTCCTGGCGGTGGAGGGCGCGCGCCAGCACAACCTGAAGAACATTGACGCGCGCTTCCCGCTCGGCCTCATCACCTGCGTGACCGGCGTGAGCGGTTCCGGCAAGTCAACGCTGGTGAACGACATTCTCTATCGCGCGCTGGCGCAGCGGCTCTACCGCGCGATTGACGAGCCCGGCGCACACAAGACCATCCGTGGGGCCGACGAGATCGACAAGGTAATCGAAATCGACCAGGCGCCCATCGGCCGCACGCCCCGCAGCAACCCCGCCACCTACACCGGCGTCTTCACTCCGGTTCGTGAGCTGTTTGCGCTGCTGCCGGAGTCGCGCCAGCGGGGCTACCGCGCCGGGCGTTTCAGCTTCAACGTCAAGGGCGGGCGTTGCGAGGCTTGCCAGGGTGACGGCCTGCGCTCGATCGAGATGAACTTTTTGCCCGACGTGTACGTCACCTGCGAAATCTGCCGCGCGCGGCGCTACAACCAGGAAACTTTGCAGGTGCTCTTCAAAGGCAAGTCCATCGCCGACGTGCTGGAGTCCACCGTGGCCGACATCCTGCCGCTGTTTGAAAACATTCCGCACATTCAGGCCAAGCTGCAAACGCTGGTGGACGTCGGGCTGGGCTACCTGCAACTGGGTCAGTCCGCCACTACGCTCTCGGGCGGCGAGGCCCAGCGCATCAAGCTGGCGAAGGAACTCTCCAAGCGGCAGACCGGGCGCACGCTTTACATCTTGGATGAGCCGACGACGGGGCTGCACGTCGACGATGTGCGCAAGCTGCTGGACGTGCTCAACCGCCTGGCCGACCTGGGTAACACCGTCATCATCATCGAGCACCACCCCGACGTGATTAAGACCGCCGACTGGATTCTCGACCTCGGCCCCGACGGCGGCGAGGACGGCGGCCACATCGTCGCCCAAGGCCCGCCCGAAGCCGTCGCCAAAATGAAAAAATCCTCCCACACCGGCAAGCTGTTGGCAACAATACTGAGAAATGGGAGAAGTCGCCGGTAAGGCTCGGCCACACCGCCTGCCCGCCAAAGCCCGAAAGGGCGTAGGCGTGGGCAAGTTACTAGCTACAATCCTCCGCAACCTTAACAAGGGTGGGTAGGAAAGTCTCACGCAAACCTACAAAGCGGGTGCAGAGCACCTCTTCCGGACAGGTGCAGAGCCTGCCTGCTGCAGACAGGCACCTCTTCCGGACTGGAACTGCTGGATAGATGTCCACCTTGCAACTTGGCTCTTTAGCCTTCAAGCGCGACCTCCTGCAAGACTTGAATATACTAGGGCACCTTCCTCTCTTAGTCCGGAAGGGGTGCTTCGCACCCGCTCTTGGCCTACAATCTAGTCCTGCATGAAAAAGCGGCCTCACCCCGCAACTCCGGGCCCTCTCCACTTTGTCACTGTTGCAACGAACAGACGGATTCTCCTCTTCCACTCGCAACACCTCTGTCGAGAATTCTTCACCGCATTAACCGAAATTAAGTCCCACTTTTCGTTCGAACTCTACGCTTACATCCTCCTGCCCGACCACTTCCACTTGGTGCTTCGGCCCGGCGACGGCAACATCTCTCGCCTCCTCCAGAAAATCAAATCTTTGGCAGCCCGAAGGATTGTCGAGCGGCTGAAAGCAATGAGGAGTCACAAAACCCTAACCAGCTTGAAGAAAGCCACACCCGGTCGGAGAGAGCATCGGCATCAGGTTTTCCAACAGAGCTTTCGAGACCTTCTGCTGGAAAGCCCCTGGATGGTCAAACAAAAGATTGACTACATTCACAAGAATCCGATAAACGAGAGGCTGGCTAAGAATGTGGCAGACTATCCGTGGTCGAGTTGGCAGGCGATCTATGAGAGAAGCGGGGAACCAATTCCGGTGGACCCCCTTCCAGTATCGTTGCCCCACTAAGCGGGTGCGAAGCCTGCCTGCGGTAGGCAGGGCAGTCAGGCACCTCTTCCGAACTGAGTTTTGTTTAGTGCTGCAAGGGCGGCGCTGGAAGGCGGGTGCCCCCGTACGGGGCTAAACTCCGCACCTCTTCCGGACCAGAGAAAAACTGTTTACCACTGAGTTTGAGAAACGAAGGCCCGAAGAGTAGCAAGCTCTATTTTCCATTTTCTCTTTTCTGCTTTCTGTGGTAGGGATTCACTGGTCGCCGGCTGCCGGTCGCTACGATGAAATCTACCTACAACTTGGAGCCGATGGAGTTTGAGAGGCTGAGGACGGAGGCGCTCGCCAAGCGCCCGTCCAAGGTCAGTCCCAAGGATTTTGCGCGGGCGCACAAGCGCGGGGCGAAGTTCGCGGAGTTCCTGAAAACGCTGCCCAACATCCTGGCGGGGGCGGAGTTCCGCCGGCTGGTGGACGCGCTGGCGCAAGCCCGCCGCAAGAAGAAGCCCATCCTGTGGGGCCTGGGCGGCCACGTGGTCAAAGTGGGGCTGGCGCCGGTGCTGATTGATCTGATGGAGCACGGCTACGTGCAGGGCATCGCCACCGCCGGCGCCGCCCTGATCCACGACTTTGAAATCGCGCTCGCCGGCCGCACCTCCGAGGACGTCGAGGCTCAACTCGCCAAGGGACGCTTCGGCATGGCGGAGGAGACCGGCGCGCTGCTCAACAAACTGGCGCGCTACGCCCAGCGCGAGGAGATCGGCCTGGGCGAAGCCGTGGGGCGCTACCTGGCCACCGGCGAGCCCGGCGGCGCAGGTGCAGCCAACTTTGCACGCGTGAGTCTGCTGGCCCAAACCTACAAACGAAAGATTCCCTTCCTGGTGCACCTGGCACTGGGCACCGACATCTTCCACGTCCATCCCGGCGCGGACGGCGCCGCGCTGGGCGCCTCCTCGCACCGCGATTTCCGCCTGTTCTGCGCGCTGGTCGAGCGGATGAACAAAGGCGGCGTCTATCTGAACGTGGGCTCGGCGGTCATCCTGCCGGAAGTCTTCCTGAAGGCGGCTTCGGCGGTGCGCGGACTGGGCCGCCCGCTGGGGAACTTCACCACCGCCAACCTTGATTTCATCCAGCACTACCGACCGACGCAGAACGTCCTGCAACGCCCCGCAAAGGCGCTCAAGGCGCGGGCGATCGCGCTGACCGGTCCGCACGAACTGCTGCTGCCGCTGCTGGCCGCGGCGCTGATTGAGCGCCGCTAAACAAAGAGAAACCGGCGACGGTGTTGTCAAACCTACCGCAGACAGGAATGTCTGCGCCACCCTACCAATGAAAACCAGCAGGGCCCTTCGGCAAGCCTGCCCAAGGCAGGCAAGCTCAGGACAAGCGGCTATTCTTGTCCGCCAGCCTGGTTCTTCGCTGGTTTCTTCTTGGTTGTTCCGCCAAGCGGAAAGGCGAAAACCCTCCTGGGGTTGGCGCACAATAAGCGATGCGAAGGGATGTCAACGCAAAGTAGAAATGTCCGGTTTTTTGCCAGATAGAAATGTCCTCCTCCAAGGGTGATCGGGAGGGGGAATGTACTTTCGTTTGCCTTTCCTTGGGCCCGCAAGCCCCGTAGGCCGTAGGCCGAAGGGGGTTGCGGGCGCGGGCGGCGGGCTCGGGCAGGGCCGCAGGCTGAGATAAGAGCCGCGGAAGCGGACCCAGCGGCTGCCGTCGAGCCGCCGTTCGACCTCCACCCGCGCCCCCCGCAACCCCGCTCGCACCTGGGCGCGCGGGATCGCCCAGCGCTGGCCCTGCCAGCGCACGGTGTAGTCGCCTGCCACCCGGCGCGGTTCGCGCACGCTCAGGATTGACTCCAGCCGCTGGGTGCCTCCCAGCGGGCGGTGGGCATCGTGCGGCTGGCGCGGAGCGACGGTGAAGCGCTGCTCCCAGAAAGGCAGGAAGACTGCTGCCAGGAAGCGGTTGGCCTGCTCCACCGTGTGCACCCCGGCCAGGCGCATCTCCTTGACCAGGCGGTCCTGCAAGGTGCCGAATAGTCTCTCGATGCGCCCCTTGGCCTGGGGGCTGTGGGCGGGAATCCACTCGATCCCCAACTCCTGCAGGGCCCGCCCGATCTGGGTGCGGGCCGGCTGACCGCCGAGCTGCTCGTCGAGCCGGGCCGAGCGGGTGGTGCGGAACAGGCTGCTTTTGTCGGTATAGAGTGCCCGCGGCCGTCCCCAGCGCCGGAGCCAGCCTGCCAGGGTGCGCAGGTTTTCCTCGGTCGAGTCCTGGGCGGCGAAGCGGCCCCAGACCCGGCTGGTAGCGTCGTCGATCAGCGCGATCAACTGCACGGGAGGTCCGCGCCGCTCCAACCAGCGATAGGGCGAGCTGTCCATCATCACCAACTCGCCGAAGGCGGCCCGCCGCTCTCGCCAGACGTGCACCGCCGGCCTCCGCTGCCGGCGCGACCGCCACAGCCCGGCGGCGGTCATCCACTGCCGCAGCGTCTCCCGGCTGACCTGCCACCCATCTCGCGCCAGGTGCTCGCTGGCCAGCGTGGGCCCAAAGTCGGCGTAGCGCCGCCGCACCTGGGCCAGGATGCGCCCCTGGAGGGCCGCTGGAATCTTCCGGTTCGAGGGCCGCCCCCGCAGCCGATGCACTACGCCCCTGTCCCCCTCCGCCCGCACCCGTCTCAGCAGACGCCGCAGGTGGCGTACGCTCACCTGCACCCGCCGGCCCGCTTCCACCTGGGTCAGATAGCCCTGCTCGACTTGGTGGAGTACCTTCAACCGATCCTGCTCCCGTTGGCTCAATTCGATTCGCTCCTCTCTCATCGTCCCTCCTGGCCCTGATGAAAGAGGACATTCCTACTTTGCGCAAATAGGACATTCTCACTTTGCAGCTACAACTTCTGTACTCGTCCACATGATTAGTAGCACTTTCCGGAAAAAGAGGCCGTTCTGACATCCCAGAAACTCCTACAGGAGAGGTGAGTTAGGTGGGTACTGCTACCGAAAAGCAAGATAGGCAGTTAGGCGAGAAGGAAGAACCCTCCGGCGGAAGAAAAAGAATCGCTCCAGAAAGGTTCAGGGTTGCGCCGCAGGCCATCCTGAGTGTCACGGATCATTCTGAACGAGTACAACTTCTCATGCTCCTCAGATTGCCTGCAGGTCCTTTGAGTTTCCCAAAGCTCTCACCCCGTTGGCTGTTCACAGCCACTCGGATAGGCCCCCAAACCAAGAGGCACATAAGACACATTATTCAACTCAGCCAGTTCCGGCACCAAACGCCAGCAATCAATTATGACCAAGGCCTTGCGGTAACTATTCTCGATCATCGGAAGCAAGGTTCGGAACTCAGGCAAGGGATTAGCCAAGACAAGCACATCAGCCGCATCCACGCTTTCCCTCAACGTCTCAGCGTAGCGGACATTATCACCCAACACCTTGCGAGTCGCCTCCGTAGCCAGGGGATCATAAATGCAGACGGCGGCACCTGAGCACTGCAAACTCGTAGCAATCTGCAGTCCTTGCGACCCTTCGACCACGGTTGTGTTCGGCTTGTAGGCCATGCCAACCACAGAAACAGTCCCCTCTCGCGGAAGATACTTGTGAGCCAACTTCGCCACTCGATCGGGTACCGTGCAATTGTAGGTGTGAGTGGCTTCCGCTAACCCTGCATATACCCCTAATCGGCGGGCCAATGTGGCAAAGGCAACATCATCACGGGGAAAGCAAGGTCCGCCATAACCGAGCCCTCCTTTCAAGTAGCGATGGCCAATCCGTGGGTCACACCCCAATGCTTTGGTGACTACATCCACATCCCCGTCCGGGAGTCGCTCGCAAAGTTCCGTCAATATATTGGCGAAGCTGATCTTGACCGTCACGTAAGCATTCAGAGCAATTTTGACCAACTCAGCATTCGCAAAATTTGTGCGTACAATTGTGGGGCTACTGTCAAGAAAATGGGAATAGAAGTCTTCTAATTGGTCCCCGGCCTTCACGTCCGATTCCCCAATAACGACCAACTCGGTATTTAGCATGTCATGAATTACGCTGCCCACTGCAATGAACTCAGGATCGTAGCAGACCCCGAAATGCGTCGGGCATCGTTTGCCCGACTCCTTCTCTAACACGGATACAACACCCTCTTGAGTCCCTCCCGGCAGCACCGTGCTGACCAACACAACGAGGTGGTAACTCTCCTTGCTTGACAACGCTCGTCCTATCTCTTGTGTTACCTGCTTGACGTAGCGTGTAGAGAAGGAGCCGTCCTTTTCGCTAGGGGTAGGTACGACGATAAAGGTGATCGCAGTTTCGTGAACGGCGTAAGCGACGTCCTGCGTCGCAACAAGGTTTCGACGGTTTTCCTCTATGAGAGAGTCCAAACCCGGCTCTCGGACAGGAGCCCTCCCTTCGTTCATTAGGTTCACCATCTCTGGGTTGACATCTACCCCAATAACTAAGAAGCCCTTATGCGCAAGGCACGCCGCTAGGCATGAGCCTAGCTTGCCCAACCCCACCACTGACACTCGACGATTAGTGGACATTGTTATTCCCTCGTGAACTTAGTTCGTGACCATCGGCCCCCGATGCTTATCAAATACGCCCAGAGTAATTTCTGTGCCAAAGCACCTCATGCTACTGGTACTCAGCTCACTCACGAAACTACACGACCTCGCGGACGGTCGCCGAATCGAATCCTGCCGCAACCATGGCAACCACAGGTACAGCAAACTTGTGCAATTTAACTCAGAGAGTTTCCGCAAGCGTACAATTCCCCTTCGCGCGGCTTAGTGCAGGTAAAATTGCACCGATATTCCCGCAGGCAAGCGCTGCACGCTCCTCTCGTGCCCTTGTAGTGGCTTCTGAAAACGGGCGGGATTCCGGAAAACACAAATCGCAAAATGAAAAGAGCTGTCAAACCGCTGTAGTTCTCTCCGTCAAGATTCGATCCAAAATCGGTCGGACCTTCTCTTGGTCTTTCGTCGCAAAATACCAGTCAATCGTTGGACGAAGGCCGTCCATGAACTTGACTTTAGGCTCCCATCTCAACAGTTTCCTAGCCAGAGAGTTGTCTGCGACGCGATTCAGCGGCCCAGTTGGCATCTCCGGATGAAGCTCGACCCCTGCATTATGGCCCGTGTAGCGCAATACCTCTTGCACTGCATCGATAACCCGTGTCCGTTCCATGGTGCCCAGGTTGACAGCCGTACCATCCTCGATTTTCTCAGCTGCCAAAATGGTACCGGACACAATATCGCTGACATGTGTCCAGTTACGAATCTGTTCGCCGTTTCCCCAAACCACAAAGGGGTCCTGCTTGATGAATGCACGGGCAATCATAGCAATGACGGCGTGATTCTCGTGTCCTCGCTCACCGTAGACTGTGAAGTATCGGCACGAGGCGGACTTCATTCCCCATTCTTTGGAGTACGCTTTGAGCGTCATCTCGCCCATTAACTTTGCCCAACCGTACATGTTGTCGGCGTCGTACGGCGGGCCGGCTTTGTCCTCAGTCAGGTAGAAGACTTGGTCGGGATCCTCCTGAAGGAAATTAGGGTACACACAACCAGATGACGCATAGACGACCTTTTGAACCTTTGCCTTGTAGCAGGCGTGAAAGAGCATGCCATCCAATACCAAGTTGGTGGCGCAAGCAGCCTGATGCAGATCCACGTAGCCCCTCCCCCCATGGTCGGCTGCCAGATGAAAAACAACTTCAATACCCTCGACTGAGCGGGCTGCTACTGGTTGTTCGAGCAGGTCCCCCTGGATCCACTCCACCTTCCCGGCATCCAGGTGGCGCTGGACGTTCTCTGGTTTTCCGCTACTGAGGTTATCGACAATCCGCACCTTCGCGCCGCGCTCAATCAACTCGTCAACCAGTGCAGACCCAATGAAGGACGCTCCGCCGGTCACGAGCACCTTAAGCTTTTCCCAGTCCATACTCTTCTCCTTAACGAATGGGGCTTACCTCAAAGAAGTTCTTGTTTCGCTTTGGTGTCTTGCGTTCGGCATGCTGCAACCGCCGGTGTTCCCGATGCCCGAACGGCACAAGCCGAAAGTCCCGGGAAAAGCAGTTCTCTACGCCGGCATAAGCGTGAGGAAAAGTTTCCAGACTGATCACCAAGCATGGGTGCTGGGAGAATCAACTGGACTGTATCCTGTCAGATAGCTCCACGCGTCCGCTGTCGCCCGCCGCGTACTCCTGAAGGAAAGCTCCCCCAACGCCCAGCCCTAACCCCAAAACTGCAGCCAACGCCAAATTGAGCAATATTCTTGGCCTAGTTGGTTTCCAGGGGGGTTCGGCGCTATCCACAATCCGAATGCTGCTTGCGCTCCAATCCACTGATACAGCGGTTCGTCTCAGGTTGTCCAATAGACCTGTATACAACGACTTGTTAATTTCCACCTCACGTTTCAGAATGTTGTACTGAACCAGTTTTTCAGAAATCCGCCTGGCTCGCACCTGCTGTTCCTCGAATGCTTGCCCAACGAGATCTTCACGCCTCACAGCTGCGCGATAATCGCTGGTGATTCGCTCGACGACCCTTTCACGCTCACGAGCCAGGATGCTATCAATTTCCTCAATCTGGCTCTGGATCCGCTTAACCTTCGGGTCATCAGGGGGAGAAGTGGCTGTCAATTGCTCGAGTTCCCGATTGAGGCCTGCCAGTTGTATCGTAAGGAGGTCCTCCAAAACAGAATTCTGATACAGGCGAGGAAGGCTTCCGTAGTCCCCGGCCTCAACCAAACGATAAAGCGATTCCTCTTGGTAGCGGTCTGCTTCTGCCCTGGTCAATTCCGCTTGCAACTGGCGGAGTCGTTGGTTAATGATGTTTTCCGGGTCGGACTTCTCCGCTTCGAAGAACAAGAGCCCATTCTCACGTACGTACTTTTGCAACTCTTTCTCCGACTTTTCCAACCTAGCCTTCACAGAAACCAACTGCCCTGAGAGCCACTCGAGTGCTTTCTGCGCAGCCAGCGAGCGCGCCTCGAGATCCTGTTCGACGAAGTTAGCGGTAAGAGTATCAACTACCCGGGCCGCCAGTTCCGCGTCGTTCGATTCGAAACTGACCTGAATAAGGCGACTGCGCCTAACCGGACTGACGGAGAGTCGCTCCATGAAATTCTCCAGGGTCTTCTGGTACGTCTTACGGTCAGGCTCAATGCCTGCCAAGGAGCTAGCTGCGGGATTCTGCCCGTACAATTTTGAACCCTTCCTCTTAGACCAGGGCCACAAGCTCGGAGGATTAAACTCCGGAAGCTTGCTCAAATTCAATTGCTCAATTACGGTCCGGGCGAGGCTAGTACTTTGCAAGATCTTGTACTGAGTTTCAAGGTGGGCGGGGGAGACGTCTCTCAGCGCAAACAACTCCCCTACTGTGGGGATATCCGGGTCTTCCTCTGCGATTTCCAGCAATGCTTCCGCGCGATAGATAGGCTTCAGTATGAGTGTCCCAATAAGCACTACGAAAAGGAGAGAAACAAGTGTTGTTAGTACGGTCCTGTACCGTCTTCGAACTACCCACCAGTAGGCTAGTAGATCGAGCCCCTCTTCTGTCCCCGCCGCCCCATAGCGATCAAGCGGCGTCCGGCGTTCCCCCCCTGCGGCCCGTCCAGCCGGCTCGTAGCGTTCGATTTTTCTTCCTTCGTCCAACCCTACCCCACGACGATAGTATTGTTATGCAAAATGGGCCTGCCCGCAGTCCTCACTGTAGCTTTACCTAGTAAAAGGGTCAACTCAAATTTTCTTTGTGCTACTTTCCCATCGTTATTTCAAGACGTGTTTGTCGCTGGACATCACACAGTCGCCGTATCCAACCATTTGGCGGCCGCGCTTGAATCGCAAAACGCCTTGAACCTTGTTCGCATCATTCCCTGTTGCTGATCACCACGTTCCGAGCCGCAATGGATCAGAGCGGAGCATGCAAGATGTTGCATTCACCTAGCCGGATGTGAAACTGGAGTCAGCCCAAGCACGTTTGGAACGGTAATTCGCAAAACCCTTTGAAAATTCATATTCAAAGAACCATTGATACAACCGGGACAGGCCTTTTGACATTGTGTGTGATGGCTTGCAAGAGAGCTGATTCAGTGGGGATTTCAACAGTCCGCACGCACGGCCCAATAGCAACTTCACATAGCGCCTGTACTTGTGGGACGAAGGAAAGAATGCCGGAAATAGTTCCGGGTATTTCTCCAGAAGATACCCAAGCGAGAAACCAGCCTGACGGCGCTTGCGAGCAAACGCAGAAAAGGACAGCGAGGGATCATGAATTGCGGAGGCTCGCGGGTTGTATACCATCCGATAACCCAACAGATTTAGACGATACCCAAAGTCAACATCTTCGAAGCCATAGGAAGTAAACTGTTCATCGGAAACCGCCTACCTTCTCGAACAGCGACCCTGTGAGAGACAAATTGCAGGTGTAAAAGTGGAGAAACGGTACATTTTCGGGATCGGGGAAGTCAAAGGACTGCAGCAATTCTGGGTGGTCGATCAAACACTGTACAATAGGCGAGCGCCCGTAGCCCGAGGCGCTCCAAGGGAAGCGAACAGCCCCACAGTACAAGCGCATCTTGAAGACGCTGGTGAGTCTTAAGGTGTTCCTCCAGCAACCACGTATCAGCCAGCATATCATCGTCCAAGAAAAGCACAATCTTGCCGGAACTCGCCTCAACTCCGCGGTTCCGGGCGGCAGCGGCGCCAGGCGTACTCTCACGGACGACCTTCCAGACCGGAAACCTATTTCCATATTGTGAGAGTACCTCTTGGGTATGGTCTGACGAACCGTTATCGACAACCACAACCTCAAAGCGACTAGAGCCAACAGACTGTTGGCACAGACAGTCGAGTGTGGCCGCGAGCTTGGCAGCCCTGTTCTTGGTTGGAATGATGACGGTGAGGTCCAACACTCTAGCTTACCTTAGAGAGGAGAATGTCTTGGCGCAACCCTACACCCCGCCCCATGGTCGCATCCTACAAGACACGTACTTGACCACGGGGGCTTCTCATAATAAACCAATACTGCACAGTTGAGGCGGATCAACCCGCATCCCACGAAGCTAGGTCGGGGCGATGTTTGGTTTATAGAGTTGTTTAAGAATAACCAAGGCCAAGACTGGGACAAGAATGTCTGGATCGACCGGCGAGTACCAAGAACGCTGCTGGCATTTTTTGAGGTAAGCGAGTTGACAGGCTCATTTACGGATCGCTGGGCGCTCCGTTTTCTCTATGCATTGATTGTCCTGCAGGCGGCCCCTTTCTTCGGGCTCTCCACCGGACTGGATTGGCCCGGAATCCGGCGACTCAGTTTCTACAAGCTCATCGTTATTGTTTTGCTTCTCGGCCTTCTCAGTGCGCGCCTTGACCGTGTCCGCGCGGCGTTGCGAAGCAGGACCAAACTGATAGCACTGTGCGCGGCGCTCGCAATCTGGGTCGGCCTCTTTCTGGGATCAGTTGCCTATTACCCCGGCTTGCGATCCAGCCTGGAGATCTTTCTCTTGTACTGGACACCATCGTTGTTGGTTTATGTCTACCTGCTACTCGTCTTCCCGGCGACTCGCCGACGACCCCTGCTATTCTCACTTGCCGGGTTCTACGCTCTTGCCCTCGTGCTCGGCTGCATTGAGTGGCTCACGTGGAAAAACCCAACGTTTGACCCATTTTTCCTGCAGTTCAGAGAGCAGCCCCATCATTGGGCAGCATCTGGGATCCTTAGGGTCGG
>CBDFHE010000010.1:0-100699 GCA_965247455.1 Candidatus Acidiferrales bacterium
TGGCCGGGTGTTGCAGCAGCGGGTTCAGCCCGCCACCGTCAGGCGGGGAGAAAATTTGCAGCCCGGCGGCCGTCTCTACTCCCAGCAGCCGAAACGGGTTGGCGGCAAAGTTGTTGAGCAGCAGGAAGAAAAACTGCACGCTCATGAGCGTGGCCACGGCAAAGGGCATCAGGTGGCGGTAGTTGCGGCGGTTCAGCAGAACCACCAGGGCGGAATAGCAAGCCAGGATGCAACTCCACCACAGCAGGGAGCCTTCCTGTCCCGACCATAAAGCGGAAAACTTGAAGAAGACCGGCAATGCGCGGTTGCTGTGCGAGGCCACTGCGGCCAGGCGGAAGTCGTCCCGCAGCAGCGAGACCACCAGGCAGCTGGTTGCGATCAGAACCAGGCCGCCGACGGCGATGGTCGCCCGCTCGGCACTCTGCTGCAACAGGGGTTTCTGCTTCCAAGCTCCCAGCAGCGCGGCGGCAACCGCGTAGGCGGAAATGCAGAGAGCCAACAGGAGGGCAAAGCTTCCCAGAGAATCCATGCGATCTTAGCAGCTGGCGTCGGCCGATTCGGGCTGGACGCCGGGGGGCAGCGCCTCGTACTTGGAAGCGCACTTGGCTTGCACCTGCCGGGCCACAAAGACGTCGTCGGGGCCGAACTCTCCGGTCACGACCGCTTGCGCCTCGTCCACGAAAGTGTCCGGGAGGGGATCGCTGCCGACGTAGCGGACCGGCAATCGGTCTTTGTCCTGGTAGAGGGTGAAATGTACCTTGCCGTCCCGGCGCTGGATGGAGCCGGGGAGCACGTTGCCCGCCACCCGTAAACGGATTTCGTAGGCGCGCATGCCCTCGGCGCGCAACTCAGGGAGTGTGACGTAGTAGGTCTTGCTTTCTTGAAAACCGCTGACGCCCAACCAGACCAGAACTGCGAGGATAACCACCGACCCAGCCACGAACTTCCATTGCTTCGTGTTCATGACGCTCCTCCGCCCCCCGCTGGGCCTCCATTCGACTATAGCCTCGTACCTGTGGGGTGTCAATTCAGGCCGGCTGGAGTAGTGTCTTAATTTCACACCGAGCCCCCAGGCCCCTGCCTGGGGGAGCACAAATCCCTGCGGCGGGGGCCGCAGGGCTCGGTTGTGAGTTGGCGCCGAGTTCGGAATCGCTCAAATTAAGACACTACCGCGGCAGGGAGAGAGAGCTTTGCGCCCTCGCCTAGGCGGTCTTCGCTCTGGAGGATGTTTGAGGTATTACTAGTGAAAGGCCTGCCCGGTGCCGATAGGTGGTATTAAGGGTAGGCGATGCGAGCGACAGTTGAGGTATTGCGCAATGATGTTGCTTGCACAGACAGTCAGGTCTGCTCGTGTTTCTCTACTTCCTCGCCGGGGTACATCAATCTTCCGATGCAGGGTTGATTTGGGCTGGCCGCCCTCCAAGTTAGTTAGAAACGCATTGCGGCTTCGACTCGCTATTTTTCTGGTTGCTTCTTTACTGGGCGGCTCACTGCCGTCCGGCGCCGAGTCCTCGAAGGAAACGCAAGACGCTACGCCGCCGGAAACCAATAAACCAAAGCAGTGGGTGGAGGTGAGTGTCGAACTCCGTTGGCGGAATGAATTCCGCGACAACGCCGACTTCAGCACCGGCGACGACTTCGACCACTTCCTGGGGCAGCGGGTGCGCATCAACCTGCGGATCAACACCCATGAAAACCTCAGCTTCTTCGTGCAGGGGCAGGATGTCTGGCTCTACGGTGCCGAGCGCGACAAAATTATTCATAACACCGCCACCAACCTCCACCAAATTTATCTGGATTGGAAGCCAGCGGGCAGCGAGCAGTGGGAGTTGCGCGCCGGTCGCCAGGAACTCATCTACGGCAAGCAGCGGCTGCTGGGGGCCTTCGGATGGGACAACGTAAGCCGCACGTTCGACGCCGGGCGGTTACGTTACCGCCGCTCTGCGTGGACAGGGGATTTCCTTTGGGCACGCCTGGTGGATATCCGGGGACGCGGCGCCGGACATCGGCCTGGCACTCGCGACCTCTACGGAGTGTACTTCACGCGCAGTCCGAAGGGATCGTCGGGGCGCACGGAACTGTACGGGTTCATGCTGCGCGATGGGTTGCGCTTGAGCGGCGAGCGCGGCACCTCCCGGCTGACCCGCATCTTTACCCTCGGGGTCCGCCGCCACTATCAGCCCGCCACCGGCTTTCGCTACGAAGTCGAGAACGCCTGGCAGTTGGGCAAGCGCGGACCTGACACGCATCATGCGGTAGCGGCGGTGGCCAACGCCGGCTACGCCTGGGGTGGCGACCATCGGCCCTCGCTCGCGTTTGAGTACGCTTTTGCGAGCGGCGACGACAACCCCGCCGACGGCGACTCCAACGAGTTCCACAATCTATTCCCCACCAACCACATTCACTACGGTTACGCTGATCTGGTGGGCTTGAGGAACCTGCACGATTTTCGCCTGACCGGGGCGGCACAGGTTCGGCCCAAGGTACGGGTCGAGGTGGATTACCACAGATTTTTGTTGGCGACCAAGCGAGGTCCGTGGAAGAGCGCCGGCGGGGCGGTGCTGGGATGGGACCCGACAGGAAGTTCAGGCCGCGATATCGGCCAGGAGCTCGATCTCACCGTCCGCCTGCCGCTGATGAAGCACTTGGGCTTTCTGGCAGGTTATTCAGTTTTCTTGCCCGGCGCGTTTGCCGAGCGCACGCGCGGCCCGGAGACCCACCACTTCGGCTACATTCAAACCACAGTGCGATTCTAGCGGCGGCGGCGCTCGGCCCGGGGCAGCTAGACGCTGTTCGGAACCGGTATCAACACCAGGGCCAGCCGCTGCGCGATCTGTTCCAGCAACTGGTGGTCGTCGGCGCGGAAGGCGTTGTGGGTGTGGGAGTCAATGTCAATCTCGGCCAAGATGCGCCCTTCGGCTTCAATCGGCACGACGATCTCAGAGCGAGTTTCCGCCGTGCAAGCCAGGTAGCGCGGGTCGGCGGTGACGTCGGGGACGATGACGGTTTTCATTTCCCGGGCGGCTAACCCGCAGATGCCTTTCTCCAGAGGGATGCGGGTGTGCGGGGTGGACGCGCCGACGAAGGGGCCCAGCACCAGCTCGCGCCCTTCCAGAAAGTACACTCCGACCCAGTTGTAGTGGCTGCGCGCGCTTTGCAATAGCGCGCAAATTTCGTCCAGCCAGCGCGGGTTGCGCTCGCGGGCGGCGATCAGGCTTTCAACCTGCTGTAAAAGTTTCTGCGTTTCCATGCTGTCCTCCCTGCAGTCAAGCTACGCGGGCGACTTTTGTGTCGTCCGGCGGGCCGAACACTTCCGGGTGCAGGATGCGTCCCAGGCGTTCGAGACCGTCGGCCACCGGCGGTCCCGGCGTGTTGAGAGCTTCGTCGCTGACGATGTACACGCGGCGGTCGCGGACGGCGGGCAGGGCGTGCCAGCCGGGACGCCGCAGCACTTTCCGTCCGTCCACGCGCATCCCGCAGGCCGCCCACCCCAGCACGATGATTTCCGGCTGCGCTTGCAGGATTTCTTTTTCTTTCACGATCCGGCCGCCGCGCCCGTTGGGAACAAAGCGGCCGCCCGCCAGTTCGATCATCTCTTTTACCCACGGCGGCGAGACCATGAGCGGTTTGGGCCACTCCTCGCAGTACACCCGCGGGCGGCGCGGAATTCGCTGCGTCCGGCGGGCGACCTGCCGCATTTTTCTCCGGAGCTGGCGGACCAGATTGCCGGCGCGCTGCTCGCGGCCGGCCAAGCGCCCGAGCAGGCGGATGTCTGCGAAGATGTCGTTGAGGGTAAGCGGATTCATGGCTAGGAAGGTCAGGTTGCGGTCAAGCAGGCTCTTGACGGTTTCAGCTTGATAAGGAACGGAGCCGATCACCAGGTCAGGCTTGAGCGCGGCGACTTTGGCGGCGTCGGTGCGCCAGCAGTCGCCCAGGGTGGGGAGCGAACCGACCGAGGCGACGTCACGGCACCAGCGGGTGACGCCCACCAACTGCTTGTGCGCCCCCAGCGCGCACAAAATAGAAGTGACGCTGGGCGCGAGCGAGACGATGCGCTGCTGCATAGGCCGACCCCAAGCGATTCTGTAGGGGACTATTTTACCGGGCCGCAACCGGCGGCACAAGAGCAATCGGAAATCGGTAGTGTCTTAATTTCACACCGAGCCCCCAGGCCCCTGCCTGGGGGAAGCGAAAATTCCTGCGGCGGGGGCCGCAGGGCTCGGTGTGATCTGGGCCGAGTTCCGAATCGCTCAAACTAAGACACTACTCGGAAATCGCTACTGCGGGGTTGCTCTGGGAGTTGCTAGTGAGTGGGCAGGGGCTCGTGAAACTGCTCGATGTCGGAAAGGTTGAGTTTGGGCAGACGCTGCAATTTGTATTTCAGGAAAGACCACGGGACTTTGAAGAGCAGCACCTTGGGGCTGAACTTCATCGAGTCTTGAATCCAACAGGAGTGCGTGCACCAGCAGTTGGCCTCGGTGATGTCCCAGACTTCTTTCTTCATCTGGTCGGAGTTCAGGGCTTCGGTCATGCTGAAATTGAAGTCCTGGAGCTTGCCGATGGCGGGGCGGATTTCGCAGGCGCGGAACTCGCCGTTGTGGTCAATGACGGCGCTGGTGACGCCGGCAGAGCACGGCATGGCCCACTTCTGCGGGCGCTCGACGCATTCCTCGTGCAGTTGGAAGTGGAACTTGATGCTGCCCAGCAGAAACATCTTCGGGAACCAGCGGACGCTAGCGGGCAGGCCGGCGAAGAGCCGCTCGGCGTGCGCCGCGTGGATGGGTAGGAGTTTGTCGTGCAGGGCTTTCAGCTCCTTGCGGTTGATGTTCTTCAGGCTGAGGTCCATGGGGTTTCCACGGATGACTTCAAAGTACTGGCCGGTGGTATTGTCCTTTTGCAGCAGGAACAGCCCCAAGCGGATGAGCTCGTCGTAGTTCTCGCGAGTGATGACCGTCAGCACGTTGCGCCGCAAGCGAGAGTAGCCGCCGTACTTTTCCTGTATGCGGTCCATGGTGGCGAGAGTTTTGCGGAAATTGTTGGGGACGCCGCGAATGGTGTCGTTGGTGTTGGCGAGGCCGTCAATGGAGAAGTTCAGGTCGATCATCAGGTCAGGACAATCTTTGAGCACGCGGCCGATGACGCGGTCAATGTTGTCCGGCAGCAGTCCGTTGGTGGGGAGGTTGAGCGAGCGGATGTGGTTGTTGCGGTAAAACAAGCTGATGATTTCGTCCAGCCCCTCCCGCATGAAGGGCTCGCCGCCCGAGAGCCACAACTTGCCGAAGGGCGGGGAGGTGCGGGAGACGGTTTCAATTTGCTCGAAGCTCAGGTCCTGGTTTTTGTTCAACTGGTCCCAGTAGAAGCAGGTGCGGCAGAGCGAGTTACAGCGCGAGGTGACGAAGAGAAAAAGCGAGTCGAACTGCTTAGGTCGGAAAATCGCCCGCGTATAGGAAGCCAAGTCTTTGGTCGTGCGCGGAATCTGCATTTTTGTTAGCCTACGCCCTGAAGCAGAGATTAGAGCACAGGGCGGGGAATTGAGCAATCCGTTTCGCCGGATGGCGTGGCTGGTAACCTTAACGGGTCTACAGCTTGGCTGAGCGGTTTGGGTTTGTAATGAGTTAAACCAGGGGTGCGGCACCATTCATTCGTCAGGGCACGGCTTTAGCCGTGCCGAAAATGGTGCCAAACACTTGCGGGCTTTAGCCTGCCTGCGGTAGGCAGGCCCCTGAGGCTCCGAGGAATTAAGGTCTTGGAGGCCTACGCTTTGCGAGTGTGAGATGAGCGCGGGAATGTACAGTCCACAGGTACTCGATCATTTTGAGCATCCGCGCAATGCGGGCGAGCTGCCCGAGGCCACGGCCACGGTGGAGTGGGAGAACCCGGTCTGCGGCGATGTGATGAAGCTGGCGGCGCGGGTGGATAATGGCCGCGTAGTGGCAGCGCGGTTCCTGATGCGCGGCTGCACGTCCGCCATCGCCTGCGGTTCGCTGCTGACGGTTTGGATGCAAGGCAAGACGGTGGAGGAACTGAAAGCCATCACCGCGCAAATAATCTCCGACGAGTTGGGCGGCCTGCCGCCCGCCACCCACCACGGTGCGCAGCTCGCCGCCGACGCCCTCGAAGCTCTGCTGGTCCAACTCACCAAGGCGCATTAGCCACTGTTCAGCCCACGGGCCTGCCTGCGGTAGGCAGGTGAAGCATCTCGAGGAGAGGGATTCTTCGCTACGCTCAGAATGACATAAACCACACCGAGCCCCCAGGCACCTGCCTGGGGGAATTGGCAGTTATCGAGCCCGGTGGCACCTGCCACCGGGCTCGGCGCGTGAGGATGCAGTCCGCCAAGTTGTTAGCGACGAGTCGGCGTGGTAGCATCGCCGCTCTTTCGGGTTGAGACGAGGAAACGCTATGGCAGGACCTATTGTTGCCTTTCAGGGAGAGCGCGGAGCGTTCAGCGAGGAAGCTGCGCATAAGCTGCTGGGCCGTAGCATTCACTTGCTGCCTTGCGAGACTTTTGCCGCTGCTTTTGCCCGCGTGGCCAGAGGGAAAGCGCGCTATTGCCTGGTTCCGGTCGAAAATACCCTGGCTGGCTCCGTGTACGAAAACTACGACCTGCTGGTGGAAAACCAGCTGCACATTGTGGGGGAAGTCAACCTGCGCATCGGGCACAATCTGATCACCTTCCCCGGAACCACGCTGAAGAATCTGCGACAGGTATATTCGCATCCGGTGGCGCTGGCGCAGTGCGGCGGGTTCTTTCGCCGGCACCGCCGGGTGGCGAAAGTGCCGTTCTACGACACCGCCGGCGCGGTGAAGATGTTGTCGGAGCGGCGGATTGCAGGAGCAGCCGCCATTGCCAGCCGCGCCGCGGCTGCGGTCTATCGGGCGCGCATTGTGCAAAGGAATCTGGAAGACCACCGCGAGAATTACACTCGTTTTGTTCTGCTGGCCCGAAGCGCCACCGTGTCCCGGCGGGCCAACAAAGTTTCGCTGGTTTTTTCCACCCGCAACCTGCCCGGTGCACTCTACAAATGCCTGAGCGTCTTTGCGCTGCGGGACATCAGCTTGACCAAGATGGAGTCGCGGCCCCTGCGCGGGCGGCCCTGGGAATATCTTTTCTATGTGGATTTTCTGGGCCACGTGAAGGAAGAACACTGCCGGAACGCCTTGGCGCACCTGAGCGAGGTGACGGACTTCCTGCGCATCCTCGGCTGCTACCGCAGCGCCCGCCGCTAGCTGCGCATCGACTAAGCTCGATAAAACACACCGAGCCCCCAGGCCCTTCAGGGCGAGCCCTCGGGCAGAAGCCTCGGGCTGAAGCCTTCAGGACGAGCCCCTGCCTGGGGGAGCTTTGCCTGATAGGACCCGGTGACGGGTGCCACCCGGCTCGGCAGCTTGGAAGCAAACAGGTGGCGGTGTAGGTGCAGCGGCGCGGTTAGCCCATGCCGGAGGTTTGCGGGCGCCCGGGGACGATTACCACTTGGTAGGGTGGGGGATACTCCTTTCGGAACTCGGCCAGGACTTGGTCGGCGGTGGTGCCGGCGGGGCGTTCAATCCATTTTCGCAGCTTGGGGTTCCAGTTGTCTAAGCCGACGACGGTGACCAGGAAGCGCTGTGGCGAGTCTTTCTTCGTAGCCATCTGGATGAGTTCCCCCTCGGTGTGCCGGGGGTATTGTGCGCCCAAGAAGGAATGGGTGCAAGGCTCTCTCCTAGCGTGCTCATATTAGGTTGGTTCAGCCCAGCGGCTTCTGCCTGCCTGCCGTAGGCAGGGCAAGCAGGCCCGTGGGCTGAACTGTCGTTATTTGGTTTGCTTGGAGAGCTGCCCCTGCTGAAAAACATTCCTCGGTGAGTGCAGCGCTCAGTTCGTCCACCGGCGGCGGTCGTCGTCGGGGACGACGCGGGCGGTGGTGCTGATGGGTGCGGCGGGGGACTGACGGGCGCCGGCGGCTCGAGCGCGGGCGAAGAGAAGCTGCTGGAGGCGACCGGGAACCAGAGCGGCTGCCCGGCGTGCCAGCCACTGCAAGCGTCGCAGGGTCCTCACGTCACCGCGCCAGTGCTCCAGCAAGATGGCGTCGTCAATCTGATTGAGCACACCATCGAGCAGCAGCAGGAGAGCTACCAAGTCGTCGAGCTGGCCCAGCACGGGGATGAAGTCAGGGATGAGATCCCAGGGAGAAACCAGATAGACGCCCAGGCCCGTGAGGACGAGCTTGGTGCGGGTAGGTACACGCTCGTCGGCGATGAGCTTGGGGATCAGCAGCGCCAGCCGTGGCAGCGCCAGCAGGTTTTCTTTCAGCCAGGGTTTCATCGGGCGTCTTCCACTCCGCTGGGATAAGGTTTCAAGCTAGCCAGGCGGTTGCTTGGAAAGGATTTTTTCATAGGCGGCGCGGTCGTTGGTGTTGAGCAGCACACCTTCCTCCTCGGTCGGCAACTCCAGTATATCATCGGCGTGCCCGCGGACAACGTGACGCGCGCCCACCTTGAGCGGCGCCGTGCGCAGCTCGTCAAACAGTTTGGTGGAGAAGAGCACCGGGTGGCCTCGGCGGCTCCGATAAGTGGGTATGGCGATGAGCTTGCCGCCGGCGCGGAAGTTTTCCCTCAGCGCGCGGATCAGCGTGCTCGACACGCAAGGGTGATCCACCAGGCAGACGACGGCGGCTTCGACGTCAGTCGGCAAGCTGTTGAGGCCGGCGATGAGCGAGCTCAGCATACCTTTCTGCCAGTCGGGATTGAGGACGACTTCGCCCGCGCCGAAGGAAATGACTTTCTGCACTTCGTCCGCGTTCGCGCCCAGCACTACCCGCACCGCATCAACCTCGGAGTGTCTGAGCGCTGTCAGTAGATGCTCAAGGAAAGTCCTGTCGCCCCACCGCAGCAAGGCCTTGTCCTGCCCCATGCGGGAAGAAGCGCCCGCGGCCAGGATGATGCCGGCAATGCGGTTCATGGGTAGCCGCCAGGGGCCCGCGAACAGCGGCCAGTGAGATTATGCATAAAGGGCGAGGAGCAGTAGCTAAGAAGAGACTTCAACAGAGGAGGCTTCCGCCTTGGACTGGCCGATGGTTTTGGCGTGGGGGAGGGGGACGTTGCGGCGGACGGCGATCAGTTCGGCCACGATGCTGACGGCAATCTCCTCCGGCGATAGGGCGCCGATTTCCAGTCCGATGGGGGCGTGCACGCGCTCGAGTTTTTCACGAGCGATGCCTTCTTCTCCCAACGCTTTGTAGATGGAGAGGACCTTGCGCTTGCTGCCGATCAGGCCAACGTAGCGGGTGCGGGTGCCGACGGCCCAGCGCAGCACCCGCATGTCGTCCTTGTGGCCGCGGGTGGCGATGACAAGATAAGAGGATTCATTGGGATCGAGTTGCGCGAAGACTTTCTCCCAATCGTCGGCGTACACCTGGCTGGCGTCGGGGAAGCGATCGCGGTTGGCAAAGCGGGCGCGGTCGTCCACCACGATGGTGCCGAAGCCGGCCATTGCAGCGATGCGGGAGACGTGCTGGTTGACGTGGCCGGCGCCAAAGAGATAGCAGAGCGGCTGGGGCAGCAGCGGCTCGACGTAGATTTCCAGCGTGCCGCCGCAGGTCAGCCCGGCGTCGTAGCGCGGGTCGGCGTTGAGGTTGAAGGTGAGCTTGCGGGGCTTCTCCTCGCGCATGACTTCTTGGGCGGCGGTCCAGACGTCGGCTTCGACGCAGCCGCCGCCGACGGTGCCGACCAGGGAGCCGTCGTCGCGGACCAGCAGCTTGGAGCTCTGGAAGCTGGGGATGGAGCCCTGGGTATGGACAATCGTCGCCAGCGCGGCCTTACGGCCCTGCTGGCGGAGTCGAACGATTTCTTCGTAGATGTCCATGGCCGTCAGCAAGTCTAGCCTACTGCTGGGCGAAACGGCTGTCAACGCTGAGCCAGGGAGATAGCAGGCCAAGATCGAAGGAAAAACGGGTGCTGAGCACCTCTTCCGGACAATTTGAGCAGGGAGTTAGACTGTGGTGCGCGTGGGGAGATTGTCTCGGCGATTGACCGCGTGCGGGTGGGCGCGGTAGGCTTCGCGAAGGACGGAAGGAGAATGAGGAGAAATGGGAAGTTCTACTGGGAATCGGAAGGGCGGCATCCAAGTGGCCCACCTGGCGTCCGGTCGAAAGCCTGCGCCGGCGCCCATCTGCGCCTGGCACGATGCTTTGTGGGTCATGTCGTGCGGCGAACCGGCGCGCGACGCCAGGACAGACCTTTGCATCCTGCATTCCAAAGAGGCCAATAAGGATCGGGGCGCATTCTACGATCGCGTAGGGGAGAAGCTGCGCGCCCGGGACTACAACTTTGCCGGCGTGATCTTCCCGGAGGACACGGACTTTTCCGGGAAGGAGTTTGTCAACGCCAATTTCCGCGAGGCGGAATTCCGGGGGAGAGCAGACTTCTCCGGGGCGGTGCTGGGCGGCGCGACTAATTTCTTCCTGGCCAAGTTCAGGGAGGCGGCGGTCTTCTCGCGCGCGCGGCTGGACGGCGAGGCCCGCTTCTCTTCAGTCGAGTTTGGCGGCGCGGCCTACTTCACGCGGGCGGTGTTCAGCGGCTCGGCGGTTTTCTTCAAGGCACGCTTCGACGCTGAGGCCTCTTTCTTGGAAGCCGAGTTCCACGGGCCGGCGCATTTCGTGCGCGGTAAGTTTTCCGGCCGCGCAGAGTTTGCCGGGGCGGAATTCCAACAGGTGGCGGATTTCCACTGGGCGAGCTTTTCGGGCGAGACCAGTTTCGCGCAGACCGTCTGGGGCGGGAACGACACGCTGACCTATGGTTCCCCAGCCCGGCCCAGCTTCTTGGGCGCAGCCTCGTTCTTCGAAGCCAACTTCGGCGGGAAGACCTACTTTGCCGGGAACCGGTTGGCGGGGGCGGTGGACTTTGTTCGGGCGCAGTTCGCCGGGGCGGTGTTCTTTACCTCACGTCCACTTCGGCCCGGGGTACTGCCGGAACCCAGGGAAGTGGGGAAAGAAGCGGCGGAAAACGCCCACGAGCCGGCGGAGCTGCTGGTGGGGAGAACCACGGAGGGAGAAGAGCAGCACGCTCCCGCCGCATCAAAGGAAGAACAGGCACCAGAACTGTGTTTTGAGGAAGTCTTCTTGGAGCAACCGCAACGGGTGCGGTTTGACAACTTCGATCTGCGGCGCACCACCTTGGCGGGCACGAATCTGCGCCACGCCGGCTTCCACAATTGCCGCTGGTCCCGCAAACGGGGACGCTTTGCCGTGTATGACGAGGTGAAGGCAGGGGAGGCGACCCGGAGGCGCTGCGCCTGCTGTATCGAGACCTGCGAGCCAACCTGGAGGAAGCCCGTGAGGTGCGCACGGCGGGGGACTTCTATTACGGCGAGATGGAACTCCGGCGCAAAGCGCGCCGCCGTGGGCGAGACCTGGGCCGGTGGCTGCGGCGATTCTTTTCGCCCCACACATTTTATTGGCTGGCGGGCGGGTACGGCGAGCGGCTGCTGCGCGCCGTGTTGTTTTTCGGTTTCCTGGTGGCGCTGTTCGGGTGGTTGTTCCACCAGCAAAGTTTTCTTCGGGTGCTGGAGGGACAAGTGGTGGACTCGCCCGGGTGGGCGGCCTGCCTGGGCCATAGCCTGCGGGCGCTGACGTTGCAAGCCAACTTCTATCTCCAGCCGTACTCCGAGTGGGCGCACCGGCTGACGCTGCTGGCCCGCTTTGTGGGCCCGCTTCAAATCGTCCTCGTCGCTGTAACTCTGCGACGCCGTCTGCGACGATAGCTTGAGGTCATTCGCACCGGACAGGGGAGAAGATTGTCGTTGCTGGCGAGCGCGCCGGAGGTGAGCTAGTCGCCGCCGCCGGCGGCCAAAGACTTGAGAGATGCCACCTGAATACCGCTGGGCCGCAGGAATTCTCTCGGGTTGAGCGGATGGTTGTTGAGTCGAACTTCATAGTGCAGGCTGGGAGCGGTGGCCCGGCCGGTTCTGCCCACGTAGCCGATCACGTCCCCGCGCTGCACCGCCTGGCCCAGGTGGGCGCGGAAATTGGAGAGGTGGGCGTAGAGGGTAGTGATCCCGCCGCCGTGATCGACAACGACGGTGCGACCGTAGCCGGCCTGCTGGCCGGCGACCACCACAAACCCGTCGGCAGCTACACGTACCGGAGCTCCGTACCGGGTAGAACCAATGTCCACTCCCGCATGCCAAGCACCCTCGCCGTTGAAGGGATCAATGCGCTGGCCGAAGCCGGAGCTGAGTCGCCCCCGCACCGGCCACAGCGACGGGGTGTAGGCCAGTTGGGTTAGGTCACGACCGGGCAGCGGCCGGACCCCGCTGGCATAGAGCTTGACGGCGCCGGCGTGGCGGCGCAGGTAGCGGAAGCGAGCCAGGCTGTCGCGGTACTGAGCGGAGGGCGCTTGCCGGACACCGGCGGTCTCGAGCGTGCCGAAGGAGGTCTGGCGCAACCGCAGCAGGTTGAAGCTGGCGGCCACTTCGCCGGCCAGCGACTCCAGGCTGGTGAGGCGCTGTTGGGTGGTGGCGACGGCGGCCTGCAAACTTTGATTTTGCTGGCGGAGTTGCTCGCGCTCGGTGCGCACCTGCTGGTAGTCGCGCACAGTGAGGAGCAGGTGAAGGTAGGAAGCCACGCCCGCTACCAGCACGCCGGCCCCCACCAGCGCAGCCAGCAGGATGAGGTGGACGGCATAGCTTGGCAGCGGAAGCTTGCGGACGCGTCCGCTGGCACCGTGAGCAAAAACCAGAGTGTAAAAACGCTTCTGCATTGAACCGTTACGCAACCTCCCCAACCCCGTGGGGTTGGGCTTTATCCGCCAACTTCCTCGGACGCCAGCGCCGCTACCGGCTGGGCCAGCTCAGGTTCGGCCAGCTTGATCTCTCCCCGCATGTGGGAGCGACCTTCGAGTACACCACCGGGCTGGATTATCAACGAGGGCGTGAACACATCTCCTTCCACCACGCCACCGGGAAGAATCTCGACCCGGTTGGCGCCGTGAACGTCCCCGTTGACTTGTCCCGCCACCGAGACGACTTCGCCTTCCACGTTGCCCTGGATCCGAGCGTTTTCGCCCAAAATAAAGTGGTCCCTGGAGCGCACCACGCCCTTGATTTCTCCGTCAATCCGGAAGGTGCCGGCCAGGTCGAGTGTGCCGTCCAACTTGACTTCTTTGTCCAGGAAGCCAATCCATTCGGCCCGGTCGGCTGCATTGCGATCGCCCAACCAATGTTTTTTCATGATCGACCTCGGAAGCGAATTGAAGCCCTGGCGGGTGGAAGGGAAATTGTCGGGCGGCGATGGGATTCCAGTGGCGGCAGCACGTTCACAGTCCTCTCAGAGAAGATTTCTTGTGGGTGCGCCTGCGTTCCGTCGGTGAGGCGGAGCCGGCGAGTCCTGGGAACGAAGCCAGGACGGCTGCCAAGGCAGCGACGCAGAAGAGAAAGGTAATAAGCCCGGATTTCCGATTTGGCTGTGGTACCGTATCGCCAGGACCAGTCGCTGCGCCTTGAGTTTTGGGGCTCCGACGTAAGGAACCACACTACGGAGGGTGACACCCGGTGGGTGAATTACAACACGAGCCATTCCAGTTCGCGTTCAACGGCTTCTTGAAAGTCGCGTTCCAGGGATCGCGCGTCACTTCTGACGCTGGCCTCATTCTGGTGCGCGAGTTGGATGAACGTCTGGGGCTGGAGACACTCATCGCCGAGCACCTGAGCGATTCCCGACAGGGGATGAACACCCAGTTCAGCGTGGTGGATCTCCTGCGGCAGTCGGTCTACAGTCGCCTCGCGGGCTACGAAGATCTCAACGACGCGGGGCGCGTGTCGGCAGACCCAACATTTCGTCTCATCGGGTCGCCAAAGCGCTGGGACCGGGGTGCGGCGCTGACATCGACGCTGCATTGGTTCGAGACAGAGCGGCTGACCCACGAGGAGAATCTCGTCGGGTTGAGGGGCCGTGAACCGGGAGGTGCTTGCACAGGCCGAGATGGCGACGCGCGCCGACCGGATCGTGCTCGACATGGATTCGAGCGAGAGCCCGGTGCATGGGGCGCAGGAAGGGAGCGCCTATAACGGGCACTTCGAGTCCGTCTGCTACCACCCGCTGTTTCTGTTCACCGAGCATGGGGACTGCCTCGCCGCCACGCTGCGGCCAGGCAACGTGCATAGCGCCGACGACTGGGACGACCTGCTCGTACCGGAGATTGACCGGCAGCAGGTGGAGGGCAAGCGCGTAGCGTTCCGCGCAGACGCCGCGTTCGCGAAGCCCGAGATCTACGACGCGCTCGAGCAGCGCGACGTGGACTATGCCATTCGCATGCCGGCGAACAAGAGCTTGGAGCTGGAAATCGAAGACATCCTCTTTCGTCCGCCGGGACGGCCGAGCTGCAAGCCCTTGGTGCGCTACCAGAGTTTCCGCTATCAGGCCAAGAGCTGGACCACGCCCAGACGGATCGTCGCCAAGGTGGAGCACCACCAAGGTGAGCTGTTCCCTCGCGTCGGCTTCATCGTGACCAACATGGCCCTCCCGAGCCGCTCGGTCGTGCGGTTTTACAACAAGCGCGGTACGGCGGAGCAATGGATCAAGGAAGGCAAAGCAGGCCACCCACTGGACGCGGCTGTCGTGCCATCGTTTCCGGGCGAACGAGGTGCGCCTGCAACTGAGCGTCCTGGCCTACAATCTGGGCAACTTGTGGCGCAGACTGGTCCTTCCGCTGCGGGTCAAGCGCTGGTCGCTCACGAGTCTCCAGCAGCGACTGGTGAAAACTGGGGGCCGGCTGGTGAAGCATGCGCGGTACTACTGGCTTCTGCTGGCGGAAGGGCATCTCACGCGGCGGCTGTTCGGCGACATGCTGCGGAGGATCTGGGCGCTACCCGTGCCGGCAGGCTGACGCGCGGCCTGAAGTGCAACGAAGCCCGCCCGGCGATGACACGGGGCACACGTGTGGAGCGGTGTCTGAGAAATGCCCGAAAAGCAGGGGTTCCAGTCGGTCGCACGTCGGCGCGGGCTCAGATGAAGGCCTTTGAAGCTGAGCGATTGTGCGACGATCGAAGTTTTTGTGCGATCGGCGGCGATCGGGTGTATAAACGTGCCATCAGGGGCAGGCAAAACGGAAATCCCGGTTAAGACACTACTCCAGCCGGCCTGAATTGACACCTCACAGGTACGAGGCTATAGTAGAATGGAGGCCCAGCGGGGGGCGGAGGAGCGTCATGAACACGAAGCAATGGAAGTTCGTGGCTGGGTCGGTGGTTATCCTCGCAGTTCTGGTCTGGTTGGGCGTCAGCGGTTTTCAGGAAAGCAAGACCTACTACGTCACACTCCCTGAGTTGCGCGCCGAGGGCATGCGCGCCTACGAAATCCGTTTACGGGTGGCGGGCAACGTGCTCCCCGGCTCCATCCAGCGCCGGGACGGCAAGGTACATTTCACCCTCTACCAGGACAAAGACCGATTGCCGGTCCGCTACGTCGGCAGCGATCCCCTCCCGGACACTTTCGTGGACGAGGCGCAAGCGGTCGTGACCGGAGAGTTCGGCCCCGACGACGTCTTTGTGGCCCGGCAGGTGCAAGCCAAGTGCGCTTCCAAGTACGAGGCGCTGCCCCCCGGCGTCCAGCCCGAATCGGCCGACGCCAGCCGCTAAGATCGCATGGATTCTCTGGGAAGCTTTGCCCTCCTGTTGGCTCCCTGCATTTCCGCCTACGCGGTTGCCGCCGCGCTGCTGGGAGCTTGGAAGCAGAAACCCCTGTTGCAGCAGAGCGCCGAGCGGGCGACCATCGCCGTCGGCGGCCTGGTTCTGATCGCAACCAGCTGCCTGGTGGTCTCGCTGCTGCGGGACGACTTCCGCCTGGCCGCAGTGGCCTCGCACAGCAACCGCGCCTTGCCGGTCTTCTTCAAGTTTTCCGCTTTGTGGTCGGGACAGGAGGGCTCCCTGCTGTGGTGGAGTTGCATCCTGGCTTGCTATTCCGCCCTGGTGGTTCTGCTGAACCGCCGCAACTACCGCCACCTGATGCCCTTTGCCGTGGCCACGCTCATGAGCGTGCAGTTTTTCTTCCTGCTGCTCAACAACTTTGCCGCCAACCCGTTTCGGCTGCTGGGAGTAGAGACGGCCGCCGGGCTGCAAATTTTCTCCCCGCCTGACGGTGGCGGGCTGAACCCGCTGCTGCAACACCCGGCCATGGTCATCCACCCGCCCATGCTTTACCTGGGTTTCGTCGGTTTCACCGTGCCTTTCGCCTTCGCCCTCTCTGCGCTGATTACCCGCAGCAAGGGCGAGAACTGGATCCACATCACGCGCCGCTGGAGCATGGTCGCGTGGGGATTCCTGACCATCGGCGTCATCCTCGGCGGCCGCTGGGCCTACGCGGTGCTGGGCTGGGGCGGCTACTGGGGCTGGGACCCGGTCGAAAACGCTTCCCTGCTGCCGTGGTTCACCGGCACCGCCTTCCTGCATTCGGTGATGATGCAAGAGAAGCGCGGGATGATGAAAGTCTGGAACATGGTGCTGATTTTTTTGACCTTCTTCCTCTGCATCTTCGGCACCTTCCTGACCCGCAGCGGCATTCTCAGTTCCGTGCACGCCTTTGCCGCTTCCCCCATCGGACCCTACTTCACCACCTTCATCGTCATTAGCTTGGCGATCACTGTCGCCATCCTGCTGTGGCGACTGCCTTTCCTGCGAAGCGAGAACCACCTGGACTCCATGCTGTCGCGGGAGTCGGGCTTCCTGTTCAACAACCTCATCCTGCTGGCGGTGATGTTTGCGGTGCTGTGGGGAACGGTGTTTCCGCTGATTTCCGAGGCGGTCAAGGGAGTTAAGATCACCGTCGGGGCGCCCTACTTCAACAAAATCGCCATCCCCATGGGACTGCTCCTCTTGCTCCTGACCGGCGTTGCGCCGCTGTTCGCGTGGCGACGTACTTCCTTGGAGAGCCTGCGCCGCAACTTCACTCGCCCGTTGCTGGTCGCGGCGGTGATAGCCGTCGCCAGCTTCCCCTTCGGTGTGCGCGGCCTCTACCCGCTGATGACCATCTTCCTCTCCGCCTTCGTCATCGCCACCATCGTGGCCGAGTTCTATCGCGGCTCGCGCGTGATTCGGCAAAAGCAACACGTGAATTGGCTGGCGGCGGCCACGCACCTGACCCACCGCAACACGCGCCGCTACGGAGGCTACATCATCCACTTCGGCATCGCGCTGCTCTTCGTCGGCTTCGTGGGCAACGCTCTCTCGGTGGACCGGGAAGCGGAGATGCTGCCCGGGGATGAATTCTCCCTGCGGAATTACCGCTTCGCCCTGCGCGAACTGGAGCAGAAGGAGAACGACAACTACATCACCAACCGCGCCCGTATCGATGTATCCAAGAATGGCAAGTTTCTCACTACCCTTTTTCCGGAGCGGCGACTCTACAAATCCAGCCAGCAACCCACCACCGAGGTTGACATCCGATCGCGCCTGAGCGAGGACATCTACTTGGTCTTCGCCGGCATGACCGATGACCAGGAACGCGCCGTCATCCACGCCTACCTCAACCCGTTGGTCATGTGGGTCTGGATTGGCGGCCTGGTGATGGTGCTGGGGACGATAATCGCCCTCATCCCCAGCCAACCGGCCCTGGCCCGACTCCCCGCGCGACGACGCAAAGGGACAAAGGAGAAAGCGCGCGATGAAGTTCCGGCCTAACACCCTGGCCTGCGGCCTGCTGCTCGGGCTGCTGCTCGCGCCCTCCCTAGCAACGGCGGAGGGCGAAGCGGATCCTTTCCGCAGCATTTCAGAAAAGCTGGTCTGCCAGTGCGGCTGCAACTATGGCTTGCGCTACTGCCCGCACCTGCAATGCGGTTCGGCGATTCCCATGCGCCAGACCATCCGCGCAGCTCTGGCCGAAGGGAAGTCGGAAGAAGAAGCTTTGCAAGTGATGGTGGCGCAGTTCGGCCTCTCCGCTCTGGGCCAACCTCCGGCTGAGGGCTTCAACCTGTTGGCTTGGGTGATGCCGTTCCTCGCGTTGGCGCTGGGCCTGTGGGTGGTGCAGCGGGTAGCCCGCTCGTGGCGTGCTCGCGTGCCCGCTCCAACGACCGACGCGGCCCTGGTGGAGCGCTACCGCAGCGCCGTCAAGCGCGAAATTGACCAACTGGAGGACTAGCCGGTGTTGCTGGTAGTCGCCTGCGGTTCCCTGGCAGTAGCCGCCCTGCTCTACGTCTTCTGGGTGACGCCCGAGCCGGTGGCCGCCAAGTCCCGCCAGGAACGGGAACGGGAGTTCCTGCAAGAGCGCAAGGAAGTCGTCTACGAAAATCTGCGCGACCTGCAAATGGAATACCGCATGGGAAAACTCTCCGATCAGGACTACAGCCAACTGAAGGCGCACTACCAGGAACAGTTGGCACTTTTGCTCTATCAGGCCGAGCAGGTGGGCGAACCGGCGCCCGCGGCCATGCCGCTTCCCGGGCGCTGCCCGCGCTGCGGGAAAGACAATCCCGCCGAGAACCGCTTCTGCGGCGCTTGCGGCCAAGCATTATCCCAAGTGGAGGCCGTTCGGTGATGCTCTCGCGCCACAAAGTTATTCCGCTGATTGTTCTTGCGGTCGGCGTTGCCTGGGCGCTGCCCGCCGCAGCGGTCGAGATTACCCACCCCCCCCCCCCCCCCCCCCCCCCCCCCGGTCGACCCCCCCCCCCCCCCCCCCCCACCCCCCACCCCCCCCCCCCGGCCAGGTGCGCAACGCCACTACCGGCCAACCGGTGGCGGGCGCTTCTGTGAATCTGTTGGCCCTGCGCGGCATGATGGTCCCCATCCGCGAAACCCAGACCAATCAGGAAGGCCGATACCGCTTCGTGGTGGCCGCCAACCCCAGCGAGCGCTTCCTGGTGCAGGTGCCGTTCCAGGGCGTGAACTACCACGCTCCCGCCTTTGCCACCGGCGAGCACATCACGGCCGACGTGGAGGTCTATGAATCCGGCGCCGCGCCCAGTGACATCAGCGTCGAGGGCCACACCATCTTTCTCGAACCCCACAGCGACCACATGCGGGTGACCGAGTCCTACCCTGTCCACAACCACAGCCGACCGCTGCGCACCTTCGCGCCCGACGGCAGCAGCTTCACCTTTCCTGTCCCCGCCACCGTGGGCGACCTGCAAGTTTCCGTCCGCACCGTCAGCGGCGTGCCGTTGCGCCAGCAGCCCCAACCGGCTGAGACAGAAAACCGCTTCGCCATTGACTACGCCTTTCGCCCGGGAGAATCAGAGGTGCAAGTCAGCTACGCCGTGCCCCTGAGCGGCACCACGCTCGACCTGCTCCTGCCGCTGACAGTGGAGACCAAAACCCGGCACATTGCCGTGCCCGCTTCCGGTGTTCAGCTCAGCGGCGCCGGCCTGGAGGAAATCGAGCAGACGCGCTTCCCGCAGGTGCGTTTATTTTCGGTGGCCGACACCGCGCCGGGCAAACTCGCCCTGCGATTGCAGGTGGACCCGGCGGCGCTGCCAGCGGCGGCGAGCTCCCCCCAACCCTCCGGCGCGGCGGCGGCGGAAAGCGCGGTCACCATCGTCCCCCACCCCATTAACCGTGTGCAGTCCTACATTGTGGGATTGTGCTTGTTTGTTCTGCTGCTGGGCCTGTATTATTTGAATTCGCTCCAGCCCGCTCGAAACACAAACAATGACTCTACCCGCCAGCCCCCGCCAACCAGCGCCGACTAGCCCGCGCATCGTCACCCGCAAGCTGAGCAAGTATTTCGGGCGCTTCACGGCCCTGGACGAGGCTACGTTGACGATTGAGCCGGGGGAATTCGTGGTGGTGCTGGGGCGTAACGGCGCCGGTAAGACCACCTTGCTGCGCATCCTGGGACTGCTGCAACAACCTTCGCGCGGCGAGTTGTTCTTCGACGACCAGCCGGTGGCAAGCCTCCCGGTTCGCTTTCGGCAACGGATTGGATTTGTGGGTCACGAAACTTTTCTCTACGATGAGCTGACCGCCCGGGAGAACCTGCTCTTCTACGCGCGGCTCTATGGCGTTGCGAACGCCGAGCAGCGCATCGGCGAAATCCTGGCCGAGATGGCGCTGGAAGCGCGCGCCGGCAGATTCGCGCGCCACCTTTCGCGCGGCCTGAAGCAGCGGCTGGCGTTGGCCCGCGCCTGGCTGCACCACCCCGACGTACTGCTGCTGGACGAGCCTGCCACCGGGCTGGACGCCCCGACCCGCGAGCGCATGCACGATTGGCTGGCGCGCTGCCACCGCGCAGGGCACACCGTCATCCTGAGTTCGCACGAGCTGCGGGAAAGCCTGCGCCCGGCCACCCGCATCGTGCTGCTGGAGCAAGGCCGGGTGGCGTTTGACGGCCCCAATCACCCCGACCGGCAGGAGGAGATGCAGGCCCTGCTGGTGGCGGCGGCGAGGTAACCCGTGGATACGCTGCGCGCTTCGTTGGCCATCTTTCGCAAAGACCTGCTGGCCGAGCGCCGCACCAAGGATGTCTCCATCGCCATTTTGCTGTTCGGCTTCACCGTCGCAGTGGCCTTTGCGTTCGCCTTTGACCCCACCAGCGACGAAGCTCGCCGCATCGCCGGCGGCCTGCTGTGGCTGGCGTTCCTGTTCGCTTCCCTGCTGGGGTTGAACCGCTCCTTTGCCCGCGAAACCGCCAACGACTGCCTGCAAGGCTTGCGGCTGATGCCGGTGGACCTGGGCTCCATCTACCTGGGGAAGCTCCTGAGCAACCTGCTCTTCATGCTGGCGGCGGAACTCGTCTTGCTGCCGGTGTTCAATGTATTCTTCAACTTGAATTTGTTTGAGCGGCCGGGCTGGTTGGCGCTCATCCTGTTGCTGGGCACCTGGGGGGTGGCATCGCTGGGGACGATCTTTTCCGCCGTCAGCGCCAACACCCGCATGCGGGAATTGATGCTGCCCATGCTGCTGCTGCCGCTCACCATCCCGGTGCTGATTGCCGCCATCGAATCCACCACCATCCTGCTGCGCGGCCTGCCTATGCGCGAGGCGGAGTTATGGATTAAGCTGTTGGCGGGCTTCGACGTTATCTTTACGGTGCTGGCCTGGCTGTTGTTTGACTCTGTGGTGCAGGAGTAGACGCTGCAAGTGAGCGAAACCGCCTACCACCGGCTCTCGTTGGCGCTGTTTGCCCTGGGCGTGCTTCTGGTGCTCATCGCCTGGTACCAAGTCTTCGTGGTGGTGCCGACCGAGCGCACTATGGGGGTGATCCAGCGTATTTTTTACATCCACTTGCCGTCGGCGTTCGTCGCTTTCTCTGCCTTCTTTGTGGTGTTTGTTGCGAGCGTGGCTTATCTGCTCACGCGCCGCCTGCGCTGGGATTGGGTGGCGGCCTCGGCGGCAGAGGTAGGCATTGTTTCCTGCGTTGCGGTGCTGATCACCGGCCCCATCTGGGCCAAGCCGGTGTGGGGCATGTGGTGGACCTGGGACGCCCGGCTGACCTCCACCCTGGTGCTGTTCTTGATCTATGTGGGCTACCTGATGCTGCGGCACTACGTGGCCGAAAGCGACCGCCGCGCCCGGCTGGCGGCCGTCTTCGGCATCCTGGGCTTTGTGGACGTGCCAATTGTCTATATGGCCAACCGCTGGTTTCGCACTCAGCATCCGCAGCCGGTCATCGCCGGCGGCGAAGGCTCCGGTCTCGACCCGCAGATGTGGATCGGCTTGCTGTGGTGCGTGGCAGCGATGCTCACTTGGAATATTTTCCTGTTTGTGCAACGGTATCGCTTGGAGAGGACGCGGGAAGAATTCATCGAGCTGGCGCGCCGCGCCCGGGTGTAGGAGGAGGGTGAATGGACGTCGGACTCCAACATCTTTTTTACGCCTTCACCGTAGTGTGGATACTCCACCTGGGCTATCTACTCAGCCTGGCATTCCGGCAGAAACAGTTGCGAGAGGAAGTGCGTGCGCTCAAGGATGCGCTGGCCCGCAAGGCAGCGGAGTGATACTCGACCTCTTTGCCTAACCGGCAGTCGAAATGCGGTACAAGTGAGACAGACCGTCTCGTTGGCTCGGAGAAGTGAAAGGAGCAAAGAGAAATGGAAGTGGGATTCATCGGATTGGGGCGGATGGGATTGGCGATGGTGGAGCGGCTGGCGAAGCGCCGGCACCGGGTGGTGGCCTACGACCAGGACGCCGAGAAAGTAAAGGCTGCCCGCCGCAAAGGCGCGCGCCCCGCCAACTCTTTGGGCGGGCTACTGAGCCAACTGCGCAAGCCGCGTGTGGTGTGGCTGATGGTGCCGGCCGGGGCCCCGGTGGCGGCGGTGCTGCGCAACCTGGACGCGCACCTGGAAGCAGACGACATTGTGATTGACGGCGGCAATTCTTTCTACCGCGACTCGATGGAGCGCGCCGCCACCCTGAAGGAGCAAGACATCCACTTTCTGGACGTGGGCACCAGCGGCGGCATCTGGGGCTTGAAGATGGGTTACTGCCTGATGATCGGTGGCGAAACCAAAGCCTTCAAGCGCGCCCAGCCGCTCTTCAAAACGCTAGCGCCCAAGGACGGTTACGCCCACGTCGGCCCCAGCGGCGCCGGCCACTTTACCAAGATGGTCCACAACGCGATTGAGTATGGAATGCTGGAGGCGTACGGCGAAGGCTTCGAGCTGATGCATCAGTCCGAGTTCGGTCTCGACCTGCACCAGCTCGCCCGGCTGTGGAACCAGGGCAGCGTAGTCCGCTCCTGGCTGCTGGAGCTGACCGAGGCGGCGCTGGCCCGCGACCCCAAACTCGACAAAATCCGCGGCTACGTCGAAGATTCCGGCGAAGGCCGCTGGAGCATCATCGACAGCGTCGAGCGCGGCGTGCCCATGCCCGCCATCGCCCTTTCGCTCTACGCTCGCTTCCGTTCACGGCAGAAGGAATCCTTCTCCGCCAAAGTGATCGCCGCCTTGCGGCAGCAGTTCGGCGGCCACGCGGTCAAACCCAAGTAGGCAGCGAACCGAAATGCCGGAACCAACCCAAACCCAGCCAGCGCCTGCGCGAGTAGCCTACAAAGCGCGGCGCGACCCCTGCGGCATCGTCATCTTCGGCGCCACCGGCGACCTGACCGCGCGCAAACTCCTGCCCGCGCTCTATGACCTGGCCTGCGAAGACCAACTGCCGGATAATTTTTACGTCCTCGGGGTGGCGCGGCGGCCTCTGACCAATGACAACTTTCGCAAAAAGATGCGCACGGGCGTAGCGCAGCACTCTCGCTTCGGTGCACCTGAGAACGAGCGCTGGCAGGAGTTTGCCCGGCGGCTGCACTACCAACCACTGGACGCCAGCCAACCCGACGCCTACGCCCGCCTGCGCGAGAGCTTGCACGCCCTCGACCGAGAAAATCACACCGCCGGCAATCATTTGTTTTATTTGTCGGTGGCCCCCTCGCTCTATGCCGGCATTGTCGAGCAATTGGGCGCGGCCGGTTTGGCGCGCCAGCGTGACCGCGGCCGGCGCTGGACGCGGATAATCATCGAAAAACCCTTCGGGCACGACCTGGCCAGCGCACGCGACCTGGATGACCGAGTGCAGCAGGCGTTCAACGAGGAGCAGGTCTACCGCATTGACCACTACCTGGGCAAAGAGACGGTGCAAAACCTGGCCGTGTTTCGGTTTGCCAACGGCATTTTTGAACCCATCTGGAACCGGAACTACATCGACCACGTACAGATTACCGTGGCGGAAGAAATAGGCGTGGGCAAGCGCGCCGGCTACTACGACCAGAGCGGCGCTCTGCGCGACATGGTGCAGAACCACCTGCTGCAATTGCTGTGCCTGGTGGCGATGGAACCGCCGGCCGCCTTCGAAGCCGGGCCCATGCGGCGCGAGAAGCTGAAAGTGCTGCAATCCGTGCGGCCCTTCCTCCGCCGGGAGGGGGAGAGCCGGGCGGTGCGCGGGCAATATGCGCCCGGAACCATGCAGGGTCAAAGCGTGGCGGGCTATCGCGAGGAAAAAGATATCCGAGCCAATTCCTTCACTGAGACCTTTGCCGCCCTGCGCTTCGAGATTGACAACTGGCGCTGGGCTGGGGTGCCTTTCTACCTGCGCACCGGCAAGCGCATGGCCGCCCGGCGCAGCGAAATCACCATCCAGTTTCGCGACGCGCCGCTGCAACTATTTGCCTGCACGGCCATGCAGCCCTGCCAGCCCAACCTGCTCACCTTGCGCATCCAGCCCGACGAGCGCATGGGGTTGCAGGTGATTACCAAAACCCCCGGCCTGGAAGTGATTGGCCGCTCGGTGCAGATGGATTTCTCTTACGGCGCCGACTTCCAATCGCAAGCTCCCAGCGCCTACGAAACCCTTTTGCTCGACAGCCTGGAAGGCGACGCCATGCTGTTTGCCGACGGCGACTGGATTAAGTCGGCGTGGCAATTGGTAACGCCCATCCTGGAAGCCTGGGCCGCAGAGCAGCCGCGCAACTTTCCCAATTACGCAGCGGGAAGCTGGGGTCCGGCGGAAGCGGAAAGCTTGTTGAGCCGCGAGGGACGGCAGTGGCACACACGGTAGGCGGATGAACATGCGAGGCACCCTGGTGGTCTGCGCTGACATGGACAGCTTGTACCGGGAAGCGGTGCGGCGCATCACCACCGCGCTGGCGGGGGCCGGCGAGCGGCAAAAAGTTGTCAGCCTCGCCCTGGCCGGGGGAAAAACCCCGCGTACCCTCTACCAATGGCTGGCGAGAGAAGAGTTCCGGGCGGGCATTCCCTGGGGCAAGCTGCACCTGTTTTGGGGCGACGAACGGCTGGTTCCGCTCGACCACCGCGAGAGCAACTACCGCATGGCCCGGGAAGCGCTGCTCAACCACGTGCCGGTGCCACCGGAAAACATCCATCCCGTGCCGGTGCACCTGGCGCTGGAAGAAGCCGCGCAAACCTACGAGCAGGAAATCCGAACTGTGCTGGGAAACCGCCGCGGCGTCCCTTGCTTTGACGTGATTCTTCTGGGACTGGGAACCGACGGCCACACCGCTTCACTGTTCCCCCGCGCTGAAACACTGCGGGAGCGGAAGCGGCTGGTGGTGGTGGCGCGGAGCCCGGTGGGGATGCCACGGGTCACGCTCACGGTACCGGTGCTCAATCAGGCCCGGCATGTTTTCTATTTGGTAACCGGGGCCGACAAATCCCAAGCCCTGCAACAGGCGGTCGAGGGTGCGGGTGAACTGCCGGCACAACTCATCAACCCGGCCAAAGGCAAGCTGGTGTGGTTCCTGGACTGCCCCGCGGCCGCGCGCTTAGAACGAGTGCGCGTAGAAACATGATCCTGGCCGGCGACATCGGCGGCACCAAATCGCGCCTGGCCTTCTTCTCACCCGAAGGCGATGCTCGCACGGCCGTGGATGAGCGCTCCCTTCCCAGCCGGGACTACCCCGGCTTGGCCGCGGTGCTGAAAGATTTTCTCCAGGCTCATCCCCGCCCGGTGGAATTCACCTGCTTCGGCGTCCCCGGCCCGGTGCGGGACGGCCGCTGCGAGACCCCCAACCTCCCCTGGGTGGTGGACATGCGCGAGCTGCAGCGCGTGACCGGCAGCGTGGTGGTTTTGATCAACGACCTGGAGGCGACCGGCTATGGCATTCCGACTTTGCGGCCGGAGGAGTTTTTCGTTCTCAGTGAAGGCCGGCCCGACCCGCAGGGCAACGCCGTTCTCATCGCCCCCGGCACCGGACTGGGCGAAGGTATCCTCTTCTGGGATGGCAGCCGGCACCGCCCCTCGCCCTCGGAGGGCGGCCACTGCACCTTTGCCGCCCGGACCGCGCTGGAGATTGACTTCAAAGTGCGCTTGCAGAAACGCTACGACCACGTGAGCTTTGACCGTGTGGTGAGCGGATCCGGCCTGCGACGCCTCTACAACTTCCTCAAAGAAACCGGCTATGCGGAAGAGCCCGACTGGCTGGCCCGGGAGATCGCCGCGGCGGATGACCCGGCCGCAGTCATCTCGCGGGTGGCGATCGAAGAGAAAAACGAGCTCTGCGTCAAAGCGCTCGACATGTGGACTTCCGTTTTCGGCACCGAAGCCGGCAACCTGGCGCTGAAAGCCCTGGCCACCGCGGGGGTGTACGTGGGCGGGGGCATTGCTCCCAAAATCCTCCCCAAGCTCAAGGATGGAACTTTTCTGACTGCGTTCCACGACAAGGGCCGGCTCTCTTCCGTACTCGGGCAAATTCCGGTGCACGTCATCCTCAACGACAAGGCCGCGCTGTACGGAACCGCCCACTACGCCCTGGAACACAGGAAGAGTGCGGCGCGCTAGGAAAACTTTGCCAAGCCCATGGTAGTGGATCATTTTGCAAATGGGAAGCTCACGCCGAGCCCCGTGGCTTGTCCTGAGCAATGTCGAAGGGCACCTGCCACGGGGCGTTTATGCCGCTTGTCCACCCGGCGGCAGGTGTCGCCGGGTTCAGCGGCAAAATCAACATCGTGACAGTGACCCACTACCAAGCCCATTGCATCTTGACATGGACGGTTCTTCTCCCTAGCATCACCGCCTGCGAGCGCAACGATTGTTCCTGCAAACAGAGAATCGCTGGCACACCCTCACCCTAGCCTTCCTGCTCTTGCTTGCGGCTGCCCTGCCCCACTCGATTGCGGCCGCGCAAACTGCAGCCGGCTTGGCGGCAGTGGTGTGGTTGGCCGGGTTAGCCATCCAACGTCGCCGCCCGGCGCCGTCTGACCTCGACATCCCGATTCTGCTCTTCGTGGCTGCCAGCGTTCTGGCGGCGGTGTTCTCGCTGGAGCCGGCGGTGAGTGCGGCCAAGTTAAAAGCAACCTGCTTGATGCTGCTCATCCCGCTGACGGCCGACACTATCCGGCATCGGCGGCAAGCGGCGCTGCTGGTGGGAGTGTTGCTGGGTTCAGCCACAGCGGGCGCTGCCCCGGTGGTGTGGGAAACAGTTGTCGGCCGCGGAGTGGAAGTGGTGGCCCTGGAAGAAAACAGTCCCCTGCGGCGCGCCGGTGTGCTGCCGAGCGACATCGTCCTGGCCTGCAACGGCGAGGAGATCAATCGCCCGCAGGAGTTGCGCACGCTGCTGTCCAAGCGGGAAGCAGCCGGCGCGCTAGTTTGCCAAGCGATGCGCGGCGGCATTCTGCCCTATGAATTTACACTCCGCGCCGAGTGGCTGCGTGAAGCAGCAGCAACGGAGCACTGGTGGTACAACGCCACTGTCGGTCGAAGCATTCGCGCGCGTGGGAACTACGGCCACTGGATTACGTACGCCGAAGTCCTGGTGCAACTGGCAGCGCTGGCCTGCGGCCTCTGGTTGGCGTATCCGGGAAAGCGGCGCTGGCCTGGGGTCTTGGTGGCGGTGGTTCCACTGTTGCTGGGCGCGGCGCTGGCCGCCACCTTTACGCGCGCGTCCTGGGCAGCACTGGCGCTGGCGGTGCTGGCGATGGTGTGGGTCAAGCTGGGGTGGCGCGGGCGCCTGACTGCCTTGGTGGTGGTCGTTCTTACCATCGGCGCCATGAACGAGCTGCTGGTGCGCTGGCGCGGGGTGGGCTTTTACAATCCGGCTGACTTGAGTATGCAGTATCGCCGGATGATGTGGGCGGACGGGCTGCGCCTGATGGGCGAGCACCCGTGGCTGGGCGTGGGCACGAATACGGTGATGGTGCGCTGGCAGGAACTCGGCCTGCGCGCCTACGAACAGTTTGGGTTGCAGAGCCACTTCCATTCCACTCCTATTCAACTGGGAGTCGAACGGGGTTTGTTGGGGTTGGCTGCTTGGCTGATCTTCGTGGCTGCCTATCTGCGGGTTTTGTTCCGCCTGGTACGCGGCAGCAGCAAGGGGGATTGGCCGGCGCACGGAATTGCGCTGGGAGTTTTCGGAGGTGTGTGCGGGTTTCTGACCAGCGGCCTGCTGCACTACAACCTGGGCGACTCCGAAGTCGCCATGGTGTTGTGGCTGCTGGCGGGGGTAACGCTGAGCCTGGCGCGGTTCAGCGCAGAGACCGATCAGGCCCCACTGGGAACGCCGTAGAATCGGTCCGCCATTTTGGTAAGGTCTGACTACGTATAGGTGCTAGAATACGAACGAATGAATCGCAGAAATCAAAGCTGATCTGAATGGCTCGCATCCTCGATCTTGGTTGTGGCAAAAACAAGTATCCGGGTGCGGTTGGCGTTGACTTCAACCCCGCAACCGACGCTGACGTGCTTTGTGACCTCAGCCGTTCTCCCTATCCCTTCCGTGACTCGACCTTCGATGAAATTCGAGCCGTACACCTGGTCGAGCACGTGGAAACCATTATGAAATTTATGGAAGAGGTGCACCGTCTGTTACGACCGGGCGGGCATCTCTACTTGGTCACGCCGCACTACACCGATAGCGGCTCCTTCCGTGACCCCACCCATCGTTGGCACTTGAACAGCTTCTCTTTTTACTACTTCACCGAGCCCCGCAACTACGGCTTCTACACGCTTGTGCGCTTCCGCGAACGTCGCATCATCATCCGGCTGCTCAAACTCTGGCGCTGGCTGGGGTTCGAGTGGCTGGTGAACCATTCGCGTGTCTTCCGCAAGTTTTGGGAGGACTATCTCTGTTACGTTATCCGAGGCAAGGAAATGCACTTCTGGTTTGACGCTCTCAAACCAGAAGAGAAAAGATAGTCCGTGTCCCTCCCGCTCGGCGCAACGTCCTCGACGTGGACTAGTTCGACTAGCCGTCTACGCCGACGCGGCGAAAGGATTCCAGAGTCCAGCTCCCCTCGGGCCCGGTGTGGGCATGGCGCAGGATGTAAATGTTGCCGTCTTCAGCGCGAACCCGGAAGTAGGTATCCTCGGGGCCGTACCACTGGTCCAGCACTTCCTCGACCTGGTACTTGCGGTCGCGGAGATAAAAGCAGAGCGGCCTCTGGTCAATCTTGTAGCCGGAGTAGGATTCCACTCGCACCTGCATGGCCCGCTCCCTAGCTGAATTTACCGCAGAGAGCGCGCCCGCGCAAGCTTGCAGTCCGGACGCGGCTCCGCAATCTGCCGCACGCACGACCCTGCCTAGGTCGCAAAAAACCAGGAGTGGGAGCTGCCGCCACCACTTTCGTGGCATCCTTTCTTGGGTGTCGCCTCATCAATCCTTTTGGGGCGGCGGTGGTTAGCCCAGTCTATCTGTAGACCTGCACCTGGGAAAGATTTTGAGCCACAAGCTGGCAGTCCGTGTACAATGGATCGTTTCCAAACGGAGGACACATCCGGTCATGGGTAGAATTCCGGCTGCGTGGAAGCAGCATCTGGCGCTGAGCCTCATTCTGGCGCTGCTCTGTCCGTGGCCCAGCGCGGGCCGCGACTTTTTCCTCCAAGAAGGCACTGAAATCAACCTTCGCCTGCGCACCCGAATCGACACCAAAATTTCCCAAACCGGTGACCGGCTGATCGCTACAGTGGAAGACGCGGTCGATATCGACAACGTAGAAGTCATCCCGGCCGGGACGCGGATACTGGGGCGCGTGGGCGAAATCAAGAAGCCGGGCCGCTTCGGACGCGGCGGGCGGCTGGTGCTGACCTTTGAGATCATCGATTTAGCCGGAGCAGGCAACGTTAAGATTGCCGGAAGCCTGGTGGACCTCTACGACCCCGACTACGAAGACGAATACCCGGAGGGGCTCGACGTCGGCCAAGAGGGGCAGGTAAAAGCCGGCGGGACGCGCAAGCTAAAGCGCATCGGCGGCGCGATTGCCGGTGGCGGCCTGGGGGCAGTGGCCGCGGGCGGCGCGGGCGGTGCCATCGGCCTGGGCGTGGGCGCAGCCGCCGCCTATATTTGGTTCAAGGGGAAACACATCGATCTCCCGCCCGGCACTGGTTTGGTGATGCGCGTGGACCGCGGCGTTGTTCTCTCCATCCCCGACATGCCACAAGCAGCCGGCAACAACCCCTAACCGCTTCCCTGTTTTCGTCCGAAACCAAGCGCTACGGAGGGGTGGAACCGCGCACTCGAGCCATCTCGTGGTTGAACTGGGCCCCGATGAGAATGACCACCGCGCTCAGGTACATCCAGATGAGCAGACCGATGGCAGCGGCAAAACCGCCGTAGAGGACATTGTAGATGGCCACGCGGCTGACGTAGAGGCCGAAGCCGGAAGTCACAACCCACCACAGAACCATCGCCAAGGCCGCCCCGGGCAAAACGTCGTGCCACCCGTGGCGATGATTGGGGGTGAGAAAGAAATAGAGCGCGGCCAGCACCAGCGTAGCGGTGAGGAAGGCCAGCGCGTAGTAACCCATGGTCCAAAGAATGCGCACCGGGCGGGCGAAACCGACACCGAGCTCCTGCACCAACCAACTGCGAAGGTATTTTCCAAACACCACCAGCAAACTCACCGCCACCCAGGGAATTATCGTCACCAAGACCATGGCGACCGACCGCAACTGCTTCCACCAAAAACCCCGTTGCTCTTCACGCCCGCAGATGGAAGCGAAGATGCGGTTGAGCGAAAACATCAACTGCGAACCGAGCATGACCGTGCCCAGCGCGCCGGCCAGAAGCAGCTCGGAGGAACGACCGGAGATTTGTAAGAGCGAGTCCACCACCGCTCGCCGGCTGCCAGGGGGCAAAACCAGGCGAAAATCCTGCAGCAAGTCCTCCCAGCCCGGCGCCACCAAGGCCACTACGCCGGCCAGAAAAAGCAGAGCCGGAAAAAACGCCACGAACATCAGGAAGGCAACGGCCTGCGCATGCAGAAGGGAACCGCCGCGCAGGCTGTTAGCGACGGCGCGCAGCAGAGCTCTGAGTACGAGAGCAGGGCTGCGGGAAGGCAACTGGGCTTGGACAGCTACGGCCTTTGGTGAGTGCAGACTGCTTCTCCTGTCGCGATAGTTTGAAGCCCGCAAAGCTTTCGAGTAAGATGAGCGAGTGTATCCCAGCGGATGGTTTGTGCAAAGCAGTTTTTCGCGTTCTCCGGCGCGCGCCAGGAGTACAGCAAAGCGAACAGGGGCGAAGCGGCCAGGGCGGCGCGGGTAGCTTGCGTTGAGCAGCAGGAGGAGATCATGGCTACGGTGACGCAGGTTCAGAAGGAAGCTGTCTGCCCGAACTATGTGAACGGGCAATGGGTGCAGTCGAGTTCGGGCCGCACGCTCGAACGGCGCAACCCGGCCAGCCGCAACGATCTTCTCGGCCACGTACCGCTGAGCACGCGGGAGGAAATCCGTCAAGCGGTCGAAGCCGCCCGGCGCGCCTTTCCGGCTTGGCGCGACACGCCCGCACCCGTGCGGGGCAAACACATCATGCGCGTGGCGCGCTTGCTGGAAGAACAGCAGGAGGAGGTGGCGCGCCTGCTCACGCGCGAAGAGGGAAAGACGCTGGGCGAATCGAAAGGGGAAATTCAACGCACCGTCAACATCCTGGAATACACCGCCGGCGAGGCCCGGCGACTGACGGGCGAGACCTTGCCCTCGCAACTGCCGCGCAACTTCACCTACACCCTGCGCCAGCCACTGGGCGTGGTGGGGTTGATCACTCCCTGGAACTTTCCCGTGGTGGTGCCGCTGTGGAAGATCGCCCCGGCGCTGGTCTGCGGGAACACGGTGGTGTGGAAGCCGTCGGAGCTGACCCCGTTCACTTCCCGCCGGTTGGTTGAGATTTTTGCGCAGGCCGGCCTGCCGGTGGGCGTGCTGAACATGGTGAACGGCGCCGGGGAGGAAGTGGGCGATGAGTTGGTCGAACACCCGAGCGTGCGCGCGCTGAGCTTCACCGGCTCCTGCGAAATCGGCTCACTCATCTACGCCAAGGGCGCCCGGCAGATGAAGAAAGTGCAGTGCGAGATGGGCGGAAAGAATCCCGTTATCGTGCTGGAAGACGCCGACCTGGAGTTGGCGGCCGACGGCACCGTGATGGGAGCGTTTGGCTCCACCGGCCAGCGTTGCACCGCCACCAGCCGGGTGATCGTCACCGAAGCGGTGGCGGACAAGTTTGTCGGTCTGCTGCTGGAACGCACCCGCAAGCTGAAGGTGGGCAACGGCGCCGAGCCGGGGGTGGACCTGGGGCCGTCGGTGGACGAAGCCCAATTCAACAAAGTGCAGGAGTATCTGGAAATCGGCAAGCGCGAAGGCAAACTGCTCTGCGGCGGGGAGCGGTTGCGAGGCGCCGGATACGACGACGGCTACTTCACCGCGCCCACGCTCTTTGACCACGTGCAGCCGGAAGCGCGCATCGCCCAGGAGGAAGTTTTCGGGCCGGTCCTTTCCGTCATCCGCGTGAGGAATTTTGAGGAGGCCCTGGTCGTCGCCAACAACATTCGCTACGGCCTGGCGGCCTCGATCTTCACCACCGATGCCAATCTTGTCTTCCAGTTTGCCGAGGGGATTGAGTGCGGGATTGCGCACATCAATTCGCCCACCGTCGGGGGCGAAGCCCACGTTCCGTTCGGCGGCATCAAGGCGACCGGCGTGGGCGAGCGGGAGACCGGCTCCACCGCGATTGATTTCTACACCGAACTGAAAGTGGTGTACGTGGACTATACCGGGCGCAAGCGTGAAGGCAAGCTGTACTAGGAATGGCGCACGCCGCCCGGCGCCGGCCCCGCCGCTCAAAGCGTAGGGTTCCGGTTAGCCCCATGCCTCGACGCCGCCGGCTCCCCATCACCACGGTCGTTTTCGACCTCGACGATACCCTCTACGACTGTTACCGTCAGCGTGTGTTGGTGGCGCACCGCCATGCCAGCAAGAAAATGCTGGCGGCCGGCCTGCGGCGCAGCACAGGAAGACGGCTTACGAGTGAGAGCATCTTCCGGTTGCGCCTTCGGCTCTTCCGAGAGGAGCGTAATTTAGATACGCTCGACCATCGGCTCTGTGCCCGGCTCGGCCTGCGCGGGAAGCCGGCGGAGCGCATCGCACGCGTGGGCTACAAAGCGTACTTCACCTGCCCGGTGGGCCGGTTGCGTCTCTTCCCCGATTCTTTGCCGACCCTGCGACACCTTCATCGCTGCGGGGTGCGCCTGTTCATCCTGACCGCCGGCGACCTCTCCGTGCAGCGGACAAAAGTGCGAAAACTGGGACTCGACCGTCTGCCCCACATCCAGCAAGTGTTCTACACCGGCTTGCGAAAGGGACGCGGCAAAACAGAGTGCCTGCGCCAAGTCTTGCGGTACGAACCAAGTCCCAAAAAGGTTTTGGTGGTGGGAGACCGGCCCGACAGCGAAATCCGGGCGGCGCGCGAGCTGGGCATGCGGGCGGTACGACGGGTGGGGGGCGAGTTTGCGCGCACCCAACCCCGGCAGCGGCTCGAACGCTCCGACTTTACCATTCGACGTCTTTCCCAACTATTTTCCCTGGGGTTTCGCTTCAGTCCCAAGTAATCTGTTTTCCCCCGCACAATCAAGCGGTAGCGGCCCTCGCTGCTGTAGCTCCAAGAAACAGGTAGTGGGTCGGCATTCGTTGTCTCTCCCCAGCGGCGGGGGCCGCTGGGCTGAGCATTATGTTGAGGGAATGACGAACAGCAATCAGCGTCGGTTTTAACTCCGGCACTTTCCTAGCGTTCAACCTGGTGGCTCCTGCCACCGGGAAAGACGCTGATTTCGCATCGTGTGCGCTTTGGTGTAAATTGGCCGGAGGAGCGAGAGGATGGAACGCGCCAACGTCATCATCGTAGGCGGCGGAATTGTGGGCTGCGCGATTGCGGCCGAACTTGCGTCGCGCATCAAGGACGTGTTCGTCCTGGAAGAGTTACCCCGCGTGGGCATGGCGACCAGCAGCCGCAACAGCGGCGTCATCCACTCGGGCGTGTACTACCCGCTCGACTCGCTCAAAGCGCGGCACTGCGTGGAAGGCAACCGGCTCACCTACGAGTTCTGCGCGGCGCACGATGTGCCGCACAAACACACCGGCAAGCTAATCGTCGCGACTACCGCCGAAGAAAAAACCACGCTGGAGTCACTGCTCGCTCGCGGGAAGCAAAATGGGGTCGAGGGCATTGAGCTGATTGCAGAATCCGAACTCAGGCGGCGGGAGCCGAACGTGGCCGGCTGCTGTGCGCTCCAGCTGGCCTCGACAGGCTTAGTGGATAGCGAGCGCTTGGTCAAGACCTACGCCGCCCTGGCGCAACAACACGGGGCTCACATCGCGACCAGCGCCCGGTTGGAGACAGTGGCGCCGGACTCCGACTTTGTTCGGATCTCCGCCCGGCAAGCCGGCGAAATGGAATGCCGGGTTCTTATCAATGCGGCGGGACTGTTTGCCGACGAAGTAGCCGCGCTTTGCGGCAACGACCGATACACAATCTATCCCTGCCGGGGCGAGTACTGGGAAGTGATCCCCACCAAAGCCCACCTGGTCAACGGCCTGGTCTATCCGGCGCCAGACCCCACCGGCCACGGACTGGGCGTACACCTGACCAAGACGCTCTGGGGAACGTTGCTGGTAGGGCCCAACGCCCGCTACGTGAACGACAAGAATGATTACGAAAACGCACTGGAGTCGCGGGAGTCTTTCTGTGCTCGCGCGCGGAAACTCCTGCCCCAGCTCGAACCGGACGACCTGCGCCCGGCCTATGCCGGCCTGCGTGCCAAACTCACGCCTCCCGACCGCCACGGCGCGGAAGATTTCGTGGTTGCCCGCGACCCTGCTTACCCGCACATCATCCACCTGGTGGGGATTGAATCTCCGGGGCTCACCGCTGCCCCTTCCCTGGCCCGCCAGGTGGGCCAACTTGTGCGAGAATCACTGGCCGGAATAACAAACTGATGGATTTTATCTGCCCCACCTGCAAAACAACACTCGAAGCCACTCCCGCCAGGTATCTCTGCCCCACCTGTGAGACGCAGTATCCAGTGCGCGACGCCATCCCCGACTTCTGGCCCCAAGCGGGTGACTACTACTGGGGCGAGGTCCCGGAACCAATCGCCTGGCAAGCCACAGAGTTGCTTCGCGGTGAGGGTTTCGATGCCGCCGTCAGGTACATCTCCTCTCACAACCCCGATATGGCCGCCTACCTCACGGAAGACAAACGCATTGACTGGCTCTTCCATTGCCTCGATGACCTCACTCTCGACTCCTGCCTCGACCTAGGCAGCGGCTGGGGAAGCCTCAGCGTCCGCCTCAGCCACTTTTTCCGCCATGTCTGGTCCCTCGACGGCACCTGGCCACGCCTGCGCTTCCAGCAGGCGTATGCCGAACGGCGCGGGGCCAGGAACTTGCGCCTGGTTCGCGGCAATCTGTTTCCACTCCCCTTCCCCGATCAATCCTTTGACCTGGTTGTGGCCAATGGTGTGCTGGAATGGGTGGGACTGGTGAACCTCGATCGGCCAGTGACGGAGTTGCAGACCGCCTTTCTCCAAGAAATTCACCGCGTGCTCAAGCCGAACGGCGTTCTCTATATCGGGGTGGAAAACCGTTTCGGTTTCGGAAATTTTGCTGACAGCCGTGACCACAGCGGCCTGCCTTACACCGCGCTGCTCCCGCGCCGGCTGGCCTCCCTGGCCGTGCGCTGGTTCCGCCGGCCCGACCCTGACGACAGCACTGTCTATCGTACTGCCTCCCGCTGGCGGGACTATCGCACCTACACCTATAGCCTGCGTGGCTACCGCCAACTCCTGCGCCGCGCCGGCTTTGCCGCCATCTCATTCGCTTGGGCCTGGCCCTCCTACAACCTCCCGTGGCTTTCCGGCAACGTGGAAAACAGCCGCGCCCTCGCCCTCTTTCTCGATTTCATGCGGACCCGCGCCATGGTCTATCTTCCCCGCCGCAATTGGCGGCAACGTCTGCTGCGCTGGGGCGCTGCCTTTCCCACCCGCTCCTGGGTTGCGGCTGCGCTGCGCTGGTTCGTCCCCAGCTTTCTCATCTTCGCCCGCCGCCAAGCATCTATCCCGCTTGCGCTTCCCTATCTGCAAATCAGCGGTGTTCATAAGCTCGTTACCATTGCCCCGTCCGATGGGAGCGAACTGACAACTACCAAACAACCGCGATTTCCTGCGGACGGCCCTGCGTTTGAACAGGAACAGAGCCGCTCACTCCGCTTCAACCCCGCGTTGGCCGCCCGTCGCGTGGTGCGGCGTCAACTCACCGCGTATGTGGAACCCTATCTCAAAGGCATCGCACCCGACGCCACCTCGCTGGCCGACCAGCGTGTCGCGCTGCTTTGGCTGCTCAACTTCCAGCGTCAAACCCGCAGCGGCGTGTGGAAGCGGGACGAACTCGATTACCAGGTTCAGCGAGACTTGCAAGCAGCTGCGCCCCGGCTCGACGAACTGGGTCTGAAAGCGGACATCACTGCCGGCTGCCGGAATTTCCTGGTATGGCTGCAACACACACGGCTGGCCCGCGTGGCTGAACACGGCGATTTCTGGAAAGGCAATCTGATTCTCCAGCCCCCTGACCGTCTCTACGTGCTGGACTGGGAGCACTTCCGCGATCCCGGCGAACCTTTCTTCGACCTATTTTTCTTTCTCTACAGCCACTACTGCTATGGGTCCTTTTTTTCACCCGGCCGGGCTTTCCTTCATGCCTACCGGCAGAACACCCCGTTCTTATTGGCAGAGTTCGCTTCTGCCTACAGGCTCCAGACCAGCGACCTGCTCACTTACCTCCCCTACTTTACCGTCCGCTACCTTCTGCGCGGCACACCCCTACCGGAACAAATCAAGCCTTTCGGGGAGCAGCTACGCTCCTGGCTGGAGCACAGGAGGTTGGCGGGGATGCGCACCGGCCGGAAAAAAGATTGGAGAGCTGAACTGAAAAAACCGCCTGGTTGAGCTGGGCGCCCACAGCTTCGGCCCCGGCATCGCCGTCTCCCACCGTCTCTGCGTAGCGGTTCTGCCCTGTCCTTACGGTTGTGCTTGTCATAGCCGTACCGGGCAACAACCGACCGGTTGGGCTCCTCATCCGCGGCAAGGCGGAACGTTTGTCCTGTGGTCCGGTAAGGCTGAAGTAGGAATGACTGCCTGCGGCGACCGGGCTAGTGCGGCAGGCGTTCAACCAGCGCGCGCAGCCGTTGCTGGTCAGAGCCGCGCAGGTCGGTGAACTCCACGCCCATGCCCAAGCTGGGTAAGACTCGCCGGACCACGCAATCCACTGCCAGGGGCGGCCCGTCGGTCGAAGAGAGGCTGGCACGAAAGGTCGCGCCCACCCAAAGCGGGTTCTGCATCTCCACCAGCATCCCACCCAAGCTGATGTCGCCGTTTGCGCCCGCGCACGGTCGAGGAACCCCACTCAATTTCCACCTCGGCGTGGTAGCGAACGCGGTGATACTCGCGGCGATCCACTCCGCGCAGGCTCGGCTCTGTGGTTTCCACCGCTGTGCCCTCGTTGCTTTGGCCCGATGCTAGTCGGGCGTTTCATTCCTGTCAAGCAATATGGCTAGCCGGGTAGTGTCTTAATTTCACACCGAGCCCTGCGGCCCCCGCCTGCCTACCGCAGGCAGGCCGCAGGGATTTTCGCTTCCCCCAGGCAGGGGCTCGTCCTGAAGGCTCGCCCTGAAGGGCCTGGGGGCTCGGTGTGATTTGGGGCCGAGTTTGGAATTACTCAAATTAGGACACAACCGGCTAGGGGCGGCGGAGCCGCTGGAAGAGAGCCTGGTACTGATCGGTGATCTTTTCCCAGTTGTACCGCTCCCGGGCGCGGCGACGAGCGCGCTCCCCCAGTTCCCGGCGCAGGGCCGGGTCGCGCAGGACGCGCTCCAGTTGCTGGAGCAAATCCTCGGGCCGGGGGCCGAACGGCAGACCGGCGTCGCCCACCACTTCGGCATTCTCGGGAGTGTTCAGGTACAGGATGCCGCGCCCGCACGCCATGGCCTCGATCAGAGCCGGGTGGGTGCCGCCTACTTCGGTGGCATGAACGTAGAGCGCTGCATGGTTCTGCAACTGCCAGTAGCCGTCCCCGTACACCGACCCGGCAAAAACAATGCGCGGATCGCGGGTCTGCTTGAGCTGCGCGACGTAGCCCGGCCGATAGACGTTGTCGCCCACCATGGCGAGTTGCAGATCGGTTTTGGTCTTCTCGAAAACGCGCAGCACAAGCTCGGGATTGTTCTCGGGCTCGAAGCGGCTGACGTAGAGCACATAGCGGCCCGGGCGCAGGACGCACCGCTCCAGCGCTTGCGTGCCTGCCGCCGGCCGAGGCTCGGCACCATAAACAATCAGGGTGGAGCGTTTGCCGTAACGCTTGAGGTAGTAGTCGCGCATGACGCGGGCGTCAGTGACCATTTCGGTGGGCGTCACCAGCGCCAGCCATTCGCACAACCACAAATAGGCGCGGCCCATCCAACGCCACTTGCGGCGGCGGCGGTCAAGGCCGTCCACGTTCAACACCGTGGGCTTGCCCACCAGGCGGGGAATCCAAGCGAAGGGGCTGTTGGCTACGTTGCACAGGAAGACTACTTCGGCGTCGGCGCGCGCGACGTGGAACACCGCGAGGAAGGTGTTCACGACCGTGTCGAGGTACTTCCGCGCAATGGTGGGCAGCAGCACCAGCCGCATCCCGCGGTAGGTGGGCTGCCGATAGCCGATGTGCGCCCGGCGGCCGTACACCGTCACATGATGGCCGCGACCGGCCAGCCGAGCTCCCAGTTCCTCCACCAGAGTCTCAAAGCCGCCGTAGTTGGCCGGCACGCCGCGCGTACCCAGGATGGCGATTTTCAACGGCGACGGATCTACCGGGAAGCTGGCGGGACGAAAGCGAAACCAGCGCGCCAACTCCCGGTCGGGCACTCGCCGCTTGGCCTGCACCTGCCGACGTTTAGCCCAAACGCGCTGACGCTCCCGCCAGAGGAAGCTGAAGGCTGGCAGCGAGGTTCGCTCCCGCACCAGCACGTAGAGCACAATTCCCAAATCGCGTAGGGTGGTGGGGAGAAGCGTGCGCCAGAAAACCGACCAGCCGATGTTCTTAGCGCGCAGGAGGAAGCGGTTCTTGGTGGAGTGGTAGTTGAGCACCGGCGGCAGAGTGCGGCGGTTTTCGGGCAGGACGCGGCGCAGGTGGTAGCCGACTGCTTTGGGGACGTAGAGGCATTTCCAACCCGCCAGTTGCGCGCGCCAAGCCAGGTCGGCGTCCTCGCGGTAGGAAAAGAAGTCGGGGTCAAAAAACTCGCCGGCCATCGAGAGGTCGTCTATCAGGGCGCGGCGGTAGAGCGCGGCGGCGGCGGTGGCGCCGAAGACGAATTCCACGCGGTCGTACTGGCCACGGTCGGGTTGGTTGGAGCCGCGGTCAAAGTGGCGCAGAGTGGGAGTGAAATACATCCCGGCGGAGTCGAGCAAAGGCGGCGCAGAGCGAGAACCGTCTGGGGCCAGGCGGAGGAGCTTGCCGCAGACGGTGCCGACCTGGGCGCGGCCAGCAACGGCGGTGAGCAGGGAACGGACGCAGCCGGGCTCGATAACCACGTCCGGGTTCAGACAAAGCACCCACGGGTTGCGGGTTTGCCGGATGGCTTGGTTCTGGGCGGCGGCGAAGCCGCGATTGTCGGGGTTGCGGATGAGCGCAATACGACCGGAGTAGCGCTCCAACACTTGCAGGGTTGCGTCCTGGGAGGCGTTGTCCACCACTACCATGTCGAGCTCGACGCCTTCCTGGGCGAACAGTGATTCCAGGCAGCGCTCAATGTGCGCGGCGCTGTTGTAGGTGACGATTGTGACGGCGACGCGCTCCAGTGGCGGTGAACCCTTCACGGAAAGCGTTCTGGGTAAACCTTTGCGGGGGCGCTTCTTGGGTGAACTTTTGCGGGCAGGCTTTCGAGGTAAACGCTTGCGGGCGCGCTTCTTAGGTGGATTTTTGCGGCGAGCCACTCGTACTGAACCCTCGTGGTAAACCACGCCAGTCCTCAACCGGCCGCGCCGAATACGCAGCGGCGGATGACCGTTGCGTAGGCCCCGACATCCGCGCGGCGACTGCCGGGACCGGCCGGCGCGCCCGAGTCGGGCTGGCCCGATGCGGATAAGCCAACGGCGGCGGCCAGCATGCGCAGCAGCATACCTTTGAAAATCGCCACGCGCAGAACCGCCACCGCCAGGCGGCTGTGGTGCTTGCGGAAGTAGCGCAGAAGATTCTGGTACCAATACAACTGCCGGTCGCGGTCGGCGACGGCGGCCAGGCTGTGCGCGCCGGCATGGACGAAACGCGCCTGCGGCTCATAGAGAATCGCCCAGCCCGCCTGCCGCAGGCGGCGGCACAAATCCACATCTTCAAACCAGAGCGGGAAGAAGCGCGGGTCGAACCCGCCCAGCGATTCCCAGGCGCGGCGCTTAACCAGCAGGCAGGCGCCGGCAGGTTGCTCGATTTCAGCCGATTGGTTGTAGTCGAAATCCACGCAACGGTAGCGGCGGTTGAGAGGATTGCCGGGCCAGACTCGATTGAGAAGCAGCGTTTCCGCCAGGGCGGTTGCCAGAGTGGGCAAGCGGCGAAAAGTGAAACCCACCTGGGTGGCGCCGGTGGAGTCGAGCAGGCGGCCGGTGAGGGCGCCGGCGGAAGTGTTGGCCGCCGTCGCCCGCAGTGCAGCCAACGCGCCCGGCTGCGCCTGCACGTCCGGGTTGAGAAACAGCAGCAGTTCGCCGCGTGCGGCGTGCGCGCCCTGGTTGGCGGCGGCGGCGAAGCCGCGGTTGTCGGCGTTGGCCAGGACCTGCGTGCCGGGGACGGCGCGGGCGGCCTGGACGGTAGCGTCCGAGGAAGCGTTATCCACCACGATGCGCTCCCAGCCGGGGTCGCTCAGGCTGTGCAGGCAAGCCTCAATGTGCCGGGCGGAGTTGAAGGTGACGATGATGATGGAGCCCGCTGCGGGCATAACGATGGCGCATTATAGCACGGGGTGGAGTGGCTATCGGGAAGAGGAGATGAAGAGTAGTAGGTTAAAAGCGTGCTGCTTTGGCTGATGACAAAATGCGTGGTCCCCCCAGCGGCCTGCCTGCGGTAGGCAGGCTGGGGCCGCTGGGCTGGACGGGAGTTGACGACTGTTGGGTTGGAGATTCGAAGAGCGAACACGAATCTGCTTGGGCATTTCGGCTCAGGCACTCTCTTCAGCGTCCAACCCGGTGGCTCTTGCCACCGGGACTCAGGCCTCTCCTCGGTGGGATTCAGCTCTCCCGCTCAGCGGGACGTCCCAAGACAAGCCGACGACCCGTACGGGTCGCCGCTATCCGGGGTGTTCCAGAACCACGGTAGCGCAGACATTCCTGTCTGTGCGGCGCAGGAGAGGCTGCCCCCGACTACGGAGCAGGCCCCGCCACCAGCCCCGCCTTTGGCGGGGCTGGTGGGGCAGACAAGAATGTCTGCCCCACCAAATAACAAACCAGGGAGGAAGGCTAGTTGGCGCCGGAGATGATGATGTCGTAGAGCAGATCGGGGCGGGCGTCGCCGCGGAAGTCGAGCACGCGGACGAAGAAGGTTGTCGTGCCCGCCGGCACCTGGAACTCCAGCTTGGAATCCTGGACAACGCCGAGATTGATGTCATCGTTGATGCAGGCATCATCAAAGGCGCCAGGGGTGGGGTCAGGAGTGACCGGAGGCGGAGGAGCATCATCGCCGACGTCATTGCACGTCTGGAAGCGGACGTTGTTCACATCCACAATCTCGATCACTGAGTCGAGCGGGCTGAGGGTGGCGAGGGTGCAGCGCGGGTCGGTCAGACTGCGGGCGCAGATCCTGACCTCGACAATGCTGCCGGCGGATGCAGTGATCTGATAGACATCCACATCCGGGCTACTCGATGGGTCACCTTCCGGATCGGTGTAGGGGCTGATGGAAGCTCGGGCGGTGATGTTCCCCGGGAGAGCAGTAGCGGAACCAATATCGTCGTTGCGGCCAGCCAGTGCGGAGTTGATGGTTAGTACAAGGGGCTGGCTGGCAGTTTGCATAGTCGGAGAAGTGGAATCGGCGACTTGCACGGTGAAACTTTCCGTGACAGCCGCAACCGGTGTGCCGCTGATGTTGCCGGTCGCTGAGTCCAAGAGCAACCCGGATGGCATGCTACCGGCTGTGATACTCCACATGAGTGGTGGTGTTCCGCCGGTGGCCTGGAGAGTGACGTTGTAAGGGACGCCCACTGCTCCGTCCGGCAGCGCAGTGGTGGTGATCATGGGCGGTGGGGCAGGGCCAATGTCAATGGTCAAATTTGCGGTGGCCGTATCGCCAAGATCGTCCGTCACCTGCACGGTGAAGGGGAACGTGCCCGCCGTCGTGGGGAGGCCGCCGATTTCGCCGGTGTTGCTGTCGATGGTGAGGCCCGCGGGCAAAGCGCCCATCGAGATGCTCCAAGACAAGGGTTGCTGGCCGTTGGTCGCGCTCACGAACTGGCTGTAGGCCACCCCCACCTGGCCGCCGGGGAGCGAAGTGATGGTGATGGTCAGCGCGTCGGTTCGGATGAGAATGCTCAAGGTGCGGGTGGCCACTTGCTGGGGCGAGCCGGAGTCGGCGACCCGGACGGTGAAATTGAAAGTGGCGTCCACGGTGGGCGTGCCGCTGATGACGCCGGAAGAACTCAAAGTCAGGTCATCGGGAAGCAGCCCCGAGCCTGAGGCCAAACTCCAAGTACGGGCGCCGGTGCCGCCGCTGGCTTGCAAGGTGGCGCTATAAGATTGGTTCAGGTTTCCATCGGGCAGCGCGGCGGTGGAAATGGTCAGGGCGGGAGGAGGCGGTGGGGTGCCGCCAAACGAACTACTTGAACTGGAACTTCCACCACAGGCGGCCAGGGTCAGCAGCAAGCCAGTCGAAGCGGCAGCGGCCATCCAGCGGAGGTAAGTAAATCGTGGCTCTGTAATCATTCCTGTTGAAGGCCTCTTCGAACCCCAGTGGCGGGGGCCACTGGGTTGGACACAAGGGGCGTAGGCGGACCAAGCACCCCAAGCAACTTGTCTAGCCCAGCGGCCCCTGCCGCTGGGTCTCCCAGACTTGCTCTCAACAAAATCGCAGGTTAGTGCCGTGAATCGTTTCATGGTTGACTAATGCAAGCCCGCGGGCAGCGGCCCCGCACTGCGGGGCTCTTCCAAGCTGTCTCTTGTTGGCAGGAGGAGCCTTCGGCGGGCTTCCTGGGCCCCGCGCGGGGCAAGCTCGGAATGACGATGCGTCCGTTTCATCTGACCTCTAAGGTGCCCCGGTTTCGAACTGGTCGAAGCGCGGCGGCGTTCCGTTCAAGATGATGTCGATGGCCATCACCACACCTCCTGCGCTGACTGAGACAGTGCCGGGAGTTCCGGGCACTGCGTCAGTGTCGGACTCCCCTGTGTCCCAAAACTCTGCCGGGCCAGGTGAAGGAATCGGCGGATCGAGCGGGCCGACGCTGGAGCCGGCGTCAAAGCCCGCGTTAATGGATTCGACTTCGATGGTGTAGTTCCCCGGCAAGAGGCCTGGGATTCGGTAGAAGCCGATCAGCGTGGGATCGCGGGAGCCGAAGGAACTGCCGGGGGTGTTGTCGGCGAGGAAACCGCTCGAGGGACAGCCAGGGGAGGAGGTCGGGCACGGCAAATATTGGGCGGTGACGGGTTGGCCGGGGTTGCCGGTGAACAAGTAGCCGGAGACGACGGAGACGGCGACGCGGCGCGGGTTACCCACCTGCCGGGCGATGACGTTGACGCCCTGGGCGGGCGTCTGCCCATCGGAGAAGAAAATCATGCCTTCAATGGTGCCGAAAGTGGTGGCGAAAGTGCTATCCGGGTAGAGGCGCGAAATCCAGGCGATATCGTCGGGGGCCAACGTCCGCATCTCGTCACTGAGCAATTGGGGGAACATGGTAGGCAAACCTTCGAGATCATTCACACCGCAACCGCCCAAGCAATTCACGTTGATTTGGGAGTGGTCCAACCCGGAGAAGTGGCTAAACTCGTGGATGAAGGCGGCGTCGAACTCGGCATCACTTAGCTCACGATTTGGTGGGGTTGCGGTGAGATCCGTGATCTCATCCAGGAAGCGTCCATTGAGGGCCGCGTGTCCGGAAAGGATGCGCCCGCCGACATCGGGCCGGCACGGCCCAGCAAAGCCGATGACGTTGGGGTCGCCCACCAACTCATCGAAGATAGCTCCGTCGGCGTCAAATACAATTGGGCTCTGCGTCCCGTTGTTGCAGTCGCCTTCCACGGTGTTGAACTCAGTGGCATCGCTAACGTCGTTGTCTGCGACGCCGGTGATCTGCCCAGCATTGGTGTAGGAAATTGTGGCGGTAGAAACAGCCTCCCAAACTTGGAACATCTGCTCGACACGCATCACGCCATCAGCGTTATTGATGACGACTGTTCCGCTTGGGTCCGCGCTCAATGGCCCACCGTCAACGCGGTATTGGATGGGAACACCGGTGGCCCAGGTGAAAGGCTGGGCATCGACGCCGACGGTGCCGCCCACGATCAACGGGCCGCCGGCGTGGGCGGGGCGCTGGCCGCTGAGGCCGAAGAAAACTGCGGCTAGAAGCAGAACCAAGATCAACGCACGTACAGAACGCGAGAAGGTCATGCTAGCATCCTGGAAACATAGGCAAATAGCACCTGAGACACTGTCCACCAATTCTGTTGAAACCGGAGTTGGGCTGGACAAAGGATTGGGTAGGGCAAGGCCTGCCTGCCGCAGGCAGGCTTTATGCCTTGCCGAAAATGGCAGGGGATCCCTCGACTGCGCTCGGGACAAGTAAACCCCTTCAGGGAGAACCCTCAGGGTGAACCCTTCAGGGAGAACCTTCAGGGTGAACCCTGCCCTACCCAAGCTGCGCTTCGCCTTGCTCGGCGTTTGTTCAACAGAAAATCGCACACAGCCGGCACATGACTTCGCTCAGGAGCGTCCCCGCTGAGCAGGGCGCTTCCAAACTGTCTCGCTTGGCAAAACCTTCCTGGCCGATGCTATTATTTTTCCCTGAGCACTTCTCATGTGTCGCCTATTTGAGCAACGCCACACTAGTTTGTCCCTGCCAGGGTGCGGATAAAATTTTGTAACTCGTCCAGTTGCACCGGGCCGCTGCGGTGCTGGGTGACCATGCGCGCCATCGCGGGCGACAACGGGAGGCCGCGCTTTTCGAGGCGCGGGGCCATCTGGCGGAAAAGGCCGGCGTTGGCGTGGCCGTTGAGGGCGTACTCGTGGCCCTGCGCGTCGCGCAAAATGCGGAAGCGGCCCTGCCCCAGACCAGCCGGACTGGAGAGGCCGTAGCGCGTGGGCGGGTTCATTAGCAGGAGCAGGTGTTGGCCCTTGCGGTAGCCAGCGGCGTCGAAGCGGTCGCGCACGTCCCAGATGTACTGCCGAAAGGTGAAGGTTTGCCCGGCCTGCCCCTTGAGGGTCTGCTGGACGCGCAGGGTGACGACGATGGTCTGCAGGTTGGTGAGGGTGGGATGGCGCTCGACCCGGGCGCTGACCACATGGCCGCGGATAATGGTGGCGGCCTGGTCAACCAACTGGTCGAGGCTGCGCGGCAGGGTGAGCGCCCCGCGCTGGGCCGCCAGGGGACTGACGAGCAGGAGCGCCAAGAAAGCCGCGCCCCAGGCCCGCTTCGTTCGCGGGGGGCAGGGATTTGTGCTGGTCAGCGCTGGTAAGGGCACAGACTTCCTCCGCTGGAGTCGCGCCCTCCGCGCGATAGGAATCGCATGGCAATAAGATGCATTTTCTACCCTTGAAGTTACTGAAACATAAGCGAATTCTCGCCAAAAGGCAAGCGAGGGGCCCGGCGCGGGACGGGTTGAATAGTTGATTGGTTAATTGGTTGATTGGAGACCGGGTGCCCTTCGAGGGGCTCGGGGCAGGCCCACGTCTTCAGCGGGGCAGGCAGGACAATTTCCGCATTGCGGAAATTGCGGTTCTTGCCCTTCGACAGGCTCAGAACAAAAAACGCATCCGTGAGAATGCAGTTTTTGCCCCGCGGCCCTGCTCGGGACGATCTCCGCTGTGCGGAAATCACGGTTTTCCCGTTCGGCTTTTTGGGCCGAAAAACCGCCTCCTGGAAAAAACAACCGCAAAAACCGCAAAAGCCTTAGACGCCGACTGTCTGCGCGTGCTATGGAAGAAAGGCCCGCAAGTGCGGGTCGGCTGCCCGAGGAGGGAGCCGGTTGCATCGTTGCATCCCGGCGCACTCGCAGCCGCATCCAAAGAAACCGGCGGGAGCGAAACGCGGCGAGAACGCCGCAGCGGCTGCGGTAATTTCCGATAGACCGGATGCGGTCGCCTGCGCTAAAGTGGAGAACTTTGCTCAAGCCAAGAAACCCCATGTTTGAACGGATGAGAAACAGACCAAGAGTGTCGCGGCTGGGAGGCCTTTTCCTGGTGGTGGTGGCAGCTCTGTCGGTTGGCTGCGGGCGTAGCAGCGAACCGCCCGCGCCCCCGCCGCCGCTCACCGTAGCCACCCTGCAACTGCCCGACGGCACTCTGGGGATCGCCTACAACGCCACCGTGCAGGCGACCAGCGGAGTGCTCCCCCACACCTGGAGCGTGAGCGGCGGGGCGCTGCCCGCCGGGCTGACGCTGGATGGCTCCACCGGCACCATCAGCGGCACTCCCACCGTCGCTGCTACTTTCACCTTCACCTTGCAGGTCAACGACGCCGGAACCGAGAGCGCCACCCAGGACTACACCGTGGTCATCGGCGCGACCGGCAACCCGCAAGTGCTACGGGTGAGCGTGGCCAGCGACGGCACCCCCAGCAATAGCAGCTCCGGCTCGGCGGCGCTCAGTCCCGACGGGCGCTTCATCGACTTCAGCTCCTTCGGCGACAACCTGGTGCCCAACGACACCAACATTGTCCCCGACATTTTCCTCCGCGACCTCGACCCCGCCTGCAACCCCAACGTCACCGAGCGTGTCAGCCTGGCCTTCGACGGCACCACCGAAGGCAACCTGGCCAGCTTCGCGCCCGCGCTGAGCGCGCTGGACCCCGCCACCAACATCCTTTTCGTCGCCTACTCCTCCGATGCCACCAATCTGGTGGCCAACGACACCAACAGCACGCGCGACATTTTTGTGACGGCTGTTCAGGTAACTGATCCTCCAACCTGCAAACTTGTCCCGATTCACACCGCCCGCGTCAGCGTGGCCAGCGCTGGCACCGAAGGCGACGGCCAAAGCAGCCTGCCCACCATCAGCGCCGACGGTGCCTTCGTCGCCTACCACTCCAACGCCACCAACTTGGTAGAGGCTGACACCAACCTCGCCGCCGATATTTTCGTCACCGAAATCAATTTCTCCAGCGGCATCATCACCCCTGTACAGACCCGCCGGCACAACACCTTCAATACTGCTTTGGCAGTGGGCATCCCCGACACCACCGCTGATATTTTCAGCGCCACCACCATCGGAAGCTCCTCCCTGGCGATGACCGCGAATGCGCATGTGGGCCGGCGGGCTGAGATTGTGACAGGACTCGGTCAGGGGGAATTCCGGCTCATTATCAGCAACACCGCTACCACGCTTACCGTCACCCCTGCCTGGGCCACCGTCCCCGACGCAACCAGCGTTTTTCGAGTCACCACCCTCAACGATCAAACCGCTGACAGCGCCAGCGTCAGCAGCACCACCATCGGAAATTCCGCCCTGACGATGACGACCGACGAGCACATTAACCGAGTGGTAGAAATCATATCCGGCACCGGCACCGGTCAAATTCGCGCCATCACGGCCAACGACGCAACCACCCTGACCGTGGACCCCGCCTGGACTACTGACCCCGACGCCACCAGCGTCTTTCGCGTCGATTCCCAGGCGGCGGGGGTGAGCGCCCGCGCTCGCATCAGCCCGGACGCCTCTTTCGTCGGCTTCAACACCGGTGCAGCTTTTCCGGGAGAAGCGACCACTACCCCCAACGGGGTGTTCGTGCAGGAACGCGCCACCGGACTGACCACCCGCGTCAGCATCGCCAGCGACGGCACGGTGGGCGATTTGGCCAGCAGCATCTCGGCGCTGGAAGGCACCAACGCTAAGTTTGTGCTCCTCCAGTCGCAGGCCACCAACCTGGTCGCCAGCGACACCAACGACGTCGCCGACCTGTTCCTGCACGACCGCAGCACCGGCGCAACCTCGCGGGTCAGTTTGGCCAACGACGGCAGCGAAGCCGATGCCGGACCCGACACTGTAGCCGGCCTGAGCGGAGACGGACGACTTGTGGTTTTCGAAAGTTCCGCCACCAACCTGGTGGCGGACGACCGCAATCAAGTCAATGACATTTTCGTCCACGACCGAATGGACAGCGAAACTCGACGACTCAGTCTCGGTCTTGACGGCATCAATCCGAACCAGGAAAGCATCGATGTCGCCATCAGCCAGGACGGCTCCACCATCGCGTTCACTTCCAGCGCCAGCAACCTGGTGCTAAACGATACCAACAGCGCCACGGACGTCTTTTTAGTCAGAACAGCCAGTCTCGTTCCGCCACTGATTGTTGTCTCACACCTGCCCGCAGCACGTGGAGACTCGGCCTACGACGCTTCGTTGCTCACGGTCGGCGGAACTCCACCGCTGACCTTCAGCCTCAGCAGCGGTTCCCTGCCCCCGGGCATTTTCCTCGACAGCCGCAGCGGACGGCTGGTGGGGATGCCCCAACGCGCGGGCCGCTTTCAATTCACCGTGGCCGTCATGGACGCCGACCGGCCCGCTCGCCTCACCCGCCGAACCTTCACCCTCTTGGTGAAAGGAACACCCGAGGGGAACTAGGCCCAACTAACCGGAACCATCCCGGCAAAAGAGAAGCTATTCAAACTTTGTTTTCCCTTCTTCCCCGCTCCAGTCTAGAATAGTTTTTGGGGGGTGCCCGAACCGCAAACCGAACCATGAAAAAAGAAGACCTCCATCGCCTGCTGGACAAGCAAATCCTGGTCTGCGACGGCGCCATGGGCTCGCAAATCTACGAGCTCTTTGGCCCCACTCCCTGCTTCGAGGAGGTCAACCTCCGGCACCCGGAGTTGGTCCTCCGCATCCACCTGGCCTACATCACCGCCGGGGCACGCCTGATTGAAACCAACACCTTCGGCGCCAACCGCCTCAAGCTCACTGCTCACGGCTTGGGCGACTCCGTGACCGCCATCAACCAACGAGCGGTCAAGATCGCCCGCGAAGCCCGCGAAGCCGCCGGCGCCGATGTTCTGATTGCAGGTTCCCTCGGCCCTCTCGGCCATGCCTGGCAGATGACGGAGCCCGATGCAGCCGCCGTGGCCCAGCGCGCCTTCCGAGAGCAAGCTCTGGCGCTGGAAGAGCGCGGCGTGGATTTATTCATCCTGGAAACTTTCCCCGGCTTGCAAGAGCTGACCTGGGCGATTGAGGCGGTGCAGAAAATCTCACCTCTGCCCATCATCGCCCAACTCGCCTACAACGACGAAGGCAAAACCCTGGTCGGCGACGATGCCGTGGAAGCCACTCGCCAGCTGAAAGAACTGGGCGTGGACGTGGCCGGAGCAAATTGCAGCATCGGCCCGCAGGACTCGCTCGCGGTCTTGCGCCGGATGGCGCAGGCCGAGGGAAAGCGTCTGTCGGTGCAGCCCAATGCCGGCTTTCCGCAACGCGTCGGCGACCGTGTGATTTACCCCAAGTCCGGCCCCGACTACTTTGCTCAGTTCGCCCGTGAGGCCGTCAAGCTGGGCGCGCGCGTGATTGGCGGCTGCTGCGGCACTACCCCCGAACACATCCGCGCCATGGCCGAGGCCGTGAAGGACCTCACGCCTCGGGAGGCCCGCGCCGTCGCTGCCGGCCCCGCCGTCGCGGTTGCGGTTGAAGCGCCGGCTCCCTCCCGCGTGGAAGCGGAGCCACCGTCGTCCTTCTACCGCAAACTCCGAGAAGGCCGGTTCGCCGTCTCGGTCGAGCTCGATCCTCCCAAGGGCGTCAATCTCGACCGCATCCTGGCAGCCGTCAAGCGCTTCCAGGCCGCCGGTTGCGTGGACGCAGTGGACATCAACAGCGGCACCCTGGCGCGGGTGGGCATGGACGCCATCGTGATGGCCGCCGCCATCGAACATGCCGGCATGGAAACCATCCCGCACCTCACCACCCGCGATCTGAACATCATCGGACTCCAAGCGATGCTGCTGGGCGCCTGGTCAGTCTGCGGTGTCCGCAACGTCCTCGCCATCACCGGCGACCCGCCCGTCATGGGCGACCACCCCGAAGTGGTCGGCGTCTATGAGCTCGATGCCATCGGCCTGACGCGCCTGCTGGCCCGCCTCAACCAAGGCACCGACTGGGCCGGTAAGACCCTGGGCGGCGGCACCAACTTCGCCATCGGCGTGGCCGTCAATCCCACCGCCGACGACATGGAGGAAGAGCTGCAGCGCTTCGAGCAGAAAGTGGAAGCCGGCGCGCACTTCGCTATGACCCAGCCCATCTTCGAGCCCGCCATCTACGAAAAATTCCTGCAACGGCTGGGCGGCAAGGCGTCCATTCCCATTGTAGTCGGCCTCTGGCCGCTCACCAGCCACAAGCTGGCCGTCCGCCTGAATAACGAAGTCCCAGGCATCGTCGTGCCCGAATCGGTGCAAAAAATGTTGGAGCAAGCCGGCACCGGCGCGCGCGACAAAGGATTCCAGCTCGCCCGCGAGTTGCTCGTCTGGGCCAAAACCGCCACCGCCGGCGCCTACATCATCCCTCCCTTCAAAAAATACGAGGAAGCCCTCGACGTTCTGACCTGATGGCGCTGAAGCTTCTCTGCGTCCTTGGGACTCGTCCGGAAGCCATCAAGCTGGCGCCGGTACTCAAAGCCCTGCGCGCCCGGCCCCACCAGTTTTCCTGCCGTGTCTGCGTCACCGGCCAACACCGGGAACTCCTGCAACCGGCACTACGGCTCTTCCACATTTGCCCCGACTATGACTTAAAGCTCATGCAGCCCGGCCAATCGCTCCAGCACGTGGCCGCAGGTGTAGTGCAGGGACTGGAACCCATTCTGGCCCAGGAAAAACCCGACTGGGTACTGGTGCAGGGCGACACCACCACTACCCTGGCGGCCGCGCTCGCGGCCACCTACGCCCACGTTCCCGTAGCCCACGTCGAAGCCGGCCTGCGCAGCCGCAACCTCCGTCAGCCCTTTCCCGAAGAGATCAATCGCCGCCTCACCGACCAACTGGCCCAGCTGCATTTCGCTCCCACCGAAACCGCCCGGCAAAACCTGATTGCTGAGGGCATTCCGCCCACGCGCATCTTCGTCACCGGCAACACCGTCGTCGATGCTCTGCGAGAGGTCGTCGCGCGCCCCTTCGACTTCGCCCGCAGTTCCTTGGCAACTCTGCCGCTCGACTCCCGCCGGCTCGTGCTGGTCACCGCGCACCGCCGGGAAAGTTTCGGCCAACCATTGCGGCAGATCTGCCGGGCGGTGCGTCAACTGGCCGAGCGCTACCGCGAACGGATTCACATCGTTTTCCTTGTCCACCTCAATCCCAACGTTCGAGAATCCGTGCACAACCTGCTCAGTGGTCGCGGAAACATCTCTCTGTTGGACCCACTGCCCTACGACGCTCTTCTCTACCTGCTCAAGCGCAGCGCGCTTGTCCTCACCGACTCCGGCGGTTTGCAGGAAGAAACGCCCGTCCTAGGCGTGCCGGTACTGGTGCTGCGCCAGCTCACCGAGCGCCCCGAAGGCGTGGCCGCGGGCTCCGCCCGCATCGTAGGCACCGACCCCGAAGCCATCGTCGCGGCAGCAGCGCAGTTGCTCGACCACCCCGCCGCGCGCGAGCAGATGGCCCGCGTGGCCTCCCCCTACGGCGACGGCCAAGCCGCCCCGCGCATCCTGGCCGCCCTGCTCGAATCCTCCCCTTGAACCCTACGCTTGGTCTATACTTGTGCCACTGCGGGGGGGAGGGTGTGGAGCCCTCCGGCGATGCAGTGAAACAACTGGTACAAAGCTACCGTACAGGTGTGCTGTGCGTGGAAGAAGCGCCGGTGCCGGCCTTGCGGCCGGTGGACGTGCTGGTGCGCAATGCCTACTCGCTCATCAGTCCCGGCACCGAGCGAGCGCAACGGCAACTGGCGCGCGCCAGCCTGTGGGAAAAAGCCCGCCAGCGCCCGGAGCGCCTCCGCCAAGTGGTGCGCAATCTCCGTCAGGAAGGCTGGCTCGCCACCTATCGCAAGGTGATGGACCGGCTGGACACTCCGGTGGCGCTCGGCTACTGCTCGGCCGGCGTGGTCGAAGACGTAGGCCGGGTAGTGGAAGGAATCCGCGTGGGCGAGCGCGTCTCCTGCGACGGCGAAGACCACGGCTCTCACGCCGACGTGGTTTACGTCCCGCGAACCCTCTGCGTGCGCCCGCGTGCCGGAAAACGTCTCCCTCGAGCACGCCGCCTTTGCGCCCCTGGGCGCCATCGCATTGGAGAGCCTGCGGCAGGCCCAGGCCCAGTTGGGCCATCGCGTCGGCGTCATAGGCACAGGTTTGGTAGGCTTGCTGATTGTTCAACTCCTCGAAGCTGCCGGCTGCCATGTGCTGGCCGCCGATCTTGAAAACGACCGCATCCACCTCGCCCACGAGCTCGGCGCCGAACAAACTTGCGAAGTCGATCAATTGGAATTCGCCGCCGACGAATTCACCGGCGGCCGCGGCCTGGACGCCGTCATCCTGGCCGCCGCCGCCAATTCAGCCCAGCCGGTGGAGCTGGCCGGGCGCATCGCCCGCGAAGCCGCCCGCATCGTAGTTGTCGGCGCCTTCCCCCTCCAGGTTCCCCGCCGGCTCTACTACGAGAAGCAATTGACCCTCGCCTTCTCGCGCGCCTTCGGGCCCGGCTCCTACGATCCCGACTACATCGAGCGCGCCCGCGACTATCCCTACGGCCACTTGCGCTGGACCGCTGGGCGCCACCTGGAAGAATTCCTTCGCCTCCTGGCCCGCGGTCACATCCGGGTGGAACCCCTGATCACGCATCGCTTCCCCATCGAACAAGCCTCGGACGCTTACCGACTGTTGGAAGACCCCGCCGCGCGGCCGCTGGGCATCATGTTTTCCTACCAGCCCGACAATCCGGTGTCGCGCGCGTCGATCGTGCTCCGCTCAGCGCGAACAACCGCCGGAACCGAACAGATTCGCCTGGGGGTCATCGGCGCCGGCAAGTTTGCGCAAACCTACCTACTCCCCCACCTGCGGCGTCCGCACGTCCGCTTGGTGACGCTGGCCACCGCTACCGCCCCCAGCGCCAGCCACGTGGCGCGCAAATTCGGTTTTCAGCAATTTAGCTGCGATGCCGAAAATGTCATCGCCGACCCCACCATCAACTGCGTCCTCATCGCCACCCGGCACGACCTGCACGCACGGTTGACCTGCGCGGCGCTCGCGGCCGGCAAAGCCGTTCTGGTGGAAAAACCTCTCGCCCTGACGGAAGCAGAGTTGCGCCGGCTGGCTCATGTGGCGCGGCAGACCGGCGCCCGCCTGCAAGTCGGCTTCAACCGCCGCTTCTCTCCCCTAGCCCAACGGGTGCGCGAGTATTTTCACCAACGGCAAGGCCCGCTGGTGCTCACCTACCGCGTGAGCGCCGCTCCCCTCCCGCCCCAGCACTGGATCTACGATCCGGTCGAAGGCGGCGGGCGCATTCGCAGCGAAGCCTGCCACTTCATCGACCTACTTTCCTTCTTCGCCGGTGCGCCCCCCGTACGCGTGTATGCAGAACCAATGCAAGACCTCGCAGCCAGTCTGCGCGAAGACGAGAACGTGATCATCAGTTTGAAATTCGGCGACGGCTCCACCGGCTCGGTCACCTACACCACCCTCGGCCAAGCGGGCCTCGACCGCGAGCGAATCGAAGTGTTCGGCGGACACAGGGCGGCGCACATCGACAACTTTCGCCGCGCTCACCTGCACCAGGGGAATCGCCACCGGCGCATCCGGCACTGGCGGCAAAATCTGGGCTACCGCGAGGAACTCAACGCTTTTCTCTCCGCCGTGGCCACCGGCGCTCCCATGCCGATTCCGCTCGACGACATGTTAGCCACCTCGCTCGCCACGCTGCGGGTAGTGGAATCCTTGCAACGGCGCCAGCCGGTGGAAGTCAATCTGGCTGCACTCGGCTCCCAGCATGACTGACCTCCTCACCCCACAGAGCACCGATGCAGCCATTGCCGCCGCCTACCGCGGGAAGACTGTCCTCATCACCGGTGGGGCGGGTTGCATCGGATCAAATCTGTGCCGGGCTCTGCTCGATGCCGGTGCCGCACAGGTGGTTTTGCTTGACGACCTCTCCGTTGGTTTCCGCTGGAACCTTCCTTCCCCCGACCGGATCACTTTCATCCAGGGCAGCGTAACCGACGCCAAAGTCCTGGCCCGCGCCCTGGCCCGGCAGCCGGACGTGCTCTTCCACTTGGCGGCGTTCTTTGCCAATCAGAACTCGGTTGAGCACCCGGAAGAAGACTTGCACGTCAACGGTCTGGGTACGCTTCGCGTGCTTCAGCAGGCGCACCGCAGCAGCGTGGGCCGAGTGGTGTACGCCTCCTCCGGTTGTGCGGTGTACGATGCAGAAGCGCCGTTGCCGCTGCGGGAAGAGTTCGTCACCCTGCGTCTCGCTACGCCCTACCAAATCACCAAGCTGTTGGGCGAGCTCTACAGCAACTTCTTTTACGTCCACCACGGCCTGCCGGCGGTGCAGGCGCGGCTCTTCAACGTCTATGGCCCGGGGGAAGTGCCCGGGCGCTACCGCAACGTCATCCCCAACTTTTTCTACTGGGCGCACCACCGGCAGCCTTTGCCGATCACCGGCACCGGAGAGGAGACGCGCGATTTCACCTACGTGGATGACATCGTTCGCGGGCTGTTGCGCTGCGGTGTTCTCCCGCAGGCCGTCGGCCAGGCTATCAACCTGGCCTGCGGGCAGGAAACCCGCGTACTCGACCTGGCTGAACAAATTAACACGCTGACAGGTAATCCCGCCGGCCTGCGCCGCGTGGAGCGTCGCCCCTGAGACAACCAGTTCCGACGCCGCGCCTGCCTCAAAAAGGCGCGGAACCTGCTCGGCTACCGGCCCCGGACCGACCTGGCCAATGGGCTGCGCCGGACTCTTTCCTGGTTTCACGATCACCGGTGCGAAATCGAAGCCGCCGCCCGCTTCTAGGCGCAAATTGACAGCCCGCCAGTACGCCGCTATGATGAGCGCAAGTTCACTACTCACACGGAGGCAACAGTGGCTCGAAGCAAAAACCAACTCAAGAAGATAGCAGTGGCGGTGGGACGTGCCGTGGGTCGAGCCGAGGCGCGCGCCCGCCGGGCCAAGAAAGTGGCCGAGAAGGCGCGCAAGCAAGCGAGAGCTCGTGTCCAGCAGGCCAAGAAGGCCGCCGAGAAAGCCCGTAAGCGAATCCGCAAAACAGCCAAGAAAGTTCGGCGGCAATGGAAGAGACACTAGGCGGAAGACGATGAAAGGCATTGTTCTGGCCGGGGGTACCGGCTCGCGTTTGTCGCCGCTCACGCGGGTGACTAACAAGCACCTGCTCCCCGTGCACAACCAGCCCATGATCTACTACCCCATCCAAACCCTGGTGAACGCCGGTATCCGCAACATCCTGCTCGTCACCGGCGGGCAGGACGCCGGTGACTTCCTGCGCCTGCTCTCCAACGGCAAAGACTTCGGCCTTCAGCACATCAACTACACCTACCAGGAAGGCGAAGGCGGCATCGCCGACGCTCTGCGGCCGGCTGAGCACTTCGTGCAGGGCGAGAAGGTCTGCGTGGTTCTGGGCGACAACATCATCGAGGGCAACATTTGCGAGGCCGTGCAGCGCTTCCAGCAACAGGAACGCGGCGCTCACCTGCTGCTCAAAGAGGTGGACGACCCGGAGCGCTTCGGCTGCCCGGAGATTGCCGACGACCGCATCCTCCGCATCGAGGAGAAGCCCAAGCAGCCCAAGTCGCGCTACGCGGTGACGGGCATTTATTTCTACGACGCCACCATCTTCGAAAAGATCAGCCGGTTGCGGCCGAGCGGGCGGGGCGAGTTGGAGATCACCGACGTCAACAACATGTACCTGGAAGAGGGCACGCTGTCCTTCAGCGTGTTGGACGGCTGGTGGACGGACGCGGGCACTTTCGACTCGCTGCGGCACGCGACCAACCTGGTGGCGGAGACGGGCGCCAATAAGTTGACGCCGGCGGCAACGCCCAGCCGAGCGTCCGTAGGGACGGACTGAAGCGCGTGCGATTGCTGGTCACCGGCGGGGTGGGTTTCACCCCGCTCCAACCCATCTCGCGGGCAAGATGGAAAAAGACGCGATGAAATTGCTGATTACGGGTGGAGCGGGGTTCATCGGCTCGAACTTCATCCGCTATCTACTACAAGAGCACGCCGAGGTCGAAGTCACCAATTTCGACGCACTCACCTACGCCGGCAATCTGGAAAACCTGGCCGGGGTGGCCGAAGACTTCCACTACCGCTTTGTGCGCGGCGACGTGATCGATGCCGCTGCCGTCGAAGAAGTCCTGCGGCGCAACTTTGACGCCGTCGTCCATTTCGCTGCCGAGACCCACGTCGACCGCAGCCTGGAAGACGCGGCGCCCTTCCTCCGCACCAACATCCTGGGCACGCATACGCTGCTGGAGGCGGCGCGCCACCGGGGTGTCGACCGCTTCATCCAGATCGGCACCGACGAAGTCTACGGCAGTGCGCCCGCAGGTGTGAGCTTCGCAGAGGACGCGCCCCTCGCGCCTTCCAGCCCCTATGCGGCCAGCAAGGCCGCCGCCGACCTACTGGTGCTGAGCTACGTGCGCACCTACCGCTTCCCCGCCCTGGTGCTGCGCTGCTCGAACAATTACGGGCCCTACCAGTTCCCGGAGAAGCTCATCCCGTTGATGATCGCCAACGCGCTCGAAGACAAGCCGCTGCCGGTCTACGGCGATGGCTTGCAGGTGCGCGACTGGATCCACGTCGAAGACCACTGCCGCGCCATCCACCGGGCGCTGCTGCAAGGCCGGGTGGGAGAAGTCTACAACATCAGCGGCGTGGCCCAACCCACCAACCTGGAGGTGATTCGCACCCTGCTGAAACTGTTGGGCAAACCAGAGTCGCTGATTAGTTTTGTGGAAGACCGCCCCGGGCACGACCGCCGCTACGCGCTCGACAGCAGTAAGATTCGGCAGGAGCTGGGCTGGTCGCCCTGCCACAGCTTCGAAGCGGGGCTGGAGCATACCGTGCACTGGTACCGCACCCACCCGGAGTGGCTCGACCTGTGCCGCAGTGGCGCCTACCGCGACTACTACCACCGCCACTACCAGCAACGCGGGGAGACACTGGAGCGGCTGCGTCGCGCGAGCGAAAAGCGACCCGCCGGCTCGCTGTCTTCAACCGACTGAACTCAGCGTTTCGTCCGGGGCCGGCACCATGAAATACCTGTCGGTGGAGCCAATCATGTCGTTGCACCGCTGCATGGTTTTGCTGGTTGCTTGTTTTCTGGCAACTGGGCCGCTGGCCGGAAGCTCCGCGCCGGCTCCGGAAGTAACTGGGTTGGTTGAGCGTGTATCGGGCCAGGCGCGACTGAACGGCATCCCGCTGCGCGTGCACACCACTTTGTTTCACGGCGACCGAGTGAGCACGGCCGCCGCCGCGCGCGTGCTACTGGCACTAGGGAAAAGAACGCAAGCGATGCTGGACCCTTCCTCCGAAGTCGTTGTGTACAAGTCCGAGGGCGGCATCAAGCTTTCACTGCGCTCCGGCCGACTACTGCTACGGCAAGAAAAGGAAGTGCGGATTCAAATCGAGCTGGCGGGCAGCACGGTTTTCCTCTCAGCCGGTGAGAGTCACGCCATCCTCTGCGAATTAACCTACCTCGCAGATGAAGTGTCGGTTGCCTGTCCCGCCGGCGAAGCCCGGCTCTGGACGAAGGGCCCGGAAACATCCATCCGGGTTCCAACCGGCCGCCGGGTTTCCCGCCAAATCTCCGACGGGAAATTCCCAGCCAGCGAAAGAAAGTCCAAAGAGAATCTCCCCGAGAAAGAAATCAACACCAAGTCGCTGTGGCGAGTGGGAATCATTACCGCAGCGGCGGCTGCGGCTGTCTCGGTCCCTCTTCTTACGCGTCTGGGAGACGATTCAGAAAAGTCCTCCGTGAGCCCGTCCGGCCTGTAAAGGCGCTTGCAGCTACTCCACGGCAAACGCCAGCGTGGAAAACCAGCTTTGCCAGTCGGCGTCGCTGAACTCGGTGGGTGACCACCGCCACCATCGTCAAACCCGACCGGGCGTAACCTCGGCCACCAGCGACTTCCCTTCCACCCGGTAGCCGGTCACCTCCACGCGCCCTGCGTCGGATACCGCCTCAAAGCGAGCGATGCGGTCCGGCGCGGCGGCAGTCTCGCTGGCGGGAAAGTCCTCGCTGGTGTTGAGCGCCACCTGCGCGGGACGCCCGGGCTCGATGCGGAAACTCTCCGGCACAAGCCAGGTATCATGCGCGGGGAGAATCAAAACTGCGAAAAACAACACGGCTGTCAGTGGGATCGCTTTTTTCACGGGTGCCTCCAATCGAATAGCTGCTGCCGCGCCCTCCTATATACAAACGTCGCGCCGCTCTTTTCAACTCCCCTTTCCTTCCCGGCATGGCGGCTTCGCCCCTGCCTTCCTTTTGCCAAGCCAACCCGGGTGCGGCATACTGGAGCGCGCCGCCGAAAGGCGCAAAGAGCACAAGAGCATGAAAGACTTAACCCAGGGTTCGATCACCAAACACCTCTTGCACCTCTCCGCCTATCTGTCGGTGACCATCGTTTCCATCTCACTCTACCATCTTGCCGATCTGTACTGGGTCGGCCGCCTGGGCAAGGAAGCCATCGCGGCGCTAGCCCTGGCCGGCAACCTGATGTTTGTGGTGATTGCTGTAGGTCAGGCGCTGGGCGTGGGCATCTCCACCCTGGTTTCGCACGCCACCGGGGCTAAGGATCAAACGCAAGCTCGGTTGATCTTCAACCAGGGTCTGGTTTTCAGTACGCTGGCAGGTCTGGGAATGGTGCTGCTGGGGTTTGCCGTGCGGCCCTACTACTTCGTCTGGCTGGGGGCAAGCGCAAGGACAAGCGCGCTGGGTCAAGACTATCTGTTCTGGTTCTTACTGGCTTTCCAGATTCAATTGATCGGAATGACTTTCGGGGGAGCGCTGCGCGGCGTCGGTGACGTGAAAACACCCATGGTCATAAACGGCTTTGCTGTGCTGCTGAACATGGTGCTCGACCCCGTGCTGATTTTCGGCTGGGGCCCGGCGCCGGAGCTGGGCGTAGCGGGCGCGTCGCTGGCCACGCTGGTGGCAGCGCTGACCGCAGGAATCCTCTTAACATGGCATTTCAACCGCGGCCGCAGTTATCTCCGTTTTGTGCCTTCGCAGTGGCGGCCGCGCTGGAACCTCTTGCAACGCGTGCTGTCGATTGGCGCTCCCGCCGGAGCGCAATTCGGGTTGCTGGCAGTGTTTCTAATGCTGGCCTTCTTGGTTATTGGTCGGTTCGGGACTTCCGCCCAGGCCGGCTTCGGCGTGGGTCAGCGGGTGATGATGTCGATCATGCTGCCGGTGTTGGCCATCGCTTTTGCCACCGCGCCGCTGGTGGGGCAAAACGTCGGCGCCCGCCGGCCCGACCGCGTGCGGCAAACGTTCTACGCGGCCTTGACGCTGGCTGTTGGAACTGCAATCGCTCTAACGCTGCTCTGTCAGATTGTGCCGGAATGGTTCATCCGATTCTTCTCACGGGAACCCAGCGTGGTGGCCTTCGGAGCCGAGTACCTGCGGGTTGTGGCCTGGCACTTCGTGGCCTCAGCCGTGGTCCACATCACAACCAGTGTGTTTCAGGGGCTCGGCAACACGGTTCCGCCGCTGGCCAGTGCGGCCGTGCGACTGGCGGCGTTCGCCGTGCCGGTTGTGCTGCTGGCGCAGATGCCCGGATTCCAGTTCCGGCACGTGTGGCATCTCTCGGTGGGCTGCGTTTTCTTGCAGGCGCTGCTGCAACCTCTACTTGCTCAAGCGCGAGTTTCGCCGGCGCGCGCAGTTCTTCCAGCCCGCTACCCTGCTGGCGCAAGAACCGGCCAGCGACTAGAGCAGCGCGTGAAACTCGCCTAGCGGACTGCAGCGGCGGACTCGGCGCCGTAGAAAGCAAACCAGGGCGTGGCCGCCTTGAGCCGCTCATTCACCGCCTGGATATTTTTCACTCCCTGACCGCCCAGCCAATCTTCCAGCGCCTTCACACCCTGCTTAGCATAGACGGGGATGCCTTCCTTCCAGGTGGCGCGTCCGCAGAGCACGCCGGAAAAGTTGACGCCGGCTTCGGCCGCCAGCTCCAGCGTCTCGGTGAACTCGTCATTACTCACGCCCGCGCTCAGGTAGATGAACGGCCGCCGGGCCACCGCCGCCGCTTTCTTGAACTCGTCCTTGGCCTGCTGCTTAGTCCACACCTTGGTGCCCTTGAAGGACGCGGTGCCCTCCACGAACTTCATGTTGATCGGCACTTCTACCTTCAGCACGTCCACCCCGTAGCGGTCCTGCGAGAATTCTTCCATTGATTTCCGCACCGCTTCCGGCTTCTTGAGAGCGTAGTCCGGCCCCTTCTCGTCCAGGCCGGCCTCGTAGCCGATGAACTCCAAGAAGAAAGGAACGTCCAGGTCGGCGCACTCCGAACCGATGCGCTCGATGTAAGCGTGCTTCTGGTCGTTGACCTCCTTGGGCTCGGAGGGTGCGTAATAGAGCAGAATCTTGATGCAGTTGGCGCCGGCTTCTATCAGCCGCCGCACCGACCACGTCGGCAACAAGTCCGGCAACCGCCCCGGCTGGGTATTATCGTAGCCGCTCTTTTCGTAGGCCAGCAGCACTCCGGTGCCTTTACTCACGTGCGGCAGCGCCGGCAGCGAGTATTCCGGGTCGAGCAGAATCGCGCTGGCATAAGGAGACAAAACTCGGGCTACCGCCGCTTTGAATTCGGTCATATCTTCCAGCTTCACCTGGCTCTTGTCCACTCCCCGGTTTTGCGCGATGGCTTTCAACAGCGAGCCCCGCTGGTCCATGGCGGCTGCGGCGATGACGCCCACCTTGCCCACCGGGCCGTTCTTGGTCGCAACTGCTTCCAATCCCTTGCGTTTGCCTTCTGTCAGCTTCATTCTCTTCCTTCTCCTCGCGGCAGTAACTCCTGCCAGCCTCAGTGAATTCTCAGAACCTACGAATTAAGACAGTGCTTGTTATTCTAGCACGCGACCATATATTGTGGCACTACGGAACTACAGGGATGTAAATGTTGCAGCCCCATATGGAACACCCGTTGGCGAAATTGGCAACAAGCTTGTTGCTCAGGAGTCTTATCGGCAAGACCCGGCCATTTCTTCGCTGGTATTATGCGGGAAGTCTGACGCGGAGGGAGGCTGCTCGGCTGGACTCCGCCCCTCTATATGTCCAGCGCTTGCGGCGCCATCTAATCAAGTCTCTTTGTTCTGGCGTATCAACCCTTCTTTTGTTGAATTTCCCGCAGGCGGCCGAAGGCGCGGCGCAGGTGCGGGATGGTAATCGAGCCGCCCACCACCAGTCCGATATTCAGAACCTCCAGCAGCTTTCCCCGCGTCGCCCCTTCTTCCCGGCAGCGCTCCAGGTGGTAGGTCACGCAGTCGTCGCACCGCAACACCAGCGACGCCACCAGCCCCAGCATCTCTTTCACCTTCGGCTCCAGCGCCCCTTTCTCGTATGCCTGGTGGTCAAGCGCGAAAAAACGCTTCAGGCCCAGGTGGCCGCTCTCCAGGATTTCCTCGTTCATCTACCGACGAAACTCATGCCACTGCTCCAGCGTCTCGGCCATATTTCATCCCCCTGTTGGTTCCGCTCTTTCCATTCCCCGTAATTCTACTTTGTCCAGGACGCCCCATTGACCAATGACCAATCCGGACAAGGCGTCGGGCCGTACCAAGCCTGCTTCCCCGTTTGAGTCACTCAAGTTCTGAGCCAAGCTGCCGATGACGCAGGATAGCAAACGAATAGGACAAGTGTGGCACCTCCTTTGAACGGGGAGGAGAAAGCCAATGGTTGTTACAGCAAACGTCAAAGAGCTTCACCGACGCTGGCGGCGCCGTCAGTTGATGTGGCACTGGGGCGAAATTGTGGTTGGCCTGGCGGGATGGGCGACCCTGAGCTGGGCACTGGTTCGGTTCTTCGCCCACTAACCCCCGCACCGCCCGGAAACCGCTTCATACGGCCCGCTGCCGCAGCACGGCTACGCCACCTGCCTGGCCGCGCCGCGTCCCCCGCTTCCGCCAACGCTGAAACTGCTTCCCCGCCTGTCAACGCAAAGTAGAAATGTCCGGTTTTTTGCCAGATAGAAATGTCCTCCTCCAAGGGTGATCGGGAGGGGGAATGTACTTTCGTTTGCCTTTCCTTGGGCCCGCAAGCCCCGTAGGCCGTAGGCCGAAGGGGGTTGCGGGCGCGGGCGGCGGGCTCGGGCAGGGCCGCAGGCTGAGATAAGAGCCGCGGAAGCGGACCCAGCGGCTGCCGTCGAGCCGCCGTTCGACCTCCACCCGCGCCCCCCGCAACCCCGCTCGCACCTGGGCGCGCGGGATCGCCCAGCGCTGGCCCTGCCAGCGCACGGTGTAGTCGCCTGCCACCCGGCGCGGTTCGCGCACGCTCAGGATTGACTCCAGCCGCTGGGTGCCTCCCAGCGGGCGGTGGGCATCGTGCGGCTGGCGCGGAGCGACGGTGAAGCGCTGCTCCCAGAAAGGCAGGAAGACTGCTGCCAGGAAGCGGTTGGCCTGCTCCACCGTGTGCACCCCGGCCAGGCGCATCTCCTTGACCAGGCGGTCCTGCAAGGTGCCGAATAGTCTCTCGATGCGCCCCTTGGCCTGGGGGCTGTGGGCGGGAATCCACTCGATCCCCAACTCCTGCAGGGCCCGCCCGATCTGGGTGCGGGCCGGCTGACCGCCGAGCTGCTCGTCGAGCCGGGCCGAGCGGGTGGTGCGGAACAGGCTGCTTTTGTCGGTATAGAGTGCCCGCGGCCGTCCCCAGCGCCGGAGCCAGCCTGCCAGGGTGCGCAGGTTTTCCTCGGTCGAGTCCTGGGCGGCGAAGCGGCCCCAGACCCGGCTGGTAGCGTCGTCGATCAGCGCGATCAACTGCACGGGAGGTCCGCGCCGCTCCAACCAGCGATAGGGCGAGCTGTCCATCATCACCAACTCGCCGAAGGCGGCCCGCCGCTCTCGCCAGACGTGCACCGCCGGCCTCCGCTGCCGGCGCGACCGCCACAGCCCGGCGGCGGTCATCCACTGCCGCAGCGTCTCCCGGCTGACCTGCCACCCATCTCGCGCCAGGTGCTCGCTGGCCAGCGTGGGCCCAAAGTCGGCGTAGCGCCGCCGCACCTGGGCCAGGATGCGCCCCTGGAGGGCCGCTGGAATCTTCCGGTTCGAGGGCCGCCCCCGCAGCCGATGCACTACGCCCCTGTCCCCCTCCGCCCGCACCCGTCTCAGCAGACGCCGCAGGTGGCGTACGCTCACCTGCACCCGCCGGCCCGCTTCCACCTGGGTCAGATAGCCCTGCTCGACTTGGTGGAGTACCTTCAACCGATCCTGCTCCCGTTGGCTCAATTCGATTCGCTCCTCTCTCATCGTCCCTCCTGGCCCTGATGAAAGAGGACATTCCTACTTTGCGCAAATAGGACATTCTCACTTTGCAGCTACAAGTGGCCGCAAGCAGCTTGACAAAATTGCCAGTTCCGCTTACACTAGTACTCTCCCGGTGGGAGTGCTAAGTCTCCCTGGGAGACCGCAAGGGCCCGATGGCCCGCAGTTCTGGTTGTTGCCTCGCCCGTAAAGTGGGGGAAAGGTAAGCTAAACCTGTAAGGGATTGTTACTTTCGTTCTGGAGGAGTAACTATGAGTGTCAACGTACGACCGCTGCACGACCGAATTCTGATCCGGCGGCTGGAAGAGCAGGAGACGGTCAAAGGCGGTATCATCATCCCCGATACCGCCAAAGAGAAGCCGCAGGAGGGAGAAGTGATCGCCGTCGGCGGCGGCAAGAAAAAAGATGACGGAAAAGTGATCCCGCTGGACGTGAAGACGGGAGACCGCATTCTGTTCGGCAAGTATTCCGGCACCGACATTCACATCGACGACGAGGAATACCTCATCCTGCGCGAAGAGGAAGTGCTGGCCGTGCTGGAACCCGCCAAGGTAGGAGCCAAGAAGTAAGCTGGGCTCTGAGTTATGGCACAACCGTAAACGAATTCGCAAGTACTTCTAGGGAGGAAAACAGAAATGGCTGCCAAGCAAGTGATTTATGGAGACGATTCCCGGCAGGCGATCTTGCGCGGGGTCAACCGACTGGCTGACGCCGTCAAGATCACGCTCGGGCCCAAGGGACGCAACGTCGTCCTCGACAAGAAGTTCGGCGCGCCCCAGATCACCAAGGACGGCGTGACCGTAGCCAAGGAAATCGAGCTCAAAGATCCGCTGCAGAACATGGGAGCGCAACTGGTGCGCGAAGTCGCCAGCAAAACCTCAGACGTGGCCGGCGACGGCACCACCACCGCCACTGTGTTGGCGCAGTGCATCTTCCGCGAGGGCGTGAAGGCGGTGTCGGCCGGCGCCAATCCCATGGCGCTCAAGCGCGGCATCGAAAAGGCGGTGGCATCAGTCACCGAAAGCATCAAGAAAATCTCCACAGATGTTTCCGGCGATGCGGTCGCGCAGGTGGCCACCATCAGCGCCAACAACGACAAGCCCATCGGCAACATCATCGCCGAAGCGATGAAGAAGGTGGGCAAGGACGGCGTCATCACGGTGGAGGAGTCGCGCACCATGGACACCACGCTGGACGTGGTCGAGGGCATGCAGTTCGACCGCGGCTACCTTTCACCCTACTTCGTCACCGACCCCGAGCGCATGGAAGTCAAGCTGGAAGACGCCTACATCCTCATCCACGAAAAAAAGATCAGCTCAATGAAAGACCTGCTGCCCTTGCTGGAACAGACCGCCCGCAGCGGTAAACCGCTGCTCATCATTTCTGAAGATGTGGAAGGCGAAGCGCTGGCCACCCTGGTGGTCAACAAACTGCGCGGCACGCTGCAAATCTGTGCCGTGAAGGCGCCCGGCTTCGGCGACCGCCGCAAGGCCATGCTCGACGACATCGCCACTCTGACCGGCGGCAAGGTGATTGCCGAGGAGGTCGGCTTCAAGCTGGAAAACGTGAAAACCGACGACCTCGGCCGCGCCAAGAAAATCACCATCGACAAAGACAACACCACCCTGATCGAGGGCGGCGGCAAATCCGACGCCATCGAAGGCCGCGTCAAGCAGATCCGGGTGCAAGTCGAGGAAACCACCTCCGATTACGACCGTGAGAAGCTTCAGGAGCGGCTGGCCAAGCTGGTGGGCGGTGTGGCCGTCATCAAAGTCGGTGCCGCCACTGAGACCGAGCTGAAGGAAAAGAAGGCTCGGGTCGAAGACGCCATGCACGCCACCAAAGCGGCGGTCGAGGAAGGCATTGTCCCCGGCGGTGGGATTGCGCTCATCCGTGCCATCTCGTCTCTCGACAAGGTCAAGTTTGACGGGGACGAGCAGATCGGAGGCAACATCGTTCGCCGTGCCCTGGAGGAGCCTCTCCGCCAGATCGTCAACAACGCCGGCGGCGAAGGCGCCATCGTGGTGGCGCGCGTGAAGGATGCCAAGGAAACCAACTTCGGCTTCGACGCCGAAACCGGTGAATTCGGCGACTTGGCCAAGCACGGCGTAATTGACCCGGCCAAGGTCACCCGCCTGGCGCTCCAGAACGCTGCTTCCATCGCCGCGCTCATGCTGACCACGGAAGCCCTGGTCTCGGAAATCCCCGAAGAGGAGAAAAAGGAGGCTGCGGGCGCGGGGATGCCGCCGGGCGGCATGGGCGGGATGTACTAAATCCCCACCCGTCACGTCGAGTAGAACCTTAGTCCTGCTTGGCGACGGACAAACCCCAACGGAGCATTCGCCTCTGTGGGAACGGATCGAGCCCGGTGGTTCCGAAAACTCGGGACCACCGGGCTTGTTTTTCTTGCGCCCGGAGGCTCCTCCCTTCCTTTCCCAAAAGAACAAATTCCAAGGGTGGCGTTGCCCTCGCCAACGCGTGGGTAGTGTCTTAATTTAAGCGATTCGGAACTCGGCCCAAATCACACCGAGCCCTGCGGCCTCCGCCGCAGGGATTTTCGCTTCCCCCAGGCAGGGGCCTGGGGGCTCGGTGTGAAATTAAGACACTACCGCCGTGTGGGCTGCCTTGCGCCGCTGCCCGGCTTCGGCTATAGTAGCCCTCTGCGCTAGGGGGTTGAGGATTTTGAACGCGGCCCACATGGACGCAAGGCGCGACGCCTTCCTCGAATTCGTCAACTGAAAAACAGAGAAGTGGAATAGCTTTAGGGGCTGGTTTCTAGGAGGAAAAACTAATGGCCAACCTGCTCAGTCGGTTTCGACCGCGCGAGCGAAGCTTTTTCGATCTTTTTACGGAAGTCACAGCCAACATCCAGGAGGCAGCGCAGGTGCTGGCCGCGCTGTTCGCTGACTACAAAGATGTGCCCTCGAAGGTAGATCACATCAAAGACCTCGAACACCGGGGCGATCAATTCACCCACGATCTGGCCACCAAGCTTAACCAAACTTTCATCACTCCGTTTGACCGCGAAGACATCCACCAACTCTCCAGCAAGCTGGACGATATCCTGGACCTGATGGATTCGGTGGCCGCCCGGCTGGTCATCTACCGCATACAGACCATCCGTCCGGGCGCAAAAGAACTGGCAGACGTCCTGGTCCAATCGACACGCGAGGTCCATACCGCCGTCTCGCACCTGGAAAAGCACGACCGGATCCTGGAGCACTGCATCGAGATCAACCGTCTGGAAAACGAAAGCGACCGCATCGTGCGAGCCTCGATCGCCCGCTTGTTTGAAGAGGAAAAAGACCCGGTGGAGATCATCAAGTGGAAAGAGATTCTGGAAGTGCTGGAGATTGCCTCCGATAAATGCGAAGACGTGGCCAATGTCCTCGAAACTGTGGTCATGAAAAACGCGTGAGCCGACGCGTCCCCATTCTTAACCCGGTCCGGACAAGAGTCCTGACCTGTTCCCCCTTCCGATTAACTTGATTGGAGTTCTGACGTGGATGCCTCTGTCTTGCTGGTCCTGATCGTAGTAGTAGCGCTGCTGTTCGAGTTCGCCAACGGCTGGAACGACGCCGCCAATTCGATTGCGACCATCGTCTCCACTCGTGTGCTGAAGCCGCTGCCGGCGGTGGCCTGGGCGGCTTTCTGGAACTTCGTCGCCGCCTTTACTTTCGGCACCGCGGTCGCCAAGACCATCGGCAGCAAGATGATTAACCTAGACATGATCAACGGGTGGGTGCTGCTCACCGGCCTGCTCGGCGCCATCGTCTGGACGGGCGTCTGCACCTGGCTGGGCCTCCCCATCAGCGTCTCGCACTCCTTGATCGGCGGCTACGCCGGCGCGGCCATCGCCCATGCAGGTTTCGAGGCTCTTATTCTCGGGGGATGGGTGAAACCCGTTCTGGGCATATTTCTGGCGCCGTTCATCGGAATATTCGGTTCCATCATTGTCACGATTGTTACCAGTTGGATTGTCCACCGCCAAGCGCCGCAGAAGATTGACCGTTGGTTCCGCCGTCTGCAATTGGTTTCAGCGGCCGCCTTCAGCCTGGGGCACGGCACCAACGACGCCCAAAAGGGCATGGGGATTATCACCGCGGCATTGGTCACCAGCGGCGCCGTGGCTGTGTATGAAGTCCCGTTTTGGGTTATCATTACCTGTCACCTGGCCATCGCCGCTGGCACCCTGGGCGGCGGCTGGCGTGTAATCAAGACCATGGGGCAGAACATCACCAAGCTCACTCCCTTCGGGGGCTTCGCGGCCGAGTCCGCCGCGGCTCTGACTCTGTTCGGGACAGCCGCCACCGGAATTCCGGCCAGCACCACCCACACCGTCACGGGTTCCATCATCGGCGTGGGGGCCTCGCGCCGCCTGACCGCTGTTCGCTGGGGCGTTACCCGACCCATCTTCATGGCATGGGTGCTGACCATGCCGGGCGCCGCCGCACTGGGCGCGCTGCTCTACTGGCTCATCGGTCGGTAAGGAAACGATATGGCAAGCAAGCCTGCTTCATTTGCGACCGTCGAAGAAACGATTGAGGAAATCCGCCAAGGCCGCATGATTATCATCGTGGACGACGAGGATCGCGAAAACGAAGGCGACCTCACCGTCGCAGCGGAGAAAATCACGCCTGAGCAGATCAACTTCATGGCCAAGCACGGCCGGGGCTTGGTCTGCGTCTCTCTCACCAGCGAGCGCTGCGACCACCTGCGACTCCGCTCGATGACCGACGACAATACTTCCCCCTACGGAACCGCCTTCTGCGAATCCATCGATGCCGGCCACGGCATCTCCACCGGCATCTCCGCCGCTGACCGCGCCGCCACCATTCGCACCGCCATCGACCCGGCCACGCGCCCGGCTGACCTGGTGCGGCCCGGCCACATGTTTCCTCTGCGCGCCCGCAAAGGCGGGGTGCTGGTGCGGGCGGGACAAACCGAAGCCTCCGTGGATCTGGCCCGGCTGGCAGACCTGACACCGGCCGGCGTCATCTGCGAAGTCATGAACGACGACGGCTCGATGGCGCGCGTTCCCGAGCTTACCGCTTTCTGCCGTCAGCACGGGTTGAAGATGGTTACGGTGGCGGACTTGATCCGCTACCGGCTGCGCACCGAACGGTACGTGCACCGCCGGGGCGAATCCCTCCTGCCCACCCGCTACGGCGACTTCCACATGATTGCCTACGAGTCCGAGCTCGACGGAGAAAAGCACGTGGCCCTGGTGAAAGGCAACTTCAGCGCCGAAGACGCGGTGCTGGTGCGGGTGCATTCTCATTGCTTGGCCGGCGACGTCTTTGGCTCCACGCGCTGCGCCTGCCGCGCGCTGGTTGATAAGAGCCTAGAAATCATTGCCCGCGCCGGCCGCGGCGTCTTCCTCTACCTCCACCAGACCGGGCCCGGGTTTGGAATCGAAAAAGTGGACGACAAAAACGTCCTCGCCTTCCACCACGACTACCCCGCACGCAAAGGCAATGCCAGCGAGCACGTGCGGCACCAGCAACAGGTTCAGCGCGAGTCCGGCATCGGCGCCCAGATTCTCTCCGATCTGGGCGTGCGCAACATCCGCCTGCTCACCAACCACCCGCGCAAGGTGGCGGCGCTGGAAGGCTTCGACATTCGCATCGTAGAGCAGGTTCCCATCCCGGTGGACGCCCGCCCGCTGGTTCGCCGCGACGCATGAGCCCGGCTCCCTCGCAACCGCCGGCACAAGCCTTCGGAATCGCGCCCACAGCGGAGCTGCTCTACAATCTGGCCGCGCTGGGCGCGGTCGCCGCCTGCGCCTACTTTTTCTTCTGGGGATTCGTGCTGGTGGTGGGGCCGGCGCTGCTACTCAGCTTGATCTTGATGCTGGTCGAGCGCATTGTCGCTTAACGTTTCCTTCCCTTCTCTTCTGCGTCCTTTGTCTCCTTTGCTTCTCCTATGGTTACGAGCAGCCGCAGCTCCTCGAACCTTCTCCGGCTGATGCCGCGAATCACCAGCAGCTCTTCCACTTTGCGGAACCGCCCGTGCTGCTCCCGATGGCGGATGATCCGCCCGGCAATCGCTTTCCCGATGCCCGGCAATTCTTTTAACTGCGCCAGCGTCGCGGTGTTAATGTTCACCAGCCGAGGCTTTTGCTTCTCCCCCTCCCCGGCCAGCGAGACGTTGTGTAGGCCTACAACAATCAACATCAACAGCAGGCCGGCCGCTGCCACTCTGACAACGGTTCGACGTTGAACAAAAAGCTTCATCTTCCCTTCTTCAGCAACCGCCGCAGCGCGCGCGTGGCTTGGCTCTGGTCGCGGCGATAAAGCTCAACCCCCGCCTCCGCCAGCGCGGCATACACCTTGCGATAAACGGGCGGGAGGCGCCGCAGCGCCTTCAGGTGACGGCACACCGTGTCAGCATCGCCTCGCTCCAACGGCCCCGTCCAAGCGCGTGTGCCCAGCCGGGCGTAGCCCGCCACCGTCTGCTCCACCAACGGCAAGAGCGCTTGCCGGGCTTCTCGCTCCGCTACGCCCGTGCGCCGCAGCATGCGCGTCCCCAGGTCAATCAGCGTCATTAGATGCCCGGCCACCAGCGCAGCAGCGGCGTGGTAGAGCGCCTTCTCCCCGGCGCGAATCTCCATCGGCACACCGCCCAGCGCGCGCGCCAACGTCCGCGCCTGTCGCCGGGCGCGCAGATCGCCGTCAATCCCAAACACTATTCCTCGCGGAAGTATTTTTATCGGCTTCGGGAATGGCCAGATGGGATGCAGCGAACCCACTGCGGCCCCGCGCCGCTTCAACCGCGCCAGCGCGCTTGCGCTCAGCGCTCCACTGGTGTGCAGAATAACTTTGCCTTTCCAGCCGCCTTTCAATCGTGCCAGCGCGCCCGCCGCTTCGGCCACTTGCCCGTCCGGCGTAGCCACCAATACCACCTCGGCGGCCAGCAGCGCAGGCTCGACGCGGGCCAGCGGCTTCCCTGCCCCGATGAACTTCACCGCCCGGCGCGCGCTGCGGGCTGTGCGCGCGACCACAGCGCCAATGCGGTAGCCGCGCCGCCGCAGCGCTCGCCCCAGCGACTGCCCCACGCGCCCTGCGCCCACAATCGCAATCGTCTTCGCCATCGCGTGTTTTACCATACTGCTTTTACCTATCCCTCGCTGGGGAAATTCGCGCCCCGGCGGGACCAGCTCCTATCCACCAACAAAAGCCGATGAAGGATCCTGGCGGATTCTTCGCCGCTACCAAAACATAATCACCATTTCACCGAAAATGGTAGCGGCGATGAACCCAGCCGGGTTCATCGTCGGCTTTTGTGCTTGGACTTCCGAGTTCTCTGCTTCCTGGCCTTGGCGCGGATGGATCGGCTCGCTTTCCCCGATGTCGATCCGGTCCCTCGCGGCGCCAACAATTCCGCCGGCAACGGCTCGTAGGGGAGGGTAGCGGGTTGGAAGAAGCCGCCGATATCTTTTTGTTTGAGGGCGCGGACGCGGTCGCGCACCTGGGCGGCGCGCTCGAACTCGAACTGCTTGGCGGCCTCGCGCATGCGCTCTTCCAGCTTGGGGATCGCCTCGCGCACCTGCTCCTCGCTGGTAAACCCCTCGAACTCGGTCTTCTCCAGCGGCACGGTGGCAAAGTCGGCTTCGACAATCTGCGCCAGCGTCATGTCCACCGGCTTGACGATGCTCTCGGGCGTGATGCTGTGCTCCTGGTTGTAGCGCAACTGCAGGGCGCGGCGGCGCTCGGTTTCGTCCAAGGCCCCGCGCATTGAGTCCGTAATCACGTCGGCGTAGAGCAGCGCCTTGCCCCGGATGTGGCGCGCCGCCCGCCCGGTGGTCTGAATCAACGACGTCTTCGAGCGCAGGAAACCTTCCTTGTCAGCATCGAGGATGGCCACCAGCGACACCTCCGGCAGGTCCAGCCCCTCGCGCAGCAGGTTGATACCGATCAGCACGTCGAACACCTTCCGGCGCAGGTCGCGCAGGATGCGCACCCGTTCGAGCGTGTCCACCTCCGAGTGCAGGTAGCGGCAGCGCACGCCCACCTCGCTGTAGTACTGCGCCAGGTCCTCCGCCATGCGTTTGGTCAGCGTGGTCACCAGCACGCGCTCACTGCGCGCCGTGCGCTGGCGGATTTCATGTAGCAGGTTATCCACCTGCCCGCGCACCGGCCGGACTTCCACCTCCGGCTCGATCAGGCCTGTGGGCCGCACGATCTGCTCCACCACCACGCCCGCCGTCTTGGTCAACTCGTAGGGCCCGGGCGTGGCGGAAACGTAAATCAACTGGTTGACGCGGTGCTCGAACTCCGCGAAGGCCAGGGGGCGGTTGTCCAGCGCCGAGGGCAGGCGAAAGCCGTGGTTCACCAGCGTCTGCTTGCGCGAGCGGTCGCCTTCGTACATCCCGCGCACCTGCGGAACGGTCTGGTGGGACTCGTCCACGAACAGCAGGAAGTCGCTGGGGAAGTAGTCCAGCAGGGTGGGCGGCGGCTCACCCGGCAGGCGGCCGGAGAGATGGCGGGAGTAGTTCTCGATCCCGTGGCAGTAGCCGATGGTGCGCATCATCTCCACGTCGAACCGGGTCCGCTGCCAGAGCCGCTGCGCTTCCACTTTCTTGCCCTGTTTTTCCAGCTCCGGCTTCCACGACTCCAACTCCTTGAGGATATCTTCGATCGCGCGCTCGCGCTCCTTTTCCGGCATGACGTAGTGCGTCTTGGGGTAAATGGGAACGCGCGCGTGCGACCGCGTCGCCGTGCCGGTCAACGGGTCGATCTCGCTCAGTTGGTCCACTTGGTCGCCCCAGAGCTCAATCCGGTAGGCGGTGTCGGCGTAGGTGGGATAGACCTCAATCACGTCGCCGCGCACGCGGAAGCTGCCGCGGCGCAAGTCCTCCCCGCGCTCGTACTGAATCTCGACCAGCTTGCTGAGGATGTCTTCCCGCCGGATGCGCTGGCCCTTCTCCACCAACAGCAGCATGCCGTAGTAGGCTTCCGGCGAGCCCAGGCCGTAGATGCAACTGACGCTGGCGACAATCACGCAGTCGCGCCGCTCGAACAGCGCCCTGGTGGCCGAGAGACGCAGCTTGTCGAGCTCGTCGTTGATGGTGGCTTCCTTCTCGATGTAAACGCCGCTGGAAGGTAGGTAGGCTTCGGGCTGGTAGTAGTCGTAGTAGCTGACAAAATACTCCACCGCATTGCGCGGGAAAAAATTGCGAAACTCGTGGAAGAGCTGCGCCGCCAGGGTTTTGTTGTGCGCCAGCACCAGCGCAGGCCGCCCGATCTGCTCGATGACCTTGGCCATGGTGTAGGTCTTGCCCGAGCCGGTGACGCCCAGCAGCACCTGATGCGGGTCGCCCTCGCGCACGCCGCGCACCAGGGCGTCAATGGCCTGCTGTTGGTCGCCCTGCGGCTGGTAGCTGCTGACCAATTTGAAGCTCATCCCCTCACCGTGCTTATTGCTGAATACCCAAACTTTTTATTATACCCCGGTGGGCAAGCTGTCTTCAGCACACGACCGGGTAGATAGTGTCCTAATTTCGCACCGAGCCCCCAGGCCCCTGCCTGGGGGGAGCAAGAATCCCTGCGGCGGGGGCCGCAGGGCCCGGTGTGATTTGGGGCCGAGTTCGGAATCGCTCAAATTAGGACACTACTGCCGAGTGCCGACGCTAGCGCAGGCGCTCGATGCGTACCTGCACCGCCAGCCGGAAACGAAACACCAGCTCGCTCACGTCGGCCTTTTGGACTTTCTCCAAACTCCAGAAAGTTTCGCGCACGCCGCTACGCTCCGCATAGACGAGCTCAGCGTTGCGCTGGGAAATCCATTCCAGACTCTGCGCGGAGAAAAACGTGCGCGCTTCCACGCCCTCAGCCGCCAGCGCAGGCGAGACCGCGTCTGCGGACGCCTGCACCGCCACCGCCCAGCGCGCTTGTTGCACATTGCAGTTCTCTTGCCGGAAGTCGCTCCGCAGCCAGCGCAGCTCGTAGCTGGCGCCATCCTCCTCCTGACCGGGATTCGCAGGCAATACTACCGGGCTGCCCTCGACGCCGGAGAAGCCTCCTGTCTGCGCCCAGCGTAGCCACGCCGTCAGCCACGCCGGTCGGGACTCGCCCAAGGGAAACACGGGCAGTTTGACAACCGGTCCGGTGAATTCCCTCCCGTCAAGCTGCTGCATCCACCGGAGCCCGAGCGCCAGCGCCAGTTGCACTCCCTGGCCGATTTCACCTTCAGCGTCCGTCTCTGGAGCTTGGGTTTCCACCTGTGTAAAGCGCCAGTGCGGGGCGGAACCCTCGGACACTTGCTGCTCGAGCACGAACCGCACTCTTCCTTCCCCGGTGACCGTCACCGGCTCAGCAGCGGCGGCGCCGCCAGTGCTGGCAGGCTCGGCGGTGGTGGTTTCCAGGCGGAAGACTTGCTCCACGCGATAGCGCCGGCGCGGTGCAGCCTGCTGGCCGGCGACGGTGCTCGCAGTCAAAAGAAAAAGTAGAACCGCTGCGCTGCTTCGCCAAGTCGCTCGCATCGTCAGCCAAGCCTTTGTCGTTGCTGTCCTCATTGAACAGAAAAAGTTAGGGAGTATCACCCGCGGTTGGCTGAGGAGCGGCCAGTTGCACCTGTGGGCGGCGCAAGGTTCCAGTGAGGCGGTAGGTGGGCCCCAAGAGACGCTTGGCCGCCGGCGAGGGCCTGCGCCCCTCCACCGAGAGCGGCTGGCCGCGCAACTGCAAATCCATCCGCCCGTCAAACCCGACGTGGCCCGTCAACTCCAGCGCAGCGCCCGTGATGATGGCGCGTACTTCGTCCAGCTCCACCTGCCGGCCCGCAATGCGAAAATCTCCTCCCAGGCTTTGCAGGCGGGTGACGCCGCCGACCGGGTCGCCGGACTGCTCCGGGCCGCTTGCCGCCGCCATCGCCGCCAGCAAGTTGACCCGCTGCATCTCCCCATCGCGCAGCACGCCCACGATGCGTCCTTCCAGGCTGCGCACAAACTGGCGCGCGCGGGTGCCCGCAGCTTCCAGCACCACGTCGGCCCCGGCCAGCCCGGTGAGCAACTTACCGAGGTCCGAGGTGCCAACCAGCAAGTCATGTACGTTGATCTGCCGCAGGTTACCTTCCAAACGGTACTTGGGCGGATCGGCTAAGAAATCTCCCTGGAACCGGCCGGCGAAACGTCCGCCGTAAGCGCGAAAGCGCAAGCGGGTCAAAAACAGCTTGCCGTCGCGCCACTCCGCTTGCGTTCGCAGGCGGCGCAGGCGAAAGGGCCCCGCGCGCAGGTCGTCAACGCGCAGGGCTCCTTGCAGGGAAAGCTCTTTCCACTGCCGTTGCCGAGAGCGCCCAGACTGCATCAACCGGGTCAGCAGGCTGCGCCGGCCGGGGTTCAGCAATTCGTCCAAGGCGGCCACGTCCAAACGGGCGGCGGTAGCGTTCACCGTCCACTGCGCGTCGCGGCTGGGCCGCTGCAAGGTGGCGGTGATCTGGTCGTCGCCCAGGTGAAGAACCAGCGGATCCACCCGCAGGCCCCGCCGGGACCACAGTAGATGCGCCTGCGGGATGGAGAGCGCCTGATTGAATTCCGGTGGATAGAACTTTGCTTCTTTTAGTTCTAGCCGCCCGCGCCACTGCGCGGTCCATCCGTTCTGCGCGTCTCCGCTCCCAACCAGATCCAGCGCCGCCTGACCTTCCCAGCGGTCGGGCTGGTACAAACTCCAACCGAAAGCAGCCGCTGCCTGTTCGAGCGAGGACAACTCCACGTTTTCGCTCTGCCAACGCACACGATAGGCGAAGGGCGCGCGGCCCGGCTGCCACGTGCCGCTCACGGCAAGCGCGTTTCCGGGCGAAAACTCCACCGTCAGCGGTTGCAGCACCAGTTGCCCGCGACTGAGTTCCAGGTTCAAGCCGGACAGTGGGACCGGCTCGCCCCGCCCCGGAATGCGCAGGGCCATCGGCTCTGCCGAGGTCAATTTTCCTTCCCACTGCGGAAGCTCTCCGCGAACCGCGAGCTCCAATTGCGCCACGCCGTCCAGCCGGGTGCCCTCCGGCACGTTGCTCTTCAAGCTGGCGAACTGCCCCAGCATCTCGTCCAGCACCAGCCGGCTGGACGTAGCCCGGAGATTCCATTGTGGTTGTCCGAAGAGGTCTTCCACGGCTCCGGCGAGATTGATTTCCGACTGCCGAGCCCGAACGGCGATCTCCTCGATCTCGATTGTGTCCCATCCGTCCTTCCCCTGCACGGCGAAGTCGCATTCCCAGCGCGGCGTGCGCTGGGAGGCCAACAAGTCCCAGCGGCGAAGGTCCGCAAGCGTGAGCTTGCCCCGCGCGCTCCATGCCGCCGGCGTGCCCTCAAAGCGCACGGTCAACGACGCTTCCGCCCGAACGCCCGGCTCCCTCCCGGTGACCAGCGCCACCCACTGAGCCAACGAGCCTCGCTCCAACCCAACGTGTATCTGAAACCGCAGGTCGCTGAACTCCTGCGCCGATTCGACTTGCCCTTGCAGGCGGAGTCTTCCGGTTTCGCTCAAACGCCGATCGGTGCGCAGCGGGGTAGCGTCCAACTGGATCTGCCACCCGCCCTCGGCCAGCGGCGCACCGCGAAGACGGACGTCGCCGAGGGCGTAGATCAGCTTGTCGGCGCCTGACTTGAAGTTGATGCGCCCTTCGGTCGCGGAGAAAACTGGGCGGGAAGCCGCACCTCCACTTCCGTCACTTTCCCCGGCGGGCGGTTCCAGCAAGAGCGCGCCCAGGTTCCACGCCCCGTCGCCTGAGAGCACCAAGTTGATGCTGGGCTGAAGGAAATTTACCTGAGCGCACTCGAACCACCAGCGCCACAACACGGCTGCCGGGAGAGCGCAAACCACTTCCTCCGCGTAGAGAAAAGGCTCAGCGCCGAAACCCTCCTGCGAGTGGAGAACAAAGCCGCGCGCCACAAGCGCGGGCCGCGGCAGCAGCTGCGCAGTCAGGGTGCGGAACTCGACCGGCCGGCCCAGTTGCCGCTCGAAGGCCGCGCGCACCGGGTGGTGAAAAACTGTCAAACGGAGCAACCAGGGAAGCGACACCACCAATGCCAACAGCAGGCAGGCTGCAAACCAGATTCGCTTTCGACGCATGGAAGGGCGCGGGCTTACCGCACGAGGTGGAAGAAGCGTTTCCAACGAGCGCGGGCGAAGAAGTCGGCCAGCGCTCCCCCGGCTCCTCCACGCCCGCTGCGTGGGTTGCGCTCAGGAGTGCTCGCGAACGACCAGTAGATGACCAAGGGGCGGCCAATGATGGTGGTGCGATCCGCAAAGCCCCAGTAGCGGCTGTCTTGGCTGTTGTCCCGGTTGTCGCCCATCACGAAGTATTTACTCGGCGGGACCAGCAGTTCGTCGTTCTCGGTCAGCCGGGCCACTTCTTCGGCCCATTCGACTCCCATCCAGTGGGCCACGTAACCATCCGTCACGGGAAACGCGTCCCCAAACTGGACGCCGCTCCGTGGGCGCTCATGAATCTTGTAGGGCTCCTCCAGCGGCTCGCCGTTGATGTACACCTGCTGGTCCACGACCTTCAGCCGGTCGCCCGGCAGCCCGATGACACGCTTGACGAAGTGCTGGTGCGGCGGGAAGGGATACTTGAAGACGACGATGTCGCCACGCCGCACTTCGCGGTACGGCAACCAATTTCCTTCCGGCTCGGGCTGCGCGAAGAGAAATTTGTTCACCAGCAGATGGTCGCCGACCAGCAAGGTCTTCTCCATCGAACTGGAAGGAATCTTGAACGCTTGGACCAAGAAAGTCGTGCCGTACAGAGCCAGAATGATCGTCACCAGCAGGGACTCCACGTATTCGCGCAGGGTAGTGCTTTTCGTCTCTTTAGGCTTTATCATTCCTCTTCCGCCATCCCCTCGATCGGCAGACGCTCCAACGACTGCCGGGCCGCTTGCTGTTCCGCCGCTTTTTTGGAGGGCCCTTCGCCCCGGGCCAGGCGGCGTTTATCCAGCCACAAATCGACTACGAAAGTCTTGTGATGTTCCGGCCCGCGGGCCTCAGCCAGTTTATACCGCGCCGGGGGCAGGCGTCTCGCTTGCAGATACTCCTGTAAAGCCGATTTGAAATCCGCCCGCGCGAGGCGCTCCACGCCGCGGCGGCGCACCTCTTCCAAGAGAAACTCTTCCACAAACCGGCGCGCCGGCTCCAGGCCCCCGTCCCGGTAGATGGCGGCGACCACGGCCTCCACGGCATCGCCGAGCAGGGCTTGCTTTTGGCGGCCTCCGGTTTTCTCTTCCCCGCGACCCAAGCGAAGGTAGCGGCCCAACTCCAAGCGCTCCGCCACGCGCCGCAGACTGCGGCCGCTCACCAGATTGGCTTTGATGCGCGAGAGCTTACCCTCGCTGAATGCAGGGAACAATTGACAGAGCGCATCACAAACCAGGAACCCCACCACCGCATCGCCGAGAAACTCCAAGCGCTCGTTGTCCAGTGGCGCCTCCTCGCCCTCGCGGCCCCGGTGCGAGCGATGAGTGAGCGCTTGGAACAGCAACCCTCGATCCCGAAAGTGGTAGCCGAGTTGTGCCTCCAAGCCTTCAACCGCTTCGGCGGTGCTTGCAGGTCGAGCCATGAAACTATTTTTTCTCCGGGGGATCGGGCTGAGAGTTTCCCTGCTCCTGGAGTCTTTCCGCTACTTCTTCGAGGTGCTGCTGGGCGGTAAGGGCGGTGCTGCCGCCGATCTCAAGGCAGCGCTCCAGAGTTGCTTTTGCTTCTGCCCATTCTTCCTGCCGTATGTGAGCGAAGCCCAAGCGCAAGAAATCCACGGCATTGGGTTTGATCCGATTGAGGGCCGTGGCCTGCTGTAGTTCTTCCTCGGCGCGGGCGTAGTCTTGCCGGCGCAGGTAGATAAATCCCAAGGTGGCGTGCGGCTGCGCCTCAATGTAATTCCACTGCATCCGGAACTGTTCTTCCGACATACCCGGCGGTCGTGGCACCGCGGCAAACATGCCGGGGAGAAACTCTATCGCCTGCCGCGCATACTCTTCCGCCCGGGTCAACCGTTGGTGCAAATCGGACGCTGTGGAAACGGTACCCTCGGAGAGCGCGTCCGCCAACAGAATTAGCACGAAGGGGTCGCGAGTGGAAAGCTCCAGCGCTTTCTCCCCGTACTCGATGGCTTGGTCGAAGTTGTTCTGCATTCGGTAGGCTTCGGCCCCGGCCGCGTAGGTCCGGCTACGAAGCAAACTCTCCGAATAGCTAGACAGAAATTGGTGCACCAGAGCCAAGCGCTGCTGCGGGTCTTGAGCTTGCACCAAAGCCTGGAAAGCCGCCATCTGCTCGGGCGGGGGTTGAGCGGGACCGGCTTCGTTCGCAGCACCGGGAGGCGATTCCTCTTGCTGTTGTTGCTGCTCCTGCTGCTCCTGCTGCTGCGGTGCCGGGCAGAAAGCAGCCGCCGCGGGCAGAGCGCAGATCAATACCACGCTGAGCAGCAGGACATGTTTTCTCACCGGTATTCTCCTTTGCATCGCCAGATTCAGTACCGGAGTTCCACCCGGCGCTGCCCCTTCAGTTCGGCTGCCCGCGTCCAGGTTCTTCGCTCTGGCCGAACGGCTCTGCCAGCCCCCGCCGGGCTGCCTCTTCTATCTTTTCCAATCCGCTCTTCAGTTCCAAGGCCGCCTGGTAGTGGCCCAGGGCCTGCTCGCGGCTGCCCTCCAAATCATAGATGCGTCCCAAGTAGACGTGGGTCCACCCGAGCAGGAAAGGTTCCCGCGCCCGCTTGAGCGCAAACAGGAAATATGATTTGGCCAACACTTGGTCCTGCTGCTGGCCGGCCACAATGGCCAGTCCGTAGAGAGCGCGGGGCTCTTCCGGATCGACTTCGCGCAGCACTCTCCCAAAGCCGGCGCGGGCGGCAGCGTAGTCTCCGGCTTGCAACTGGCGTTGGGCTTCTTCCAGCAGAGCCCGCGACGGGTCAGGCGCGGGAGGTGCGACCGGCGCAGCAACCGGTGGAAGCGCGGGAGCGAATTCGACCTGCGCCAATCTCTCCTTCTCCTGCACTACGGAAAATCCCCGGAGCAGTTCGGGAAAGTAAAACCGGAACGAAGGCTCGGCCTGTTCGAAACCCTCCAGGGCGTGGAAGAAATGACGTACGAAGAGGTAGCCCTCGCGCTCGGCGCGATCGACTTCTGCCGCTGCGACCGCAGCATCGAGCCGCTGTATGCGGAATTCAATCGCTTGAATCAGCGATTCGCTCACCAACAGCAGTAGGTCGCTGCGGAAAGTTTCGGGCAGCCGCGGAGCACGCTCAGCGATGGGCCGAAGCGGCGCCCACGAGCCCAACTCAGACGCCTGCCTACTCACCAGCGAGTCCACCAGGAAATGGAAATATTGATGGCGGACGACATCCAAAAGGTCTTCGCGCTGCGGGTGGACGACGAGAAAGTAGTCCAAGCCGTAATTGCGCGCACTGGTCAGGCCGCGTGGAACCAACCACTCCAAATAGGCGACATAGGAGCGACCGGGGTGGCGCTGGTCGATCATGCGCAGGTAGGCGCGGGTCTCCAGCAGCCGACGGGCCACCTCCCCCTGCCAGCGGGCGACAGCCTGCGCGTACTCGGAGAAAACTTGTTGCCGCAGCTTCGCCAACTGCGCGCGTTCATAAAAATCCTTCAGGAGAGGCTGCAACTCAACCAGCTCGTACACATCCGGGGGAAGCTGTTTCTGCGGGAAGCGGAAGTTGAACTCCGGCGGTCCGCCCACGGTCAGCGCGAGCGAAATGTAGGCGTTCAACTCCTCCGGCGACCCCTTAACTCCTTTTGCCCGAAAATAATTGCGCAGCGGTTGTGTAACCTCGGGAGGAAGCCGCCGCAGGGCTTGCTCAACCTGGGCCGCGACGCCGGAGCCCGCGGGCGTTCCTCTGCGGAGGGGGGCGTCCACACCCACCTGCACCGCGCACAGAACGGTAAAAAGCTGCGGGCTTAGGTCTAGCCTAACCTCCGGCAGCTCTTGTGCGGAAACGCGCGCGACGGTCGCCCCCAGCAACAGGGGTGCCAGCAGGAAGGCCATTCGGAGTTGTGGGCGTGTTCGCAAGGATGGTTAATCGGTCTGCAAAGAATCCCGCATCTAGCTCAATTCTCCAGTGTAGAAAAGGGGTTCAGACAAGTCAAGGAAGCCCCCGGAGTGGTAGTGGGTCATTTTGCAAATGGGAAACTCACGCCGAGCCCCGTGGCACCTGCCACGGGGCGCTTGTGCCGCTTGTCCGCCCGGCGGCAGGTGCCTGCCTACCGCTTGCCCGCCTAGGGCGGGCAGGCAGGCCGCCGGGCTCAGCGGCAAAATCAACATCGTGAAGTTGACCCACTGCCCCCGGAGTCGAAACGCGTCAACCAAAAAGGTTTGGTGGAGCCTAAGGTCTGCATATCGAACTTTCTTCTCAGAAAATTCCTGTTGCAATGTCAATATTATTAGAGATTTGCAAGCAGCCTAAGAATTTGAGTCAAAATGTCTTTCTTCTCAAGTCTGCTAGGTAAAGGAGTGCCGTGTTAAAAGGTATTGATGTCACTAAATCCTGTGGAGATCCCCGCCATTTGATTGATCACATAAAATCAAGTTCTTTGGAAGATATTTATATTTCTACTTTAGAATGCCAGGTGAGCTCAACCGGGCACAGCAGCGATGCTAATTCGGGCGTCCTATGTTTTTCTAAGATGAAGCCTCCAACTTATCCTTCAGTGCTTTGTTCATTTTCTCTAATATTGGCAATGCAAACTTATTGAGTTTTTTCCAAGCCAGCGGCACCGTTAGCCCACTATAATTCTTCTCTATGAATGAGTTCTGTTCCGCCGTTTTTTTCGTTTAATTCAAAGACTCGATCATTCTTAAAAAGGAAGCCAGCCATCATCGTCGCTCTCCAACGAAAGTATTTTAGGGGATTTGCTTCCGGTACAAGGGGTTGAAAGCTCCCTGCGTCTTGGCAGTCTTCCCCACAAATGGTGATACTCAATTTGGAACCCACTGATGCGTTTCCGCTGGCTCGATTGACTGTCGGGTTCCAGTCCTTCCAATCGTCAAAATCTGTAATCACTTGCCAAACTTTATCTATGGGTGCTGATATTTGAATTTCAGTTCGCAGTTCACGCATAAGGCTCCTCTCTGGATGTTAAGTAAATTCTAAATACAAATATCAGAACCGACAACGCTAAGTGGTAATTCTTGAAAACTTAGATCCGTAGACTCCTATATAACGCATGGCGTTGGTGGACCTGGCGGGGCTCGAACCCGCGACCTCCTGCATGCCATGCAGGCGCGCTCCCAGCTGCGCCACAGGCCCACTCGTGGGTCGCTCTTTGTTTGTAACAGGTGCAACCAAAGTTGTCAATCTGAGCTAATACCGGCGTGTTGCCGGAGGCATGCTTCCCGACCGGTGATTCGGTTGGCCGCTGCCGACTTGCCGGGAGGAATGGGCACAGGCTAAATCTCAGGGTAGAAGTCGAAGAAGGCGCCGACGCTGTGCTCGAATTGCCGCCGCACGTCCTCCATTTCCCCTTCCAGTAAGTGCATGGTGATGCGAGCGGTGCGGCCGTCCTTGAGCACGACGGTGGCTTCGCGCACTTCTTGCAAATCCTCCACCGGAAACAGCTGCATGCCGTACACCAGAGCCAGCTTAGCCATCAGGGTCGCTCCTTCTCATGTTCTGAGGACATGGTACGAAACTGCACAGAACTGAGCGTCAAAAAAGTGCACAGTAAGAGCACGACGACAGTGAGGGGAAAGCCACACCCTCAGGGGGAGCGAGTGGCATTCCCACCGGGCAACCGACCGCGCTCCTCCCCTTTTTATTTTTAGGCTTTTTTAAGCTACCGGGCGGGCGGTGACGCGGAACCGGAACATCGGCACCGGCTTCCCGCGCCCCCAGCGGTTGACTTCCCAACGAGCTTGCAGGAAACGCACTTCCGGACGGGCGGTGAGGTCCACAACCATCTGGCTGCTGCCGGGATAGAAAACCTGCGGGAACTTGACCAAGGGCATCGACCCCCACTGAGCGCCATCGGCCGAACCCCAGATGGAGAGATGGAGAAATTCCTGGTCGATGATTTGCAGAACTTCCATCACAGCCACAAACACGCGGGGGCCTTCAGCGGAAAGCTCGAGCGCCTTCCCCTCTCCATTCTCGTGCACAACGGTTTCGGGGACCAAACCCAGCTCCTGAGCAGCTTTAGTTGGCCTCATGGTTGTGTTCCGCTCCTGTAAGAGTCTGCCATTCTAGCACGCGCTCCCCTCCTGTCAATTTCGGCGCCCTGCGGCCCGTGGAGCAATCAGTGCAGCTCGATGACGTCGTTGTCTTCCACCAGGTAGTCGCGCTGCACCATCTGCCCGTCGAACTTGCCCGCGCCCCAGATGCGGGCAAACTTCAGCCGGGTGACAATCTCCTTGTGGACGCGCTCGGCCACGTCCCGCACGGTGGCTCCGCGCGGCAGCACGAAAGGGTTGGCCCGGTCGGGCTTGCTGCCCCGAATCTTCGTGTACACCCGCACAATACCCAGCAACTCGAACAGCACCCGCCGGAGGAGTTCCAGATTCTCCCCAGTCCGGGCCGAAACCGAAAGCAGGCGGAAACGCCCCCGCCAGAGTTCGGCCAGAACTTGAAGGTTGTCTTCCGCTCCCAGCAGGTCGCAGTGGCTGCCCACCAGCAGGGCAGGCTTAGAGAGGAAACCCCACGGTGGCTCACCCCCGCCCTGCCCGATGCTGATCTTCGCCTGCTCCAGTTGAGCCAGCAGCTCGGTCAACTGTTCGAGCACGCTCGCATCACTGAGGTCGAGCACCAACGCAATGGCGTCGGCGTTTCGGATGGCCTGCGGCACCCAGGACTCGGGGAAATCCGCATGCAAGGGCGGCAGGTCCACCAGTTGGATTTGGATATTTTCAAACGGCATCATCCCCGGCAGGGGCAGCCGGGTGGTGAAAGGATAGTCGGCGACCTCCGGCGTGGCATGGGTGACGGCGGCCAGCAGGGACGACTTGCCGCTGTTGGGCGGTCCCACCAGCGCCACCTGGCCCGCGCCCTCGTGCTTGACGTAATAGACCGGGAGCGCGTGCTTGGCCGCGCTTTTCTTCTGCCCCGCTCCGCGCAGCTTCTTCAGCCTGCGCTTCAGCTCCGCCTGCATCTTTTCCGTTCCCTTGTGCTTGGGGATGGTGGTCAGCATCTCTTCCAGCGCGGCAATTTTCTCGGCGCTGCTGCGCGCCTCTTTGAAGTGCTGCTCGGCTTTCAAGTATTCAGGAGTGAGATTGGCAGGCATAACTGACTCGCATTTCCATTATGCCAGACACAAAGGGAGAACGGACAGCGTCAGTCGGATTGAGTAGTGTCCTAATTTTCCATAGCGGCTCACGTCAGGGCAGGGGTTTAACCCTGCCGTTGTGCGCAAACCTCTGGGGGCTTCAGCCCCTGAGGACCTCAGCGGCTGAAGCCGCTTCATTGGGCCCTACGCTACGGCACGGCTGAAGCCGTGCCCTGACGAGAGATCGGGGCGTACCCTTCTTGGAATTGACAAATTAGGACATTACTTTGGATGGCGGCGCTTGCACCGAGACGCCTCTGGGGCTAGCGGCGGCGCAAGGCGACGGCGAGTTGGGCGGCGAACCGGGCGTTGCCGCGCAGTAGAGCTTTGTTGGCGCGCAGGGTGGCGCCCCGGCTGCGTTGGTTCATCGTTTCGAGCAGAAACGGCGTCACCGCTTGCCCGTGGACGCCTTGCTCGGCCGCTTGCCGAAGAGATTCGGCGATCAAGCGCTCAACTTCGTCCTCGGGCAAAGAGTCCTCGGATGGAACCGGATTGGCCACCACGATGGCGCCTGCGTAGCCGGTGGCGCGATAGCTTTGCACGGCACCCGCCAGCTCCGCCAGGGTGTCAACGTGAGCGCGCAGCGGGAGGCGAGTCTCGCGCACGTAGAAACCGGGGAGGGTGCGCGTCCGCCAGCCAATCACCGGCACGGCGTGGGTCTCCAGGAACTCCAAAGTCTTCCGCAGATCAACGATGGTCTTGGCGCCGGAGCAGACCAGCACCACCCGAGCGCGCGTCAGCTCAATCAGGTCAGGTGAGATGTCGAAGCTTTCCGCAACGTCGCGGTGGACGCCGCCGATACCGCCGGTGGCCACTACTTCGATGCCGGCAGCGGCGGCGATGTGGATGGTGGCGGAGACAGTGGTTCCGGCCACAACCCGCTGCGCCAACAGCCAGCCCAAATCTCCCCGAGCGCACTTCCCTGCCTCCGGCGCGCTCACCAGTTGCTGCAACTGTGCTGGGCTCAGCCCGACACGAGCTTTCCCGTCCAGCAACGCAATGACGGCGGAGGTCGCTCCACCCTGGCGCGCGGCTTCCTCCAACTCCGCCGCCACCGGCAGTCTCTCGGCAACGGGCAGCCCATGAGTGAAAACGGCAGATTCTAACGCAACAACAGGCCGACGGCGTTGGCGGGCGGCGCGCACGGATGAACTGAGTTGGAGCCAACTTGGAAGTCGCGCAAAAGCCATCGAGAAAAGAAGCTAGGAACCGGAGTCAACCGCCGCTGCCCGGTAGCCGGCGCGGCGACTGTACTGCGGCAACACGCGCAGGCCCTCCGCGGTCGTGACTGAACCGAAACGCGGCGAAACTGTGAAGACCACCAGCCGGCCACCGGTGTGAGTGGCGGCGTGATTCAAAACGTCGAGGGGAGCGATGAACTCAGTGTTGTACACGCCCTCATAGACAAAAATGCCCACGTGCAGGCGCTGGGGCTGGGAGCGCATGAGCACGGCAAAACCCAGCAGAACGACACCGGCAAGACAAGCAAGCCAGCGCTGCGATTTCATTGCGGCACTCCGAAACCCAGTTGCGCCACCATGGTAGGGGGATTGCGCCTGCGGGTCAACGTCCGTTCCCGCCTTTGTTTTTCTGCCGTCACAAGGTAGAATGCCCGTTCGTCTAGGAGAAAACAGATGCGGGAGCGCGATTTCTACACCGAAAAGCAGGAGAGCAAGACGGCGCATTTCATCTGCCCGCACTGCCGCCAGGAAGGCGAGTATCAAGTGCGCTGGCTGCGGCGGGAAAAACGCAAGCAATTGCCGCGCGGAGCGAGCGCCGAAGACCGAGCGCAGTACGACCGCGCGCGCTCCTACATGGTACGGATGGACGAGCAACTGGCCTGCCGCAATCTCCGCTGCCGCCGGCGCTTCGACGTGCCCACCCAGCAATCCGTAGTTCTGCTCTAACAACTGGAATTTTCCCCCTTCTACCGGCGCTGCCTGCATCGCGCCGGAGGGTGGAATCGGCTATCATAAGGAGTCCGATGACGGCAGCGAAGACAAACGGGAAGACGCTCTACCGCGTGCAGCCACGCGGCTTTTGCGCCGGGGTGGTGCGCGCGATTGAGATCGTGGAGCTGGCGCTGAAAGCCTACGGCCCGCCCATCCACGTGCTGCACGAAATTGTGCACAACCGCCACGTGGTGGACGACCTAGCAGCGAAAGGCGCCGTCTTCGTCAATGCGCTGGCGGAGGTGCCGGAAGGAGCGCGGCTGATCTTCAGCGCGCACGGGATCGCGCCCACGGTGCGGCAGGAAGCGGAGGAGCGAAAGCTGCGGGTGATCGACGCCACCTGTCCGCTGGTGACCAAGGTGCATTTGGAAGCGATCAAGTTTGCGCGCGCAGGCTACTCCATCCTCCTGATCGGCGACCGCGACCACGACGAAGTGGAAGGAACTTCAGGTGAGGCGCCGGGAGCGACTCAGGTGGTCTCAAACGTGGCCGAAGCCGACCGGGTGACGGTGCTGGACCCGAAGCGCGTGGTCTATCTGACGCAGACCACCCTGAGCCGGTACGACACCGCCGAAATCATCGCCCGGCTGCGAAAGCGTTTCCCCACCATGCAGGGCCCGCCGGCGGACGACATCTGCTACGCCACCCAAAACCGGCAGGAGGCAGTGGAGACGGTCGGACGGCGCGCCGACTTGGTGCTGGTGGTGGGGTCGAAGAACAGCGCCAACTCCAACCGCTTGGTGGAAGTAGTGCAACGCGCCGGGGGGCAGGCTTACTTGATTGAGGATGAGCACACCATCGAGCCGGCGTGGCTGAAAGACGCCCAAGCGGTGGCGCTAAGCGCGGGAGCCTCCGCTCCGGAGGTGCTGGTCGAGCGGGCGGCTGAGCGTCTGCGCGCGCTGGGCTTCACCAATGTCGAAGACGTAGAAGTCATCCCCGAAGACGTCCGCTTCAGCCTGCCGGCGGAGTTGGTGTCTTTCGCCCCGGCCAGCCGCTGAGTCGAAGCGCGGCTTTCGTCCCTCCCGTCACACCAACGCTGTTTCCAGCGAGAGGATAGGGGCCAGGTGCGCGTGCAGCAGATCCCAAGAGTCGCCGCTGTTGCGGGAATAGAAGATTTCCCCGCTGGTGGTGCCGACATAGACGCCGGCATCGTCGCAAGCGTCGGTGGCGGTGGCGTGGCGCAGGATTTGCGTATAGACGTTCTTCTGCGGCAGACCGCGAGTTAGCTTCTGCCACGAGCGGCCGCCGTTGCGCGAGCGGTACACTCCCAGCCGGCCGTCGCAGACGTAGCGATACACCGGACTCACTTCCGGCACGACGTAGATGGTTTGAGGTTCGTGGGGGTGGAGAGCCATCGGGAAACCGAAGCGCGACGGCAAGCCCTTGGAACTGTCGATCCATTTCTCGGCGGCATTTTCGGAGCGATAGACGCCGCAGTGGTTCTGCTGGAAGAGGCGGTCGGGGTGCGACGAGCTCATGACCATCGAGTGGACGCATTGGCCGACCTCGAGGAACTTTTGCGGCAGGAAGTCGGCGCGCACGCCGCGATTCAGCGGCTGCCAGGTGCGGCCGTCATCGTCGCTGCGGAAACAACCGGCGACGGAGATGCCGACGTAGATGCGCTGCGGGTGTGACGGGTCAGGGATGATGTGGTGGACCATCATGCCGCCACCGCCGGGCTGCCAGCGGTCGCGCGAGGGATGCTGGGTCAGAGCTTTGATTTCGTACCAGTTCTTTCCGCCGTCATCGCTGCGGAACAGTGCGCCCGGGTCAACGCCGCACCAGAGCGTGTCGGGGCGAGAGGCGCGGTCCGGCGCCACGTACCAGATGCGCTTCAGGTTCAGCCCGCGGTCGGACGGAAAGCCCAGCCCGGCGCTGGCTTTGCGCCAGCTCTTGCCGTTGTTGGCGCTAACTTGCAGGTCGTTGCCCCACCAGGAAGTGTTGATGGCGGCCCAGAGGTGGCCGGTGCGCGGGTCGCGCATCAAGTGGTTGACCTCCCAGCCGGCAAAGAACGGCCCTTCGACTTTCCAAGTCCTGCGCTGGCGATTGCTGCAAAAAAGAAAGGCACCCTTGCGGGTGCCAACCAGCAGGCTGACTCGCTTCGCGCGCGACGGCTTCGCTTTTCTCGGCATGATCTCTTCCAACCCGTTGGCCACCGGGGACGGCAATCAATTCTCAGGCGATGCAGTCCTCTGCTTCATGAAAAAACAGCTAGGGGGAAATCTTCTCCAGGGTGACTTGGACGTTGTAGTCGGGCTCGCCGGAGCCGGGGTCATAGCGGCGGCGGAGAAGAACGTTGGCTTCCGGCCAGTAGGCCACCAGGCAGCCGCGGGCGACCGGGGCCAAGCGGGCTCGGCCGGTGTACTCGCCCACGGAGGAGCGCAGACGGATGGGGTCACCGGGCTGGATTCCGAGCGCCGAGGCGTCCTGGGGGGACAGCAGGATGTCGTGACGGCTGGCGCCGGTGAGGGAATCCACCGGGTCGAAGATCATAGAATTGAACTGATTGCCGCGGCGGGTGGTGAGGCGGAACTTCCGCGGACCGTCCTTCCCTCCCCCGTCGTCGCCTGCCTGGACGCCCGTCGTCGGCAAATCCAAAGCGGTGAAGCGGGCGCGGCCCTGGGGCAGCTTGGAGCAGACCCCGCCTTCCAGCAGGCGCGGGCCTCCGTACTGCACCGCGTCCCCTTCCCTCTTCAGCGAACCGATGCCCGCGTAGAGCGGCATGACGCGCTCCATTTCGGCGCGAATCTCGTCGGCGCTGCGGAAGTTGAGCGCGCCTTGCTTTTCCGCCGGCAGCACGCGCTGGGCAAGGTCGCAGAGGATTTCCCATTCGCCGCGGGCCTCGCCCGGGCGCGGGCCGGGGATTTCCGGGCTGAGGCGAATGCGACGCTCGGTGGAGGTGGAAGTGCCGCCGCCGGGCTGCTCGTAGCGGGTGAGCGCAGGGAGCAGGAGAATGGAGTCAGAGTCGAGCAGCATGGAAGAGTTGAGCGCGATGTCCTGGTGGATGCGGAGCTTGAGGCGGTCGAAGGCAGCGCGGACGAAGTCCGGTTCCGGCATGGTTTCGAGAAAGTTCCCGCCCAGGTGGTAGAGCAGGTCGAGGTCGCCGCGGTGGGCGGCTTCGAGCATCTGAGGCGCATCGAGGCCCTTTTCGACCGGCGGCCGGTGGCCCCAGAGGTCAGCGAATCGCTGGGCGCTCTCTTCGTTGACCGGAAAACCGCCCGGCAAAGAAGCCGGTACGGAGCCACACTCGGCCGCGCCCTGCACGCCGCTGTGGCCACGGATAGGAACCACGCCGCACTTTTCCCGGCCCACCATCCTGCGCGCCAGCGCCAGGTTGATGACGGCCTTGACGTTCTCCACTCCGAACTGGTGCTGGGTCAGCCCCATTGACCAGATGAAGACGGCGGTGCGAGCACAGGCGTAGGTTTCCGCGAACCTTTCCATCTCGGCGCGGAGAGGCCGCTGCCAGCTTCCAACTCCGCCCAGGACTGGGAGGCGACTTTCGCCTTCAGCTCCTCGAAGCCGGCGGTGTGCTCGCGGATGAAACGCGTGGCAAGCTGGTTGCGCAGGAGGAGAACCTTCAACACCCCATTGATGAAGGCGACGTCGCCGCCGACGCGCACCGGGTAGTGCTCGTCCATCAACTGGGTGCCGAACAGAGCGCTCTTGGCGACGGAGGGAATCCAGTACTGCTCCAGGCCGGGCTCGCGGAAGGGATTGACGACCACAACGCGCGCCCCTTTTTTCTTGGCGTAGTAGAGGTACTTGACCGCGACGGGCTGGTTGTTGGCCAGGTTAGCTCCCCACAGAACCAGCAGGTCGGAGCCGATCCAATCGGTGTAAGAGCAGGTGGAAGCGGCCACGCCCAGGGTTTGCTTCATGGCGGTGGTGGAGGCGGCGTGGCAGAGGCGGGCGGCGTTGTCGATGTTGTTGGTGCCCAGCAAGCGGGCGAACTTGCCGGCCACGTAATAAACCTCGTTGGTGAGCCCGCGCGAAGTGGTGTAGAAAGCTAGGCGGTGGGACGGGGTTTCGCGCAAGCGCTGGGCTGCAAACGGCAGCGCCTGCTCCCAGAACAGGCGTTGGAAGCCGGGCTCGCCCCGCTGCCGGACCATGGGATAAGGGATTCGCCCCAGGCGGCGCAGCTCGTCGTTGGAGAGCCTACGCAGCGAGGCCACGTTTTCCAGGCGGCGCGGGTCCAGGGCGGGCATGGTGTTCAGGCGGAGCAACTTCAGCCGCACCATGCAGAGGTGGACGCCGTCCAGGGTGTCGTCGTGGAGGCCGGTGGTGCCCAGCGAACAGCCGTCGCAGACGCCGTGCCGCAGGATGCGCCAAGCGTAGCGGGCCTGGCCGCGGTTCTCCCACAGCACGCGCAGCATATCGCGGTAGTGGTGGGGCTTGGTGAGACCGAGCCCGAAGGGTCGCCAAGATGCAACGGGAGTGGACATGAGTGCTACCAACCCCTTCGCGCGAACGTCTCCATTTCTAGCCCAGCCAGCACGGCGAGTCAAGCCAGCGCTTCCCCGTCCCGCGCTCGCGCCGGTGGCGCGCCCGGCGGATTTACAGCTTGCCCGCGCATGGGGTAAGCTCCCCCCTCATGCACAGCGGCGACATTCCCGAAACAGTCGGCCACTATCGCATTGTCTCCCTGCTGGGGGAAGATGCGCACGGGGTCATCTATCGAGCGGTGGCGCAGGACACCGAGCAGACCGTGGCGCTGAAGGTATTGCCAGCGGAAGCCTTCCCGAGTGACGAGGTTCGGCAGCAGTTTCTGGCCGAGGCCCGCGCGCTGGTGCAGATCACTCACCCCCACCTGCGACAGGTGTACGAAGCCGGGGAGACCGATACAGGAATCTACTTGGCGATGGAATACTTGCAGGGTTCGACCCTGAAGAACCTGTTGATAGCAGGCTCGATGGAGCTGGTGGCGGCGCTGGAATGGAGCGCAGAGACTTGCGATGCCCTGGCCGTGCTGCACACAAAAGGGCTAGCGCACGGCTACCTGCGGCCGGAAAACATTTTTATTACCCAGGAGAGCCATGCCAAGTTGCTGGATGCAGGACTGTGGCGCCTGAAGGTGCCGGTGGGAGTGGATCTGAGCGACGAGAAGAACCTGCGCACGTCGGGGCTGGAACCTGCGGTGGTGGCGGGGCTGGCGCCGGAACAGCTCCGTGGCGAGGCGCCCACTCCGCGCAGCGATCTCTACGGGCTTGGGGTGGTTCTGTACGAGATGCTGACCGGACAAAATCCTTTTGCCGACCGGCGCGCCGCGCAGAGCATGCACTGGGTGCTAGGACGCACGCCGCCGCCGCCCGGCCACCTGCGCCAGGGCATTCCGGCCGAACTGGACCAAGTGGTGGCGCGGGTTCTCTCGCGGGAGCCGGCGCGTCGCTTCGCTTCCGGAAACAAGTTCGCGGCAGCGCTGCGCAGCGTGGTGCTGGAAGAACAATTGGAGCCTCTGGTGGCGGAGCCTTCGCTGTGGAAGCTGGCGACTCCGCTGTGGCTGGCCATCGGGGGAGCGATTCTGGTGCTGCTGTTGTGGTTCCTCTACCTGGCTCTCACCCATCCCTGAGCAAAGACGCAACTTTTTGCTGGCGGCGCGCATCTCGGATAGGTAGAGTTCGGCATGGAGAGTGCAGCGATGATTTCAAAGCTCTTGCGAACCGGGGTGAAGGCAGGTCTGGCACTTTGGCTGGTAGCCTTGCCAGCCAGCGCTCAAGAAGAAGCGAAACCCAACCAGAGCGAAGAGCCGCCACCGGCGGCGGCGCTGCCCGCCGGAACCCGCATCCCGCTAGTGCTCGAGAACACCATCAACACCAAGAACGCGCGGGTGGGCGACCGGCTTTACTTCCAGACCATCTATCCGGTGGTGGTCAACAGCCGCATCCTGATCCCGGCGGGGAGCTACGTGCGCGGATCGGTGACCTTCGCCAAGCGGCCCGGACGCATCAAGGGCCGGGGCGAACTGCACGTGCGTTTTGAGGAACTGACGCTGCCCAACGGCTACACGGTTGACTTGCAGGCCAGCCTGGCCGGCGCGGGAACCACCGGCAACGAAGAAGTTAACCGAGAAGAGGGCGGCATCAAAGGCGAGGGCAGCAAGGGCGAGGACGTTCGCACCGTTGCCACCACCACCAGCGCCGGAGCCGGGATTGGCGCCATTGCCGGGCGCGGCAAGGGAGCCGCTATCGGGGCGGGCGGCGGCGGGGCTGGCAGCCATCCTGCTGACGCGCGGGCGCGAGCTCGTTCTGCCGCGCGGCACCACGGTCGAAATTGCCCTCGACCGCCCGCTGAAACTCGATCCAGCCCTGGTGCAGTTCGACTGGACCGGACAAGGAGCTGCTCCGTCCGGCCCCACCCCGCGACTCCGGCAGCGCAACCCGCTTCGCCCCCGCATCCCTTTCTGAGCTGTTCGCGGTTCGTGCGTTCTGTCCCAGCTTTTCCTTTGCTGTACCCACCAAAATCGGGGATAATCGCGCCCTTCTTCCATAACATCCTGGAGTGACTGAGCTATGACTACAGCGGAAGCGGGCAACAAAGGACTGGCCACTCGGATTCTGCTGGCCTTGGTGGCGGGGGCCGTGGCGGGCGTGGCAGCCAACGCGCTGTTCGGCTCCTCCACCTGGCTGGTCTGGACCGTTGAGAATGTGACCCGGCCAATCGGGCAGATCTGGCTGCGCGCGCTGATTATGATTGTGGTGCCGCTGGTGTTCGCTTCGCTCACGCTGGGCGTAGCGGGACTGGGCGACATCCGCAAAGTGGGACGGATCGGTCTGAAGACCCTGGCTTATTTCTTCCTCTCGTCAGCGCTGGCGACCATCATCGGACTGGTGCTCATAAACACCATTCGTCCTGGCGAGGGACTCCCCGAACAGACGCGAGAGGAGATGATGGCGAGCTACGGCAAGGATGCGGAAGAGAAGGCGCAGGCGGCCAGGGGGGTCAGTTTCGGCGTGGACATGCTGGTCAACATCGTCCCGCGCAATCCCCTGGGATCGGCTGCCCGGGGCGACATGCTGGGCTTGATCTTTTTTTCCTTGCTGTTCGGCGCGGCGCTCAGCATCCTGCCGGCGGAGCGCGCCCGTCCCATGTTGTCCCTGCTGCAAACGCTGGGGGACGTAGTGGTGGTCATTATCGGCTGGGTGATGAAGCTGGCGCCGATCGGGGTCTTCGCGCTCATCTTCAGCGTTGTCGCACTGTTCGGCTTTGAAATTGTGCAGAAACTGCTGTGGTACGTAGTGGCGGTGCTGGCCGGGCTGCTGTTTCACTTCGTCGTGGTCTATCCGATTCTGATCCGAACGCTGGGCGGGATGAACCCGCTCTACTTTTTCTCGCGCATTCGCGCCGTCATCGTCACCGCCTTTTCCACCAGCTCGTCCAACGCCACCCTGCCCACCACCATCGCGGTGAGTCAGCGCGAGCTGAACATTCCGCGAGGGATTGCGGGGTTCGTGCTGCCGCTGGGTGCGACCATGAACATGGACGGCACGGCGCTCTTCGGCGGCATGACGGTGCTCTTCATCGCGCAGGTTTTCGGGCTGGACCTGTCCTTGGGGACGCAAATCATCGTTGTAGCAATGTCGGTGATAACCTCCGTAGGAGCGGCGGGCGTACCCAGCGGAATGATTCCCCTGCTGATGGTGGTGCTGTCGGTCATCGGGGTGCCGCCGGGCGGCATCGCGCTGGTGCTGGGCGTGGATCGCATTCTCGACATGTGCCGGACGGCGGTGAACGTCACCGGCGACGTAGGCGCCACCGTCTTCATCGCCCGCTCCGAAGGCTATGACCTGGAAGCTTCTGGTAACTAGAGGCTGGAAACAAGAAGCCAGAAGTTAACCGGGATTTCCGTTTTGCCTGCCCCTGTGGCACGTTTATACACCCGATCGCCGCCGATCGCACAAAAACTTCGATCGTCGCACAATCGCGCTTCAAAGGCCTTCATCTGAGCCCGCGCCGACGTGCGACCGACTGGAACCCCTGCTTTTCGGGCATTTCTCAGACACCGCTCCACACGTGTGCCCCGTGTCATCGCCGGGCGGGCTTCGTTGCACTTCAGGCCGCGCGTCAGCCTGCCGGCACGGGTAGCGCCCAGATCCTCCGCAGCATGTCGCCGAACAGGCGTGAGATGCCCTTCCGCCAGCAGAAGCCAGGAATGCTTCACCAGCCGGCAGTTTTCACCAGTTCTGGTAGACTCGTGAGACCAGCGCTTGACCCGCAGCGGAAGGACCAACAAGTTGCCAGAAGCCAGGAGAGTTGCAGGCGCACCTCGTTCGCCCGGAAACGTCCGCGTCCAGTGGGTGGCCTGCTTGCCTTCCTTGATCCATTGCTCCGCCTACCGCGCTAAAACCGCAGCGAAGCGGCTCGGGAGGGCCATGTTGGTCACGATGAGGCCGACGCGAGGGAACAGCTCACCTTGGTGGTGCTCCACCTTGGCGACGATCCGTCTGGGCGTGGCCCAGCTCTTGGCCTGATAGCGGAAACTCTGGTAGCGCACCAAGGGCTTGCAGCTCGGCCGTCCCGGCGGACGAAAGAGGATGTCTTCGATTTCCAGCTCCAAGCTCTTGTTCGCCGGCATGCGAATGGCATAGTCCACGTCGCGCTGCTCGAGCGCGTCGTAGATCTCGGGCTTCGCGAACGCGGCGTCTGCGCGGAACGCTACGCGCTTGCCCTCCACCTGCTGCCGGTCAATCTCCGGTACGAGCAGGTCGTCCCAGTCGTCGGCGCTATGCACGTTGCCTGGCCGCAGCGTGGCGGCGAGGCAGTCCCCATGCTCGGTGAACAGAAACAGCGGGTGGTAGCAGACGGACTCGAAGTGCCCGTTATAGGCGCTCCCTTCCTGCGCCCCATGCACCGGGCTCTCGCTCGAATCCATGTCGAGCACGATCCGGTCGGCGCGCGTCGCCATCTCGGCCTGTGCAAGCACCTCCCGGTTCACGGCCCTCAACCCGACGAGATTCTCCTCGTGGGTCAGCAGCTCTGTCTCGAACCAATGCAGCGTCGATGTCAGCGCCGCACCCCGGTCCCAGCGCTTTGGCGACCCGATGAGACGAAATGTTGGGTCTGCCGACACGCGCCCCGCGTCGTTGAGATCCTCGGAATGACATTCTACGCAACCTTGCTCTCGCCCACTCACTCTCCATTCAGACGTGCCGAGCTATCCCAAATGGTTCCTTACGGGAGCCCCAAAACTCAAGGCGCAGCGACTGGTCCTGGCGATACGGTACCACAGCCAAATCGGAAATCCGGGGTTAAGACCCTGTCCGCTATCCTTCTGAGCGAAGCCCGCCCTAGGCGGGCCCGCCTGCCTGCGGTAGGCACGCGAGGAATTTGCTTTCGTCAGAATCAACTGCCAAGCAGATTCCTCGTCGTCCGCCCCAGGCGGAGGCGGGAGGCGGCGGCGTGGAGGGTGGCGTCGCGCTTGCAGAAGGCGAAGGCGGGAGGCGGCGGCGTGGAGGGTGGCGTCGCGCTTGCAGAAGGCGAAGCGGACCGTCTTTGGGGTCGTGGTAGAAGCTGGAGCCGGGGACGACAGCGATGCCGACCTCTTTCACCAAGTGCTGCGTGAAGGCGAGGTCGTCGGGAAAACCGAAACCGGAAATGTCGGTCATGATGTAGTAGGCCCCGCGCGGCACGAAGCAGCGGAAGCCGGCTTGACGGAGCGGCGTCAGCAGCAGGTCGCGGCGGGCGCGGTAGCCGGCGGCAAGCTGTTGGTAGTAGCTCGGCGGCAGCGAGAGTGCGACAGCCCCGGCTTCCTGCATGGGAGCGGGCGCGCCCACGGTGAGGAAGTCGTGCACTTTGCGAATGGCGTTGGTGAGGGGAGCGGCGGCCACAGCCCAGCCCACGCGCCAACCGGTGACGCTGTAGGTTTTCGACATAGCGTTGATGGTAACGGTGCGGTCGCGCATGCCGTCGAGGCGCGCGATGGAGATGTGCCGGGCGCCGTCGTAGAGGATGTGCTCGTAGATTTCGTCGGTGAGGGCGAGCGCATTGAACTCGACGCACAGGTCGCGGATGAACTCCAGCTCCTGCTGCGTGAAAACTTTGCCGGTGGGGTTGTGGGGCGTGTTGAGGATGATGGCTTTGGTACGCGGGCTGAAAGCGGCGCGCAATTCAGCTTCGTCGAAATGCCACTCCCCTGCCCCGTCAGCGGGCGGGTGGAGCGTGACGAAGCGCGGACGCGCGCCGGAGAGGATGGCGTCAGGGCCGTAGTTTTCGTAGAAAGGCTCAAAGATGACGATTTCGTCGCCGGCGTTGCAGACCGCCAGCAACGAGGAAATCATCGCCTCGGTCGAGCCGCAACAAACGGTGACGTCGGTTTCGGGATCGACGTCGATGCCCTGCCAGGCTTTCATCTGCCGGGCGATGGCTTGGCGGAGCGGCTTGGCGCCCCAGGTGATGGCGTACTGGTTGATGTCGGCGTGGATGGCGTCGGCGGCGGCGCGCTTGATCTCTTCCGGGGCGGGAAAGTCGGGAAAGCCCTGTGCCAGGTTGACCGCACCGTGGAGCATGGCTTGGCGGGTCATCTCGCGGATGACCGACTCGGTGAAGCGCTCGGCCTTCTCGCTGGTCAGACGTTTTTGTTGCAGTACCTCGCTTCCCATCACCGGCCCAGCTTAGCACAAGCCAGCTTGTCCGCAAACGGAGACCTGTGTAGGGTGCGGCTGCTGTGCCCCGGGAGGGAAACAAAGGAGGCAAGAGAAGCAGAGGAGGCAGAGGAAGGACGAACCGCCGAGGCGCGGAGAACGCAGAGAAGAACTGACTTTGGGAACCTCAGGGGCTGAAGCCCCGTTCATCGAACAGCAAAACGCCGTACCTAAAGGCACGACCCACAAGGCGAGCCTTCCCGCAAACTAAGCGGGTGCCCGTACGGGCAAGCTCCGCACCTCTTCCAAACTGTCTTTTGTTGGCAGGGGATCCCGTCGGCAAGCCTGCCTAAGACAGGCAAGCTCAGGACAAACAGGACAAACAAGCCGCCCCCAGGCCCAGCTTGCGCTGGAAAATCAAAACGGTTTGGTAGGGACGGGCTTCAGCCCGTCCGTTTCCAGCAGGTCTTTACCTTCCCGGCTTTAGCCGCTGAAGTACTCTTTGAAAGCCGGTGCCCCGTACGGGGGTAAACTCCGCCCCTCTTCCGGACTAGTTCTTGCAGGCAGCGCGCGGTTTTTGCGGAGTTTGCGGTTTCTGCGGTTTTTCGGTTGCACTTTTGGGGACGGAAAACTCCCTCGGAGAAAATACAACCGCGAAAACCGCAAAAACCTTAGACAGAAGTAGGGCGGGCGTGCTACCCAACAGGTGCCGGGCGGAGCGCTCGGCCCTGCCGACCAGGGGCTGGCAGGCTGCTATTTGACAATTGTAGCGAACCTCAGGGGCTGAAGCCCCTGCTCTTTGCTCAGCCAAGATGTCGTGCCTAAAGGCACGACCCGCCGGTGGGAGAGCGAACTCCGCCGCTCTTCCGGACTGCATCCCATCCGACGCGCGGCAAGGGCCAGCGGAAACGTGCCTGCAGAGCGCTGGCTGTTGTCGGTTTCATTCTTCGCGGGTGGTCGCTGACAATGACTGGCGCTCGGCGTAGAGGTCGCGGTAGAAGTGGTAGTTGCGCAAAACCTTGTGAACGAACTCGCGCGTCTGGGTGACGGGGATGCTCTCGACAAACTCGGCCGGGTCGCGCGGAAATTCCCGCGCCCACCGCGCCACGCGTGTGCCGCCGCCGTTGTAAGCGGCGACGGTTTTTTCCAGGCTACCGTTGAACCGGCGCAGCAGCCGCGCCAAGTAACGCACGCCCAGCCGGATGTTCAAGTCCGGCTCGGTAATGCGCTCGACCGAAAGGCGGCGATTGCGCGCCAGGTAGCGCGCCGTCCGGGGCATCAGTTGCATCAAGCCCAGGGCGCCCGCCGAAGAGATGGCCTGCTTCTCAAAGCGCGACTCCTGGCGAATCAGCGCCGTCACCAGATAGGGATCGATGCGCTGGCGGCGGGCTTCGCGGCGGATGGCGTCCCAGTACAGCAAGGGAAACATCAGCTCCCAGGCCTCGCGCGGAAGTTCCTCCAGGCGGTAGTTCCGGTAGAACGGATGAGCGCGGTGGAGGATTTCCGTGGCGCGCGCGTAGCGTTGCTGGCGGAAGGCGGCACGGGCGCGCGCCAAGTGCAACTCGGGGTGAGAGGACTGGAGCAAGGCATGGTCGAGCTCGCGGCCGGCGAAGTCGGGAAGCCCCAGACGCTCCAGCACCTCGGCCTTGGCGGCACGGTGGCGAAGGACCGAGGGCAGCGAACCGGGCGCCTTCTGCAGGGGCCGCCGGGGCAGGTGTTCGGCCCAGGCGGGCAGCGCATCGCCGTCACCGGCGGGAGCGCCCTGCAAGCGCCGCAGCCACTTGCGGGCCAGCCCGGCCAGGTAGTCGCGCGGCGCGCGTGCCACCAGGGTTTCCAGCAGGTGCCGCGTCAACGGCTCGTCGTTCACCGCCAGCCGGGCCCGCCAGTAGAGCGCGTGTGAACCGTAGGGCGATTCCGGGAAGCGCTTCAGGTGCTCTTCCATCAAACGCGCAGCCCACGGGTGGTCGTCCTCGGTGTAGGCGAGCCAGGCCAGGCGCCAGTGAGCGATTGCGGCCGAAGAGCCGGAGGGAAACGCCGCCAGGAAATCACGGTAGTAGTCGCGGGCGCGCTCGGTTTGGCTCTGCACCCAGGCGGTTTTGGCGACCGCCAGCAGCGCTGCTTTGTACTCAGGCGTAGCGGGAAAATAGGCGGCCAAGTAAGCGAGGTCGGTGTGGGCGCGCTCCCAGCGGCCCACGCGCACATCGCAGCGAGCGCGCAAAGAGCGGAACTCACCTTCCAGCGCCGGCGGAGCAGCGCCCAGCCGCGCCAACTCCTTGCAGGCCGTCCCAGCACCTCCCAGGTTGTAGAGCGAGAGCGCCGCCCGCAGGCGTGCTTCGTGGCGGGCAGGTTCGCGGGCGCGCACGCTCAAGTCCACGTAGGCCGAGCGCGCCCCGCGGTAGGCTCCCGCCGCCCAGAGCTTTTCGGCGCGCTCCCGCCGTAACGCTTCGCCCGGTGTCGGGTACTGAGGACCCAGTTCCGCGCGCAAGCCGCCCAACAGTTCGGTGGCGGGCTCGGCCTCCGGGCTCAGCGGAAACTGATAGTAAATGCGGTGCAGCGCTTCCACCGCCTCGCGGGCCTGTCCCGCAGCCGTCTGCGCCCGGGCGCGAGCCAGCGAAAGCGCGGGGCGGCTCCAACTGTTCGGAACCCGCCCCAACCGTTCGAGCGCCTTCTGCGCTTGCCCCGCGCGTACCAGGATGTCACCCGCCAGAACGTGCGCCGGCTCCTGCAGCGCGCTGCCGACAAACGAGGCGCCATCGAGCGAAGCAAGCCCCTCCTCAAAAGCTCCGGCCTCCATCGCGGCGCGGGCGCGATGGTAGGCGGCGTAGTCCTGCAGCCAGCGGCTTGCGCGTGCGCGCCCGAACCACGCTCGGGCTTCCTCCCAGCGCTCTTGCCGGAAGTCAGCCATCCCGAGCGCAAAAGCCGCCTGCGCGCTCAACTCGCGGTCGCGTTGCTGCTCGGCAAACTGCGCCAACTGCTCATACCGGTCGGCGGCCGGCTCGGCGTGCAAGGCCTGCGCCAGCCGCGCCAGCTCCTGCGAACCGTCCTCCGGCGGCGCTGCTCCCAGCAGTAGCGCGGCCGCCAAAACTACCAGCAGGCCCACGCCGGCGACACCCGTCCCCTTGGAAGCAGACTGAGAACGCGGCGGGCTAGCGCTGGAGGGCCGGGGTGTAGGGATAGTTCCCGAGGGCACTGGGGTCTTTCTCCGCAAGCACGTGCACCAGTTCGTCGTAGAGATAATCGGCGTTGTGCGCAGCGATTTTTTCAAATCGCTTGTCGTAGAGCGCCTTGCTCTTGTCGATCTCCTCCTTGAAACGATCATACAGGTCCTTGTGCTCGCGGCCTTTGATCACTTCGTCTTTCTTATACATGAACAATTCCTGCACGGTCACTTTGGCAAAACGCTTGGCTTTCTTGTGCAGCGCCTGGAGATCTTCGGGCAAGGAGTCAATCGCGACTGCGGCAGCGGGCGCCGCGACCTCTGGCTCGGCCGGCACGGGCTCTTCGACTCTTGCGGCGGGCTCTTCGACTTTGGCGGCAGCCTCCTCAACGACCGCAGGGGGCGCTTCCTGAACCACTGCCGGTTCCTTCGGCGGCGCGACCACCTCTTCCGGCGCAGCTTCCTCGACGGCTGCTGCCGGTTCCGCCTCGACGGCTGGCTCTGCCATCCCCGAAGTTTCTTCCTCCGCCGCAACCTCTTCAACCGGTGAAACCACTCCCGCGCCTGCTGCCGGGGCTGGCGCGCCGCTCCACTGCGCCGAGGAGCCCACGAAGCGCAGCACCGATTCAATCGAAGCCGCCAGTGCTGAGCCGGCCGCCTGCATCTGCACCAGCGGCGGCAGCAGGCGAGCGAAGCGGTCCTGGCCGCCGCCGCGGGCCGACTTCAACGCGCGCTCGACCTCTTTATAGGAACCCTGCACTTCCTTCAGTTGCCGCTGGATCGAGCTCAGCGCCTACGCCAGCGCCTGCTCGACCGCCTGCGGAAGTCCGCTGGACTGTTTGGCCATTCGCTCTCCTTCGCCGCCTGCGCGCCCAGAATTTCTCAGCATTATCGGAGACGCCCTCATGGGGTGTCAAGCGATGCCTGCCCGCGACCGCACCATGGCAGCGCGCACTTCTCTCCCTAGGAAACTATCGGCTGTTTGACGCGCAACCTTTCGGCACACACCCGCCCTCGTTTAGAGCACGTGGGCCAAACCGGCCTCTTCGCCACTACCTGGGGCGTTTAAGAATAGAATACGGTAGCGCAGACATTCCTGTCTGCGCAGCGTGGAAGCAGCTAACCCCACCCTAGTAAGGCAGACAAGAATGCCTGCCCCACCAACTCGGGCAAAAACACCTCTCCTTTGAGCAGCCCTGCAAGGTTCTGGCACCGAGCCCCCAGGCCCTTCAGGGCTCGGTGTGAATTGGGGCCGAGTTCGGAATCGCTCAAATTAGGACACTACACTTCGCGGGGTCTTCTTGCTAGGACTGCTGCGGAGTGCTACTCTAAAGATAGCTCGCCCGCCCAAGCTCGAAGAACGAAGGCGGGTTTCCGTGGGGGCGAAACGGTTTCGACGGAAGCAGGAGCTGACAGGAGGCAGGCCGGGCCGCACGTGCCCGCTATCGCGTGCACCAAACAATAACTGCCAACCAAGAATTGGCTCTCG
>CBDFHE010000011.1:0-51197 GCA_965247455.1 Candidatus Acidiferrales bacterium
CTACCCCCCTCTCGCTCGGTGTCCGAGCGACTCGTCCCACCCTACACACCACCCCCAATTCACTTGACTTCTCTCGCCGGCAGAGTCATATTACTTCCGCAACCGCCTGGGGCAAGTCTTCCAGTTCATTCGGGGTGTGGGGGGAGTCGCAGGGGGTTGTGGACTAGCCGCGTCGTTCCCGGTCAGAACCGTCGAGGCTCAGAAGCCCGATTGCCCGCCGCCTCGGCGAATGTTGGATACGCACTCATTTGGAGTCGGCCCTGCCGGTGGCCTCGCCCTCGGCGGGACTGGTGCCGACAGAGGGTAGGACTAACGAGTCTTAGGGGGTACCACATGATCACACCTGAAAAGTCCTTCGCGCCCATCCAAACTGCCGTCATGCTGGGCGCAGGCGATGGAGAGCGCTTGCGCGCCGTGGCCAATGGCCGCCCCAAGTGCCTGATGGACCTCCTGGGCGTAACCCTGCTCGAACGCAACCTTCACGCCTTGAAGGAAGCGGACATCCGGACCGTCCTGCTGGTGGTCGGCTATCAGGGCCACGCCATCGGGGAGAGCGTCGAACAACTCCATCTCGATGGCCTCACCATCCGCTGCCTCCGCAACCCCTACTGGCGCTCCGAAAACGGGCTCTCGCTCCTGCAGGCCCGCGAGGCCGTCAGCGACCAGCAGCGCTTCCTGCTGCTCATGTCCGACCACCTCTTCGACCCCCGCACCCTGCGCGACTTCCTCTCCCGCGTCCCCGACGACGGCCGCTCCCACCTGCTGGTGGACTTCTCCCCCGGCGAAGGCGTGGACGAAGACGACGCCACCTACGTCCGCCTCGCCGACCACAACCGCATCTCCGCCATCGGCAAGGGGCTCGACCAAGCCCAGGGCGTGGACTGCGGCGCCTTTGTCCTCACCCAGGACATCTTTCCCGCCCTCGAAAACTCTTTCGCCGCCGGCGACTCTACTTTGACTGGCGCCAACCGCCGCCTGATTCAGCAGCGCGGCCTCGCCGGCGTTCCCCTGCGCACCGGCTTCTGGCAAGACATTGACACGCCGACCGACTACCAAAGCGCCCAGAAAAAACTGCTGGCCACTCTGCCCAACTCTGGCGACGGTTTGGTCTCGCGCTACTTGAACCGCAAACTCTCCTGCCCCCTCAGCGCTTGGCTGGCGCGAACCCGCGCCACACCCAACCAAGTCACACTCGCTTCTTTCTTCCTCGGCCTGGTGGGCGCGGCTTTGTTTGCGCTCGGGCATCCGCTCGGGGCCGGGCTGACGGTTCAACTATCGTCCATCGTGGACGGCGCCGACGGCGAGCTGGCCCGGCTCAAGCTCCGCACCTCGCCCTGGGGCGGCTTCCTGGATGCCTTGCTCGACCGCTACGCCGACGGCCTCATCCTGCTGGCGATGGGCTACTACGCTTACACCCTTTCGCCCGGCTGGCTGCCGATTGCGTTCACCGTCGCAGCCGTCTTTGGCGTTCCGCTTTCGATGGCCCTCAAAGACCGCTACAGCCTCGCCTTCGGCCGCTCCTTCACCAGCCAGACCGACGACGGCTGGACCCGCTATCTTCTGCCCAATCGCGACGGCCGCCTGTTGGTGGTGATGCTGGGCGGCGTGACCGGCATGGTCCTGCCCGCTCTGGCGTTTATCGCCGGAGTCTCGCACCTGGTTTTCCTGCGGCGACTGTGGCGAGTGGGAACGCAGCAACGACCTGCTTCCCCGCAAGTCACGGCCGCCTTCGCGCGCGCCCCCCGCTCCGGCAGAACAATCCTGGTCGAACCCGCCCGACAGCGGGCGGCTGTCTTGGCTCCGGAGCTGCCGCCTTCTCTACCGCCGCAAACCGGCGCCTAGCCGCTTGCGCGCTCTCTACCACCCCCACACCGGATCAGCCGGAAAGGGGTGCCTCAACCTGTGACTTGGGAAAAGACCAATGGGCCGCGGGTGGATCTCTGGAAGACATTCCAGGTGCTGGAAAGCCTCGAAGCCGCAGGGTGGGCCCGGCCCTCCCCCACTCCGGTACCGGCCCTGCAAGAACTATTCCGCCTCATGGCCGGCCGCTTTGAAGCAGCGCTGCGGCGGCACAACTTAAAGCTCCATCCCCAGGCGCTCGCTCCCGGCAAAAAATCCTGGGAATTCTTCCTAACCAATCTTTTTTTGTGCTCGGAATACATGCCCCCCTACGTCTCCACCGCCGCCGATCAGTTGGCGCAACTCTGCGCTCAATTCGGCCTCCAACCGGCTGAGGTCTTTTGCCACGACTGGCGCTGCATGTACAACAAAAGGACTTTGCTGAAGGAACTGGGGGAAGAGAATTACTACTCGCATCCGATTTATGTCTCGCACCTGTGGGTGGAGAACGTTTCGGCTCGGCGCCTCCTCTTTTCCTATTCCATCCGGAGCGCGATGAAAGCTGCCGGGCTGGCGGAGACGGATTGTCGCATCCTGGACGTCGGCAGCGGCATGGGAGGCTCGCTGCGTCTCTTTCCCGCCGCCCGCGAGCGCGTCGGGATCGACAGTTCAGAACCGATGGTGCGCTGGTGCAACGCCACCAGCCAGGAACGCGAGCGTTATCAACTCATGGATTGCAGAACAATTGACTATCCGGACAACACCTTCGACGTGGTCTTCAGCTTCGATGTCCTTGAGCACATTGATGAAACGCGCGACATCCTGCGCGAAATTCAGCGCGTAGCCCGGCCGCAGGGCGTGGTGGCAATCATCTATCCTTTCGGTGCGTACGATTGGGACAGCCATATTTCCCTGGTGGAAAAGCCGGTGTTCGATAGTTGGCTCCAGAGCGCCGGTTATTCGATTCTCGAAGAAGTGCAGCCGCCGGGAGAGGTCTTTCCCTGTACGGTGTGCTACTTGCTTCGGCCCTCCTAAGAAAAACAAAAAAACCGGGCCGACGGTTGGGCCGGCCCGGTTCGGGATGTTGAGTTGGGTTGGGTTTAGAGGCGTACGACGTTGGCGGCTTGCAGGCCCTTCGGGCCCTTCACCACCTCGAACTCCACCGCTACGCCATCTTCCAGGCTCCGGTACCCATCCCCCTCGATGGCCGAGTAGTGGACAAACACGTCCTCCCCCGTCATCCGTTGGATGAACCCGAACCCCTTGCTGGCGTTAAACCACTTCACTGTCCCTTGTTCTTTGCTTCCTTGTTCGTTGGTTCCTTGTTCGTTTGTTGCTTCGCTCAACTGTGTACTCCTTGTTCCTAGATTCCGCGTCCCGCCTCGTACCGCCTCTAGACCGGCAAACAAAAAGGCCGCCGTTCGATTCGACCCGGCAGCCTCTCAACCCCGTGCTTTCCCGAGGATGGGTTTGATCCCGTCAACTGCGACTACAAGTACAACGAACGCAACCCCACCCTACCACATCCCCACCTCCTGACCAACCGCTTTTCTTCCGCCCGTCCCACACCCAGGGAGAAACGCGCCGGCGCCGGCCCACCGCAAAGAACGCCGAGGACGCGGAGAATAAACCAGGGGCAGTGCCGCGCAGACAAGAAAGTCTGCGCCACCAAAACAAAGAGAGGGACGCAACACTCAACAGTGGGGCAGGCATTCTTGCCTGCCCCGCCAATGGCGGGGCCTGCCGCAGGCAGGGCGGGCCTCTCTCTTATTCTTATTCTTTGGTGGCGCAGGCATTCTTGCCTGCGTGGTGCCCTCGTTTCTCTCTGCGTCCTCTGCGTCTCTGCGGTGAAACTTGGGAATTCTCCCCCTACCGCGACGCCGGCGGCCCCAGCCCGCCCGCGCCCGATAAAGCTGCCCGCCGGAGGCGCCGATGAAATGAATGGAGGTATAGCTGTGTTCTGGTTGGCGTTTGCGGGCGTAGTCCTGCTGGCCCTGGCTGCGCTGGTGGCGGCGGGCTGGCTTTACCTGATCCACATTCAGGTCGAAGAGATCGCCCGCCAACTCGAAATCGTCGGCGCGCACGCGGCCCAACCGACGAATAACAAAGAAGCTGACGTACCGGTTCCATTCCAGCGGGGATGAGCCCACCTGCCCTGACCCACGATTTTCACAGCCAGCTTCGCCCTCTGGAAATCTAATCCAAATCTAATCGGCTTCTAATGGGAGCACGGCTCAATGGAGGTCGTTAGGTGGAAGCACCGGCTGGATGTTAAGGCCTTATCCCCCCGGCCGTCCTCCGTGGGAATTGGCAACTGCATCCAGCCGTTTTCTTGTTGCAACTCTTCCGCCGAACACTGACTCGAATTTTTAATTCCCGTCTAATCGAATCTTTATCTCCGCGTCGCACCCTAGGCGCTGTGGGAAGGCCCGGAGGCAACCGGGCAAAGAAAACCAACCAGAGACAGTACGGGAGGCAACTCCAGTCTGTAAGCAAGACAACCAGCAGCCCGCCAACGAACCCCTCCTCCGTTTCCGGGCTGCTGGTTTTTCTTGTCCCGCCCGCTAGCAAAGAAGCGCTCCGCCTCGGGCCTCTAGCTAGTTCCGCAAGGCTTCCTGCGGAATGCGGCTGCGAAGATAGTCCACGAAACGCTCGAAGGGATCAAATCCCACAATGCGGGGTGCGTCGGTGACGAAATTCGAGAGCGCATTCACATCGTAGAAATACCGCTCGCCGTCGCGCGCATTGACCAAGTACTCGATCCCGCCGATATCCAACTGCGCGGCCTTCGCAATCCGCAAGGCGGTCTCGGTCGCCTCCGGGGGCGGCGTACAGGCCTCGATCCGCATGGTGCGCTTCGCCGGCTCCGGAGTCGCCGGACAATAGCCCGTATTCTCCGCCGGCGCCGTCAGCGCCTCCTGCTCTTCCTGGCAGATGTCCGCCGGGCACAAATTGAAGCCCTCGCCGGGCGGCGGAAAGACCTTGATCGCGTAGAGAAACTTTCCGTTCAGAACCTCCACGCGTACGATGGCCCCCTCCTCGGCCGGCAAAAACTCCTGCACCAGGGCGGTGTGGTCGATCCCCAGATCGAGCGTCCGCGAGCGAACCGCAGACACCAGCTCGCCCCGCTCGTGAAAGAGCTGGATTTTCGCCCCGCTGCCGCCAATGTTGGGCTTCACCACCAACGGATACTCCAATCCCTGGGCTGCGCCTAACGCCTGCGAAGAATGGTTGATCAGGCGGGCGCGGGGATAGCGCACCCCCAGGCGTTCAAAAATGTCCACCTGGGCCGCCTTGGAAGTTTCCACCAGGTAGGCGTCGTAGCCGTTGACCACCTCCACCCCAATCTCTCTCAGGTAGCGCAGGTACTCCCGCACAAAGAAGATGGCGTTGCCGTGCCCCCGCAGGTAAGCGGAGGGGCTCATGCGGTTGACCACCAGGGCATAGGGCGAGTTGCGCTCCCTAGGATCGTAGGACAGCTCGGTGGCCAGCAGCTTGTCGTAGCGCAGGCCCCGCCGGTCGAGGGCGGCAAACAACGGTTGGAACCACTCGGCGTGCTCGAACGGAAAAGCTATCCGGGGTGAGGAAAGATCCGTGTCCATGGTGCCCTCCCAGGCAGACCAAAAAACTATTGTAGCCTGTTGGTGCGGAGTTTGGCTACGTTAGAGAATTGGATGCGCTGCGCCGCGGTCGGGTTCCACCCGCCCGCTCCGCTTCTCTCCTCCAGCCAAGAATCCACCCGTTGCTCTCCCCTTCGGCTCAGCGGCCTGACTTGTCAGGGCACACCTGCCTGCCGCAGGCAGGTGCAGGCAGGTCTGCCCTAACTTTCTTAGTGGCGCAGGCATTCTTGCCTGCGTCCCTCCGCTCCCGCCTGTCATTCTGAGGCCGCTAGGCCCGCCTGGGGCGGGCAGGCCGAAGAATCCCACCGTCGCGCGATCCACTCCCCGGTTGGCAGGCTCCGCCGACGGCAAGCAGGAAAAGCAGATCCTTCACCTGCCTACCGCAGGCAGGCTTCGCTCCCCGCAAAAAACGCGGGGCAGGCAGGATGACACTGGGCTGAAGGGGCGCGGCGGGGCACCCTTCGACGGGCTCAGGACAGGCAAGGCCCCGCCCTACCCGAACTCTGCTCAGCCCGACGGTTTGCCCCTCGTTCCGCTGAGCATTCGCCTCCCACCGTTCAGCCCAGCGGCTTCCGCCGCTGGGATTGTCCCACGGGCAGAAGCCCGTGGCCTGAACACCGGCCTCAGTCGGCGGCGCCCAGGGCGCGGTCGAGGTTGAAGGCGGCGCTGATCAACGCCAGGTGGGTGAAGGCCTGCGGGAAGTTGCCCAGCGCCTCGCCGCTGTGGCCGGTCTCTTCGGCGTAGAGGCCGAGGTGGTTGGCGTAGCCCAGCATGCGCTCGAAAATCAGCCGGGCGGCTTCCAGCCGTGCGCGGTCGTTGCGCCCGGCGCGGGTGAGCGCCTCCACCAGCCAGAAGGTGCACATGTTGAAGCTGCCCTCGTCGCCCGCCAGCCCGTCGGGGGTCTCGTTGATGTTGTAGCGATAGACCAGGCTGTTGGAGAGCAACCCGCCCTTGGCGGGCGGCTGCATGATGGCGTCCAGGGTTTTGAGCATGCGGGGGTCGGTGGGCGACATGAACAGCACCAGCGGCATGATCAGGATGGAGGCGTCCAGGGTGTCACTGCCGTAAGCCTGCACGAAGGCCTGGCGCTTGCGGCTCCAGCCCTTGCTCAGAATCTCTTCGTAGATTTGGTCGCGCACTTTGAGCCAGCGATCGTGGTCAGAGGGAAAGGAGCGTTTTCCCGCCAAGCGCAAGCCGCGGTCGAGCGCCACCCAACTCATGAGCTTCGAATAAACAAAGTGCTGGCGGCCGCCGCGCACTTCCCAGATGCCCTCGTCAGCGCGCTGCCAGTTGTCGCACACCCAGTTGAGCAGCCGGCGCAACTCCCGCCAGAGGTCGTAGGAGATGGGGCTGCCGTACTTGTTGTAGAGATAGACGGCGTCCATCAGCTCGCCGTAGATGTCGAGCTGGAGCTGGCCGTGGGCGGCGTTACCGATGCGGACCGGGCGCGAGCCCCGGTAGCCTTCCAGGTGGTCGAGGATTTCTTCGCTGAGCTGGTGGCGGCCGTCAATGCCGTACATGATTTGCAGCGAGCCGTCCGGCTCCAGCTCCGCGCAGCGGTCTTGCAGCCACTCCATGAACTTGGCGGCTGCGTCGGTGAACCCGACCCGCAGCAGACCGTAGAGAGTGAAGGAAGCGTCGCGCAGCCAGGAGTAGCGGTAGTCCCAGTTGCGCTCGCCCCCCAGGCTCTCGGGCAGGCTGCAAGTGGGCGCGGCCACGATGGCGCCGGTGGGTTCGTAGGTCAGCAGCTTGAGCACCAGCGAGGAGCGGTTCACCACCTCGCGCCAGCGCCCGCGGTAGGTGCTCTGCGAGATCCAGTGTCGCCAGTAGTTGACGGTGCGCTTGAACAGCGCCACCGACTCCGCCTCCGAGAGTACCAAGCCGCAGCCGGCGCCCGCCTCCAGGTCGCGCAGAACAAACGTCACCCGCTGGCCTTCGTTCAGGGTGAACTCGGCCACCGCAGCGTTGCCGTCTCGCTGGAGCGGGACACGGGTGGCCAACCCCAGGCTGAGCGAGGAGGATTGGAAGCACGCGCCCTCGGGGAGAATGCTGATCTCGTGCGGGTCGCGGGCGTAGTTGAAGGCCGGGCGGCACTCCATCCGAAAAGCCATTGAGCCGCGCACCACCGTGACCCGCCGCACCAGACGGTGGCCGCCGTTCTTCTTGCGCGCGCCCGCCGGCATGTAGTCGGTGACTTCGCCCACGCCCTCGGGCGAGAGGAAGCGGGTGATGAGCACGTTGGTGTCGGGCCAGTAGAACTGCCGGTGCTTGACCGCTTGCGTTTTGATGGGAGCAATCTGGAAGCGCCCGCCCTTCTTGTGGTCGAGGAGGGCCGCAAAGACGCTGGGGGAATCGAAGTGCGGGCAACAGAACCAGTCGATGGAGCCGTTCATGCCCACCAGCGCGCAGGTGTGCATGTCGCCGATGATGCCGTAGTTCTCAATTGGTTGGTACGCCATGCTTCCTTCGCCATTCCAGACGCTGATAAGAAAGGCAGGATCCTCCCTGAAGGGGCTTGCCTGCTCTGTGCGTCGTCGAAGAGTCCCTCGCCGTGCTGCGTCCGTGCTTCGGCAAGGCGCAAGGCCTTGCCCTACGCCAACCCGTTCTCAAACAAGTGTCAGTTCGGAAGAGGTGCTCCGCACCCGCTTGGCGCACCCGCCTCCTCTACGTTGCTCGCGGGGGATTCTACGCTGGAAGGAGTTGGAGCGCCAGCAGGGTTTCGTCGTCGCGGGCGGGGGCGCCCTGGCGGAATTCGCGGACGGCGGCCACCAAGGCTTCGCCGGCGGCGGCAGGCGAGTCCACCGGCACGGCGCGCGCCAGTTCCAGGAGGCGCTCCTCGCCCAACAGCTCGCCCTGCGGGTTGCGCGCTTCAAGCAGGCCGTCGGAGTAGAGCAGCACCAAGTCACCGGGTTGGAGTTGCACCGCGCTCTGGCGATAGTCGGTGCCGGGGATAATGCCCAACGGCAAGTCGGCCATCTCAGCTTCGTCGTGCGCTGCGGTTTCCTTCAACTGTTCCCAGGTTTTCTGTGTGCTCCGATACCAGAGCGGACGGGGCTGCCCGGCGTTGGAGAAGACCATGCGGCCGTTGTCGGGCTCACCCGGGCGGCTGTGGATTCCCAGCAGGACGACGCTGGCGAACTTCATCCCGCTCACGCACTGCTGCTGGAAAGCGCGGTTCAAGCCGCGCAACACATCGGACTGGTCCAAGGTGTTGATGTGGTCGCGCATGAGGGTGCGCAGGCAGTCGGCCACTCCGCTCACCGGCTGGCCGTGCCCGCTGACGTCCGCCAAGCCCACGCGCGCCAGCCGGCCCTGGCTGCACACCGAGAGGTAATGCAAGTCGCCGCCGTTCGAGTGGCCGGGCAGCGGTTGGGAATAGACCCAGCCCGCCAGGCCGGGCAGTTCAACCGTGCGGGCCACTCGGTGGTTGCCGCCCCAGATTTCCATGCAGGCCAAGTTGTGGCTGGCTGTCTCGGTGCTGCTCATCAGTTGTTCCCGGATACCTAGCTGGATTGGATTCACCAACCCACCCACAGGTCGCAGCCGTCTGCCGGAGAGCTTGGCTGTCCACCGCTTCAGCCTAGGCGTCTTGCCCCTGAGCCTCTGTACGGTAGCTTACGAACCGGCAGGAAGGATAAGAAAGGCCGGCGATGCCCGTACGGGCATCGCCGCTACCCGCTACTCTCCGGGAGCAAGTAGCGGCGAAGAATCCCGGCTTGTCCCGCTTGTCCCGAGCAACGTCGAGGGAGCGTAGTCGAAGGGAGCGAAGCCGAGAGAAGGGATTCTTCGTCGGCTTTTCCTCCTGTCATTCTGAGGCCTGCCTGCGGTAGGCAGGCACTCTTGTCTGCGTTTGGGAGCTACTCGCAGGCTTCGCGGACGAACTCTGTGATGGCTTTGCGGTCCTCGTCCGTCACCTGCGAAAACTGGATGCCCATCTGCACGCCCACCTGGACGTGCACCACCTTGCCCTGGGCCTCGATCAGGTGCCCGGGGGAGAGGTTGAAGCGGACGATGACGCTAGTGCTGGCGTCGAAGGTCTCGCGGGTGTAAACCAGCAGTCCGCCCCGGCTGATGTTTTCCGTGCGACCGATGCTGGTGGCTCCGCTGGTCTGGCTCTCCACCTGCGTCAGCAACCGCGCCCGCGGATGCTTGCGCGGGTTCCGCCAGGGTTCTGTGGGCGGACTCAACTTTTTCTTCATCCCATTGCCCTGCTGGCTCGCGCTCGGTTGGGGGCCATGCTAGCACAGTCGAGCATTCGGCCAACTGCTTTATTTTTTGGAAACGGCGCAGCGAGCAGGAGAGGTAGCGGCGAAGCCCGAACGGGCTTCGTCGGTCGTCCTCCCCCTGTCCACACAGTAGCGCAGACATTCTTGTCTGCGGCATTCCTGCTCCCTTGTCATTCTGAGGCCGCTGGGTCCCCCGGGCGGGCAGGCTGTACCTCTCTGCGCCCTCAGCGCTCTCCGCGGTGAACGACGAGGATGCGGTTTTTGCGGTTTTCTCGTTCCACTTTTCGGCCTGAAAACCCCCTCAGAAAAAATAAACAACCGCAAAAAACGCAAAAACCGCAGAAACCTTAGACGCCCAGGAGGTGAATCGTGTATCGAGCAAGTGGCCGAGAGATGTTGAGAGGTTCCAAAGGGAAAGCGATGAAGGGAGAGCAAGAAAAATTCCTGCACGACCTGCTGCCGGCGGTGCTGCGCTTGCGCGACCGCACCGGCTTGCCGGCCTCGGTGGTGCTGGCGCAGGCCACCCTGGAGTCGGGCTGGGGACGCTCGCGGCTGGCGCGGCGCAACCGCAACCTGTTCGGCATCAAGGCCCACCGGCGCACCGCCGCCGTGGTCTATACCACCACCGAGTACCGGGGCGGAAAGCGCCAGCGCGAGAAGGCTCGCTTTGCGCACTACGACAGCTACGACGCCTGCCTGGCGGACTACGCCCGGCTGCTCGCCCGTCCGCGCTACGCCCCGGCCCGGGAGGTCGCGCACGACCCCTTCGCCTTTGCGCGCGCGCTCAAGCGTTGCGGCTACGCCACCGACCCCCGCTACGCGCAGAAGCTGGCGACGCTGATTCGCCGCTACGACCTGACGCAGTACGACGCCGCGCGCGGCAGTGCAGACGTTTCCTCCCAACCCGACATCACCTAGTCAAAGGAAGGTACCGCCATGAACCGCAACCGCCGGTTGATTCCCCTGTGCCTGCTGCTGGTCCCGCTGGTGGCGGGATTGTCTTCGTGCGAGTCTTTCGACCGCGTCGCCTACCGCTCGCTCAAGGTAGCGAAGGCGGAGTACGAAGTGCTTCAGGCGCACGCCGCCCGCAGCTTTGTGCGCGGACGGCTGAGCGAGCAGCAGTGGGAGCGCTTTGCGCTGGCGGGCAACCGCTTCATCGTCGCCCACACCACCGCTGCCGACCTGATGCAAAGCTACCAGCGGGTCAAGCGCGCGGGCGAAGCCGAGCAGCAGCGCCGCCTCGAACGCCGCATCGAAACCCTGCTGGGCGAGCTGCCGGTCTTGCTGGCTGACCTGCGCCGGCTGCTGGAAATCTTCGAGCCGAGCCAAACGCCGGTCCCCTCCGAACCGGACTAGTATCGTTTTGTGGGTCGCGGCTTTTCGGAGCGCAGCGGAGACCCCGCGTTTTATGCGAGGAGCCGCGACGTGCCACAAGCCCAGAAGCAAAGCGGCTTGAGCCTGCCTACCGCAGGCAGGCCGCTGAGGGACCGCAAACTGAGGTTCCTCAATGAGTCCTGACGAAGAAGGGAGAATAATATGGCAGTGACCAAACGCGACCTCGTTACCTGGACCGAAACCCTGCAACTGCTGGCGCAACTGGTGCTGGCGGCGGTGGAAGCCCTGGCCGACGACCAGCCGGTGGACTTCGAAGCGGTCAAGATTCGCACCACCCCCGCCGACGCCCTCCGCCGCGCCCGCGAACAAACTGGGCAGCAAGACAAGCGCTGAGCTTCCCACCCAACGCTTCTGGTTCAGCCCACGGGCCTGCTTGCCCTGCCTACCGCAGGCAGGCAAGAATGCCTGCCCCACTGTCAGCTGTTGTGAGCCTTACTTCCTTGAATATTTAGTGGCGCAGACATTCTTGTCTGCGCTTTGCGCGAGGGGCGGGTAGCGGCGAAGAATCCTGGCAGGGATTCTTCGTCGGCCTTTCCTCGCCGACAGCCGTTCGGAAATGCCAGGGCAAACGCCTATGAGCGAAACTCCCAAATCCAACCGCAAGCTGCTCAAAGCCACGGTCGCGGGCGGCGCCGGCGGCATGCTGACGCTGCTGTTTTTCCTGCTGGACCAGCGCCCCGAGCTGGCCCAGACGCTGCTCGACCGCGTAGTCGTGGCCTGGGGGCCGCAGTTCGTGATCGTGCTGCTGCTCTTCGCTTTCCTTTACCTCTTGGCCGACCGCTACGCCCCCCGCCTGATTGCCGCGCAGACCGAGAGCGCGTTCGCCCTCCAGAACCTGGTCGGCGCCGTCCGCCAACTGGTCGAGCGCGACAACGCCTTCCAGCGCGAGCAGGACGTGCTGCTCAACCACGTCGCCCGCCGCGTGGATGCTCTCTACCGCATGGTCGAGCAGCACCACCGCACCGTCAACGGCCACCTCAACAACTTGTCCCGAGAGAAACCGAGGGATTTATCCCGAGCAGCGTCGAGGGAAGCAAAGCCGAGGAGCAAAGCCCGCATCCCCCGCCGCCCTACACGCCGCAAGAAGTCCCGGCCCAAACTCTAATCACCCGCGTCGCCGTGCGATCAACACCCTGCGCGCATTGACTCCGCCTGGGGGGTGGCCTAAGATGCCCGCCAACCAGGGGGGCTTCCCGTTGATCGGGAAAAGGATCTCGTACGAATTGGAACCAGCAAAACCCATGCGCTGAGAGAACGACCCGATGGCCAACATTTTCAAGCCGCCTTGCGATGAGGGTGTTCTCCGCTGTGTGCGCTGCGCCGCTCCTTGCCCGGAAAGCTCGCGGGGGTGGATTCTGGCGGCGACCATCATTGCCAGCAGTATGGTTTTCATTGACGGCTCCGCTGTCAACGTGGCCCTGCCGGCGCTGCAAGCCGACCTGAACGCCACCGCCACCGACTTTCAATGGATTGTTGAATCGTACGCGCTCTTCCTGGCTGCCCTGCTGCTGGTGGGCGGGTCGTTGGGCGACCGCTTCGGACGCCGGCGCATCTTCGCCGCGGGTGTCGCGCTCTTTGCCCTGGCGTCGGCGTGGTGCGGTCTGGCGCCGGACGCCGGCCAACTGATCCTCGCACGCGCGGCTCAAGGCCTGGGCGGCGCGCTGCTGGTGCCCGGCAGCCTGGCCATCATCAGCGCCTCGTTCCCCGCCGAGCAGCGCGGGCGCGCGATTGGCATTTGGTCGAGCTTCACGGCCATCACCGCAGCACTGGGACCGGTGCTGGGCGGCTGGCTGGTGGAGAACGCCTCCTGGCGCTGGGTCTTCTTTATCAACGTCCCGCTGGCGGCCATTGTGCTCGTCCTCTCCTCCCGCTACCTGCCGGAGAGCCGGGACGAAGAAAGGCCCGTCGGGCTGGACTGGTGGGGCGCGCTACTGGTGACCACCGGCCTGGGAGCCGCCGTGTACGGCCTGATCGAGTCAGCCAATCTGGGCTTTACTCACCCGGTCGTGCTCAGCGCCCTGGCGGTCGGGGCCGCCGGGCTGCTCGGTTTTCTCGCCGTGGAGTCGCGTGGCTCGGCGCCGATGGTGCCTCTCCACTTGTTTCGGTCCAGAACCTTCAGCGGAGCCAATCTGCTCACGCTGCTGTTGTACGCCGCCTTAAGCGGGGCCTTGTTCTTCTTTCCATTCAATCTGGTTCAAGTGCAGGGATACTCGGCGACCGCAGCCGGCGCCGCCTTTCTGCCTTTCATTCTGCTTATGTTCCTGCTCTCGCGCTGGTCCGGCGGGCTGGTGCATCGCTACGGCCCCAAGCTCCCGCTTGTGGTCGGCCCGGTGATCGCCGCCGTCGGCTTTGCGCTCTTCGCCCTGCCGGGGATCGGCGGCAACTACTGGAGCACCTTCTTCCCGGCGGTGGTCGTCCTGGGGCTGGGCATGGCGGTGAGCGTTGCGCCGCTGACCACGGTGGTGATGGGCGCGATGGACCAGCGCCACGCTGCGCTCGCTTCCGGCATCAACAACGCCATCTCCCGCACCGCCGGGCTGCTGGCCATCGCGGTGTTTGGCATTTTGGTCCTGCACGCCTTCAACAGCCGCCTCGATCACCATCTGGAGGCGCTGGAGATACCCACCTGGGCCCAAGAGCAGGTGGACGCGCAGCGAATCAAGTTGGCCGGGGCGGAGGTTCCGGCCGGACTCAGCAGCAAGATGAGTGCGGAGCTGGAGCGCGCCATTGACGACTCGTTTGTGGCTGGTTTCCGCCTGGTCATGCTTCTGGCAGCCGCGCTCGCGCTGGCCGGGGCGGTCACGGCATCGCTCATGATCGAAGGGGCCGCTTCCAGAAGCTCCTCCCCCGCCCGCCTGCGCCACTAAGTGAATAAGAGTAGGGCAGACATTCTTGTCTGCCAAAGGATCAGTAGGGCCCTTCGGCTGCGCTTCCCTCGGTTTCCCTCGGGACAAGCCCTTCGGCAACCCTGCCTGCGGTAGGCAGGATAAGCAGGGAAGGCAGGCTTGCCCCGCCAGTGGCGGGGCAAGCCTGTCGGAGGTGGGTCTGCACCTACTGAAGAAGCCGAATGCGTTTGTTGCGAACGCCGGAAAAACTTAATTGCTGCCGCGGGGATTTCTTTGCGCCGCCAATTGCCCGCCCCCACCGAGGGGCTGCTCTTGCTGGGCTTTCCCGACCCGCTCCATGAACCGGTCGCAGTCGGACAGGCTCTTGCTGCGCTTCTTCCGAAAGGAGTACAAGAGCTTCCAGTCCTTGCGCGGTTTGGCGGCGAACAGGCACTTGTGCTCAGCCCAGAAGGTGACCGACCAGACCGGCCGCACCCGGCCGGCCGGGTCGCGGTGATCGATTTGCAGAATCGGCCCTTTGACCGCGCAGCCGTAACGCACCAAGCCGTCCAGGGAAGGAAGTTTCTTGTCCAGCCCGCCTCCCGCCTCTGCCCAGGGACCCGTGCAGAGGGAAGCCGCGACCAGCGCCGTTGCTGTTGCCAGGTTTCTTTTCCTCATGTTACCCCACTCCCATTCGGCGGAGCAGGAAGGTTTCCTGGCGCAACCTGGGCTAAGCAGCTCTCTACCGCTCCCGACTCCTACCGTTCTCTGGTCGTGCACCCTACGTCTATCTAGAGCCGGAAAGCTACTGGTGAGGGGGCCAGATTCGGTACAGGGTTCAGAACCTGTCCCAGTTCTTGTCGCCGCGACTGCCTGGCACGGCTAGGTATCTTCTATGGGACTAAACCGGGATTTCCGTTTTGCCTGCCCCTGATGGCACGTTTATACACCCGATCGCCGCCGATCGCACAAAAACTTCGATCGTCGCACAATCGCTCAGCTTCAAAGGCCTTCATCTGAGCCCGCGCCGACGTGCGACCGACTGGAACCCCTGCTTTTCGGGCATTTCTCAGACACCGCTCCACACGTGTGCCCCGTGTCATCGCCGGGCGGGCTTCGTTGCACTTCAGGCCGCGCGTCAGCCTGCCGGCACGGGTAGCGCCCAGATCCTCCGCAGCATGTCGCCGAACAGCCGCCGCGTGAGATGCCCTTCCGCCAGCAGAAGCCAGTAGTACCGCGCATGCTTCACCAGCCGGCCCCCAGTTTTCACCAGTCGCTGCTGGAGACTCGTGAGCGACCAGCGCTTAACCCGCAGCGGAAGGACCAGTCTGCGCCACAAGTTGCCCAGATTGTAGGCCAGGACGCTCAGTTGCAGGCGCACCTCGTTCGCCCGGAAACGATGGCACGACAGCCGCGTCCAGTGGGTGGCCTGCTTGCCTTCCTTGATCCATTGCTCCGCCGTACCGCGCTTGTTGTAAAACCGCACGACCGAGCGGCTCGGGAGGGCCATGTTGGTCACGATGAAGCCGACGCGAGGGAACAGCTCACCTTGGTGGTGCTCCACCTTGGCGACGATCCGTCTGGGCGTGGTCCAGCTCTTGGCCTGATAGCGGAAACTCTGGTAGCGCACCAAGGGCTTGCAGCTCGGCCGTCCCGGCGGACGAAAGAGGATGTCTTCGATTTCCAGCTCCAAGCTCTTGTTCGCCGGCATGCGAATGGCATAGTCCACGTCGCGCTGCTCGAGCGCGTCGTAGATCTCGGGCTTCGCGAACGCGGCGTCTGCGCGGAACGCTACGCGCTTGCCCTCCACCTGCTGCCGGTCAATCTCCGGTACGAGCAGGTCGTCCCAGTCGTCGGCGCTATGCACGTTGCCTGGCCGCAGCGTGGCGGCGAGGCAGTCCCCATGCTCGGTGAACAGAAACAGCGGGTGGTAGCAGACGGACTCGAAGTGCCCGTTATAGGCGCTCCCTTCCTGCGCCCCATGCACCGGGCTCTCGCTCGAATCCATGTCGAGCACGATCCGGTCGGCGCGCGTCGCCATCTCGGCCTGTGCAAGCACCTCCCGGTTCACGGCCCTCAACCCGACGAGATTCTCCTCGTGGGTCAGCAGCTCTGTCTCGAACCAATGCAGCGTCGATGTCAGCGCCGCACCCCGGTCCCAGCGCTTTGGCGACCCGATGAGACGAAATGTTGGGTCTGCCGACACGCGCCCCGCGTCGTTGAGATCTTCGTAGCCCGCGAGGCGACTGTAGACCGACTGCCGCAGGAGATCCACCACGCTGAACTGGGTGTTCATCCCCTGTCGGGAATCGCTCAGGTGCTCGGCGATGAGTGTCTCCAGCCCCAGACGTTCATCCAACTCGCGCACCAGAATGAGGCCAGCGTCAGAAGTGACGCGCGATCCCTGGAACGCGACTTTCAAGAAGCCGTTGAACGCGAACTGGAATGGCTCGTGTTGTAATTCACCCACCGGGTGTCACCCTCCGTAGTGTGGTTCCTTACGTCGGAGCCCCAAAACTCAAGGCGCAGCGACTGGTCCTGGCGATACGGTACCACAGCCAAATCGGAAATCCGGGCTAAAGTGCTATTGCGCTATACTCACCTCTGCGAGTAGGTTTTCGGGGTGGTGGGTATAGCGCGAATGACCGACCCGACCGGCGAGGATCGCCGACGAAGCCCGCGCGTCCGCTTGGCCATTCCGGTCGATGTGGAGTGGACCGGAGAAGACCAAGCGCCTGTCCGCGAACACGCCCAAACCGAGGTGCTCAATGCCTACGGCGGCTTGCTCCGAATGAAACCTCGCTTCCCGATTCCACTCCAAATCCACCTGACCAACCCCCGCACCAGCCAAACCACCTGGGCGCGGGTGGTGGGCTTTCGCGAGCCCAAGCCCAAAGGACTGCTGGGCGTGGCCGTCGAGTTCACCGCTCCCAGCCAAACTTTCTGGGGCGTCAACTTCCCACCGCCCCTCAGCCCCTCCCCCAGCTAGGCACCCGCCGACCTGACTAGGGCGGGGCCCCCGCTCTCCCCCAACGACAGGGGTCGCTCCTCCAACAAACCTGTCCGGAAGAGGTGCTCCGCACCCGCATCCGGCAGACAACCTGCCGGGACCGCCTCCACGCCGGTTTTTTCCTTGCGTCTCAGCAGTTGGGGTACACTAGAAAGGGGGAGGGAAAGCCGCGATGACCAAAGCCTACGTTTTCATCAAAGCCAAAGCCGGAAAAACCAAGGACGTCGCCAAAGCCCTGCTGGCGCTCGCCGGGGTCAAGGCCGCCGACCCCTGTTGGGGCACCCCCGACATCATCGCCGTCGTCAACATCAAAAACGAGCGCGCCCTCAACGACCTGGTCCTCAGCCAAATCCAGCAGATCAACGGCGTCGAGCACACCGAAACCCACATCGTCCTCGACTAACCCGCCCCACCACCCTTTGTCATTCCGAAGCCTGCCCGCCTTGGGCGGGCCTGCCCGCGCCTGCCTGCGGTAGGCAGGCATTCCTGCTCGTCCCGAGCAGAGCGAGGGGTCTGCGGAAGCTCGACCGAAAGCCGACGATGAATCCGCCGTGGCGGATTCATCGCCGCTACCTGTTCTGTCTTTGTGGGTCGCGGCTTCAGCCGCGACATTCCCACCGCCAACTCTCAGGGCTTCAGCCCCTGAAGTACCGTTTTCTCCTCAGCCTCGCCGCCAGGTCTGCACCACCAGCCACCCCGAAGCCGCCAGCAACAGCGGCGAGGAGTACACCCCCGGTATCAGCCGACCGAAGTAAAAAGACCCGGCGATGTGCAGCAAGCTGTGCCCCAGCATCAGCACCCCAAGGAAATACGAAAACGGCACCATCCAACCCGCCCCCTGAAAAACGAAGCGCGAGAGCACCAGCAGCAGCACCACCGCCAGAATCAATCCCCCAAACAACACCCCAAAGCTAAACGTCGGCAACGGCGCCCACGGATAGCGCGCCCGGATCGCCTCCACCAGCGGGTTCCAGACCGAGAGGAAATCCGTCAGCGCCTCGTCCGCCACATGCACCGCCAGCGCCAGCGTCAACGCCACCCACGCCCACCCCTGCTGCACCACCGTCGTTGCCCTCTCGGCTTCGGTTGATTTCATCTCACCCTCCCCTGCTTTTGGTGCTTGCCTCTCCGCCCCTCTGTCCATCCATAATTATATGTTATGAAGTCCGGAAGAGGTGCTTCGCACCCGCCAACCGCTCATCTGCTCCCGAATTCATAACGTATTTACCTGAACCAACTCGATTACTTACTTGACTATGGAACCCCCAAGAATGTAACTTTTGGCAATGCAGGTGTAATATGGCAAGCGATAAGAAGCCAGCCCCGGCCCAATCTCCGCCTGCACAGCAGCAGCCCTCCAACCCTTCGCCATCTAGGGAGCCCATTGTCCGACCGCAAGACTCAAAATGGGAAACATTCGACGAAGAACCTGCCAAAAAAGAGACAAGATAAACAACAAGGTACCTCCGTAGGCCCAGCGTATTCCTCTGCGCACAGATTTGCCTTTCTGGCTTGTAAGTTTGCTCTGATACTCCGTGGAAGCTGCCAGAGTAAGACTGAAATTCGCCATGCCTCCATCGACAGATTCCGATGAGTCAACGGAACGCAGTGCGACATCCTCAGCAAGAGGAACCGGTCGAGCTGTAGGACCAAAAGCTTTGACGAAGTGCCACCCTGAATTAAGCAAACAAAGGCCACCAAATACAATAAGCATCATCGCTGGCCAGTCAATGAGCATCCCTCTTGAAAGCAAGAAGGAAAAAACTGCCCAGCCACCGAACGCTACCGAGAAAACAAATTTTAGAAGGCCGAGGCTTTTCTCTTCCAAGTAGCGGGCATTGCCAAACGTGAATTTGAGACGGAACTTGGCATAGTCCAGCACCCAACCATAGTTCTTCCCCGGCTGTGGCTGGTAGGAATTAGCTTTGTCGTACCATTCTTTCTCGACTGAATCCATATGCATCTCCTCTAACCACTTGCTTTTCCTACTATTATATTGCTACTCTCGCTCCACCACCGCTGCTTCCCAGGCGGCCTCGACTGAATCCTGGTAGATAATCCAGCGCCCACCCACCTTGCGGCCGGAGAGCTTCCCCTCCTCCAGCCAGCGGTAGATGGTGTCCTTCGACTTCCCCAGCAGCCGCGCCGCCCGCGCCACCGACAGCACCGTCCGCTTCTCCTCCGCCGCCAGCAAACTTGGCCCGGATTTCCGATTTGGCTGTGGTACCGTATCGCCAGGACCAGTCGCTGCGCCTTGAGTTTTGGGGCTCCGACGTAAGGAACCACACTACGGAGGGTGACACCCGGTGGGTGAATTACAACACGAGCCATTCCAGTTCGCGTTCAACGGCTTCTTGAAAGTCGCGTTCCAGGGATCGCGCGTCACTTCTGACGCTGGCCTCATTCTGGTGCGCGAGTTGGATGAACGTCTGGGGCTGGAGACACTCATCGCCGAGCACCTGAGCGATTCCCGACAGGGGATGAACACCCAGTTCAGCGTGGTGGATCTCCTGCGGCAGTCGGTCTACAGTCGCCTCGCGGGCTACGAAGATCTCAACGACGCGGGGCGCGTGTCGGCAGACCCAACATTTCGTCTCATCGGGTCGCCAAAGCGCTGGGACCGGGGTGCGGCGCTGACATCGACGCTGCATTGGTTCGAGACAGAGCTGCTGACCCACGAGGAGAATCTCGTCGGGTTGAGGGCCGTGAACCGGGAGGTGCTTGCACAGGCCGAGATGGCGACGCGCGCCGACCGGATCGTGCTCGACATGGATTCGAGCGAGAGCCCGGTGCATGGGGCGCAGGAAGGGAGCGCCTATAACGGGCACTTCGAGTCCGTCTGCTACCACCCGCTGTTTCTGTTCACCGAGCATGGGGACTGCCTCGCCGCCACGCTGCGGCCAGGCAACGTGCATAGCGCCGACGACTGGGACGACCTGCTCGTACCGGAGATTGACCGGCAGCAGGTGGAGGGCAAGCGCGTAGCGTTCCGCGCAGACGCCGCGTTCGCGAAGCCCGAGATCTACGACGCGCTCGAGCAGCGCGACGTGGACTATGCCATTCGCATGCCGGCGAACAAGAGCTTGGAGCTGGAAATCGAAGACATCCTCTTTCGTCCGCCGGGACGGCCGAGCTGCAAGCCCTTGGTGCGCTACCAGAGTTTCCGCTATCAGGCCAAGAGCTGGACCACGCCCAGACGGATCGTCGCCAAGGTGGAGCACCACCAAGGTGAGCTGTTCCCTCGCGTCGGCTTCATCGTGACCAACATGGCCCTCCCGAGCCGCTCGGTCGTGCGGTTTTACAACAAGCGCGGTACGGCGGAGCAATGGATCAAGGAAGGCAAGCAGGCCACCCACTGGACGCGGCTGTCGTGCCATCGTTTCCGGGCGAACGAGGTGCGCCTGCAACTGAGCGTCCTGGCCTACAATCTGGGCAACTTGTGGCGCAGACTGGTCCTTCCGCTGCGGGTCAAGCGCTGGTCGCTCACGAGTCTCCAGCAGCGACTGGTGAAAACTGGGGGCCGGCTGGTGAAGCATGCGCGGTACTACTGGCTTCTGCTGGCGGAAGGGCATCTCACGCGGCGGCTGTTCGGCGACATGCTGCGGAGGATCTGGGCGCTACCCGTGCCGGCAGGCTGACGCGCGGCCTGAAGTGCAACGAAGCCCGCCCGGCGATGACACGGGGCACACGTGTGGAGCGGTGTCTGAGAAATGCCCGAAAAGCAGGGGTTCCAGTCGGTCGCACGTCGGCGCGGGCTCAGATGAAGGCCTTTGAAGCTGAGCGATTGTGCGACGATCGAAGTTTTTGTGCGATCGGCGGCGATCGGGTGTATAAACGTGCCATCAGGGGCAGGCAAAACGGAAATCCCGGTCTATGCCTCTGTGTCTCGGTGGCTAAGTTATCTGCACGGCTATCATCGCCGCGCCGCTCACCAGCAGCACAACTCCAATCGCCCGCTTGAGCGTCGGCACCGGCAGCCGGCCGGAGAAGTGCGCCCCCACGTAAGCCCCGACCAGCGCCGCCGCGCCCACCACTGCCAGCGGGGTCAACGCCACCTGCCCTTGCGCCAGGTGGCCCACCGTGGCCGCCAGTCCCTGCGCCAGCCCGATGGCCATGTTGGTCCCCACCGCGCGGCGCGCGTCCACCCCCAGCCAGCGAATCATCGCCGGCAAGCGCAGGCTGCCCAGCAGCATCCCCACCATTCCGCTCAGCACCCCGATGACGAACCCAATTGTTATCTCAGCCAGATACTGCCGCTGCGCGCCCTGCGCGATCGGCACTTCCGCCGGTGCGCTCGCCGCCCGCAACAGCATCCGCGTCCCCTCGCTCAGCAGCAGCGCCGCAATCAACCCCAGCAGCACGGCACGCGGAAGGGCGCGCGTGAGGAACGAACCTATCAAGCCGCCCACCACCGCCGCGCCACCCAACCGCACCAGCAGAGCCACATCCACCCGACCTTCGCGCGCGTGCTTGGTGGTGCCGCCGGCGGCGGCCACCGTGCTCACCGCCAAGTTGGTGCCCGCCGCCAGGGTTGCGTTGCCTTCCAGCAGCGCCAGCACCAGCGGCCAGCGCAGATTCCCCAGCACCAGTCCCACCAGCCCGCCCGCCAGCGACGGCCCCAGCCCGGTCAGTATCGCCTGCACCCACCACATGGTTTCAACTCATGAACAGAGACAACCAACGATACCACTCCGTCGGCTGTGTAGAATGTACGGGAATACCAGAGTGACAAACCGACGAAGAAGCCGGAGCTTCTTCGCCGCTACTCCTTCTCTCCAATTTGGTGGCGCAGACATTCTTGTCTGCGACGGATGGCTATTGCCGCTTCGCGTACCAACCCGGGTATCGCCAAGGATCAACGGTCAACCCGGCTTTTACGGGATTCTTCAGCATATACTCCAGCTTTTCTTGTAGCTCCGCTTGATCCCGAACGATTCGATCGAATGATTCGTCCTGCCAGAGCCTCCCTCTTACCCCCCGCTTCCCGTTTATCTGACGCGCGGTAACCCCTTTGATCCCTTTCAAAATCCGGCTCAAGCTGAGGCCGGCACTCGGCGCAAGCACGAGGTGGACATGATTAGGCATGACCACTAATGCCACCAACTCATAGTACTGCCCATCGCCGGAAAGAATGTGCTCTCGTACCAACGAAATTTCCTCAGCGTCCAACCGCCCTTCCCTAAGCCGGAAAGTTACGAAGTAGATAGAGCCCTTCAGCCTCCAGTGGGGCAACCGGCGATGTGAAACGCGAAGAGTTGCGTCATCTCTCATGAAGAAGAAGGCAGACAAGAATGTCTGCCCCACCATTAGATTGAAGCAATCGCCTGCACCGGATGCCCTCACACAAACCGGTGGCGCAGGCATTCTTGTCTGCGTCTTGGTCGGCTGTCGGCTACCGGCCGCGAGGAACTACACAACTCACTTCTCAGTGGGGAAGCCGGCTTCGTTCCAAGCGCGCCAGCCGCCCCACATGGAGGCGACGTTCTTGTAGCCCATCTTCTGAAGGTTGTCGGCGGCCAGCGCCGAGCGGAACCCGCCCCCGCAGTAGAGCACCAGCGGCGTCTCGAAGTCCGAGACCAAGCCCTCGATGTCGCGCTCCACAATCCCCTTGCAGAGCGAGACCGCGCCCGGCAGCCGCCCGCGCGCGTACTCCTCGCCTTCGCGCACGTCCAGCAGGCGGAACGCCTCGCCGTTGTCCAACTTTTCCTTGACCTGCTCGACCGAAAGCTCCGCCACCCGCTGCCGCACCTCTTCCACCAGCGCCAGAAAATGCGGCGAATGTTTCTTGCTCATGACTGTTTCCCTCGGCGGCCCGCCACCTGCTTCTCCACCAGATCGCGGGTGGCGTTCAGGTTGCGGGCCACGTCCAGCAGCAGGAAGAAAATCTCCGCCGCCGCTCGCACCACGATGAAATAAACCGCCGCTGCACCCAGCGCCATGGCGCTGTGAGCCACCCGCTGCGGCAGCGACTCTTCCGCAAACAACAGCACCAGCACCGCGAACACCACCCCCACCACCAGCCCCACGAATCCGGTCAGGTTAATCACCTTGGCATAGAGCCGCAGCGCCGGGTAACGTTCCCGGCCGTTCCCCTGGCGGCGGCGATCCCAATTCGGCGGCATTGTCTCTCCTCCCGAGCGGGTCGCATCCGGCAGGCGCTTCCTTCCCCCGACTCGGCAAGCCCTCGAACTAGTAGCGGTCGGCAGTCTAGGCCAGCCGCTCCGCCAAACACAAGTCCCTTCTCGGTCGAAAGCACCTGTGCCGCTCTCCCCGCAAGGGCCACCCTGGCATATCAAGCAACGAAGTTTTCTGAAACCGCACGCGACCCAGGCGCATCCAACCCTCCATCAACCCAGTGGGGGGCAACAATGGGCACCCGCAGGACCGACACCCAAGCCGCCGCACTTCCCGCCCAACCCCTTCGCCGATGTAGCACCTTCGCCCATGGGCCCTCTCCCGGCGGGTGCTGCGCCTAGATAAGACCTAACTCCTAGAGCACAAAAGACGCGCCGCCCGGGGGGTCTGGAGCGGCCAGCAGGTATGTTTCCTTGCCCGGCCCGCGCCGCTGTTTTATTTCCGAAAAACTTACAAGGAGGGAAATACCATGAGCATCATCGATGAAGTCGTAAGAGCCAATCAAAGCTACGCCCGGAGCTTTACGCTCGGGACTCTGCCTATCCCGCCGGCCCGCAAGCTGGCGGTGGTGGCCTGCATGGACGCCCGCCTAACGGTGGAGCCGATGCTGGGCCTCAAAACCGGCGACGCCCACATCATCCGCAACGCCGGCGGCATTGTGACCGAAGATGCCGTGCGCTCGCTCCTCATCTCCCATCACCTGCTGGGCACCGAGGAGTTCGTCATCATCAACCACACCGACTGCGGCATGCTCACCTTTAAGGACGAGGAGCTGCACGCCCGCCTCCAGCAGCAGACCGGAACCGCGGCGGTGGCCCCGGCGCGCTTCCACGCTTTCAGCAACCTGGAGGAGAACGTCCGCCAGCAAATCCAGAAGCTCCGCTCGCACCCGTGGGTGCCCCGGCAGATTCCCGTCCGGGGCTTCATCTACGACGTCAAGACCGGCCAGCTCAACGAGGTCGCACCCTGACGCCCGCAGGGAGAGTGGGTCGTACCCTGCCAGGCCGGGCTAGTGTTCAAATTTCGCACCGAGCCCCCAGGCCCCTGCCTGGGGGGCGGTGTCCCCTGATCAGATTAGGACACTACTCCGGCCGGCAAGGAACTTGAGAAAAACGGGGGGATAGCGCATCCTTAACACAGCCGCCCTGCCGTTGCGGCCACACACCCCAAGGGGAGAGGTGAAGGAAATGGCGAAATGGACTTTTGAACCGGGACACACGGCGGTGGAGTTTCGCGCCCGGCACATGATGGTCAGCTGGGTGCGCGGGCACTTCAAGAATGTCCATGGCACAATGGAGTTTGATCCGGAAAACCCTGCCAGCTCTTCCCTCGAAGTCACCATGAACGCCAAAGAACTCTGGTCGGGAGACCCGGAGAGAGATGCCCACCTGCGAGGTGCTGACTTCCTGGACGCGGAAAACCATCCCACCATCACCTTCAAGGGCAATCAGGTCGAGCAGACCGGGGGCAACAACTACAAAGTCACCGGCGATTTGACCCTTCGCGGCGTGACTCGCAAAGCCACTTTGGAGGTGCACTACCTGGGGCAGTGGGAAACGCCCTATTGGGAGGGCAGCGTGGATAAAGGGCCCATCACCCGCGCGGGTTTTCTGGCCACCGCCGCCATCAATCGTCACGACTTCGGCGTGAGTTGGAACGCTACCATGGAAAAAGGCGGGCTGGTGGTGGGCAACGAAGTTGTCATCACCATAGACGTGGAAGCGCTCCGGGAAAAGGATTGACTCCTCGCGGCTGATTGCGCGTTTGCCGGTGGTTCCTTCGAGCCCGACCGCGCCAGCCTAGCTTCCGCAGGTGGGAGTTTCGGGCTTGGAGTCGGAGGTGCCCCAGTAGAGGTCGCGGTAGGTTTTGCCTTTCTTCAGGCGAACCTCGGCCAGCTCGTCGGCCACCCGCGCGGCGCTGCCCCTGCCCGACGGCTAGCGAACCAGGAGAGACTGTGAAGCTAGCGCTCGCAAGTCATGTAGGGGGGATAGGTGTTAGCAGCGAGGCAGGTGGGAGGTCCGGAACACACCAAGGAGGTCAGCGGAACTGCCAAAACGAGCCGGGATTCCCCCCAATCGCGGGTATAGCGATGTGAGCTGTACTCGTTCAGAATGATCCGTGACACTCAAGAGGGCCCGTGGCGCAATCCTGGGCCTTTCTGGAGCGATTCTTTTTCTTCAGCCGGAGGGCTCTTTCTTCTCGCCTAACCGCCTGTCTTGCTTTCTGATAGCAGTAGCCGCCCAACCTCCCTCTCTTTCAAGGGTTTCTAGGATGTCGGAACGACCTCTCTTTCCGGAAAGTGTCACTAATCTACTGGACGAGTACAACGCCTTGCTGGGGCGCAGGGCGCAGGTGTATACTGCGCGGGCGTCATCATAGCAACCACAAAAGGGATGATGGGCGCGCCCTCTCCCGTCGGGGGAGGAGCCTGAGGGGAGGAGAGTCTTATCCGAGAGGCACACGAGTCTTCGCGCCGCGAGCGCGGGTCGCACTCAACGCAGAGCCGTTTTTCCAACCCGGGGCGGGTGGGAGTTCCACCGCGTCCGTCCTCGCCGGTGAGTGCGCCGGGCGGGCCTGAACGCTGGGGGTGGATGGACCTGACCATCCTGCGGATGAGTTTCATCCTCCTGACGGCGGCGGCCACATACCACTTTCGTCCCTTCCATCTCCCCCCGCTCTACGCGGCCCTGTTTGGAGTGTTGCTGGGGTTGGTGGGGGTGCTGTTTGAGATGCGCCTGCGCCGCTCTAGCCTCAAGCGGCTGATCGGAGCAGTGGTGGGTTCGCTGGCCGGCATTCTGTGCGCCTATCTGATTGCGCTGGTCTTGAGCGGAACCAGCATCGAACCCCGCACCCAGTCCTTTCTGCAGGTGGCGCTGCTGTTGATTCTGACCTATCTGGGGATGGTCATCGGCGCCAAGAAGGGCGACCTGCTGAACCTGCAAGCCATGGGTGGGCTCTTTGGGGCCGAGCGCGGCGCGCCCCGCGACATCAAAGTCCTCGACACCAGCGTGATCATTGACGGCCGCATCGCCGATATCTGCGAGGCCGGCTTCCTGGACGGCACCCTGCTGGCGCCCCAGTTTATGCTGCGGGAGCTGCAGCAGATCGCCGACAGCGCCGATTCGCTCAAGCGCAACCGCGGCCGGCGCGGGCTCGACATCCTGCAACGCATCCAGAAGATGCCGCACGTGGATACGCAGATCGTGGAGGACGACTTTCCCCACGTCCCCGACGTGGACATGAAGCTGATCGAGTTGGCCAAGCGCTACCAGGCCAAGATTGTCACCAATGACTTCAACCTCAACAAGGTGGCGCAACTGCAAAAGGTGCAGGTGCTGAACATCAACCAACTGGCCAATGCGCTCAAGCCCATCGTCTTGCCGGGCGAGGCCATGCGGGTCTTTATCCTCAAGGAGGGCAAGGAGCACAGCCAGGGCGTCGCCTACCTGGACGACGGCACCATGGTGGTGGTGGATAACGCCCGGCGGATGATCTCGCGCACCATCAACATCACCGTGACCAGCGTGCTGCAAACCACCGCCGGGAAGATGATCTTTGGCCGCTACGATGCCGAGAGCGGCGGCTCCGAGCGCGAGCGCGGTCGCTATTCCAATCAGTCCATGGCGGCCAACGGTCCCACCCGGCAGCAGGGAGGGGGCCGGCCGGGCCAGCAGCGGCAGCAGGGGCGCTACCGCAGCGCGGACTGAAAGGCCATCGGTAGGAACAGCACGCCAAAATTCCTGGTTTTCCCGCAATACGATGATGAAGGTTGTAGCCATCGTTCCCGCCGCCGGGTTGGGCGTTCGGATGGCGGGCGGCCGCTCGGCGCAGGGGACGGCTCCGCCCAAGCAGTTGCTGGAGCTGGAGGGTGTGCCGATTTTGTTTTGGACGCTGCGGAAGCTGGCCGCCGTGCGCCGCATCGGGCAGTTGATTGTGGCCGTGCGCGGAGGCGATCGGGGGGCGGTGGAATCCCGGCTGGCCGGGGAAGACTACCGCAAGCGCGTGAGCTTGGTGGAGGGAGGCGAGTCGCGGCAGGAATCGGTGGCGAAGGCACTGGGCGAGGCCCCGCCCGCCACCGAGCTGGTGCTGGTGCACGACGCCGTACGGCCCTTCGCGGAGCCGGCCCTGATCGAGAAGGTCATTGAGACGGCGGCGGAAACCGGCGCCACCATTCCGGGTCTGCCCGCCGGCGACACGGTCAAGCAGGTGGAGCCCGCCGGCGCGCACCACGGCTCCCGCATCGTCACCACCATTCCGCGCGAACGGGTGGTGCTGGCGCAGACGCCGCAGGTGTTTCGTGCCGATTGGCTGCGGGAGGCCTTCGAGCGCGCCACCGCCGACGGCTTCCGCGGCTCGGATGAAGCGGTGCTGGTGGAACGGCTCGGCCACACCGTAACCGTCGTGATGGGATCGGACCGCAACATCAAAATCACCAAGCCCAGCGACCTGGAGCTGGCCCGCTTCCTCCTCGCGCAGGAGGCAGGCAGGTAGGAATGCGCGTTGGGATTGGCTACGACTATCATCGCCTGGTGGCGGGGCGGAAACTGGTGCTGGGCGGGGTGGAAATTCCTTTCGGCAAAGGGCTGGCGGGGCACTCGGACGGCGATGTGCTGACGCACGCCATCTGCGATGCGCTGCTGGGCGCCGCCGGGCTGGGCGACATCGGCCAGCATTTTCCCGACAGCGACCCGCAATGGAAGGGCGCCGACAGCATGCAGTTCCTTGCCCGCGTGGTAGAGTTGTTAGAGGAAAAGGGGCTGCGGGTGGCGCAGGTGGACTGCATTGTGCTGGCGCAGGAACCCAAGCTCGCGCCGCACTTCGCGCAGATGCGGGAGCGGCTGGCGAAGACGCTTGGTAGTGAGCAGGCGCAGGTGAACGTCAAGGCCAAGACCACCGAGGGCCTGGAGGCCATCGGGCGGGGCGAGGCCATGGCGGCGCAGGCGGTGGCGCTGCTGGAGTCGATTTCTTAGGTTCAGTGGTTCATTATCAAGGGAGGAGCCTCGTATGCGGCAGAAAGGGTTCGTAGCTCGCAGGAAGCACCAGAAGCGGCGCAAGCGCGCCAAGCAAAAAGTGAAGCTCTACGAGAAGCAGGAGTTGAAGTTCAGCGAGCTGCCGCGGCTGGCGAGGAAGCTCGCGGCGCGGAAGCGGCGGCAAGCGGCGCGCACTTCTGCCTGAAGTGTCGGGGGCGGCGAAGCTAGCTGTCTTAGCGTGATCGTCATTCTTCAATGAGTCGGTGTGAAAACAAGCGGTTTTCGTCCGCCCGCCCCCTAAGCGGGGTTCGCCTCGCGCTTTTCAGCGAGGAACAAAGTGTATCAAGCGAAACAAGCGCTGTTCAGTCCACGGGCTTCCCACGCCTACGCCTTACAGGCTTCGGCGGGGCAGGCTGCCCGTGGGACCCAGCGGCGGAAGCCTGCCTGCGGCAAGCAGGCCGCTGGGCTAAACTTGGTAGAGCCTGGTAGCGGCGATGAAAGGCACAGCTGTCGTCGCCGGTTTGTCTGGCAAACAGCCGACGAAGAATGCGGGCTTCGCTCGAACGCATTGTTCGCCGCTACCATCCCCCTGAAACCACGTATTGATTTGGCGTGGGTTGCGGCCCGTACGGGACTCTGGCGAACACCACTTTTTTGCACCGACTCTTGATGCTCATGCCAGTCGAGGGCCAGTTTTCTCTACAGGAAAGCGCGCTGACGGTGGAGTGGGCGCGGGCGCAGGTGTTCGCGTGGCTGGCGGTGCGCACGGGGTTGGGGCGTTCGGCGCCGGCGGCTCCCAGCAACGAAGAGAAAGAAGAATTGCGGTGGCTGGGGTTGGACGGGGAGGGCGAAGGCAAGCAGGGCGAGGCGCCACCGTGGGTTTGCACCCCGCCGCCCATCGAGGAGACTCCATCCTCGGCGTGGGGCGAGTGGAGCGGGCGGACCCGGGTGGCGGAGTTGCGCGAGTTGGGCGTGCTGCCGGAGGCGCTGCTGAATTTTCTCGCGCTGCAAGGCTGGCCGGTGCCGGTGGAAGAGGAGGTGCTCTCGCGCGAGCAGTTGCTCGGGCACTTGCCCCGCCATCGGCGGGGTTGGCCCCCGCAGGACACACCGCCGCAGGCGGTCACGTTTGATTTTGAGCAGCTCCGCCGCGTCAACCACGCCTGGGTCGAGCGCGCCCACCCCGAACGGCTGCTGGAACTCTCGCTGCCCTATTTCCGCCGGGCGGGCTGGTTGTCGGAGGGAGAGTTGGCGCCGCCGGTGCGCGCCTGGCTGGCGGAGGTGGTGCGGGCGGTGCAGCCCGGCCTGGATTTCCTTTCGCTGCTGCCGGCGCGCACGCGGCTGGTGTTCGACTATCAACCGGAGCACTATCTGCGCGTGCCGGAGAGCCGCCAGGTGATGGAAAGTGAAGGGGCGCGGGAAGTGCTGCGCGCCTTCGGGCAGCACGCGCTGGCCGAAAGCTGGCTGACGGTGGAGCGGTTCCACGAAATTCTGGAGGAGTTGAAGCGCGAAACGCCCTGGCGGGGCGGGCAACTCCTGCGGCCCGTCCGGGTGGCGTTGACCGGCTTGCCCTTCGGGCCCAGTCTGGACGACCTGATTCCCATCTTCGAGCGCGGGCACGAACTCGACTTGCCGGTAGATGTCAAGAGTTGCCGGCAGCGCGTGTTGGAGTTCTGTTCGGTGTTTGTGTAGTGCGGTGACGGGTGGCGGTTCTCTACGGCATCCACGGGATTGAGCAGGCGCTGGCGGTTCACCGCGAGGGTTCACCGCGAGCGGCCCGGCGCCCGCTGGAGCGGCTGCTGGTGGCGCGCGGGCGCGGTGGGCGCGAGGTGCAGCAGTTGGTGGAGGCGGCGCGGGCGGCGCGGGTGCCGGTGCGCTTCGTGCAGCGCAGCGAGCTTGATCGTTTGACCGGCACGCGCGCTCATCAGGGTGTGGCGGCGGTGGCGGGCGCGAAGCGTTACCTGGATTTGGAGGAACTCCTGGGTGCCGCCAAGTCGCCGGCGCTGTTTGTGCTCTTGGACGGCGTGGAAGACCCGCGCAACCTGGGAGCGATCCTGCGCACGGCGGTCTGCGCCGGGGCCGACGGAGTGATTCTGCCCCAGCGGCGGGCGGCGGGCGTGACGCCGGCGGCGGAAAAAGCGGCGGCGGGCGCAACCGAGCACATCAGCGTAGCGCGGGTGGTGAACCTGGGCCGGGCGATGGAGCAGCTCAAGCAGACGGGCTGCTGGCTGGTGGGACTGGATGCCGACGGCGAGCGCGCTTTTACCGAGGTGGATTTGACGGTGTCGGTTGGTCTGGTGCTGGGCGGGGAAGGGAAAGGCTTGCACCAGCAGGTGCGCAAGCGCTGCGACTTTGTGGCAAAGATTCCGACGGTGGGGCCGGTGGGGTCATTGAATGTGTCGGTGGCGGCGGGGGTGGCGCTCTACGAAGTGCTGCGCCAGCGGCGGAGCAAGAAATAGACTTCAGGGGCTAAAGCCTCTGTTCATTGTTTGGCGGAGATGTCGTGCCTAAAGGCACGACCCACAAGGCGATCAAGCCAGTAGTCAAGACTGTTCGACTCACCGCAGAGGCGCAGAGACCGCAGAGGAAACTGCGCCATTGTTGCGGGTGCCCCCTTGCGGGGATAAACCCTGCCTGCGGCAGGCAGGTCCGCACCTCTTCCAATCTGTCTTTTCTTGACTGTGACCGGGACGGGTGCAGCAAGAAACCGGCAGGGGCGAAACCTTGCCCTACCTACCTTCTAGCTTCTTGCTTCAGGCCTCCAGCTTCTAGCCGGGATTTCCGTTTTGCCTGCCCCTGATGGCACGTTTATACACCCGATCGCCGCCGATCGCACAAAAACTTCGATCGTCGCACAATCGCTCAGCTTCAAAGGCCTTCATCTGAGCCCGCGCCGACGTGCGACCGACTGGAACCCCTGCTTTTCGGGCATTTCTCAGACACCGCTCCACACGTGTGCCCCGTGTCATCGCCGGGCGGGCTTCGTTGCACTTCAGGCCGCGCGTCAGCCTGCCGGCACGGGTAGCGCCCAGATCCTCCGCAGCATGTCGCCGAACAGCCGCCGCGTGAGATGCCCTTCCGCCAGCAGAAGCCAGTAGTACCGCGCATGCTTCACCAGCCGGCCCCCAGTTTTCACCAGTCGCTGCTGGAGACTCGTGAGCGACCAGCGCTTGACCCGCAGCGGAAGGACCAGTCTGCGCCACAAGTTGCCCAGATTGTAGGCCAGGACGCTCAGTTGCAGGCGCACCTCGTTCGCCCGGAAACGATGGCACGACAGCCGCGTCCAGTGGGTGGCCTGCTTGCCTTCCTTGATCCATTGCTCCGCCGTACCGCGCTTGTTGTAAAACCGCACGACCGAGCGGCTCGGGAGGGCCATGTTGGTCACGATGAAGCCGACGCGAGGGAACAGCTCACCTTGGTGGTGCTCCACCTTGGCGACGATCCGTCTGGGCGTGGTCCAGCTCTTGGCCTGATAGCGGAAACTCTGGTAGCGCACCAAGGGCTTGCAGCTCGGCCGTCCCGGCGGACGAAAGAGGATGTCTTCGATTTCCAGCTCCAAGCTCTTGTTCGCCGGCATGCGAATGGCATAGTCCACGTCGCGCTGCTCGAGCGCGTCGTAGATCTCGGGCTTCGCGAACGCGGCGTCTGCGCGGAACGCTACGCGCTTGCCCTCCACCTGCTGCCGGTCAATCTCCGGTACGAGCAGGTCGTCCCAGTCGTCGGCGCTATGCACGTTGCCTGGCCGCAGCGTGGCGGCGAGGCAGTCCCCATGCTCGGTGAACAGAAACAGCGGGTGGTAGCAGACGGACTCGAAGTGCCCGTTATAGGCGCTCCCTTCCTGCGCCCCATGCACCGGGCTCTCGCTCGAGTCCATGTCGAGCACGATCCGGTCGGCGCGCGTCGCCATCTCGGCCTGTGCAAGCACCTCCCGGTTCACGGCCCTCAACCCGACGAGATTCTCCTCGTGGGTCAGCAGCTCTGTCTCGAACCAATGCAGCGTCGATGTCAGCGCCGCACCCCGGTCCCAGCGCTTTGGCGACCCGATGAGACGAAATGTTGGGTCTGCCGACACGCGCCCCGCGTCGTTGAGATCTTCGTAGCCCGCGAGGCGACTGTAGACCGACTGCCGCAGGAGATCCACCACGCTGAACTGGGTGTTCATCCCCTGTCGGGAATCGCTCAGGTGCTCGGCGATGAGTGTCTCCAGCCCCAGACGTTCATCCAACTCGCGCACCAGAATGAGGCCAGCGTCAGAAGTGACGCGCGATCCCTGGAACGCAACTTTCAAGAAGCCGTTGAACGCGAACTGGAATGGCTCGTGTTGTAATTCACCCACCGGGTGTCACCCTCCGTAGTGTGGTTCCTTACGTCGGAGCCCCAAAACTCAAGGCGCAGCGACTGGTCCTGGCGATACGGTACCACAGCCAAATCGGAAATCCGGGTCTAGAGGCGGCGGGTGTAGTGGAAGGCCTTGAGGACGTCCTCCAGGGTGATGACACCCTCCAGGCGGCGGACGTCGCTGCGGCTCACCACCGGCAGCAGCCCCGGGGTTTGGCTCAGGCGTTCCAATGCTACTTCCAGCGGTTGGTCGGGATGGACGTGGGCCCAACCGTCGCGAGCCACCAGCGCAGCCAACGGCTGCTCGGCGTCACTCTCCGCCCAGGCCTTTTCCAGCGTCTCGCGCGTGACCAGCCCGGCCAGACGTTCTCCCTCCCGCACCGGGAAGCACTCCCCCGGCCACTGTTCCACCAGATTCCAGGCGGCGGCAACGGTGCTGTCGTGCGGAAGGCTTTTGATTTCGCGGTTCATCATTTCTCCCACCCGCCAGCGGCCCACCATTACGCGGTGCTCCGGCGCCGGCAGATGGATGCCATCCTGGTGCAGCAGGGCGTGATAGACGGGCGCGCGCTGGTAGCGGCGAGAGATGGCGAAGCTGATCATGTTGGCGATCATCAGCGGCACCACAATTTCGTAGTCCTGGGTGAGCTCGAAGATCATGAAGACCGAAGTCATGGGCGCGCGGATGATGCCGGCAAACAGCGTTCCCATCCCCACCAGGGCGTAGGCGCCGGGGTCGCCGGTGGGGCTGGCGAACCAGCCGAAGTTCTGCACCAGGGTGCCGGTGGCGCCGCCCAGCATGGCGCCGATGAACAGGCTGGGCGCGAAGATGCCCCCGGCATTGCCGGAAGCGTAGGAGACAATGGTAGCCACCGCCTTCACCGCGCCCAGGAGGATGAGCGTCCCCAACAGCAGCCGGCCGTTCAAGGCCCCGTCCACGTACTCGTAGCCCACTCCCATGACCTCGGGCACGAACACCAGGATCACGCCCAGCGCCAACCCGCCCATCGCGGGCTGGAAGTAGATGGTCCGGCGCGGAAGCCGTTGGAAGAACGCACGCGCCCACAGCAGCCCTTTGCAGAACAGCACCGAGACAGCTCCGCCCACCAGTCCCAGCACGGCGTAGGCCAGCAGCTCGGCCGGGTGCACCAGAGCATAGTCGGGCACCTGGAAAAGCGGCTCGTTCCCCAGGATGGAGCGCGACACCACCACCGCGGAAACCGAAGCCAGCACGGTGGAGCCGATGACGCGGGCGTTCATATCGCCGACGATTTCCTCCAGGGCAAAGAGCACCGCCGCAATGGGCGTATTGAAAGCGGCTGAGAGCGCCGCCGCCGCTCCCACCGGTACCAGGTTTTTTACGCTGGTGGGGGAGAGCCGCAGCCAGCGCCCCATCAACGAGGCCAGGCCGGCGCCGATTTGCACCGACGGGCCTTCGCGTCCCATGGAGTGCCCCGCGCCGATGCAGAGCACTCCGGTGAGGAACTTGCCCATCGTCGTCCGGGCCCGGATGACGCCTTCGTGAAGATGGAAAGCCGCTTCGGTCTGGGGGACGCCGCTGCCGCGCGCTTGCTGGAAGTAGCGCGCCAGCAGGAAGCCCGCTACCAGGCTCACCAGTGTCGGCACCAGGATGAGCCGGGCGGTGGAGGGTTCCAGGCCGAAGAGTTGCAAGTTGAGGCTGTTGATGGCCAGGTGGAACAGAACGGCGGAGAGGCCGGCGACCAGGCCGATGATAATCGTCAGGGCAAGGAAAATCTGGTGTTCGCGCAGCCGCAGCCGTTTGAGCAGTCGCGGCAGCCACGCATCCCAGGTTTGGTTGGTCTCCTCCGGCATCCTGGTGGGCGGTCAGAACGCTCCCAAAAAGAAGTTCGAAAATTCCCCGCCAGTAGCATAACCGACATTGCCATTTCCCGGCAGCCCTCTTGTGGGTAGTGTCTTAATTTGAGCGATTCGGAACTCGGCCCAAATCACACCGAGCCCTGCGGCCCCCGCCGCAGGGATTTTCGCTTCCCCCAGGCAGGGGCCTGGGGGCTCGGTGTGAAATTAAGACACTACCCTCTTGTGCTTCAAGGACAAGCCGACGAAGAAGCCGTCCCTCGGCTTCGCTTCCCTCGACTACGCTCGGGACAGGCAGGACAGGCAGGACAAGTTAGCTTCTTCGCCTCTTCAGGAATACAGTGGCGCAGACATTCTTGTCTGCGCGGCACGGGAGAGGCAGACAAGAATGCCTGCCTACCCTGCTTGCGGTAGGCAGGCGCAGGCAGGTCTGCCCCACCAATTTTTGAGTGAATTGGCAAGGTTCAGCCTACGGGCCTGTCCTGAGTCCCTGAAGGGCTTCCGCCCGTGGGCAAGATTGAGTAGCGGCGACCCCTATGGGTCGTCGGCCTTTCCTCATCGGCTTCGTGCGGGAGGCGAAGGAGGTTTACTCTTCGGTCACGTCGCCATCGAAGGCGATTTCGATGCCGCGGCGGACGGATTGCGAGACCGGGCATTTTTGTTCGTGCACGGCGATGGCGCGCTCGGCCTCGGCCCTCTTGCCCTTGGGGACGGTGAGATTGTAATGGACCTTGATACGGGTGATGAGCGGCTTGCCGTCCACCGCTTCGATAAAGCCTTCCACGTCGGCGGTGAGCTTGTCGGGGTAGCTGGGGATTTGACGCGCTTCCAGCGCGCCGGCCAGGGTGCCGGTCATTCAACCGGCCACCGCGCCCACCACGTAGTCGAGCGTGGCGGGGAGGTCGCGCTCCGGCTCCATCTTGTAGAAGTGTTTGATGCCACCGTGGACGCCGAACTCGATGGGGTCCTTGAAACCTTCCAGGTAAGCGCGCCGCAGGGGCCGCTTCTCCTGCACGATGCGGAATTTGGAAAGGTGGATCAGCTCAGCCATGGTTTCCCTCCTCTCGGGTTCTGTTTCACTAGATGCGCGGGCGCGGGGTTAGTTGCGCTCAAAGCGCGCCAGCGCCTCTTCCAAGCGTTCGAGGCACCGCAGCGGGTCGCTCTCCTGCGCCAGGATGCGCGCGAACTCGTGCAACTCAGCCGGCGCCGGGCGTTCGGCTTCGTCCTCCCACTTCTCGATCCAGTCCACCACCGCCCGCAGCAAGATCAGCTCCGGGTTTTGGGGAATGGCGTCGGGCTCGAAGCCGCCGGTCAGACCCAGGCTGAAGCACCAGAGGTCGAGATCGGTGTAAGACGCTTCTCCCTCGGCGAGCTGCTCCAGCCGGAGGACGAAGGCCCGGCGGCCCTCGGGCAGGCGCAGCTTCAAGTCACCTTCGGCCAGCAGCTCCAGAATTTCCTGGTTGGCGTCGGCGTCCGCCGGAAGGAACTTGCCGGCGCGGGCCAGCAGCGCCGGGGCGTCAATCTGCGCGTCCACAAACTCTTGCAGCAGCTCGCGCATCTCCTGGCTGGCCGGAGCTGCCATGCCTACTTGTCGTACTGGAGCAGCGAGAAAACGTCGAGGTCTTTTAACTTCTCGCGGCCGTTGAGGAAGGTGAGCTCGACCGCAAAGGCGCAACCGACCACATCGCCGCCCAGCTCGCGCAGCAGCCGCGCCGTGGCCGCTGCGGTGCCGCCGGTGGCCAGCAAGTCGTCGCAGATCAGCACCCGCTGCCCTTTTTGAACCGCGTCCTGGTGAATTTCGAGCGCGTCGGTGCCGTATTCGAGCTGGTAGGTTTCCTTCGTGGTCTGGGCGGGGAGCTTGCCGGGTTTGCGGACGGGGACGAAGCCCGCGCCCAGCCGGTAGGCCAGCGCCGGTCCGAAGATAAACCCGCGCGCCTCGATCCCGATCACCGTGTCCACCGGTCGGGTGTGGTAGTGGTCGTAGAACTGGTCAATCAGGGTGCGGAAACCCTGCGCGACTTTGAGCAGGGTGGTGATGTCGTAGAAAAGGATGCCGGGCTTGGGCCAGTCGGGAATTTCGCGGATCAGTTTCTTCAGGTCGTTGGAATTCACCACAGTCCTCCTTCGAACTCGACAGTAAAGTGGCCGCGGTAGCGTTCTTTGGGGTTAGCGATTTCTTCCTCCACGCCGGTGACGCGGGCGGCGGGCGGGCCTGCTTCCAGCCGGCGCTTCAACTCTGCTAGTTGCGGGGCCGGGCCCATGGCAAAGACTTCCACCCGGTCGTCGCGCAGGTTCTTCACGTAGCCGGCCACGCCCAACTGCCGCGCCACCCGCTCCACGAAGAACCGGAAGCCGACGCCCTGCACCATTCCGCTCACCCGATAGCGCCGCGCCTCGTCCATCGCCTCACGCCGCCGATTCTACTGGACACTCGCGCGCAGCCGCAACCGCGCCGGCCGGGCTGGCGTTTCCCTTCCCTTCGCCGGTTGCCGCTGCGAGGGTGAGTGGGCCGCAGTAGTATCATAGTTTGAGCGATTCCAAACTCGGCCCCAAATCACACCGAGCCCTGCGGCCCCCGCCGCAGGGCTTTTTGCTTCCCCCAGGCAGGGGCCTGGGGGCTCGGTGTGAAATTAGGACACTATCAGGCCGCCAGACCCATTGACGAAAATCTTGGATTCAGGATAGTCTAAGCGGCCAGTGTCGTGCCATTGGGCGTCGTGGGCAGACCATAGCAAGCACTAGCGGCAGCACTATTGCTGCGTTTTGAGTCTAGGGGAAAACTTTCTGTGAGGAGCGGAAAAAATGGGAAATAACCAATCCGGTTCGGGCTCTCGGCTGGTAGCAGCTACCCTAGCTTTCATTCTGGTGGCTTTTACTTTTTCCACCATTTACGTTTTTGCCACGCGCATCTGGTGGCCGCCGGAGACCATTTCGCTCATAGGCCCGGTCATGGACGCGCAACTGGTCCGGACGTTGATCATCTGCGGGGTGGTATTCTTCCTGGCGCAGTTGGCACTGGCGTTTGTGGTCTTGTGGTACCGCGACCGGGGCGGCCGCGCCCACTACTTCCACGGCAACCACACCATGGAGATTATCTGGACGACCGCAACCGCCATTTTGTTTCTCGCGCTAGGGATTGCCGCCGAGAGCGCCTGGGCCGAGCTGCGCTGGAGAGGGGCCGCCCCCGGCGCGGTGCAAGTGGAAGTGACCGGGCAGCAGTTCGCCTGGAACTTTCGCTACCCGGGGCCGGACGGCACCTTCGGCCGCACCGATCCTACCCTGATAAACGATTCCGCCGGCAACCCGCTGGGGGTGGATTTCGACGACCCGGCGGCGGAGGACGACGTTATCACTCCGGTGATGGCGGTCCCCATCAATCAGGAAGTGGAAGTGATTCTGCTTTCCAAGGACGTGCTGCACAGCTTTTTCGTGCGCGAGTTGCGTTTCAAGCAGGACACCGTCCCCGGCCTCGCCATTCGGCTGCACTTCACCGCCAACAAAGTGGGGCGGTACGAAATTGTCTGCGCGGAGCTGTGCGGCATGCAGCACCACCGCATGCGAACCTTCCTGCAAGTCCTGCCGCCGGACGAGTACCAGAGCTGGCTGCAGGAGCAAGCGGCCTTTGAGTGATGCCAGTTTGAGCGGAGGAGAAAACTAATGGCGACAGAAGCCCACCCGCTGGTCCACGAGGCGCCCCAGGGCTTTGTGTGGAAATACATCTTCAGCAAGGACCACAAGGTCATCGGCATTCAGTACCTCATGCTGGCGCTGGTGTCGGTGTTCATCGGCATGTACCTCTCGGTGCTGATGCGGTTCCACCTGGCCTGGCCCAACGCCAAACTCCCCTTCAGCGACGACATCATGACCGGCGAGCAGTACCTGGCGCTGATGACTATGCACGGCACCATCATGGTTTTCTTCGTGCTCACCACCGCGCCCCAGAGCGGCTTCGGCAACTACTTCCTGCCGATTCAGATCGGCGCCGCCGACATGGCCTTCCCCACCTTGAACATGCTGTCTTTCTGGTTCACCTTCCTTTCACTGCTGGTGATGGTGGCGGCCTTCTTCGTGGTAGGTGGAGCTCCGACCAGCGGTTGGACCGCCTATGCTCCCCTGAGCGCGTTGGGCGAAATCGCCGGGCCCGGCCTGGGCATGGGGCAAACCCTGTGGATCATCAGCCTTGCCATTTTCGCCGGCGCTTCCCTCATGGGCTCGCTGAACTTCATCACCACCACCCTGGACTTGCGCGCGCGTGGCATGTCGCTGATGCGGATGCCGTTGACGGTCTGGGCCTGGTTCATCACCGCCATCCTGATGTTGCTGGCGTTTGCGGTGCTGTTGGCGGCCGGCGTCCTTTTGCTGCTCGACCGCGTCGCCGCCACCAGCTTTTTTATCCCCGGCGGCTTGGTGGTCAGCGATCAACTGATTGCCCACCAGGGCGGCTCCCCGCTGCTGTGGCAGCACCTGTTCTGGTTCTTCGGCCACCCGGAGGTGTACATCGCCATCTTGCCCGGCATGGGCATCGTCTCCCATGTAATTTCCTGTTTCTCCCGCAAGCCCATCTTTGGCTATCGCGCCATGGTGTACGCCCTCTTTGCCATCGCCTTGCTGGGGTTGATGGTGTGGGGCCACCACATGTTCGTCAGCGGCATGAGCCCCTACAGCGCCTTCGCTTTCTCCCTGCTGACCATGTCGATCGGCGTGCCTTCGGCCATTAAGACCTTCAACTGGATCGGAACCCTCTGGGGCGGCGAGATCCGCTTCACCACCGCTATGCTGTACGCGATTGGCTTTGTTTCGCTCTTCGTGTCCGGCGGCCTGGGCGGCATCTTTCTCGCTCAGCCGGCCGTGGACATTTATCTCCACGACACCTATTTTGTGGTGGGCCACTTCCACTTGATCATGGGCGTGGCGGCCATCTTCGGCATGTTTGCCGGCACCTACTATTGGTTCCCGAAGATGTTCGGCCGCTTCATGAACGAGACCCTGGGCAAAGTGCACTTCTGGTTCACCTTCATCGGCGTCTATGCCATCTTCATGCCCATGCACTTTATCGGTTTGGCGGGCCACCCGCGGCGCTATGCCGATACCACCGGCGTAAACTTCCTGGCGGAGATGGGGCCGGTTCATCTCTTCATCACCATCGTGGCGCTGGTGACGGTAGGGGCGCAGATTGTTTTCTTCCTCAATTTCTTCTGGAGCATGCGGAGAGGGAAGAAGGCGGAAATCAACCCCTGGCACGCCACCACGCTGGAGTGGAGCGTTCCTTCCCCGCCGCCGCACGACAACTTTTCCGGCCGCTCTCCCACCATCTACCGGGGCGCCTATGAATACAGCGTGCCCGGCGCCCCGCAGGACTACTCGCCCCAGCACGTGCCGGAAGGGGCGTAGGTAGCGGCTTCAGACCGCTAAGGGATCTTGCGCATGACGGCTAGAACAGCCACCGGGGAAGTTGAATTGATCGAGGTTGGCGGCGGCAGCGACCGCGGTCCGGCCAGCGCCGAGTTCCGTCCCGGCCGGGGCGGGGACGGCGGTGCTCCCCCCCTGTTTCCCCAGCGCATCTACATCAGCGGCATAGTGCTGGCCCTGGCGGCGATGCTGATGTTCTTCCTGGCCCTCGCCAGCGCCTATGTGGTGCGCAAAGGGCTGTCGGGCGACTGGATTCCTTTGGGGTTGCCGCGCATCCTCTGGCTCAATACCGCCGTGATCATCGTGAGCAGCCTGACGATTGAGCGGGCGCGGCGGCTGTTTGCCCCGCAGGCAACGGGCCTCAGTGATTTTCGCGGCTGGCCCCGCCGGTGGCGGGGCTGGTGGGGACTGACCACCGCGCTGGGCGTGGCGTTCCTGGTGGGGCAACTGATCGCCTGGCGGCAACTGGCGGCCGCAGGAATCTACCTGGCCACCAATCCCAGCAGCTCCTTCTTCTACCTCATCACCACCGCGCACGGGATTCACTTGCTGGGCGGGTTGGTGGCGCTCTCGGTCGTCGGCTTTCGGAGCTGGCCGGCAGAGGCGCGGGTCAACCACAGCACCGCGGTTACGGTCAGCGCGATTTACTGGCACTTTTTGGGTGTGCTCTGGGTGTTTTTGTTCTTACTTCTTCTGGTGGGACGGTGACGCATGGCGGAAGCTCACGCGCAAGCGGTAGCAGGATCTCTTTGGGCCGGGGGGGTGCGGCCCTACGCGATGGGGACGAAGAAGCTCGGCATGTGGCTCTTTATCATCGCCGATGCGCTTACTTTCTCGATCCTCATCCTGGCCTATGCTTACATTCGGCTGGCCAGCCCGGACTGGCCCAAACCTTTCGCTTTCTCGCCCGCGATTGTCGGCGCCACGCTGATGACGTTCTTCCTGCTCTCCAGCAGCTTGACCATGGTGATGGCCGTGGCCGCGGCGCACCGGCAGGAGCACAAGCGCGCGGTCCGCTACCTGCTGCTGACCATGCTGGGCGGCATCGCCTTCATCGTGCTGCACGCGCGCGAGTGGCTGCACCTGATCCACGACGGGGTGCGGCCCTTCTCCAACCCCTACGGCGCCGCCATGTTCGGCGGGACGTTTTTCGGCCTGACCGGCATGCACATGCTGCACGTCACCATCGGCGTAGTTTATCTCGGCATCGTTGCCTATGGCTTCGGGACCAAGAAGTTCAAGTCCGAGGACGTCGAAGTCAGCGGCCTCTACTGGCACTTTGTTGACTTGGTGTGGATGTTCATCTTCCCGCTGGTCTATTTGCTTTCGGTTCAACCATAGGAGGAGTGAAAGACCATGAGCGCAAACTCCGCCCAGGAACATGCAGGAAGCGGTGTGCGGCTGTACGCGTGGGTGTGGATGTGGCTGTTGGTGCTGACCGCAGTTGAGGTTTACTTGGGTTACGTCAACTTCGGGACCAACTTGATGCTGACCTTGCTGCTCGGCCTCTCGGTCATCAAGGCCGTGCTGATCATCGCCTACTTCATGCACCTGCGCTTCGAGCGGCTGAGCGTGTTCCTGACCTTGTGGCCGATCATGGTGCTGTGCATCGCGCTGATTTTGCTTTTCGTTTTTCCCGACAGCTTCCGAATTCACGACTTGGGCGCCCCATAGGAAGAACAGGAGCCGGAACGTGCGCTTGCCAGTGTTGTGTTACTCAAATAGGTGGCTTCACCAACCAAGACAGCTTGGAAGAGCCCCGCTCGGCGGGGCCGCTCCCCAGCCAAGTCATGGGTCATTTTTCCCTGTTTTCAGGACACTGGTCGCTGCTACGGTTGTAGCCTTGCTGCTAGGCGCAGTGCCCACTGCCTGGGCTCAGGGCTGCGTGATGTGCAAGACCTCGGCCGCCGCCATCGGAGAAGAAAGCGCCAAGACGCTCGACCTGGCCATCTTCATCCTGTTGATTCCCGCCGTCGCCATCTTCCTCGGCATTTTCTTTTGGATCATCCGCTACCGCAATTACGTCTCGAACGACGAGGAACCCGACACTACCCCCGCCAACGTAGTTGCTTTCCCCGCCAGCCGCTAACCTGCGCGCCGCTTCCGGTTTGCCACTGATGCACAAAGACACTGAGGGTTGCTGCGACCGGGCACAGGCTCGGTCTGGCTCCTCCGCCACTCTCTTCGGCTCCTGAGCCCTAACAGCTTGTTGAAAAACCCGTTTGGTTGTCATTCCGAGGAGTCCGCCTCAGGCGGACGACGAGGAATCTGCTTTTTTCTGGGTTTTGGCGCAGAAGCAGATTCCTCGCTCGCCCGCCCCGCCCTGCCTGCGGTAGGCAGGCGATGGCGGGGCTTCGCTCGGAATGACAAAGCGAACCATTTTTCAACAAGCTGCTAAAAATCAAACGGCGTTCCAAAATGGCTCAGGATCGCAAGGGCCAGCAGATAAACGCTGGTAAGCGACTGCAGGCCCGAGACAACCCGCAGCCAACCCCGGGCTTTGATGTCGAACTCCCGCGGCTGCATCAATCGAATCCAGCGCCCGAGGTTCACTTCCCGGAAACCAATGTTGAAGGCGCTCATCAGGCTGAACAATGCTGCCGTCCCCAGCGCGCGCCCTGCGTACCTGGCGAACCGGAAGGGAAACTTCCATCCGGCTCCACGCCGTGGCACCTCCCAGCGCAACCGCAGAACCCGGTTGCGCCGGTTGCCCGCCGGGATTTTCTCTCCCGTCGCCAGCAGATACAAGCCGCTTCCGGACCTTCTTGCAAGCCCCACAACGTAGGCCGTGGTCCCCGCCACCCACAGCCACAAGAGTACAACCAGCGGCCTGGAAGGATTCGCCCCGAACTCGCAGGTCCAATCAAACAAGATTGTCTCCCAAGGTTCGGGCTGGTTGTTTCTCCGAATAGCTGCAACCAGCTCCTTGCTCGCCTGGGTGTAACCGGCCTCCTGCAGGGCTTTCTTCCATGCAACAAAGCGAGGAATGTCGAATGGATCGAAAACAATCGTGGACAATCCCTTCGCAAACGCAAGCCCGGTGATGTCGGGTAGCCCTTGGACAAAACTGAAATCGGCCCCCTGCAGCTTGGCGAAATTCAGGATGGCCCCTTGCAGGTCGGCGGCCGCCAGCTTGGCCTCCCGCAGGTCGGCGGAGTGCAGGGCGGCCCCTCGGAGGTTGGCATGCATCAGGATGGCCCCCTGCAGGTCGGCAAGAGTCAGGTTGGCCCCCTGCAGGTTGGCGCGGAACAGGTTGGCCTCCTGCAGGTTGGCGCCTGACAGGTCGGCCTTTTTGCTCTCCTTGAATTCTGAAGCTACGTATTTCTCGTGCTCAGCGAGTATCTTGTTCAACTCCGCACGGGTTCTCTCGACGCCGTCCTTGTCCTTCCATGTCCAATCGCTGTCTTGCTGCCCTACCGCCGGAATAGCAAGAGCGCAGAGGGAAAACAGCAGAATCGGCAGCCGTAGCGTCTGCAACTTGGTCCCCCCTTGGGTGTGATTGGCTCAATCTTACCCTCTGGCCAACACCCCCTACAACCAATTTCCCCTGCCGCCCAGCCTGCCCCGCAGCCTGTCATGCGGGGCCTGCCTCTGACGGTTTTGGTAGGGCAAGGGCTTGTCCCTTGCCGTTTGCCTGCCCCGCCATCGGCGGGGTGAACGGGATGACGAGCAAGTGGCCGGGGGCCAGCGACAGGCAACCCGCGAAGGGATTAGATTCTTCGCTGCGCTCAGAATGACCCGCCTACGCTGAAGCTTCGGCGGGCAGGCAAGCTCGGGGTAAACCTGCACGAGGGAGGAAAGCGGGGATTGGCGGCACCCGGCCATCCTCATCGGGCTGGAGAACTCATTGGAAGTTTGCGCCCGGTTTGCAGGCACCCGGATCAACGACACCGGCTCACTGCTGGATGAACTGCCGGAGGAAGACGACCCCTGAAAGCCGCGGCTCAGTCGGCGGCGACGTCTTCCAGCGCGGGGACCAGTTGTTGGGTTTCGCTTTCGCTCAACAGGCCTTGCTTCCAGGCCAGGGTGTCAAGGTAGCACTGGACGTGCTCGTCGTCTTTCCAGAGTTCGGCTTCGCCGTAGCGGTAGCCGTAGCGGGAGCAACTGCCCAGGACTTCGGTGACGCTGTCTTGGGCGCTGTAGTCGGCGGCATCGATGCACTCGCGCGTGAAGCCGCTGCGGTGGGCCAGGGCGCGCAGGGCGTCGTGGATGCCGGCGCCATGCTGGGCGGCTTCCTTGACGCGCCAGGCAATCTCGCGTGGAATGCCGAGGCGCTCGGCCAGCTTGCGGTGGATGCGCTTGCCCAGGCGGTCGCCGCCCCGGTGGATTTTCAGCCGGGGGTCGATGCGCAATGCGGTGTGCACCACGGCCAAGTCCAGGTAGGGCACGCGCAGCTCGACGCTGTGAGCCATGGTGATCTTGTCTTCCCGCTCCAGAGTTTCCTTGTAGAGGTACTCGATGTCGGTGATGGCGTGGCGGATGAAGGAGTCGTAGCCTTCCTGGTCCACGATGCGCGCATACCAGGAGTAGCCGCCAAAGAGTTCATCGGCAGCCTGGCCGGTCAGCAGGACGCGCTCGCCCGCCTCGGCGGCCGCCTCGACGGCGGCGTAGATGGGGATGGCCACCTCGACTTGCAGCTGGCTGCGGTCTTCGATGGTTTCCATGATTTGCGGCAGCAAGGCCTGAATGTCGTCGAGGGCGAACTCCCGGCAGCGGATGGGGAAGCCGAATTCTTCGGCGACGGCGCGGGCCGAGGCCAGATCGGCCGAGCCGCGGAAGCCCGCGCAGTAGCAGGTGAAGGGAACGTCAGACTGGCGCAGCAGGTGCGCGATCAGCACGCTGTCGATGCCGCCGGAGAAGATCACCCCCACCCGGTCGCGGTCGCGGGTGCGCTTGTGCAGGGCCTGTTCGAGAACCTGCTGGTAGGCGCGCAGGGCTGCTTCTTGGTCGGTGAGGTCGGCGGGGACGGACTGCAAGTCGATTTGGGCGAAGTCTTTTTGAATCCAGCGCCCTTCCTCCACCCAGGCCAGATGGCCCGGCTCCAGCCGGGTGGAGGCATCGTCCAATTCCACTGCCTGCAAGCCCTTCCGCTCGGAGGCAAAGGCCAGGGTTTTGCCCTTGTGACCCAAGTAAAGTTGGCGCACGCCGAGGGGGTCGCGCGCAATCACAATGTCTTCGCCGTCACTCACGGCCAGGGCGTAAACGCCGTCGAGCTCTTTCAGCACCCGGCGGAGGGCCGCCTGCAAATCGCCTTTGTACTCGCGCTCCAGCAGGCGGAGGATGACCTCGCTGTCGGTCTTGGTCTCGAATCTGGCCTTGCCCGCCAACTCCTTCCGCAGTTCGTGGTGATTGTAGATTTCGCCGTTGTGCAGCAGGAGCAACTTGCCGTCGTCGCTTTGCATGGGTTGGGGGCCGTGCTTGCCGCCGACGATCGCCAGGCGGACGTGCCCCAGTCCCCGACGCCCCTCCAGATTTTCGGTGGAAAGCCCGTCCAGCGAGGGGCCGGTTCGGACTTCGCTCCCCACAGCCATGCCGGCACCGTCGGGACCCCGGTGCTGAAGGGCAACTAGCATATCTTTCAATTGGTTAGGTGTTTCGTCTGGCTGGTCGTGCAACAGGCCTGCAATTCCGCACATGAACTTGAGAACCTCGCCCCCCTAAATCAATCGAGCATCTTACCAGACTTGGTGAGGAAATGCGACCCCCGTCCTACACTAGGAGGAGGTGCTCACCTGGAGCCAGCCGCAGAACGCCATGATTGCAAAGAAATAAACCACCACCAGCGCGTAGCGCAGCGGCCAGTTCATCTGCGAGGGTTCTTCCGGTTGCAGGGGGACCTCCCGGGTCGCCCGGGGAAACGCCTTCGAGAGCACCAGGGCGGTCAGCACCGCCGCCACCATGCCGAGCACGTTCCACCACAGCCAGGAAAGCTGCGGCACGCCCCGCCAGAGGTAGAGGTTCAGGCCAATGCCGGCGGCGACGCCTGCCTTCACCCCCAGCGGCGTGGCCCAGCGCGTCAGGATGCCCAGGAAGAAGGCCGCGAAGATGGGCCCGTAGAGCAGGCTGCCGACTTTGTTGATGGCTTCGATCACGGTATCGCTGATCGAGGGGACGACGAAGGCAAAGGACACCGCGAACACGCCCCAGAAAACAGTGAACAGTTTAGACACCAGCAGGTAGTGGCGCTCGCTGGCGTTGGGCCGAAAGTAGGGCTGGTAGAGGTCGCGCATGCTGGCCGCGCTCATCGAGTTGAGCGCCGAGTCCAGGCTCGACATGGCCGCCGCCAGCACCGCGATAAACAGAAAGCCGATCAAGCCGTGGGGGAGGTAGTTCACGATGAACAGCGGCACCATCCAGTCGGGATGCTCGGTGGGGATCAGCGCCCGAAACCCCGGCGTCAGCAAAGTGAAGCCGCCGATCATCAACCCCATCGCGCAGTAGAGCAGCACAATCGGAAACCGTGCCAGCGCGTTCAGCAGCAGCGAGCGCTTCACCGAGTCAATCGAGCCCACCGACAACTCGCGCTGCACCTGGCTCTGGTCGCAGCCGTAGTAGGCGATGTAGAGGAAGAAGCCGCCCAGCAGCATGGGCCAGAAGGCGTAGTCCTGCCCGCTGCCGTAGCCCCACTGGAAGTCCAGCACGCGGAAGCGCTCCGGCTCGCCGGCATAGACGTTCAGCACCGGCTCCAGCCCGCCGATCTGGTCGTAGGCCACCGCCGCCAGCACGAAGATGCCGATCCCCAGGATGCCCATCTGGATCACGTCGCTCCAGATGACGGCGCGGATGCCTCCCAGCGCGTCGTAGAGAATAGTGATAATGCCGATGCTGATGATGTAGGGCCACACGCGCCCCGGGTCGGTCTCGCCGAAGAAGATGGCCACCACGAAGCCGACCGCGTACACGGTCACGCCGGTCGCCAACCCCCGGCTGATTTGGAACAGCAGGCTGACGAAGACGCGCGTGCTGCCGTCGAAGCGCTTCTCCAGGTACTCGTAGATGCTGATCACGCCCGCGCGGTGATAGACCGGCAGCAGGAAGACCATGATGAACACCAGCGCCAGCGGCACCCCGAACTCGTAGGCCAGCCAGCCCAGTCCGCCGCCCGCCGCTACGTCCTTCAGCGCCACAAACGCCGGCGCCGAGACAAAGCTGATGGTGCCCAACTGCGTCGCCATGGTCGAAATGCCGCTCGCCCACCAGCGCACCGTGCGCCCGCCCACGTAGTAGTCTTCCTGGCTGGTCTGGCGGCGGTTGAAGTACACCCCCATCGGCGGCAGCACAAAGTCGAATAGGTTCATTGCGCTCGCCCCATTCTGTCCGCGTTGTAAGAGGAAATCGGCCCCAACACCCCGTCCCCTGTATCACCCCTGGCAACCCCCTTTCGCCTGTAGCTGCAAAGTGAGAATGATTTGCGCAAAGTAGGAATGTCCTCTTTCATCAGGGCCAGGAGGGACGATGAGAGAGGAGCGAATCGAATTGAGCCAACGGGAGCAGGATCGGTTGAAGGTACTCCACCAAGTCGAGCAGGGCTATCTGACCCAGGTGGAAGCGGGCCGGCGGGTGCAGGTGAGCGTACGCCACCTGCGGCGTCTGCTGAGACGGGTGCGGGCGGAGGGGGACAGGGGCGTAGTGCATCGGCTGCGGGGGCGGCCCTCGAACCGGAAGATTCCAGCGGCCCTCCAGGGGCGCATCCTGGCCCAGGTGCGGCGGCGCTACGCCGACTTTGGGCCCACGCTGGCCAGCGAGCACCTGGCGCGAGATGGGTGGCAGGTCAGCCGGGAGACGCTGCGGCAGTGGATGACCGCCGCCGGGCTGTGGCGGTCGCGCCGGCAGCGGAGGCCGGCGGTGCACGTCTGGCGAGAGCGGCGGGCCGCCTTCGGCGAGTTGGTGATGATGGACAGCTCGCCCTATCGCTGGTTGGAGCGGCGCGGACCTCCCGTGCAGTTGATCGCGCTGATCGACGACGCTACCAGCCGGGTCTGGGGCCGCTTCGCCGCCCAGGACTCGACCGGAAAACCTGCGCACCCTGGCAGGCTGGCTCCGGCGCTGGGGACGGCCGCGGGCACTCTATACCGACAAAAGCAGCCTGTTCCGCACCACCCGCTCGGCCCGGCTCGACGAGCAGCTCGGCGGTCAGCCGGCCCGCACCCAGATCGGGCGGGCCCTGCAGGAGTTGGGGATCGAGTGGATTCCCGCCCACAGCCCCCAGGCCAAGGGGCGCATCGAGAGACTATTCGGCACCTTGCAGGACCGCCTGGTCAAGGAGATGCGCCTGGCCGGGGTGCACACGGTGGAGCAGGCCAACCGCTTCCTGGCAGCAGTCTTCCTGCCTTTCTGGGAGCAGCGCTTCACCGTCGCTCCGCGCCCCGCACGATGCCCACCGCCCGCTGGGAGGCACCCAGCGGCTGGAGTCAATCCTGAGCGTGCGCGAACCGCGCCGGGTGGCAGGCGACTACACCGTGCGCTGGCAGGGCCAGCGCTGGGCGCGCGCGCCCAGGTGCGAGCGGGGTTGCGGGGGGCGCGGGTGGAGGTCGAACGGCGGCTCGACGGCAGCCGCTGGGTCCGCTTCCGCGGCTCTTATCTCAGCCTGCGGCCCTGCTGCAAGCAGGGTTTATCTCCTGCCGGTTTGTGTTTGGGTAGGGCGGGGGCCCGCAGGCTTCTTCGCCGGTTTGTTGCACTTTCTCGCGGCAGGGCCCCCGCTTCCTGTCATCCCGCTTGCCTGCCTGCCGCAGGCAGGTTCCATCCCCCGCCGCTCCCTTTCCTAGTCCGGAAGAGGTGCTCCGCACCCGCTTTTTCGTCGACCCTCGGGGCGTTCCGGTCAAAGAAAAGAGGGACGGTAGCGACGAAGAAGCCAACTTGTCCTGCCTGTCCCGAGCGTAGTCGAGGGAAGCGAAGTCGAAGGGAGCCACGTCGAGGGAAGCAAAGTCGAGGGATGGCTTCTTCGTCGGTTTGTCCCCCGCTTGGTCGCGGCCGTGATGCTCCGGTCAAAGGAACTGGCGGGAGATTTTGCGCAGGAAAAAAGAACTGGTCGGGGCGATTGGATTTCCTGCTCTGCCGGCGGGTTCATTCTGAGTTGCGAAGGGTGCCGACGAACTGGACAAAGAAAACAGTCCGGAAGGGGTGCTCCGCACCCGCCGATCCTTTCAGGCCGCGAGATTGTCCGCACTCGGATCGGACCCGAACTCAAAGGCGGGGAAAGAAAACTGGTCGGGGCGATTGGATTTCCCGCCCGAGGCGGGCTTGCCCGCCGACGGCGGGTGCGCCTGGGGCGCAGAACCCTGTCCGCCCTGCCTACCGCAGGCAGGCGTAGGCAGGCAACGAACCGGCCCGTATCGCGATTTGGTGGGAAAGGAAACTGGTCGGGGCGATTGGATTTGAACCAACGACCTCCCGGTCCCGAACCGGGCGCTCTACCAAGCTGAGCCACGCCCCGACCGTGAAGTTCCTATTGTACCAAAGCAGGCGGAACTTTGGGCCGTGCCCGGCGGCGGGCTAGTCGGCTGAAGAGGCGGCGCCCTTCTTGGTCTCCAGCGAGAACCCGTTCAGCTCTTCCAGCCAGTTGTTGAGGCGGTCGATGGCGGGCTCCTCGGTGCGGTCGATCTGCATGGGCGTGACCGAGATGGCGCCGTCGAGGATGGCAGCGTAGTCGGTGTTGGGCTGGATGCGCGAAGTGTCAATCTCCTCGTGAATCCAAAAGTAGGGCTGCCCGCGTGGGTCGGCGCCTTCGATCAGCAGGTTCTTGGTGACTTTGCGCGACTGGCGCGTCACCCGCACGCCATTTTTCCACGGGTGCGGCACGTTGACGTTGAGCACGGTGCCGCGCCGGATGGGTTCCAGGTCGTCCAGGAGTTTTCGGGCCAGCCGGGCCACAAACTGCGCTGCCACCTCGTAGTGGAACTCGCCGCGGCTCGCCACCGAGACCGCAAAGGCGGGCACGCGGTTGAGCATCGACTCGAACGCCGCCGCCAGCGTCCCCGAATAAAAAACGTTTTCGCCCATATTGCCACCGCGGTTGATGCCGGAGATGGTCAGATCGGGCGGGGCGGGCATGAGCTTGTTGAGCGCCAGGATGACGCAGTCGGCCGGGGTGCCCTCGACCGCAAAGCAGCGCTCGGCCACCTGCTTGAAGCGAATCGGGGTGCGCAGCGAGAGCGCGTGGCTGGTGGCGCTCTTTTCTTCCAGCGGGGCCACCACCCAGACCTCACCGGCCACTTCTCGCATAGCGTCTTCCAGCGCGCGGATGCCGGCGGCGCCCAGGCTGTCGTCGTTGGTGAGCAGGATGGTCGGTTGCGTTTTCTTCATCGTGCTTGCCTGCCGTTTCGGTGTTTACGTTTCTCGGGCTGCCGGCGGTCGTGCGGGCCTCAGGGCAGCGGCCCTCTGGGAGCGCAAAAAAATGGTCGGGACGGCGGGATTTGAACCCACGACCTCTCGCACCCCAAGCGAGCGCGCTACCAGGCTGCGCCACGTCCCGACGCGCAATCGTTCATCTTATCACCGCCGCGAAAGTTCGGTCAACAAACGGCGCAGCTCCCTCCGCACGGTTTCGAGCGTCGCGCGCGCACCGGCTTCGTTGACCCGTCCGGAGGCATGCCCGCCCGCGTGCGGGTGGCGCGCGTCCTGCAGCCGTTTGCGCGCGCCCGCAATCGTAAAGCCTTCTTGGTAAAGCAGCCGCTTAATGGTCAGGATGGTTTCGATATCGCGGCGGCGGTAGAGCCGCTGCCCGCTCAGGCTCTTGGCGGGGCGCAGCGCCGGGAACTCGCTTTCCCAGTAGCGCAGGACGTAGGGCTCCAGTTCCGTAAGCGCTGCCACCTCCCCGATGCGGTAGCTCACCCGCTCCAGGGTCCTGGCCGACCCGTGCGTTGCCATCTTGCCCGCTATCCTACCGCGCTCCGGCGCCGCTTGCAATTCATCTCCCGCTCTGCGAGGGAGCCCAGAATCCCGGTGGCAGGGGCCACCGGGGCTGGACGAGGGGGGTGCCGGTCGAACTGCCAAAGCGGAGCGATGCCCATGTTGCTCAAGCCATGTCCAGCCCAGCGGCCCTTCAGGGCGAGCCCTCGGGCAGAAGCCTCGTGCTGAAGCTTTCAGGACGAGCCCCCGCCTGCCTACCGCAGGCAGGGCGCTGGGAAAAGACCGACGATGCCCGTGCGGGCATCGCCGCTACTAAATCCTGCTGAGCCCGGTGGCACCTGCCACCGGGCCTGCTTGCCCGCCGGAGCCTCAGGGGCCTGCCTACCGCAGGCAGGGCGGGCGAGCGAGGAATCTGCTTTTCTCTCGGCGCGGCCTCACCGCTGCTTTGCGCCACCCGCTGGCGGAAATCCCGAAATAGTTTGGTCCGGAAGAGGTGCGGACCTGCCTGCCGCAGGCAGGGTTCATCCTCGTACGGGGGCACCCGCCAGCGGCGAGGCGCACCTCCGACAGGGCGGGGGAGCAGGCTCAGAACAACCCGTGAACTGAACCTTGCAGGTTCGCTTAAAAAATTTAGTGGGGCAGACATTCTTGTCTACCTCGCCGGAGCCCGTAGGGCGTAGGCGCGGGTCTGCCTCCTGGTCGGGGGTTGCCTCTCCTGCGTTACGCAGACAGGAATGCCTGCCTACCGC
>CBDFHE010000012.1:0-120044 GCA_965247455.1 Candidatus Acidiferrales bacterium
CGGCGGGCCGCTCAGGATTAGTCGCGGCGCCCACCCCCGGCGGTAGAGTTCGACGGCGTGGCGCACGCGGTCACCCAAGACCGAATCGCCGCCCAGCACTACAATGGCCTGAGACCTCTCCAGCCGCTCATCCACTACCCACCAAGCCGCGAACGCCCGCAGCAAGGGCCGCCGCGCCGCGTAGATGATTCCTCCCAACCCAGCCAGCAGCAGCAGGACCAGCAGCCAAAGCAGAATCCCGCCGCGTTGGCGGGAGCAGAGAGGAGCGCGGGAGGCGGCGGGCGCACCAGGTCAATCCTCGACCGGAAACTCGCGCAAGCGCGCGGCGGCCGCTTCGGGCGTGACGGTGGTGAAGTACACCTCCTTGGCAATGTAGGGACGCGGCTTGCGGGGCAGCACCGGTATAAGCTCCAGGTGCCAGTGGTAGTCGTCCTCGAGCGAGTCCCAATAGCCCACCCGGCGGAGCAGGCTGGCGCGGTTGGGACAAGTGTGCAAGATGAAATGGTAAGCCCCGCTGACCTGTTCCATGCGTTGCAAGGTGTGCCGCAGGAGCCGAGCCAGCTCTTCGCGGGCTGAAGAGCGCAGGTAGTTGTCCTCAAAGCTGTGATGGTGGCGCCGGGACAGAATCCACGTCTCGTAGGGGTTGCGGGGAGCAAAGGGACAATAGGCAACATAGTTCGGGGTGGCTTCGATCAGGCGAACCTGCTGCCGGAGTTCCTGCCGAGCCATGTCGCAGAAGAGACACCGCTCCTTGAGCTGGAAATAGTCTCGCGCGGAGCGGAGCTCGTGCAGCACGCGCCGGGGGACAAAAGTGGTGGCGGTGAGTTGCGAGTGCGAATGCGGCAGCTCCTGGCCGGCTGCGGCGCCGGAGTTCTTGAACACGGAGATGTACTTGAAGCGGATGTCCCCTTTCAGGTCAGCCACCCGCAGGGCGTAGGCTTCCAGCACGCGGGCAATTTCCGCGTCGGTGGCCTGGCTGAGTGTGCGGTCGTGCTCCGGCAGTTCGACGATAACTTCGTGAGCGCCGACCATGCGCATCTTGTCGTAGAGGCCATCGGCGGCGCGGTCGGTGCTGCCCTCGATGCGAAACAGCGGATCGAAGTGGGGAAACACGCGAACCTGCCAAGCGGAGGAGTTCTCCGGCAAGGCGAGCAGGGTGGGCGCGGTCAGGTTCTCGTTGCCGGGGCAGTACGGGCAGGGCGAGGGGGAGGCTCGCCGGGCTCACCCTCCCGAATGACCACCCAGCTCCGGGTGATGGGATCCTTGCGCAGTTCCATTCTTAGTAGAGTCTTCGCGCCATAGCCGCGCGCTAGTCTATGAGGGTGGGTGCAGAAGGGTCAAGCCGGCCCGGCGGTCGGTGGTGTTCTATTTTGGCTTGTGGAGACAGTTCCCCCAGGCAGGGGCTCGTCCTGAAGGCTTCAGCCCGAGGGCTTGCCCTGAAGGGCCTGGGGGCTCGGTGCGAAATTAGGAAGCGGCCCGTGACTATCGGGTGTAGCGGGCAGGCGTGGGGCCCTCTTCGAGCAGGTGCCGATCCCAGATGGCGCCTTCGCGAGTGTAGTAGGCCATCTCGAAATCCTGGGTCAACTCCAGAGCGTCGGTGGGGCAGGCGTCCTCGCAGAGACCGCAAAACATGCAGCGGGAGAGGTCGTAGGTGAAGGTGGTCAGAACCTTGCGACGGCTTTGCTCGTCGCGCTGCCAGCCCACGACGATCAGGTTTTCCGGACAAGCCAGCGCGCAGAGGTTGCAGGCGATGCAGAGGGTCTCGCTGGTTTCCGGGTTGTTGTTCAGCCGGGGCGCGCCGCGGTAGCGCTCGGCCACAATGGGCCGCTCCTGCGGATACTGCTCGGTGTAGCACTTGCTGGGTGCCTGATAGGAGAAGGTGCGCCGCAGCCCTTGCAGCAGATCCACCAGAAAGAGTCGTTTGAGCGTCTGTTTCCAGGTCATCGCCCTTGTCCGAACCTCTCTGAAAGAATACAGGCTTTCGTTCCTGCGGTCAAACCCCACCAGACAGCAGATAGTGAGCTAAAAGGGTGTTGCCTTGGCTGATGATGAAATACGTTTTTCTCTCCCAGCGGCCTGCCTGCGGTAGGCAGGCTGGGGCCGCTGGGCTGGACATTTTTTAAGAAGCACACACACCAATGTGTGTCGGCATTTCGACTTAGGCACTTTCACTCATGTCCAACCCGGTGGCCCCGGCCACCGGGGCTCAGGCTTCCCCCTGGCTGGGTTTAGCCCTCCACGCGGTCGCCGCCACGCGCGAACCGCGAGGCACGGCTGTGCTAGAATTCGGTCGGCAGAGCGGAGAGCCCAAACACGCCTGCCTTGTCGCGGAGGGGTGCCGGAGCGGTTGAACGGGGCCGCCTCGAAAGCGGTTAAGGCGCTAAACCCGCCTTCGGGGGTTCGAATCCCTCCCCCTCCGCCATCCTACGTTCTACAAGTTTCGGACGGCAGGCCGACCGCCACACCCCGCTGGTAACCAGAGGCGCACCCTTCCTCCTACGCAACCTATCCCATACGGTTACGTCTAACCATTGTGGTGCTGCATTGACCTCATCAACAAATTGAAGTGGGATTCTCCCGGGAGACGAGCTGATGACACATCCGACCACAAGCAAAACGCAGCCGCGATTTCTCGCTGGCTTGCTGCTGCTGGCGGCGCTGGTGTGGTTGCCTCTGGCGGCGAGCTGCCAGAGCGGCGCGCTGCCCGAAGAAGTCCGCAAGAGTTTCGCTTCGGCCATGGACGCGCTGGGCATCGAGCCCGGCAGCGTGGTAGCCGACGTGGGTGCCGGCCCCGGCCCCTACACTTTCCCACTGGCCGAGCGGGTCGGTCCGGATGGAAAAGTGTACGTGGTGGACATTGACGAAGACGACTTGGCCAAGATTCGCAGCCGCGCAGAGAGGGAGGGCGTCGTGCAGGTCGAAACCATCCTGGGGGTGACCGATGACCCGCGCCTGCCGGCGGCGGCGCTCGACGTGGTGTTGGTCATCAACGCCTACCATGAATTTCGCGAGTACGACGAGATGTTGCAGGGGTTCCACCGGGCGCTCAAACCGGGCGGGCGGCTGGCGATTATCGACGCCAAGACCGACGCCGGCGAGGCACGCAGCCGCTACCACAGCCGCCACCGCATTCCGGCTGAATTGGTGCGTGAAGACGCCCGACGCAACGGCTTCCGCTTTCTGCACAATCAACCACGCTTCGTGCACCACCGCAGAAACCGCGAGTTTTACTTCCTGGTGTTCGAGAAACCTGCGTCCTAACCGGATCGGAGGCTTTCTTAAGATTTTTGCGCTGCGCGGCGGAGAGCGAAGAAGCGCTGGAGCAGCGCCGCCGACTCTTCCGCCAGTACACCCGCTTGGACTTCGACGCGGTGGTTCCAGTGGGGACTTTCCAACAGGCGCAGGCAGGAGGTGACCGCGCCGCCCTTGGGGTCGGGCGCGCCATAGACCAAGCGGCGGATGCGCGCATGCACCAGCGCGCCGACGCACATGGCACAGGGCTCGAGAGTAACGTAGAGGTCGCAGTCAGTCAGGCGGTAGTTGCCGCGACGCTCGGCGGCGGCGCGTAGGGCCAGGATTTCGGCGTGCGCAGTGGGGTCATTGGTGGCGATGGGGCGGTTGTGCACGCGGGCGATCACTTCACCTTCCGCCACCACCACCGCTCCCACGGGAACTTCACCTTCCTCGGCCGCCGCCTGAGCTTCGGCCAGTGCCTGCTCCATGAAGGCGAGGTCAGCGTCAGCGGACATGGGAAACCGCTGGTCGGCTCACTTCTTCTTGGGTGCTAGGGCTGCCTCCACCTTGCTCAGCAGCTCGCGGGCGGGCGGCGCAAAAGCGGTGCCGAATTGGACCAGCTCGCTCAGCACGCTCCGTGCCTGCTCCATGTTGCCGCGGCCACCCATCCTGGCGTAGGTAAAACCCAACCGCCAGAGGTTGCGCGCGTAGTACTGCGGCTGATCTTTCAAGAGCGGCATACCGACGCGGAATTCCGCGATGGCCTCGGTCGTCTTTTCCTGGTGCAGGAAAACCTGCCCCAAAGCGGAGTGGGCGATGCCTTCCCAGAGCTTCTGCTGCTGCGCCCACTGCTCGTCGCCCAAGCCCTCCGGACGAGCCTTCTCGGGCTGTTCAGTCAGCAAGGAGAGCAGATGGTTGGCGAGCTGTTCGGCCCGCTCGAGGTCCTGCCCGCCCTCGCTGAGGGCATCGGCCACCACCACCAACACAGAAACCTGATCGGGGTCGGCTTCCAGCACGCGTGTGCCCCACTCCAGCATCTTGGCGGTGTTGCCTTGCTGCTGATAAGCAAAGGTTATAGCAACGAAGGCGTGCTTGAGGTAAGCCGATTCGGGAAACAGTTCCAGGAAGCGTTCGAGCGCTGCGGGGTCACCCGCCTGGCTGGTGGCGACGAACATTTCGTAGTCGAGCGTTGGCAGCACCCGCCCGGCTTCCTGGAAAGCCCGCTGCTTTTCAGTGTCCCAGGCTGAAGGGTTCCAGCCCTCGGGCGCCGGCATGGTTCGGACTTGCTCCAGCAACTGCAGCAGGCGTTGGGCCTGATTCAGACCTTCTCCCAGGTCGCCCTTGCCCAGGAGAGCGCGCACTTGAAGAGCGTAGGCGGCGAAGTTTTGCGGGTCGCGCTGCAACAGTTTTTCCCCCGCCGCCAGCGCTTGGTCGTACTGCTTTTCCGCCAGGTGGGTTCCCTGCAACAGGTGATAACCCAGCAAGGCCAGAGGGGAGTCAGAAGAGCCATCGATCATTTGCTGGATGAGCTGCGCCTTCTGGGCGGGATCGGCGGCTTCAATCTCCCTGAGAGTAGCGTCCGGACGCGTGCCCGCCGCCACGTTTACGCGGATGCCCAAAGGCTCGGGCACAGCGCTGACGGCGTCGGCCAGTGTGAGCTCCAACGGAAAAGTCTCGCCGGGCTTCAGAAAAAAAGTTTCGGTTTTGGTGACGTAGTCGGGCGAGCTGACCCGCACCACGTGATCGCCCGCGCCCAGGTCTTCGACCACCAGCGGCCCCTCAGCGGGAAGAGTTCCCTGGCTCTCGCCGTCCACCACCACCTCGGCACCGGCCGCATTGGCGCGAATCTCGATTCGTGCCGGGGCCTTCACCACCTGAAAGAGAACCGGCTTGGCCTTCAGGGTGCGCAGGTTCTCTTCGAACCGCGGCGTCACCTCGAAGGCGATGCCGCGCGCCCGCACCATGTCGGCCACCTCCCGCGAAGAGACCTTGTCTTGCAGGAGTCGGTAGATTTCACTTTCCTGCAGGGGGGACTGGTCGCCGCCCTCCTGAGCGCACAACCCAGGTGCCCCCGCCAACCCGAGCAGAAGAACGCTCACCCCCACGAGTCGAAGTATCCGCCTTGTCATGGCTCGCCCCCTCTCGTATGCTCGCCGACCACCGCTACCCCGCTCAGCGGGGCAGGAAACGCGGTACCCGGCGGCGGTATTCTACATAGTCCTCACCCAATCGTGCCAGTAATTCCCGCTCCTCTAACTCGGTCACCAGAAGCGCCAATCCCATGAACCCCGCCACCAATACCAGCAGGCGGGTGGAACCCGTCAACAGGACTGCGCCCGCCCAGGCCAGCATCATCCCCAAGTAGCGGGGATGGCGGAGGCGGCAGTAGATGCCGGCGGAAACCACCTGCCCGCGCGGCCGGCTGGATTGGCCTGCTTCGCTCTTCCAAGAATGCAACTCCGGCAACCCGACCAAGACGCGCCAGCCGGCCTGATGCTCCACCCGGCGGATCAACCAAACGTCCCCCAGCAACAAAAGCCCGCCCGCCACGGCGAACAGCGGGTGGCGGGAGAACCTCTCCTCCAGCCACCAGTCCAACGGCAACAGCAGCGCCAGCGCGACGCCGGCCCATACCGCCGGGGCCATCCAATAGTAACGCGCCCGCGCGCGGCTGCGCCAGAACTCGGCGGCCGGATGCATCAGCAGCCAGAAGAGTGGCACGGGCAACTCCACCACCAACGCCACGAGAGCGACGGCGTCGCGCACGCGTCAACTCAACTTCAATTTTGCAATTCGCTGCTCCGCCGGAGCAGCCAGCGGCCGGGTCAAAACCCGACCGCGCCTTCGATGGCCACAACAGCACCGACGATACCCACCCCAAGTGCCAGAATTCCCTGCAAGAAGGGTGCCGCCGCTGCCAGCGCAACCAACAGCACGCCGAAGAGCACATAACCCACCCGCATTCCTGAGCTAAGGTTCGAGGCTATCTTCATCTTGTCCCTCCTTCCGGTTGGCTCCATACTAGGCCGCGACGCCGGAAGAGGCAACTGGATTTCTTCCGACCGCGTCACGCAGGAGGAACGCCGATGGATTTGAGACTTCAGGACAAGGTCGCGGTGGTGGCGGCCGCCAGCCAAGGGTTAGGACGCGCTGTCGCCACAGCATTGGCCGCCGAGGGCGCGCGGGTGGCCATCTGTTCCCGTTCGCAGGAGAGGGTCGAAGCAGCGGCAAGGGAGATTCGCGCCAAGACCGGCGCCGAGGTGTTGGCCGTGGAAGCTGACGTAACCCGCGAGGGAGACGTGGAACGCTTCGTGGGAGCGGCGGTGGAGCGCTGGGAGACAGTGCACGTCTGCGTGGTGAACGCGGGCGGGCCGCCGGCCAAGCCGTTTGCGGAGATCACGCTGGAGGATTGGCAGAACGCCGTCAACCTGAACCTGATGAGCGCGGTGCATTTCTCGCGCGCGGTGCTGCCGCGCATGCAAGCGCAGAAGTGGGGCCGGCTGATTTTCCTGACCTCGGTGGCGGTCAAGCAGCCCATTGACGGCCTGCTGCTCTCCAACGCCGTGCGCAGCGGCGTCACCGGGCTGGCCAAGAGCCTGGCCAATGAGTACGGACGCGCGAACGTGCTGGTCAATACCGTCTGCCCCGGCTACACCCGTACCGAGCGGTTGCAGGAATTGATTGGCGCTCTCTCCACGCGGAAAGGTGTCTCGAAGGAAGAAGTGGTGCAGGGCTGGACCGCACAGACTCCGCTGGGTCGGCTGGGCGAACCGGAAGAGCTGGCGGCGCTGGTGGCTTTTCTTTGTTCCGAGCGGGCGAGCTACATCACCGGCAGTTCGATTGCTGTGGACGGCGGCCATGTGAAGAGCCTGCTGTAGTCTAGAGCAGGTGCGGAGCCTGCCTGCGGTAGGCAGGCACCTCTTCCGGACCGAAGTAAAACTAAGCTGAGAAACTGCACCCGAAAGGCACCGAGAAAAAGGGGGCATCCATGGAAAAACCAGCGGAGACGAAGTATCCGGTTCACGAGTTGCTGCGGCGGCGCTGGAGCCCGGTGGCATTTTCCGACCGCCGGGTGGACCCGGAGACTATCGGCAGTCTGCTGGAAGCGGCGCGCTGGGCGCCCTCGTCCTTCAACGAGCAGCCCTGGAGCTTCATCGTCGCCACCAAGGACGAGCCGGCCGAATTCGAGCGGCTGCTGGGTTGCCTGGTGGAGGGGAACATCACGTGGGCGAAACAGGCGCCAGTGCTGATGCTTTCGGTGGCCAAGCTCAACTTTGCCAGGAACCAGAAACCCAACCGCCACGCGTTTCACGACGTCGGGCTGGCGGCGGCAAACTTGGTCGTGCAGGCAACCTCTCTGGGCCTGGCTGTGCACCAGATGGCCGGGATTCTCCCGGACAAGGCGCGCGAAGTGTACGGCATACCGGAAGACTACGAGGTGGTGGCGGGAATCGCGCTCGGCTATCCCGGCGATGCCGCCAAGTTGGACGAAAAGCTCCGCCGGCGCGAACAGGCCCCCCGCAGCCGCAAGCCGCTGGAAGAGTTTGTCTTCACCGACCGCTGGGGGAAGAAATCACCGCTGGTGACCGATTAACCGAGGTGCCACTCAGACTGTGCCTGAGAAACTCCCCGAACTGGTAGCTTGCATCGGTATTGACCTAGCGTGGTCGAAGAAAAACTGGAGTGGAATGGCCCTCCTCCATCTCCATGCTAGCGCCGGACAAATTGAATTTCTTGAGACCTGCTGGCTTCAGGACGACCGTGAAATCTTGAATTGGGTTGAAAGGCGGTGTGAAGCCACTACGGTACTAGGCATTGACGCACCGATTATTGCTCCCAACCCGCCCGGAACGGGACGCCCCTGTGATCGAGAGGTTTCGAGCAAATATGCTCGCTACGAAGCCGGCGCTTTCCCAGCTAACCGGAACAAGTGCAAGCGACCCATCCGGCTACGGCAGAAACTTGAAGAGTCCAAGTTCAGCTCGAACCCACAGCTTGCCCCACGCACAAAGGGACATTGGCAAATTGAGGTATATCCCCATCCTGCACAAGTGGTGTTGTTCAACCTGTCCAAGACGTTGAAGTACAAGAAAGGCCGGGTGGAAGAGCGTCGCAGCGAACTCAACAAACTAGGGAAGCACATCTCAACAGACCTGGCTAAGCAAGAACCTAAACTCATATCGAACGAAACACTCTATGAGCTGTGCAAGATCGATGGCACCCTCAAAGGAAAGGGTCTGAAGGAGCGAGAGGATCGGTTGGACGCAGTAGTCTGTGGCTATGTGGCTGCCTATTATTGGACGTGGGGCTTAAATCGGTGTGAAGTCATTGGAGAAGAAATCGAAAGAGGCTACATCATTTGCCCAAAATTCTTAGATGATTAGCAGCAGCGGGAGGGGTTGTCTTTATCGTTGAACTTTCTTTCCATGCGCTGGCGGTAGAGCTCCTCGCGGGATGGAACCGGGCAGTCGAGGTTCTTCCGGCGCTGTCGGGCTACATAGAGCTCGTAGGCGGAGTCGCCGGTCAGCTCGCGGAAGCCGGACCAGAGCGTGGCCAGCTTCCTGCGCGTCTTTTGGAGCAGCTCGGTCATCGGTTCTATTATCGCCGATTGGGCTTCCCCGCTCCAGTGATTTTCCTCACCAACAAAGATTAACCGCAGAGACGCCGAGGACGCCAAGAAAGGGCGTCTCCTCCCCTATCCCAGATAAGGTGGGGCAGACATTCCTGTCTGCCAAAGAAAACCGCGGACAGGAATGTCCGCGCCACTTAGGATAAAACTTTTCGTTACTTGTTCCCTAGTCGCCGAGGGCGAACTGCGTAGCGACGTAGGGCGTCTCCTGCAAATCGGACTTACGGCGGCCGCTGAGCAGGCGGTACCACTCCCACGCAGCCGACAGCACCACCACGAACACCAATCCCGCCAGCAGCGCGGTGACGGCGGCGTTCAACTGCGCGTTGAAGATCAGCCGCTGGGTCTCGGCCACCTTGTCGGGGGAGATGAAGCCGGCGGCCAGTTGCTCGGCCATCTGGCGGGCGTTGGCGAGGAAACCGATGCGCGGGTTGGCGGAGAAAACTTTCTGGTAGCTGGCGGTCACGGTGACGGCCACCAACCACACCGAGGGCGTCAGCGTCACCCAGATGTAGCGCAGCTTGCCCATCTTGATGAGAATCGTAGTCATGATGATGAGCGCTACGGTGGCCAGCAGTTGGTTCGAAATGCCGAAGAGCGGCCAGAGCGAGTTGATGCCGCCCAGCGGATCGAGCACGCCCTGGTAGAGGAAATGCCCCCAGGCGGCGACGATCAGCACGCTGGTGACGACCACGCCCGGCATCCAGCCCGTCCGGCCGAGCGGCTTCCAGAAATGCCCCAGCAAATCCTGCAGCATGAAGCGGCCCACGCGCGTGCCCGAGTCGAGAATGGTCAGGATGAAGAGCACCTCGAACATAATGGCGAAGTGGTACCAGAGGGCGATCATCGCCTCGCCGCCGATGGTGTTCGAGAAAATGGTCGCCATGCCGACCGCCAGCGAGGGCGCGCCGCCGGTGCGGTTGAGCAAAGTCTCTTCGCCCACCAGGCGCGCGAGGTTGTCCATAGTGGCGGCGCTGACGGGGAAGCCCCAGGTGGTGATGGTGGCGGTGGCTTTTTCAACCGTGTCGCCGACGATCCCGGCGGGACTGTTGATGGCGAAGAAGACGCCGGGCTGGAGCACGCAGGCGGCGATCATCGCCATCACGCCCACGAAAGACTCCAGCAGCATGGAACCGTAGCCGATCATGCGCGCTTGCGTCTCACGCATGATCATCTTGGGCGTGGTGCCCGACGAGACCAGCGAGTGGAAGCCGCTGACGGCGCCGCAGGCAATGGTAATGAAGCAAAAGGGGAAGATGCCGCCGGCGAAGATGGGGCCGGTGCCGTCGGCGAAGCGCGTCAGCGCCGGCATCTGCACTTCGGGCCGGGTGAAGATGATGCCGAGGCCGAGAATGAAAACTACGCCCAGCTTGATGAAGCTGTTCAGGTAGTCGCGCGGGGCCAGCAGCAGCCAGACCGGCAGAGTCGAAGCCGCGAAGCCGTAGAGGATGACCGCGAGGGCGAGCGTCGTCCCTGACAAAGTAAAGACCTGCGCCCAGGTGGGCGAGGCCGCCACCCACTCGCCGCTGACGACGGCGAAGAGCAGCAGGCCGACGCCGATGACGGTGGCTTCGATCACGCGGCCCGGCCGCCAGAAGCGCAGGTAGAAGCCCATCAGCACCGCGATGGGCATCGACATCGCCATGGTGTAGGTGGCCCAGGGGCTGACCTTGAGCGCGTTCACCACCACCAGCGCGACCGCGGCCAGCAGGATAACCATGATCGCCAGCACCGCGAACAGCGCCACCATGCCGCTGAGCTTGCTGACCTCTTCGCGCGCCATCTGGCCCAGCGACTTGCCGTTGCGGCGCGTGGAACCGAACAGCACGATGAAGTCTTGCACACAGCCGCCCAGCACCGCGCCCACAATCAGCCAGAGCGTGCCCGGCAGGTAGCCGAACTGCGCCGCCAGGGTAGGGCCGATCAGCGGGCCGGGGCCGGCGATGGCGGCGAAGTGGTGGCCGAAGAGAATCCACTTGTTGGTGGGGACGAAGTCGCGGCCGTCGTCGAGGCGCTCGGCGGGGGTGGCGCGGCTTTCGTCCAGCGTCAGAACTTTGGCGGCGATGAAGGAGGAGTAGAAGCGGTAGGCGACCAGATAGACGCAGACGGCGGCGATGATAAACCAGACGGCGTTGATGGGCTCGTCGCGCTCAATCGCGATGGCGCCCAGGCCCGCCGCGCCGCCGAGGGAAATCGCTACCCAGAGCAGTACCTTCAGCAGTCGCTTCACTGATCCTTGCCTCTGGTGAACGATTGGATGCTGCCCGGCTCGCCCATGCTACCGGGAACGATAGCAACGCAGCAAGGAAGATGTCAATGAATTTTGAACAAGTGCATGCCAGCCTTGATAGCCGTGGTGTAGAGATAGACCCGCTCTCGCCCGAAATGAACACGCACCTCGGATGCTTCCCGTTGGTCGGCTCGTTCTGACTGCCTGTTACCCGTAAGAGTATTATGAGGGCTTCTTCTCACTGTGGAAAGAGGCCGACCCGGACATCCCCATCCTCCAGGAAGCCAAGGCCGAATACGTCAAGCTGCAGTAGCCGACCCCCGCTTCCAATCCATGCTCCGCCGCCCGCCTGCGGACGGGCAGGCATGAACTTCCCGGAGTAGGCTGCTAGGTGAGGGGAGAGTCCCACTCGACGCTCCCTACCATCACCTTCCCAACCTGTCGCCAGAGGCCCTCATCGGAAGGCTTGCCACATATCGTCAATGAAGGTGTTATAGGGATAGGCGCCCTGCAGGAAAAACCGCGTCTGGCGTTGCCTCTGCCAATCCGCGCTGTAATCTTCGCCGATCTGGTTTGTGATCTCCATAACCGCCCAGGAGTCATCCTCCGACATCCACCGATCCACATAGTCGAAGAAGGCGGGGTGATTCCAGAACGGCTCGGCGCGAAGCAGTCTGATTGCCAACGCCTGGCCGACCCAGCAGTTCGAGGTACAGCATCTCCGGTAGGATTCTCCAGTCGTATTCGCCCAGTCCCGCGGCTGCAGGTCGCCTACAGTTACGGTATCGGTGTAGGTGGGACCTTAGCCGTGAGCTACCTCTTTCATCGCATGGGCCAACACAAGCGGGAACGCATTACGCCCCTGATCGTCGCCACCCCGACCGCCGTTTTGGGTGGCCTGAACTTCCGGTTTTAGTTTTTTTTCGCTACCCGAGTGGAGTGTCCAGCGGTCACTGCGTCAAACTCTACCCGACCCTTTCCGCGCTCAACCGCCCGATTGTTCAGTGGGTCGACCCGGATGCCTGTGCGGCGGAGCCAATCAACGGCAGGGTGTTAGCCGCTTTGTTTTCAGAAAGCATGTGGCACCGGCCATCCAGAATGCCACCCGCTTCGATCACCAAGCAGGTGGTATGTACGTCACCTTCAACTGCTCCACTGGAGAAGATCTCCACCCGTTTCTTCCCGGTAACTTTGCCATTGATCTTTCCCGCCACCGAGACGATCGCACTCTGAATTTCCCCTTCTACACGCGCACTTTTCCCCACAATCACTTGCTCCTTGCCCCGCACCGTCCCTTTGACTTCGCCTTCCAGACGGAACATCCCGGGGAGTTCGATTATTCCTTCCAGCTTCACCCCCTGGTCAAAGACACAAACGTACTCCTCCGCACCAGCCGGCTTTCCGTTTCCCATACCCACCCCCTCTCGGGAATAGAAACACTGGGCCCTAGCCCGTAAGGCTGACAGGAAAAGCGATTCTCCTAGCAGCCCAGGGGTGATACAAGCGAAAACCGAGTGAAAGCTGTGGGCCGAGTGTGGAAAACCCTAGAAAGTTGTGGACGCCTGTGAAAAAAGAGCCTGCGATCGGCCACGGGGAGACCCGCCTGCCAAGCGTCTTCCAAGTCCCAGCCTACGAACTTCCTGAAGTGCACCGCCAAGCCACTTTCGGGGTGCAGCCCCAACTAACCAAGAACGGGCATTTTGCGCAAAGACGAGCAACTACTTGCGCAATCCCATCGACGAAGCAGCATGTGGAAAAATGCGAAAATGATTTCCCTTCTCCGTCGAAAGATGGTGCCCCTTGCCGGCCGTGGAGCTATCTCCAACCGGCCCAATGGGTTACTCGCTACCACCTTGACCTTCTCGTGGAGAGCCAATTGCTCTGTTCCGACGCAGAGAGAAGGTGCTAGATGTGTGGGATGGTTGGCCAGGTTGGCTCACGACCGCCGATACCGCTGCTGGCCGGTGGACTGAAGCGGCTCGAATACCGTGGCGACGACTCCGCGGGCATGGCGGTCGGGGGCAACGGCCAGGGGCTCGCGCTGCGGCGCGCTTCCGGCAAGCTGGCCAACCTGGAGCGCACGCTAGTGTAAGGGTGGAGTGATACCAATGGTCAATCTTTGCACCCACTGTTTCAATGCGACTACCGGTGTGCCGATCCTGGTGGGCGAGTGCGCCTTAATCTTCGGCATGGCGGTTGACATTGTGGCCGATCCGGCGTGCGAATGCCCCCGCCATCAAGGGCATGCCTGCGTGATGCCGAGGCGCCTCGCCGGGCCCAATGTGAATCACCTGGACACTTCTGAGAAGTTCTCCTAGCGATTGCAGACCCTCCACGCGACCGTAACTTCGCGGGCGCACCACTGTTTGCTTTGCCGGCCAAAGAACCCTAGAATCGGGAGCCGTTGGACAAGGGAAACACATGAAGCAAGCGAACACGCCCGAACCCTTTACAGTGGCGGTGATCGGGCTGGGCTATGTGGGGTTGCCGCTGGCGCTGGAGTTTGCGCGCGCCGGCTGCCGGGTTCTTGGCCTCGACATTGATGCCAGCAAAACCCGGCAACTGCGGGAAGGCCACTGCTACCTGCAGCAGGTTGACTCCTCAGGTCTCAAAGACCTGGTTGAACGGGGTCTGTTTCGCCCCTCCACCGACTTCAAGTGCCTGCGCCAAGCACAGGCGGTTGCCATTTGCGTGCCGACGCCGGTGACCGAGGCGCGCGAACCCGATCTCAGCTATATCGTAGAAACCAGCCGCACGATCAGCCGCTACTTGGAGCGCGGCCAACTGGTCGTGCTGGAGAGCACCACCTATCCCGGAACCACCGAGGAGGCCGTGCTACCCTTGCTGGAAGAGAGCGGACTCCAGTGCCCCGTGAACGCCGCGCCTGACGGCCCGGACCCGGACTTTTTCCTGGCGTTCTCGCCGGAGCGCGTCGATCCCGGCAACAAGAAGATTCAGTTGCGCAAGATTCCCAAGATTGTCGGCGGGGTCAACCCGGCCAGCACCGAGCGAGCCCGACAACTCTACCAGCGGGTTTTTGACACAGTGATTCCCGTCTCCTCCGCCCGGGTGGCGGAAATGAGCAAGCTGCTGGAGAACATCTACCGTTCCGTCAACATTGCGTTGGTCAACGAGCTGAAGTTGATCTGCCAGCGGATGGACATCGACATCTGGGAAGTGATCGAAGCGGCGGCTACCAAGCCCTTCGGCTTCACCCCTTTCTATCCCGGCCCGGGTTTGGGGGGCCACTGCATCCCGATCGACCCATTCTATCTGGCCTGGAAGGTTCGCCAGTACGACATGACTACGCGGTTCATCGAGCTGGCGGGCGAGATCAACACCGCCATGCCCTACCACGTCGTCCAAACGGTTGTCGATGCCCTGAATGCCCGTGGCCAGGCGCTGAAAGGCGCCCGCATCCTGGTGTTGGGGGTCGCTTACAAAAAAGATGTGGACGACACCCGCGAATCGCCGGCGCTGAAAATCATGCAGCTACTAAAAGAACGCGGGGCCGAGATTGCCTACAATGACCCCCACGTTCCTCAGCCTCGTCGAACGCGCCGTTATGACTTTTCCCACCTCAAGTCGGTACCTCTGAACGAAGAGAATCTGAAAAGTGTTGACTGCGTGGTGTTGGTGACCGACCACAGCGCCTATGACATGGACGAGATCGTCCGCCACTCCCAACTGGTCATTGATACACGAAATGCTACCCGCGGAATCGCATGCGCCACCACCAAAGTAGTGCGCTGCTGACCCCAGGCTCAATCGGACAACCCCGGTGACTAAACTTAGCCCAGGCCAGCGAGGCGGTCGTGGATGATCTTTTCCTTATCGCCCGTGCCGCCTCCACCCTCGGGCGGCTTCTTCTCCATGCCGGCTACCAGTGAACGGCCCTGCATGGAGCTGGGGATTTCGTAGCCCGCCAAGTCGAGCAACGTGGGCGCCACGTCCAGCAGCTTGGCGCCTTCGTACTTTCCGCGCAACGGGCAATTGGGAGCGGCCAGCAGGAACATGCCGAACTGCGCATGGTTGCAAGCGTCGGGGCCAGTATCGTTTTCCTGCACGTGAAAGCGCCCATGCCCCACACTCCCGATTGAACGCCAGAAGAGTCCTCCGAAATGAACAACCAAGTCGGGCGCAACGTTGCGGACGTTACGGTATATCTCCTTGGGCTTGAAGACCAGTGAGTTGAGCGGGTTTCCCTTGTTGTCCAGCAGGGCCTCGAAGCGGGCTTTCATCTCATTTTGAAAAGCTTCGTAGTCGCCGGCCGGAATCACGCCCTGCGGCTCGCGCCCCTGCACGTTGAAGAACACGCGGGCGTAGTAGCCGCCCTCGCTCCAGACTTTGGTCTTGGCCCAATTGACCTTCAGCTTGGCAAAGGGTGTGATCTCCTTGGGATGCTCATTGAGAACCAGCAGGCCCTCCTTGATCAGCCACTCGTTGACAACAAAGCCGCCGTCCAGACGCTGCGCGCCGTGGTCGGAGACCACCAGCACCACGGTCTCGTCGTCGAGCAACTCGAGCACGGTGCCGATCTGCTCGTCCAGCCAGAGATAGTAGTCCGGGATCAGGTTCTCGTAGGGGTTGCCGGGCTGATACTGAAAATGTTTCTTGTCGAAGTAATTCCAGAAACCGTGATGCATGCGGTCGAGCCCGATGTCAACGAAGTGGAAATAGTCCCACTCCTGCTCGGTGAGCAGCCAGCGCACCACCTGCCACTGCTTGCGACTCATCTCAAAGATTTCTTTCTTAAGCCATTCCTTATCGTCGGTGCGAAAGCCCTTGACGTCCACCGGGTATTCGCCTACCAGCTCGTTGATCTTGGCTTTTATTTCGGGCGGGTGGGTGAACTCGCCCTCAACGGTGTCGGGCGTGAGGAAGCAGCCCACGCTGATGCCGTTGATGCGGCGGGGCGGATAGCCCGGCGGCACACCCACGATGATGGACTTCTTCCCCTCCCGCGCCAATTGGTCCCAGATGGCCAGCTCCTTGATGGACCCAGAGGTGGCAAAGCCGAGGCCGCTGTAAGAATAGTCAGTACGATTGCGGAAGCCATAGACTCCCAACGAGCCCGGATCCTGGCTGGTGGTCATGCACATCCAAGCCGGCACGGTAATGGGCGGGATCACGCTCTCCAGGCGCCCGTAGACACCCATGTCCATCAGCCGACGGATGTTGACCAGCCGTTCGTCCCGAAAAATGATCTCCGGTGCGGCACAGTCAAGTCCAAGAACGCAGATTTTCATCCCGTCACTCGCTCAGAGCAAAGAGCGCCCTTCCATAGAGTCATGCTTCGGAACTCCAAGATAACGCAGAATCGTGGGCGCCATGTCAATAATATCGGCGTGATTGTGCCGGGCGGCTTGGTTCATGAACAGGATTCCCGGCACGGCTTCGGGGTCAATGATGTGGTCGCCGCTCCAGCGACGCAGATTGTCTTCAAACAGGCCTGCCGGCATCCCGCCCAGCGCCGTCTGCCAAGAAACGCGAAAGCCGGGGGCGTAGTTGACGAGAAGGTCGGGCGCATCGCCGACGTAGGCGCCTGAGTAGAGTTCCTCCCGCCGCGAGACACTATTGATGGCTATGCACGCGCCGGCCGGGTCGGCCAGGCCGGTCAGGCCGTCTTGAATGGCGCGCCGTACCCGCTCGGCCTCCTGACCTTCTTCGAGGATACCTTCGCCTTCGCGTCCCTTGCGGTTGAGGTAAATTCCGCCTAACCCCAGCGCGTACGCATAAGTCCTCGACCAATCCACGCCAGCAAATTCGGCTCCCAATTCTTGGCCGGGCTTCTTGCCATTCTTCAACGCCAGCAGGCCGTTCTGGTGCAGCCAGGTGTTGATGTGAACTCCCCGCCGGAAGGTGTTGAAGCCGTGATCGGAAAGTACAATCAGCAGCGTGCTCTCGTCCACGTATTCGAGCACGCGCGCCAGCAGCGGGTCGTAGCGGCGGTGGTGCTCCTCGACCTGCCGGGCCAACTCCGGCGCGCGGTCGCGGTCGAAGTAGGGATGGCTGGGGTCGCGGAAGCGCCAGAACATGTGCTGGACCCGGTCGGGGGTATCAAAAACGACGAAGAACAATCCTTCCGTAAAGCGGTCCAACTCGAAGAAGGTCATCTTTTCCCGCTCGGCCAGAACCAGGTCGCACTGCGCCAGGTAGGCCGACTCGTCGAAGCGGCCGTTGTTCAGCCCATTATGGTCTTCCGCCATGCCGACGGTATGGAAGGACCCGATGCGGGAGGCCAGCTCCTTGCCGTAGTCCCCGGGCGAGGTAACGGGGAAGATGGGCGCCTCAGGGTCGAAATTGACCGGCGAGACGTAAAGCTCCACCTGAGGCGAAAGGCGGCGGACGTAGAAGCGCACGATACCGCTCACAGCTTGCAGCATCGACAGCTTGAACTTTAGGCGGACCCAGGCGCTCCATTCACCCCTGCCCACTTGGAGACTGGCGGGCGTGCCGCCGGTTTCGATGGCCAGCTTCCCTCCCCCGCGGTCCACGCGGATGCGAATCTGGCAAAAAGTATCGGTGGGCGGGTTGACCCGGCTATTGCGCGGCCCGATGACGCGGGTGGAAAACTCCTGGCCGGAATCAAGATGAAGCACGCGCTCGTGTTCGCCCGCCTGCACTGCTTTGTTCTGGGTGTAGAAAGTCCCGGTGCCCTGGCCGCCGCGCAGGTCGGGCACGCCGACGCCGGCCAGCATGCGCCCGTGCACTGCATCAGGGGGGAAGGTACAGGGGCAGCGCAGCACGGTGCTGGGAATTCCCCTCTGGGTGAGGACCTGCCACAGCGGTACGCCCTTGCGCAGGCTCACTACCTTCGGCTGCGCAAACATGCTCTTGGGCTTTTCAAACCGGCTGAGAGCCAGGTCGGGCAGGTAGGTTTGCGGGTCGCGCCGAATGAAATCGAAGATGCCGTGCCCGCCCGGATTGGTGCCGGTAGCAAACGAGGACCACGCCACCGGCGTCTGCGCGGGATAGGTGGTCTTCAGGCGCGAGTAGCACCCCATCCGGCGAAGTCTCGCAAAGGCGGGCAACTCACCCCGCTCGAGCATGGCTTCCACAATCGAGGGTTCCAGCCCGTCCAACCCGATGACGATGACTTTCTTCTTCATGACCCGTTGGCTTCTGTGAGATGTTGCAGTTGGCCGCGCATGCGCTCCAGCACGCTCCCGGCTTCGATGGTACCAGCCAAATTCTGCTTGGCCAGCGGGTCAGCGGCCAAGTTGTAAAGCTCCTCCACCATCCCGCTGCCCTCCTCCCTGTTCCTGATGTATTGCCAGTAGCCACAAATGACGGACTGCTTCAGGACAGAGCCATCCAAGCCGCGCAAATCCGCCAGCACGCAGGGGTCGGACCCTTCCCCGCTGTCCTCCTGCTCCCAGGCAAACGAAAGCGGCTCGCCGGGGAAAGGAGAGTCGGCCAAGCCCAACAAATGCGTGATGGTCGCAGGGATGGAACGGATGCTGACCGTGCGCGCCACCCGCCGCCCGCCGGGGACCTTGCCGGGGAATACGACAAACAACGGCACCTGGAGCTGGTCACTGTAGAGGCTGGTGCCATGATTGTCCGGGTCGTGGTCAGTGGTCTCGGCGGCGCCGAACGACTGCCCATGATCGGAGGTGAGTACAACCAGAGTGTTGTGCAGGCGCCCGCGCTCTTCCAGCGCTTGCAACAACTCACCAATCTGCGCGTCGAGCCGGCGCAACCCGGCATCATACGCCTCCACCGCCGGCCGTTTTCCTTGATGAGCTTGCGCGTGATGCGATTGTCGAGCAGGCGATCGGGAAGGAAAGTAAACGCCCGCACCCACCGCAGGGGAGAACCTTCCGGGTCGTAATAGAAAAGATTCCAATGGCCGTGGCTCTGCGGAAGCGTGCCGGTGAGGATGGAGGGAATCGCGCCCGAGCTGAATCCCAACACCGTGCGCAGAGGCGTGCGATAGGGACAGATGTCCGAGAGGAACTCTCGGTCCTTGAGATATTCCCACCCCAAGGCGTCAATCAAAACGAACATTCTGGGCCGAATTGTCATGGGCCTCACGCGGTACCGGTCCGAACGCGAGTGTTTCCGAGATACCCCGGGATGAGCCGTCGCGCCAACATCTTGGCGGGATTCAACAGAGCATCCAGCACCCGGGTGGTGAGGTAGTAGGTCCAATCCTTCTGAACCATCTTCCGGAATGTTCGGAGATCATCCCCCCAGTGGATTGCCGCGCGCCCCATCAGCGCTGAGCCGGGCCGGGCCGGCCAGCGAACCGAACTGCAGACGCCGCCGTAACCAACGGCACGAGCTGTATCCAGAACACGTTGGTTGAACAGGCCGTAAGGAACGGCCAGAAAGTCCACCAATGCGCCAAGGCGGTCTTCCAATGTCTTCTTGGAGAGTTCGAGCTGAGACCGAAGATCCTCTGGCGCCAGCCGCCGCAAATCAAGGTGATCGGCCCCGTGTGACTGGAACGACATCCCTGCTCGCTGCATCTCCTGGCTTTCGGGCCAGTTGAGAAAACCGGGCTTGCCGATCTGATTTGTGGTCAAGAAGAACTCGCCGGTCATTCCCTGCTCGGCCAGCATGGGGTAGGCGAAAAGGAAATCGCTGCGGCATCCATCATCAAAAGTAATGACGGCGGAAGCGTTGTGGGAATCGTTATCTTGCGCATGAATGACCTCGCGCAAACGGCAAACCTGAAAGCGGTTTTGACGCAGCCAGTCAAGTTGCCCGCGAAGATCAGTTGCGGTCACAAGATACTTTCTGGCTCGCCAACCCATTCCTTGCGCAGAGCTACGGTCGGCGATGATCTGGTGGTAGAGCAGAATCGGCGTCCCAGGAATCGTTGCCCGAGCTCCATTGGCTGCCATCACGTTGAAATCTCCCACACTTGGCCGTATTAGGCCTCCGGCCCTAAACAGCAACCAACCTGCCAAACAAATGGGATGGGAACTCTCCTGCAGAAATCCTGGTGGCACTAAGGCTTCTAGGGCCAATACTTAAGGGTAACAGCTACAATACATTGCGCCTCTGGGGCACGGCTGGAAGTGCTATCCTGGAACCCCACTTCATATTTGTTGCAAAGTATTTCTCTCCACTGGAGGTAACACCGGGCGGGCGCCAGGGCTTCGCCCCAAGCTCTAGTCAAGTTAGGAGGTTAGCCCACTCCCTGGCCCTGGTTGGCGATTGGAAAGAAGATTGCACGGTCAGGGAGTGATGCTTGGACGAGCTAGAGGGTAGTAGAAGGCCGATGATCTGGTTTTTCTATGGTTTCGTTTTCCTGCTGCCTTTCCAGAATCACTATTGAATTACAAACTCAGCGGTGACTTCACCGTGCTGAAGGCGTACGGCATCAGCCTCCTGCTCTACTCCGTCGGATACAGCGTGTTCCATGGCCTGCCACGATTGTGGCGTACTGTGCAAAGTAAGTTTCTCTTCCTGCTTGCAGCCCAGATGTTCCTGTCGTTGTTCTTTTCTCGTTCCGGGCTCCTTCACACGAAGACATGGTGGGGTTACGAAGGAATTTCATTCCTGGTATCAGCTCTCACGCTCCTGTTCATCACCATGTCGTTGGTTGACAGCGAAGAAAAACTGCGCAAGACGATGGTGGCGACAGTTGCCACGGCCGGTCTCGCCGGGATTTACATCATTCGCGGATGGCTGGCCGGTGACACCCGCCCCGGTTGGCCGTTCGGAGACGCAAACTACTTCGCCCTCTATGCCGTCTCAGTCATCCCCATCGCCCTGGCTGTATCAGCTCAACAAGCGGCGGAAGTCGTGCGCTGGGCGTGCTACGCGTGCGTTGGCTTGTGCACCGTCGGGCTCCTGCTTTCGCGTTCGCGCGCGGGACTCGCTGCGTTCGCTATTTTTGGGTTGTTCTATTTGGTTCGCGAAAAAAGACGCGTCCAAAGCTTGGTCTTTGTCGGGTTTATGATCGGCTGCTTGTTCTTCCTACCCAGTGCCATTGAACGAATGACTAACCCGACAAAGTGGGACATGATCGCCACCGAAGCTCGAAAAATAGTCTGGCGGGCAGCCCTAGAAATGACATTGGATAATCCCTTGTTTGGTGTGGGGCCAGGCCACGGCTGGTTCCTCGCCGAGATTCCCGGCTACACTCCCGTTTATCTCATAGCCCACAACAGCTACTTGGAGATTTCGGCTGAAGCAGGCATTCCTGCATTGTTGGCCTTTGTGTTCATGCTGTTCTTTAGTTGGAGATCTGCAAGGCAGAGTGAACGTGATTACGTGTCTCAGGGCAATACTTATCTAGCCAATCTGAGCCGAGGCATCGAGGGTAGTCTGCTCGCTTTTTCCATCGCAGCCACGAGCGTATCTGCTTCCTTCCTCCGCTTCGGATGGTTCGTCATCTTCCTCACAATGCTTCTGCGTGATCACCGCTTCCTCCTTAGAACCGATGCTGGGCCTTCCCGGGCGACGAGTGCAAGTGGGAATGCCCAATCTCCTCGCCCCCTTCGTACTACCTTCCAGTTCAACTTTCAGAAGAAAACCGTTCCCTGGCGTTCTTCAGGGCCGAGAATTCCGATACACCGGCGGCTGTCGGGTACGCGGAAAAGCAAGTGGCGGGACTACATTCTCGGTTGAAGCAGGTAGCGCGACGGTTTCGGCTCACTAAATCAGCAGCCCGAATTCCTTCTAGTGACATGCACCCAAACCCCTGCACGGGCACATGTGCGGAAGCGAAACTGCGCCGTCAGCACTTATCCGAAGAACCGAAACCTCAGTATGTAGTAGATGGCCGCGACGCCATCCTTCCAGGTGATCTTCTTTCCTTCCGCATAGGTGCGGCCGTGGTAAGAGATGGGAACCTCGTAAATGCGGCAGCCCAGCCGTGCGACCTTGATCGTGATCTCAGGTTCAAACCCAAAACGATTGGAATGCAAAGTAATACGGTTCAGAATCTCTCGCCGGAAGACCTTATAACCAACTTCCATATCGTTCAGGTTCAGGTTGGCCAAGAAATTGGCGAAAAAGGTGAGAAACCGGTTGCCGTAGTAGTGCCAAAAATACAGGACTCGGTGCGGCCCACCATGGAACCGGTTGCCGAAGACGACGTCAGCCCACCCCTCAAGAATCGGCTGAAGTAACCGAGGATAGTCCCGTGGGTCATATTCAAAGTCTGCGTCCTGGATCAGGACAACATCACCCGTCACATGCTGCAATCCAGTTCTGATTGCCTTCCCTTTCCCCCCGTTTTTGTCATGGAAAACAACGCGAATCGTTGACCCGCCTTCTGCTCGGTAATCTCGCTCAAACCGCTTGAGGAGGTCTCGGGTTCCGTCGGTGGAGCAATCGTCCACAATGACCAGCTCCCGAGATAGACTTATCTTGGCGCTAAGGACGCGATGAACTACTTCCGCGATAGTGGCCGCCTCGTTATAGGTGGGAATAATAATCGAAAGAGTGCGAATCTCACTCACTATGTCCTCCCGACCCTCTCCCAGCCGTTCGTCTCCAGACTATCTTCCCTCATCCCGCTAGAGACAAACTCAACCCCTATGCCCGCAATCCCATAACCCTGTCTAGGGAAAATCGGGATTGCGCGGTGGCCAGGGCTGGCCCGCCAAACGTGACAAGGGCAACCGCAGGTCTTGTGGAAGAGTAAACATGGGGATAACCAATTCATCCTTGGCCGCAGCAACTACCGCCTTGTTTCGATAGATCAAGAGATTGATCCCAGATACGCGATGGTCGTTAGTCCGAATGGGAATCTCCTTGAGGAGCTCAAACTTATCGGACTTCAAAGCCAGCCGAGTTACAGCCAATTCGGGGACAAAGTCCTTGCTCTCTACAACTATGTAGCGTACGCCGAACTGGAGAAACATTTGCTTCACTTCTTCCGGCGTGTGCAAAATCTGACGTGTTTGCAAAACCGGCGCTTTGCCTCCCATCTCGGTAATCAAACTGACAGCCACAACGGCTTTTTCGCGAACGACCAAGCGGCGCTTTTCTGGATCGAACTTGCGAACAAAAAAGATGAAGTTTCCATTCAGCGTCCCTTGATAAAAAATAATGTCAGAGTCGGGTTGCTGTGCCAAGTAGCGCGCCGCTTCCTCGCAACCCACGACGTAAGGTCGTTGGTAGGCGAGAGCAGGTAGATAGTAGGAGACCGCCAAGGCCACAAGAGCCCCCGTAGCTACACGGGGCCAGCGCCTGAACAACCACCAAACCAAGTAGACAGCAAAATAGGTGAACGGGAGCAACCAGGGCATGATGACGCGCGGCCCTTTGTCGGAAATGGGGGTGTAAATCAAGTAGCAAGATGCTATCCAAAGTAAGAAGAACCCATGCCGGCGGTTTTCGCGAGAGAGGAGGGCGGCTACGATGCCGAGCAAGGCCAACCCCAACAGAGGGAGACCCAATTCTTGAGGCAGGCTGAGTGGATAGTAGGACAGAATTTCTGCAAGAGAGGGCCCATTGGCGAGGCCATAGCTCCCTACGGCTTGCTGGAGGACTTGGGGGTGCATGAGTGCAGCCAACCCATACCACGGGATCACCAACGCCGCAGCCAAGGTCACGGCCAAGTAGGCCTGCTTGTCTCTTAAGAGATCCCACCGACGCCGCCGAATCCAGTCGAAAAAGAAAAGTGGAATCAAAAAAATTGCAGTCTGTTTCGTCAGCAGAGCACAAGCGGAAAAGAGGGCGACACCATACAACCCGGATTTCCGATTTGGCTGTGGTACCGTATCGCCAGGACCAGTCGCTGCGCCTTGAGTTTTGGGGCTCCGACGTAAGGAACCACACTACGGAGGGTGACACCCGGTGGGTGAATTACAACACGAGCCATTCCAGTTCGCGTTCAACGGCTTCTTGAAAGTCGCGTTCCAGGGATCGCGCGTCACTTCTGACGCTGGCCTCATTCTGGTGCGCGAGTTGGATGAACGTCTGGGGCTGGAGACACTCATCGCCGAGCACCTGAGCGATTCCCGACAGGGGATGAACACCCAGTTCAGCGTGGTGGATCTCCTGCGGCAGTCGGTCTACAGTCGCCTCGCGGGCTACGAAGATCTCAACGACGCGGGGCGCGTGTCGGCAGACCCAACATTTCGTCTCATCGGGTCGCCAAAGCGCTGGGACCGGGGTGCGGCGCTGACATCGACGCTGCATTGGTTCGAGACAGAGCTGCTGACCCACGAGGAGAATCTCGTCGGGTTGAGGGCCGTGAACCGGGAGGTGCTTGCACAGGCCGAGATGGCGACGCGCGCCGACCGGATCGTGCTCGACATGGATTCGAGCGAGAGCCCGGTGCATGGGGCGCAGGAAGGGAGCGCCTATAACGGGCACTTCGAGTCCGTCTGCTACCACCCGCTGTTTCTGTTCACCGAGCATGGGGACTGCCTCGCCGCCACGCTGCGGCCAGGCAACGTGCATAGCGCCGACGACTGGGACGACCTGCTCGTACCGGAGATTGACCGGCAGCAGGTGGAGGGCAAGCGCGTAGCGTTCCGCGCAGACGCCGCGTTCGCGAAGCCCGAGATCTACGACGCGCTCGAGCAGCGCGACGTGGACTATGCCATTCGCATGCCGGCGAACAAGAGCTTGGAGCTGGAAATCGAAGACATCCTCTTTCGTCCGCCGGGACGGCCGAGCTGCAAGCCCTTGGTGCGCTACCAGAGTTTCCGCTATCAGGCCAAGAGCTGGACCACGCCCAGACGGATCGTCGCCAAGGTGGAGCACCACCAAGGTGAGCTGTTCCCTCGCGTCGGCTTCATCGTGACCAACATGGCCCTCCCGAGCCGCTCGGTCGTGCGGTTTTACAACAAGCGCGGTACGGCGGAGCAATGGATCAAGGAAGGCAAGCAGGCCACCCACTGGACGCGGCTGTCGTGCCATCGTTTCCGGGCGAACGAGGTGCGCCTGCAACTGAGCGTCCTGGCCTACAATCTGGGCAACTTGTGGCGCAGACTGGTCCTTCCGCTGCGGGTCAAGCGCTGGTCGCTCACGAGTCTCCAGCAGCGACTGGTGAAAACTGGGGGCCGGCTGGTGAAGCATGCGCGGTACTACTGGCTTCTGCTGGCGGAAGGGCATCTCACGCGGCGGCTGTTCGGCGACATGCTGCGGAGGATCTGGGCGCTACCCGTGCCGGCAGGCTGACGCGCGGCCTGAAGTGCAACGAAGCCCGCCCGGCGATGACACGGGGCACACGTGTGGAGCGGTGTCTGAGAAATGCCCGAAAAGCAGGGGTTCCAGTCGGTCGCACGTCGGCGCGGGCTCAGATGAAGGCCTTTGAAGCTGAGCGATTGTGCGACGATCGAAGTTTTTGTGCGATCGGCGGCGATCGGGTGTATAAACGTGCCATCAGGGGCAGGCAAAACGGAAATCCCGGTCAATATGCTCAACTCTATCCAGTTAGTCGCGGGCACCACAGCATACAACGCTTACCTCATTCCCGCCGGCCTGGGCGTAGAGGCGGGTGTGACGTACCTCACTGTCTCCTTCAGCAGTTTCTCCTCTGGGACTGGGTTCCCGCTGGGAACGATCTTTCTGGCATTGGGCGTGGACTCAAACGGAATTGTGATTTACAAGACTCCTTTGACAATGGGGCTCGAGGTCGTCCCCGAGCCAGCCACTCTGCTGTTGTTCGGCTCAGGTCTTCTGAGCATGGGCGGGTTGCTGCGTTGGCGAATGAAGAAGAGACCGTAGGAACTGCGCAGTAGGGCTCCTGGCCCGCACCAACATTCCCAAACGTCTCCCCACGAGATTCCTCCCTCTGAATCCGAACAGGGGAATACTTGCTTTGTCCGCGCGCGCGGTTCAGGAACGATTGGGCCGGCCAATGGAGTGGTACTCGAAACCCAGGGCAACCATTTCCTTGGCATCGAGGAAATTGCGCCCGTCCAACACTAGCGCCCGCCCCATGCTGTCATGGATTCGGGCCCAATCCAGGGCGCGAAATTCCTCCCATTCCGTCGTCAGCAGCAGCGCCTCGCTGCCGCTGGCCGCCTCGTAGGCGTCCCGGCAATAGGTGAGTTGGGGGAACACTTGCTTGGTTTTCTCCATTGCCTTCGGGTCATAGACCTTCAGCTTGGCCTTGTGCTCCAGCAGGCTGCTGACCACCGCCAGGGCGGGAGAAAAACGAATGTCGTCGGTGTTCGGTTTGAAAGACAACCCCAGCACCGCGATTTGTTTGTCGGCTATCACCCAGAGCGCGCTCCGTAGTTTTTCTACAAAGTGATCGATGCGCCGCAGGTTGATTTTTCCGGCCTCGCGCAGCAGGGCAAAGTCATGGCCGCCGCGCTCGGCAATTCGGATGAACGCCTGCAGGTCTTTGGGGAAACAAAAGCCCCCGAAACCGATACCCGGCCGGAGGAAGGCGGGGCCGATGCGGCGGTCCGCCCCCATCCCTTCCGCCACCATCGTCACATCCGCTCCAAAGGTCTCGCACAGGTCCGCCAGGGCATTTACGTAGGAAATCTTGAGCGCCAGGAACGAGTTGGAGGCGTGCTTGATCAGCTCCGCGCTGGCTATATCGGTAGCCAGGAAACGCGGCTTAGGTCTCTCCACACAATTCCGATGCACCGGACACTTGAAGGTCTGCTCCAGGACGGGACGGTAGAGCTCCTCCAGCATCGCCCGCGCCTTCTCTGATTGCACCCCGATCACAATGCGATCGGGATGGAGAAAATCTTCCACCGCCGTGCCTTCGCGCAGAAATTCGAGATTGGAGGCCACGTCGTAGGTAAAGCCGGAGCGCGCGCCATAGACCCGCAAAATGCGCTCCAACTCGTGCCCGGTACGCACCGGCACGGTGCTCTTCTCAACCACCAGCTTGTAGGTCTGGCAGTTGTTTGCCACCGCTCGCGCCACTTTGTCGATGGCGGAAAGATCGGCTTCGCCGTTCTCCAGCGGCGGCGTGCCCACGCAGATGAAAATCACTTCCGCCTGCTGGCTGGCTGGCACGATGTCTCGGGTGAACTTGAGCCGGCCGCGCTTCACATTGCCGGTCACCAAGTCATCCAAGTGAGACTCGAAAATGGGGATTTGCCCTTGGGAGAGCGCGTCGATCTTGCGCGTGTCGTCGTCAATGCCAACCACTTCGTGGCCCAATTCAGCCAGGCAAGCGGCCGTCACCAACCCCACGTACCCGCACCCAACCACGGCAATTCTCATTCTTGTGTCTCCCCAGAAGGTAATCGGATCGGCTGCTGCTCTGACCTTTTAGGGGGAAAAGTATTCGACCGCACGGCGCAACCCGTCCTCCAAGTTCGTTCCAGGTTGGTAGCCCAGGCTCTGCTGCGCCCGGGAAATGTCAGCCCGTGTGTGACGCACATCGGCCCGCCGGGCCTCGGTGTGGCAACGTCCCGGGTCGCGCCCCATGATCCGCACGATCGTCTCCCCCACGTCCAGCACGGTATGGCTTCGTCCGCACGCAATGTTGAAAACCTGGCCGGCGACCTTCGCCGCCTGCGCCGCCAGCAGATTGGCTTGCGCCACATCACCAACATAGGTGAAATCGCGCGATTGCAGCCCGTCGCCGTGCACTTCCAACGGCTCGCCGCGGCTCACTTGCTGGATGAAAGCGGGAATCAGCGCCGAGTATTTCGACTCCGGGTCCTGGTGCGGACCGAAAACATTGAAGTAGCGCAGGCTGACTGTCTCCAACCCGTAAACCTGGCAAAAACTGACGCCGTAGTGTTCGCCCGCAAGCTTGGAAACGGCGTAGGGAGAAATAGGCCCGGGACGATGATCTTCCTGCTGCGGAGATACGCTGGTATCGCCATAAACAGAACTGGAGGAAGCATAGACAAACCGTCGCACGCCGGCCTTCACCGCGGCCTGGAGGACATTCAAAGTTCCAAGCACATTCACCTCGTTGGTGGCGGAAGGATCATCGACCGAACGCGGTACCGAGCGGAGCGCCGCTTGGTGAAACACGTACTCAACCTCGCGGCACGCGTTCAAACAATCATCCCGGTTTCGGATGTCACCTTCCACCAGTTCAAACGTGTTTGCCTGGGCGGCTGTCAGCACACGGTCTAGGTGCGAGCGCTTTCCGGTGGAGAGATTGTCGAGCACGCGCACCTGCCAGTCTCGGCGCAGCAACTCAGCTACGAGGTTGGAACCGATGAAGCCGGCCCCTCCAGTCACCAGACACGCAGGCATCCCAACCGTCTCCTTCACACGAACAAGGTGCAAGCCACGGGCACGGGCCGCAGCCCGTCACGGCCGTTCCGATGTTCAGGCAGTGTAGACAAAAGCCTATGCATTGTCCACCAAGCGCGCCGGGCGCTTCGCAACGTGTGATCATCGGAAAAGTCCAACCCAGCGGCCCCCGCCGCTGGGAAAGAGGCACCTCCCCGGTGGCAGGGGCCACCGGGTTGGACGTGAGAGGAAAGAGTGCCCGAATCGAAAAGCCGGCGTGAAATTGGCCCTTACCCACCTGCGGCCTCGGAACGTGAAGCCGCCGGGGAAGGATGATAGAATGCGCCCGGCGAAAATTATCGGAACACAAGGGAGTTTCTTGATGCGCGCGCTCGTGACCGGCGGCGGAGGATTCATCGGCTCGCACCTGTGCGACTTCTTGCTGGCCAAGGGCTGGACGGTCGTCTGCATGGACAACTTCATCACCGGCTCTGAGCGAAACATCGCCCATCTTTCCAGCAACCCATCCTTTCAACCCGGATTTCCGATTTGGCTGTGGTACCGTATCGCCAGGACCAGTCGCTGCGCCTTGAGTTTTGGGGCTCCGACGTAAGGAACCACACTACGGAGGGTGACACCCGGTGGGTGAATTACAACACGAGCTATTCCAGTTCGCGTTCAACGGCTTCTTGAAAGTCGCGTTCCAGGGATCGCGCGTCACTTCTGACGCTGGCCTCATTCTGGTGCGCGAGTTGGATGAACGTCTGGGGCTGGAGACACTCATCGCCGAGCACCTGAGCGATTCCCGACAGGGGATGAACACCCAGTTCAGCGTGGTGGATCTCCTGCGGCAGTCGGTCTACAGTCGCCTCGCGGGCTACGAAGATCTCAACGACGCGGGGCGCGTGTCGGCAGACCCAACATTTCGTCTCATCGGGTCGCCAAAGCGCTGGGACCGGGGTGCGGCGCTGACATCGACGCTGCATTGGTTCGAGACAGAGCTGCTGACCCACGAGGAGAATCTCGTCGGGTTGAGGGCCGTGAACCGGGAGGTGCTTGCACAGGCCGAGATGGCGACGCGCGCCGACCGGATCGTGCTCGACATGGATTCGAGCGAGAGCCCGGTGCATGGGGCGCAGGAAGGGAGCGCCTATAACGGGCACTTCGAGTCCGTCTGCTACCACCCGCTGTTTCTGTTCACCGAGCATGGGGACTGCCTCGCCGCCACGCTGCGGCCAGGCAACGTGCATAGCGCCGACGACTGGGACGACCTGCTCGTACCGGAGATTGACCGGCAGCAGGTGGAGGGCAAGCGCGTAGCGTTCCGCGCAGACGCCGCGTTCGCGAAGCCCGAGATCTACGACGCGCTCGAGCAGCGCGACGTGGACTATGCCATTCGCATGCCGGCGAACAAGAGCTTGGAGCTGGAAATCGAAGACATCCTCTTTCGTCCGCCGGGACGGCCGAGCTGCAAGCCCTTGGTGCGCTACCAGAGTTTCCGCTATCAGGCCAAGAGCTGGACCACGCCCAGACGGATCGTCGCCAAGGTGGAGCACCACCAAGGTGAGCTGTTCCCTCGCGTCGGCTTCATCGTGACCAACATGGCCCTCCCGAGCCGCTCGGTCGTGCGGTTTTACAACAAGCGCGGTACGGCGGAGCAATGGATCAAGGAAGGCAAGCAGGCCACCCACTGGACGCGGCTGTCGTGCCATCGTTTCCGGGCGAACGAGGTGCGCCTGCAACTGAGCGTCCTGGCCTACAATCTGGGCAACTTGTGGCGCAGACTGGTCCTTCCGCTGCGGGTCAAGCGCTGGTCGCTCACGAGTCTCCAGCAGCGACTGGTGAAAACTGGGGGCCGGCTGGTGAAGCATGCGCGGTACTACTGGCTTCTGCTGGCGGAAGGGCATCTCACGCGGCGGCTGTTCGGCGACATGCTGCGGAGGATCTGGGCGCTACCCGTGCCGGCAGGCTGACGCGCGGCCTGAAGTGCAACGAAGCCCGCCCGGCGATGACACGGGGCACACGTGTGGAGCGGTGTCTGAGAAATGCCCGAAAAGCAGGGGTTCCAGTCGGTCGCACGTCGGCGCGGGCTCAGATGAAGGCCTTTGAAGCTGAGCGATTGTGCGACGATCGAAGTTTTTGTGCGATCGGCGGCGATCGGGTGTATAAACGTGCCATCAGGGGCAGGCAAAACGGAAATCCCGGATTCATCGTGTTCCGGGTGGTTGGGGTCCGCAAGGGCCTGCAAGAAATTTTCGTAGCCGGGTATTCCTCCTACGTCCTCCGGGAGACAGGCACGAGCTCCAGCGAGGCACAGGGGGTAGCGCTCGCCCTCCTCGGGCGGAAGTGTCTTTTCCACCTCTAGGATGTGCTCCCAGTTGTCGCCGAAGTCGTAGGTGTATGTAAACTCTGAGTTTTTATCCGGCACTACGTCGCTCAGCTTATATCTCGTTTCGTCTATGGTTTCGCTCACGCCGATGTCGTCCTTGTCAGGTATCCCGTAGTACTTCTCCCGGATGACGAACTGGTGGAGGTGCGCATCTTCCCAGCCCATCGTGCGCTGGAGGATTCTGTGCAGTCTGGCGAGGGTGATATCGCCGCGCACCTGGATGCGGCGCCAGATGGGCGGCTCCGAGCTAAATTATTGGTTATAAAAAGAAAGTGGCGGGTGGGCCTATAAGCCGGATTCTGTCCGCCGCCCGTTCCCGCGGAGCGGGACCGGAGCGACGGGGTGATCATTCCTCTCGGCGACCTACCCGGGAGTCACGACCCAACCGAAGTCGGGCCACGGGCCGGGCCAACCCTCCTCCCCTATTTGGTCTTGCTCCGCGCGGGGTTTGCCGTGCCTCCGACATCGCTGTCGGAGCGGTGGGCTCTTACCCCACCTTTTCACCCTTGCCGCGAGCGTCGTCCCGGGAGCAACCCGGGACGCGTCCGTTTCGGGACTGAGCCCTGCCTGCCGGCAGGCAGGCACGCGGCGGTCTGTTTTCTGCGGCACTTTCCGTTCCCGGCCGATGTGGCAGCCGGGACCTCCCCTCGTTCCTCCCCGTCGGGAGGTTCGGAGAGCACGCTGCCCTTCGGGGTTCCCCCTCAGGGTGAACCCTGGGAGTCCGGACTTTCCTCCCGCACCCACAAGGGGCACGAGCGATCACCCGGCTCACCCGCCAGCAGAAATTATACACTTCCAGAAAGCTGAACTCCAGCCGGGGACAGTAGGCGGTCCGGCAGGCACACATCACCCGTACTTAGAGGATTGGGCAGAGCAAGGTTCGGCGTCCGGTCGGCCTGGGAGAGCAACTCGGCGTAGGGGCCGAGCATTCTCTCGTACTCCTTGTGAAGGAAAAACATCCTAGCCGGATTTCTTATCAGGCTGAAACAGGGAATCGTTCAAGCCTTCCGAAATGGACACGGTTCCACAGACGACCTGAAGGGCGCGGTTCCGAACAACTGGAAAAAAAGTGCAAATCCTACTCGGGTTCAGCCGGAGTAGGGGCGGAAGGTATCGGCGTTTCGAACTCTGCCGCCTCGGATTCTACGATGTTGATCTCGCCGGTGGGGTCGGTGGTGTAGGAGATTCCCCCCCGGAGGAAGTTGAGCGGCTCGGCCGTCAGTTCATAGCTGCTAAAGAGCGGCACGGTGGCGGCCCAGCGTTGCTGGCGTTGTCCCGGCCGGTAGTGAACCTGGTAGCCGCTGGCTTCAAATCGGCTCCGGGCGATGGGGGTGGGAAGCAGGCGGGCGTGCTCCGGCAGTCCCCTCTCCGGGTTGCCTTCCTCTGCGCCGCGCAACCGTTCCAGCTTGTCCGGGTAGCCCTGGTAACGCTCGTAATAGACGCGCAAGGCCTCATTGATGGTGAACAGGGCGTACTCGGCTTGCATCTGATTCTGCTTGCGATTGACCCAGGCGCCAAGCGAGAAAAGCAACAACAGGGCAACCGCAATCGGGAGGCCCACCCGCAGGAGCGTGCGCTTGTCGGGCAGCTTGCGTCGCTTTGGTCCGTAGTGCTCTTCGAACATTTTGGGTTCCCTCACTCTTGCCCGAGCAGGCGGGCGAACTGTTTTTCGTCCAGCGTTTCAACGCCAAGGGTTTTGGCTTTCGCCAGCTTGGAGCCCGGCACGGACCCCACCACCACGTAGCCGGTCTTCTTACTCACCGAGCCGATCACCTTGCCGCCCAGCGACTCGATCAAAGCTTTGGCCTGGTCGCGCGACCAGCGTTCGAGCGCGCCCGTCAGCACGAAAGTCTTGCCCGCCAGCCGTGTGCCTTTCGACTTGGCACGTTTCTCTTCCGTCACTAATCCTGCTCTACTAAGATTCTCCAGCACCTTCTGGTTGGCGGGCTCGCCGAAGAACTCCACGATGGCAGCGGCCACCTTCTCGCCCACCTCTTCGACGTCCACCAGCTCCTCTTGCGTTGCCTCCCTCAGCGTGTCCAGCGAGCCGAAGTGCACGGCCAGCAACTGGCCGGTGCGCTCCCCCACGAACCGAATGCCGAGGGAATAAATCAGCCGCGCCAGGCTGCTTGCCTTGCTGGCGCCGATTTCGTCCAACAAGTTCTGCGCCGATTTCTCCGCCATGCGTTCGAGGCCGGCCAGGGTCGGCAGGTCAAGCCGGTAGAGGTCGGCCACGTCTTTCACCAAACCTTTCTCCACCAATTGGTCAACGATTTTTCCGCCCAGGCCGTCAATATTCATGGCGTGGCGTCCGGCAAAATGCAGCAGCGACTCCTTCAAGCGGGCCGGGCAGGCAGCGTTGACGCAGCGATAAGCGACCTCGTCCTCGGCTTTGTGGATGCCGCTCCGGCACTCGGGGCAGCGGTCTGGCATTCGAAAGGGCTTTCGTTTCCGGCCGCGCCGAGCGACCTTGACCACGTGCGGGATCACGTCGCCCGCGCGCTCGATCACCACCGTATCGCCTTCCTGCACGCCGAGGCGTTCCACCTCGTCCATGTTGTGCAGGGTGGAGCGGCTGACGGTCACGCCGCCGACCTGCACCGGTTCGAGAATGGCCACCGGGGTCAAGGCGCCCGTGCGGCCCACCTGAACACGAATCTCCCGGACAACGGTGGTCTCCTGCCGGGCGGGATACTTATAGGCGATGGCGTAGCGCGGCGCTTTGGCGGTGGTGCCCAGCTCTTCCCACAAGGCAATCTCGTCCAACTTCACCACAAGGCCGTCTATTTCGTAGTCGAGCGATTCCCGCTTCTCCTCCCACTGCTTGCAGTAGTCGATCACCTGGTCCAGGCCGCGGCACTTCTTCCAATGCCGGCTCACCTTGAAACCCAGCGCCGCCAACGCTTCCAGCACCTGCGAGTGGCGCTTGAGCGGGATGCGGCCCTCCACCAGCAACGCATAGGTGAAAATGTCGAGCCTGCGTCGGGCGGTGATACCGGGGTCGAGCACGCGGACGGAACCAGCGGCGGCGTTGCGCGGGTTGGCAAAGACGCGCTCGCCGCGCTCATCCTGCTGGCGGTTCATCTGCTGGAAAGCCTTGCGGGTCATGATGACTTCGCCGCGGACTTCGAAGTCCCGCGCGAGCTTGGCCTTTTTCAATTGCTTCTCATCCACGCGCAAGGGAACGGCGCGAATGGTCTTCACATTCAAGGTTACGTCTTCGCCTTCCTGCCCGTCGCCGCGCGTGACCGCGCGCCCGTAGCCTCCGTTTTGGTAGCGCAGGGAAATGCTGAAGCCGTCGAACTTGTGCTCGCAGACGTAGTCGAGCGTCTCGCGGCCGGTGGCTTCCCGCGCGCGCCGGTCGAACTGGCCCAGTTCCTCGAAGGAGCTGGCGTTGTCCAGGCTGCGCATGGGGCTGCGGTGCCTGACTTTGACGAAGCCTTCACGGGGCTGCCCGCCCACGCGCTGGGTGGGCGAGTCAGGGGTGATCAGCTCGGGGTGTCCGGCTTCCAGTTTCTTGAGCTGCTTGAGCAGCCGGTCGAACCCAGGGTCGGAAATCTTGGGGTTGTCGAGGACGTAGTAGAGGTACTCGTGGCGGCGGATTCTCTCCCGCAGCCTTTCGAGCTTTTCTTTGATGCCAGCCAGCATGCGTCCATTATACCGCCACGGTCAGGAGTCTGTAGAACGCCGGCAGTGTCCTAAGCCCGGATTTCCGATTTGGCTGTGGTACCGTATCGCCAGGACCAGTCGCTGCGCCTTGAGTTTTGGGGCTCCGACGTAAGGAACCACACTACGGAGGGTGACACCCGGTGGGTGAATTACAACACGAGCCATTCCAGTTCGCGTTCAACGGCTTCTTGAAAGTCGCGTTCCAGGGATCGCGCGTCACTTCTGACGCTGGCCTCATTCTGGTGCGCGAGTTGGATGAACGTCTGGGGCTGGAGACACTCATCGCCGAGCACCTGAGCGATTCCCGACAGGGGATGAACACCCAGTTCAGCGTGGTGGATCTCCTGCGGCAGTCGGTCTACAGTCGCCTCGCGGGCTACGAAGATCTCAACGACGCGGGGCGCGTGTCGGCAGACCCAACATTTCGTCTCATCGGGTCGCCAAAGCGCTGGGACCGGGGTGCGGCGCTGACATCGACGCTGCATTGGTTCGAGACAGAGCTGCTGACCCACGAGGAGAATCTCGTCGGGTTGAGGGCCGTGAACCGGGAGGTGCTTGCACAGGCCGAGATGGCGACGCGCGCCGACCGGATCGTGCTCGACATGGATTCGAGCGAGAGCCCGGTGCATGGGGCGCAGGAAGGGAGCGCCTATAACGGGCACTTCGAGTCCGTCTGCTACCACCCGCTGTTTCTGTTCACCGAGCATGGGGACTGCCTCGCCGCCACGCTGCGGCCAGGCAACGTGCATAGCGCCGACGACTGGGACGACCTGCTCGTACCGGAGATTGACCGGCAGCAGGTGGAGGGCAAGCGCGTAGCGTTCCGCGCAGACGCCGCGTTCGCGAAGCCCGAGATCTACGACGCGCTCGAGCAGCGCGACGTGGACTATGCCATTCGCATGCCGGCGAACAAGAGCTTGGAGCTGGAAATCGAAGACATCCTCTTTCGTCCGCCGGGACGGCCGAGCTGCAAGCCCTTGGTGCGCTACCAGAGTTTCCGCTATCAGGCCAAGAGCTGGACCACGCCCAGACGGATCGTCGCCAAGGTGGAGCACCACCAAGGTGAGCTGTTCCCTCGCGTCGGCTTCATCGTGACCAACATGGCCCTCCCGAGCCGCTCGGTCGTGCGGTTTTACAACAAGCGCGGTACGGCGGAGCAATGGATCAAGGAAGGCAAGCAGGCCACCCACTGGACGCGGCTGTCGTGCCATCGTTTCCGGGCGAACGAGGTGCGCCTGCAACTGAGCGTCCTGGCCTACAATCTGGGCAACTTGTGGCGCAGACTGGTCCTTCCGCTGCGGGTCAAGCGCTGGTCGCTCACGAGTCTCCAGCAGCGACTGGTGAAAACTGGGGGCCGGCTGGTGAAGCATGCGCGGTACTACTGGCTTCTGCTGGCGGAAGGGCATCTCACGCGGCGGCTGTTCGGCGACATGCTGCGGAGGATCTGGGCGCTACCCGTGCCGGCAGGCTGACGCGCGGCCTGAAGTGCAACGAAGCCCGCCCGGCGATGACACGGGGCACACGTGTGGAGCGGTGTCTGAGAAATGCCCGAAAAGCAGGGGTTCCAGTCGGTCGCACGTCGGCGCGGGCTCAGATGAAGGCCTTTGAAGCTGAGCGATTGTGCGACGATCGAAGTTTTTGTGCGATCGGCGGCGATCGGGTGTATAAACGTGCCATCAGGGGCAGGCAAAACGGAAATCCCGGCTAAGTAGGCTTTGCCGACAGCATCCCCCAGGCAAGGGCTCGTCCTGAAGGCTTCAGCCTGAGGCTTCTGCCCGAGGGCTCGCCCTGAAGGGCCTGGGGGCTCGGTATGAATTGGGGCCGAGTTCGGAAAGGCTGTTTCCTGCCGCTTCTCCCTCTCAGGCGAGGTGAACTTTTCCACCACCCGCCCCTTACGGCGACGAGTCTCAACTTCAGGCCCGGCCAGCCGATAGGAAGATTTGAGGGTTGTGCAGCAAATTTTTCGTGGCATTATGGGAAACCTGAACCATCAATCCTGGCCAGCCAGCCCACGGAGCGGTGCCCCGGCCAGAAATTATCCCGGTGGGGCACGCGCTCGCAAACGGCAGTGCGGGTACTGCGGAAAGATCCTCGACAGCCATGTGAGGCGGTGCCCCAATTGCCGCGAGGAACTGCCGGAATTCCACGCCGTTGACAGCCATGGCACGACTCAAGAAGGAGGGAAAGTCCGGCAAGGACTACTCTACATGCTACTAGCCGCGGTCCCGTACTACTTTGCCGGCGGGTACAACCCGATGGAATTCCCCCTCACCGTCATTCCTCCGCTCCTGGATATCTGCTTGCCGCTGCTCTTTCTGGGCGGGCTGGGCCTGACCCTCTGCGCGCTCCTACGGGGCAAGTAACCCTCCGCTCCCACCTTGCCGGCCGTCTGCCGACGGGTGAACAGGCAGAAAACAGTTGGGACTCGACCTGGGGATAGTCTTTTCCTCATAATGGCTGCGCCCAGCCATGCCCGCGACGCCACGCTTTCGCAACGCCGCCCTCATCTATAACCCCCTCTCCGGCCGGCTGCGCTGGAAACGCCAGCGCGACCTGGACCGCGCGACGCACCTGCTCGACGCCTACGGCATTCGCATCATTCGCATTCCCACCACCAGCGCCGGCAGCGCCACCGCGCTGGCCCGCGAACAGGTGGCTGCGGGCCGCGACCTGATTATCGCCTGCGGGGGCGACGGCACCGTCAACGAAGTCGTCAACGGCATGGCCGGTTCGCGGGTACCACTGGCGCTGCTGCCGGCCGGCACGGGCAATGTGTTGGCCAGGGAATTGGGGCTGCCCTGGGACATCTGGCGCGCGGCGGAGTATATTCCCGCAAGTGAAGTCCGCCGGATTGCACTGGGCCGGGCCGGCGACCGCTACTTCATCTGCATGGCCGGAGTGGGTGTGGATGCTAACATCGTCTATCGCCTGAGTATTGGGACCAAATTGAGCCTGGGCATGCTCTCTTATTGGATTGAGTCCTTCCGCCAACTCCTGGAGTATGAGTTTCCGCTTTTTAGTGTGCGGGTGGAGGGGCAGGGCTTCCCGGCCGCCCTTCTGATCGTCAGCCGAACCAAGAACTACGGCGGCCCTGTGCAACTGACGCGTAGGGCTGACCTGTTCAGCGACGAGTTTGAGGTCTGCCTCTTTCAACGGCGCAACCGCTTTCTCTACCTGCTCTATTTTCTGGCGCTGCAAGCGGGGCTGCTGGAGCGCTTCCGCGACGTGCGCTTTCTGCGCACCCGGAGGGTGGAAGCGCAGCCGAGGAACCAATGCATTCACGTGCAAGTGGACGGAGAGCTGGCGGGCGCCCTCCCGATGGATTTTGTCATCGTGCCGGAGGCGCTCTCGCTGCCGGTCCCGCGGTCAGGAGGACGCTAGGGCCGTGGACATCCTCACCCATACGTTGACGGGATTGACGCTGGCGCGCGCGGGCGCCGGCCGCGCCGCTCCCTATGGCACGCTGGCGCTGGTGGTGGCGGCCAACATTCCGGATATTGACTACACCTACGCGCTCGGCGACCCGCTGAGCTATCTGGCCCGGCGAGGGACGTGGAGCCATTCCCTGCTGGGCGCAGCCGGACTTGCCGCTGGAGTGGCTTTGTTGTTCTGGTTGCTGATTCGCCGCCGCCGCACCGCACCGCACCTGTTGCGCAACCTGTTTCTAGTTTGCCAACTGGGCGCCTTCAGTCATTGGGCTCTTGACGGGGCGAGCGCCTCGGGGATTCAGTTGCTCTATCCTTTCAGCGAAACTTTCTACGCGCTGGACTGGCTCCCCGCCACCGATCTCTGGTTGGTGGCGTTGCTGCTGCTGGGCTTGTTGCTCCCGATCCTGTTTCGACTGATCTCCGAGGAAATCGGTGCGCGCCGGAGCGAAAGCGGCATCCGCTGGGGCGCCGGCTTGGCGCTGGCCGCCTGCGTACTGCTGGTTGCGGGGCGCGGCACATTACACAGCGATGCCGAAGCGCAGCTTGATTCCCGCCTGTATCGTGGGCGCACGCCGCTGCGGGTGGCCGCCTTCCCCACTCCGCTCAGCCCATTTCAGTGGCACGGAATAGTGGAAACGGAGGGTACCTACGAGACAGTTGAGATTAGTTTTCTGGGCGTGCAACGCGGCGGCGGTTCGACCCGCACGTACTACAAGCCGGAAGACTCACCGACGCTGAAAGCCGCGCTGGCGACTCGCACAGCGACGGTGTTTATGGCGCGAGCGCGCTTCCCGCACCTGGTGGTCATCCCTCAGCCGCAGGGGTGGCAGGTGCGGATACAAGACATTCAGTACGCCTCGGACGCCTCAGCGTTGCGACGGCATGTTGCCTGGATCGAGTTGGACGAAAGCAACCAAGTGCTCTCGGAAGGTTTGCGCTAACCCCGCCGAGGGCGGGACAGGCGGCGGTTGGGGTCGTCGCGGTTCCCCGACGTGACTAGAACCTGTTGCATAATCTCTCTCCAGGGAGGCCTCAGGGGCTAAAGCCCCTGGTTTTTTCGGCTTCTTAACGTCAGGGCTGAAGCCCTGACCCGCCATGCCGAGATTATGCAACGGCTTCTAGCCGGCGGGAGCCCGCGGGCGGCGGAATCGCTCCGCCAGACGGGCGAGCAGGTAGCCGATCAAGATCAGTCCAATGGCGATGCCGGCGATTTGCAAGAAATTGTGCTGCAAGTAAGACAGGGCCTGCGACCCGAAGTAAGCGCCCAAGAAACCCCAGCCGAAGTAACGCACACCCCGGCCGAGGCTGAGCGCCGCCAGGAAATAACGCAAGCGCACCTGAAACACTCCGGCGGCGAGGACAAAGAGCTTGAAGGGCGTGGGCGGAGGCATCAGGGCGGGAACGGCCACGGTGAGGAACTCGTTTCTTTCGTACCAGCGGCGCATGCGCTCAACCTGGTCGGGCTTGGCCTTCTTCCGCAGCAGCAAATCCCCCCCCTTGCGCCCCAGGTAAAAGACCACCAAGCACCCCAATACGGAGCCCACCGTAGCCATCCCGGCGTAGAAGGCCCAGCGGGAGGGGTCTTGGACGGACAGCCAAATCACGAGTAAATCGTTGACAATGGGCAGAGTGCCAAAGGAAGAGTCAATGAAGGCAATGAGCAGCAGACCCCAACCGCCGGCCACGCCGATCAAGGAAGAAACCCAGCCGGGAGTGCCAGCCGGGACAGCAGAAGTGCCAGAAGCTTGGAATAGGTTGAGCAAAGTCCTCTATTGTAAGCGACCCCGCGCCAACGCACAAGGCGGCCCTGTCATGCCGAGCAGAGCCCGAAGGGCAAGGCGAGGCATCTGCTTGTTCTAGAAGGCTGGAGGAAAAAGCAGATTCCTCGCTGCGCCTGCCGGCTCCGCTCGGAATCACAGTTCGCCGGTGACCCGTCGGCGGCGTCTCCAAACTAACCTAGGACACTACTAGGCGGGTGGCCGGGTTGTTGGGGGTGGCTGAACTATGCTATAAATACGCGTTTTCTGGTCGGGGTTGAGGGTGCACGCGTGCACCCTCCGCGGGTTTCCTGCTTGCTTCTAAGCCGATGGAATCGAGGCCGAGTGCTGGCCCGACGCGGCGATGCGCCGGTTGAAATCATAATCGTAAGTGGGTTGGCCTAGTCCCTAGGAGCAACGGGCACCGGGCCACAGACAAAGGAGAAGGATTGATGGGAGAGACGCTGTTCTTCGCTTTGGGAATTGCGGCGCCGGTGGCGGCAGGCGCTTTTGCGTTCTTTCTGAAGCGAAGAATCGACCGGGCCGAGGCCGGCACGGACAAGATGCAGAGGATCGCCGCGCAGATTCGCAGCGGGGCCATGGCCTTCCTGCGGATTGAATACACCGCCCTAGCCGGTTTTGTTGCTGTGATGTTCGTGGTGCTGTGGGCCTTCCTGCCCCAGGGCCGCTATATCGCCGTAAGTTTCCTGCTGGGGGCGGTGGCGTCGGCGACAGCCGGCTGGATTGGCATGCGAACGGCCACCAGCGCGGGCGTGCGCACCACCCATGCGGCGCGCACGGGGTTGGCAGCCGCGCTGCGGGTGGCCTTCTCCAGCGGGGCGGTGATGGGCTTGACGGCGGTGGCGCTGGGCACGCTCGGCATCACCACACTCTACTACGCCTTCGGAGGTCTGGAAGGGCAGGGCAAGGAGGCGTCCGGGTATATCTTCGGTTTCTCCCTGGGGGCATCGCTGATTGCGCTGTTCGCGCGCGTGGGGGGCGGCATCTTCACCAAGGCGGCGGACGTGGGGCAGGACCTCTCCGGCAAGGTGGAAGCCGGCATCCCCGAGGACGATCCGCGCAACCCGGCCACCATTGCCGATAGCGTGGGAGACAACGTGGGCGACGTGGCCGGCATGGGCGCGGACCTCTTCGAATCCTATGTGGGCAGCATCATCTCCTCCATGGGGTTGGCGTGGGGATTGAGCGCTACGCGCGCGGTGGAGTTGTGGGGAACCGAGCAAAGCGCCTTCGGCGACTTGCAACAGTCGCTGGTGCTGTTCCCCGTGAGTCTGGCCGGGGTGGGCATCCTATCTTCGATCCTGGGCACGTTTTTCGTGCGAACCAGCGACGAGAAACACATTCACCGCGCGCTCGTCACCGGCCTGCTGGTGGCTTCGGTTCTGGTGCTGGTCGGGGGCGCCGTGCTGGTGAACGTGCTGGAGATTCCCTGGGCGGTGTTTGGGAGCGTAGTGGCCGGGTTGGTGGTGGGGGTGGCCATCGGGCAGGTGACCGAGTACTTCACCGCCAAAGACAAAGGGCCGGCCCGCCACATTGCCGAGCAGTCCAAAACCGGGCCGGCGACCAATATTATTGCCGGGCTCTCGACCGGCATGCACTCGGTCGGGATTCCCATCCTCCTGATTTGCCTGGGCATCTACCTGAGCTATCAGTGGGCGGGGCTCTACGGCATTGCCATCGCCGCGGTTGGGATGCTCTCCACGCTGGGCATCAGTCTGGGCGTGGACGCCTACGGGCCGGTGGCGGACAACGCCGGCGGCATCGCGCAGATGAGCGCCCTGGAAGAAGAGGTGCGCCGGCGGACGGACTCGCTGGACGCGGTGGGAAATACCACCGCTGCGGTCGGAAAAGGATTTGCCATCGGCTCGGCTGCGCTGACGGCCCTGGCCCTGTTCAGCGTGTTCCGCGGGGCGGCGGCGGAAGCGGTGGAGGCGGCGGGCGGCGCCGACGCTTTTGCAGCCCGCCACCTGAGCATTAACTTGGAAAACCCCAACGTTCTAATTGGCCTGTTGCTGGGCGGCATGCTGCCCTATATCTTTTCCGCGCTGGCGATGGGAGCGGTGGGGCGCTCGGCCAACAGCATGATCGAGGAGGTTCGCCGGCAGTTCCGCACCATCGCCGGCTTGATGGAGGGGAAGGCGGAGCCCGACTCCGCCCGCTGCGTGGCCATCGCCACCAAGTCCGCGCTGCGGGAGATGATCCTGCCGGGCTTGCTGGCGGTGTTCGCGCCGATTGCGAGCGGTTTTCTGCTGGGCGTGGCAGGACTGGCGGGATTGCTGGCGGGGGCGCTGATCTCCGCCGTCATGCTGGCGCTGATGATGGCCAACGCCGGCGGGGTGTGGGACAACGCCAAGAAGTACATCGAAGACGGGAACCTGGGCGGCAAGGGCTCCGAAACCCACAAGGCCGCCGTGATTGGCGACACCGTGGGCGACCCCTTCAAAGACACCGCCGGCCCCAGCCTCAACATCCTGATCAAGTTGATGAGCGTGGTCTCGATTATTTTTGTGCCGCTGATCGTGGCGTGGATCAAGACCGGATGACGCTTGCCGTAGAGGAAAAGGGCCGGTCAGGGCATGCGGATGCGGACTTTGATGGAGCCGGCGCGCTTTTGCACTTGCCGCACCAGGCGGGCGAGCTTCTTCCAGTGAGAAGATTGGGGAAGAGCCCGCAAGGCTTGCCGGAGAGACTTGGCTTTCGCTTCGATCCTTTCCGCAGTGGTGACGACTGAAACCGGAAGAAAATTCTCGTCGAATTCCTCCACCGCCGCTAGGAGCTTTCGCGCTTCGGGTTCCAACGCCTCCACCTGTTGCAACAACTCGGGCGGCAGCGGGTCTTGCACGGGCCTCCCAGCTTCAACGCACAACTCAGCCGCCAACTCCACCAAGCGCCGGCTGTCTTTCATGACCTTCTCGCGGGCGGATTGCAGCCAGCGCCGCCGGCGCTCATGGTTCCACCGCCTGCTTTGCGCCGCCTCCGTCGCAGCCCCAGACACTGGAGGAAGTACACCGGCGGTCAGGAACGACCAGCACAAAACCCACACGAGACTCTTAGTCGAGAGGCGCGGCTGCATACCGCCATAATGGCAAAAATTCTCCGCTCAAGGAAGCCCTGGCGGAGCAGGAATGGTAGTGCGACCACTTAGCCAACTTTATTTCCCAGCGGTGTTGGCAAGCGTAGTGGCCGCCGGTAGAATGAGCTTCGCCCGGACGGCCATGCCGGTCACAGAAGGGGGGAACCAATGCCGGACATAACAACGCTGAGGGAGTTTCTGCCCACGCTCATCGCCGTGGTGGGCGTGTTGGTGCTGATGGGGATCGGGTTGTGGCTCACCACGCGCTTCATCCGCCGCCTGGCCGACCGCATGGAAGAGAAAGACAAGGAGCACATCGAAGAGATTGAACGCTGGGCCAAGCAGTTGACCGGCTTTATCCGCCACGCGGTCGAGATTGTGGCCGGTGTGGCGGCGGTGCTGATCATCCTGCGCGGGCTGGGCATCGGCGTTCCGCAGTTGAGCTGGGAACAGGCAGCCGCGTGGCTGATGGGGCCGGGCCTGCGCATCCTGTTTGTTCTCGGTGGCGCTTTTGTGCTGGTTCGAATCCTGCACTTGCTGATCGCCCGTTTTTCGGTGGTCACCGTTCCGCGCAAAGGCCCGCTGGCAGAGATCGCCGAACGACGCAAGCGCACCGACACCCTGAGCGGCTTGCTGCGCATGGCCAGCACCTCCGTGGTCATGAGTGTGGCAGTCTTGATTGCGATTCGGGAGCTCGGCTTTGACATCATGCCCATCCTCACCGGCGCCGGAATCGTTGGCCTGGCGGTCGGCTTCGGAGCGCAAAACCTGGTGCGCGACCTCATCACCGGTTTCTTCCTCATCCTGGAAAACCAAGTGCGCGTGGGCGACGTAGCCATCATCAACGGCAAAGGTGGCTTCGTGGAGGAGATTCGCCTGCGCACCATTGTGCTGCGCGGGTTGGACGGCACCGTGCACGTCATCCCCAACGGAGCCATCACCGAACTTTCCAACATGACCAAAGAGTTTTCCTACTACGTCATCGACGTGGGCGTGGCTTACAAGGAAAGCGTGGACCGCGTGATGGACGTGCTGAAGGAAATCGGGGAGGAATTGCAAAGCGACCCCGCCTTCGCGGACAAAATCCTGGGGCCGCTGGAAATTCTTGGGGTGGACGACTTCGCGGACTCGGCTGTCATCATCAAGGTGCGCATCAAAACCACGCCCATCCAGCAGTGGACAGTAGGGCGCGAGTTGCGCCGGCGCATCAAGAACACCTTCGACGCCCAGGGGATCGAGATTCCCTTCCCGCACCTCTCGCTGTACATGGGAGAAGCCACCAAGCCGTTTGCAGTCGAAGTGGCAGAAAAGCTGGGCCAAGCGCAGGCCGCCGGGAAGTCGAAACCGAAGGCCCGGTAGAAACGTCGCCCCGATTCCCTTTTCCTGCTGCGACCCTTCCGAATGTGCAGTTGTTTTCTCATCCCACCGGGTGCAAAAAGAGCGCAAGGGATTGCACTCGGCCTCCAGTTTCCTGCCGGGATGATTGCCGGCGGGTCTTGATTTTCTGCTAACCGCTTGCATTGGCGAGAGTTAGGGGAGCGCTCTGTGAGGCACTCTGGCAGGCAAAATGCTAACAGGACAAGTGGGTAATCTGGAATGGCAATGCAGATCAAAGCCACGCAGGATGTTTTTCTGGAAGAAGAAGTAGCCCGGCTGGTCTCCATTCCCATTGAAGAAGTTCGGTCGCTGGCGCAGACGCGTCGCCTGGGCAGCTTGCCCTCCGACTCCGCTGGCGGCGAGAGAGTTTACAGCGCCAGCGACCTTGCCATTATCTCTTTCCTTCATCCACGTTGCCCGGAAAGTACCTAGGCTTTGCCGGTTCGCTTGCCCAGGTCGGCCGCGAACTGTACGAGGGGCGGGGCAAAGAGGGGGAACCCCGCCCTTTCGACTCTCAGTTGAAAGATAACTGAGCTAGCTTTCCAGGAACGCCTTCAGGTTGCGCAGTGTTTCTTTCCACCCCTTGACCACCGCTTGGTAGTAGCGGTCCCAATCCGGCCCCTGGCCGTAGCCGTCCTGGCGCACGCTCACCCGCGTGCGGCCGTCCTTCTCCCGCACGTTCACGAACAGCCGCATAGGCCCCAGCACAGGAAAGTCCGGGCCGAAATAGACCAGCGAATCGATGCGCAGGCGCTTGCCCGGCAGCAGCGACTTGATGACGCCGCTGGCGACGTTGTGGTAGCCGTGCTCAGAGACGCCCCACGCCAACGCCCAGGGGCCGCCCTTGCGCTCCTCCACCAGCGCCCGCTCGACGCCCCACCACTGCTTCATCAGCGCCGGGTCGAGAAACGCGCGCAGCGCGCGCTCGGCGCCGGCGCTGACCTGAATCGACGTGCTCACTTTTCGCCCTGCTCCTGCCGCCATCACGCCCCCTTGCCTCGTTTGCCACCCGCGGGCTGGCCCGACGCGAGTGGGAACTGCTTTTCAACATAGGCCCGCGCCTGCTCGGGTGTCCTCAACTCTCCTTCCAGTTGCGCCTCCTCCACCGCCGCCAAGATTTTTCCCATCCGCGGCCCAGGCTCATAGCCCATCGCCTTGAGGTCATGGCCGGTCAGGAGTCGCGGCGGCCGGACCTCTTCTTCCGGCAGCGTCTCCCACACTTCCTTGACGAAGCGGTAGTTGTCCAACTCGCCGTGGCTGGCCAGGCAGTCGAGCCGGTGGAGTTCCAGGTGCTCGTCGAACCCGTCCAGAGAAATGAAACGCTTGAGTGTGCTGCGGCGCATCTGCGGCGCGTCCTTGAAGCGCAGGTGGTGGCGGACCAACTCCACCACCCGCTCGCTGTCGGCGTTGGAGAGGCGCAGGCGCCCGCAAATCTCTTCTGCCATCACCGCTCCCACCTCAACGTGTCCATTGAAGCGGATGCGGTCGGTGATTTGGAAGGTGGGCGGCTTGCCCACGTCGTGCAGGAGCGCGCCCAAAGCCAGGGTCACGGTCGGGCGCTCCAGCTTCTCCAGTAGCAGGAGCGTGTGCACCCAGACGTCGCCCTCGGGGTGGAACTGCGGCGGCTGCTCGACGCCCTTCATCTTCGCCACCTCGGGCAGCAAAACCTCGAGCAGCTCCGTCTGATCCAGCAGCTCGAAGGCGCGGCGGGCGGCGCCTTCGGTCAGCATCTTGAGCAGCTCGTCGCGGATGCGCTCGCGCGACACCTGTGGAATCTGCGAGTGCAAAGCGCGGATGGCCTCGAAGGTCTTTTCCTCGATGCGGTAGCCGAAGCGGGCGGCGAACCGAAGGGCGCGCAGCAGGCGCAGCTTGTCTTCGGCAAAGCGCTCGCGCGGCGCGCCGATGGTGCGGATGACGCCGGCGTCGAGGTCTTTCCTGCCGTTGACGAAATCCAGGTAGGTGTCCTTCAGCGGGTCGTAGAGCAGGCCGTTGATGGTGAAGTCGCGCCGGCGCACGTCCTCCTCCGGCGTGCGCGCGTAGCGAACTTCCGCCGGGTGGCGCCCGTCGAGGGTGCCGTGGTCAGAGCGAAAGGTGGCGACCTCGACTTCGTCTTCCTCCAGCAGAACCCTGACCACGCCGAACTGCGCTCCCACCGTGACCGCCTTGGGAAAGAATTGCAGCACTTGGTCGGGGGTGGCGTCGGTGGCGACGTCGTAGTCGGCCGGCAGGCGGCGCAGCAACAGGTCGCGCACACACCCGCCCACGAAGTAAGCCTGATGGCCGGCGTCGGCCAGCCGGCGCACCACCTCGGTCGCTTTGTCGCGCAGCTCACTCATGCGGCGATTATACCCGCCGGCGGACAGATAAAGTCCCCGGGATAAGTTTCAACGTTCCGTCCCCCAGGGGCTAAAGCCCCAAGCTTTTCGGCTCCTGTTTTGGCGGGGTTGAAACCCCGCCCCGCCAAAACAGATCGTCCGACGGCTGGCGGGTCAGGGCTTTAGCCCTGACAGTTGCTCCGCTCCAAAACTCCGGCTTTAGCCGCTGAGGTTCCTGGCCCCAGGAATTCCATTCCTCCTTCTAGCGGGAAGGTCTCCGCAGTAGGGATTTGGCGGAGCGGAGGGCGTCGGCGCCAAAGCGATTGCGCACGGCGTCGGCGGCCGCTGTCAACTTCTCCCGGCGGGCGTGGCGGTCGGCGTCGAGCAAAGAGAGTTGCCCCGGCGCAGCGCCTAACTGCCCAGCGGCGATGCCCAGCAGGCGCAGCTTGCGCTTGCGGTTCCAGTTGCGGCGGAAGAGCCGGGCCGCCGCCTCATAGAGCACAACGTCGAGGTCGGTTGGTTCCTTGAGCGTGAGCGCGCGGGTCAGGGTCTGGAAGTTGGCGTAGCGCAGCTTGAGCGTGACGGTGCGGGCGTAGAAGCGCGCCTCCCGCAGGCGCTGGCCCACCAGCTCGGCCAGGTAGGCCAGGGTGGCGTCGAGCTGCTGCGCGTCGCCCACGTCTTCGGCAAAGGTGCGCTCGTGGCTGATGGACTTCTGCTCCTCGTCCAGGAACCACAGGTCGGCGTCCTGCCCGCGCGCCTTGCGGTAGAGCGCCTCGCCCCACTGGCCGAAAACTTCTTCCAATTTTTCTCGCTCCACCCGCGCCAGCTCGCCCACCGTGCGCACGCCCAGTCCGGCCAGAGTTTTCTCCGTCACCTTGCCGATGCCGGGGATGCGCCGCACCGGCAGCGGCGCCAGGAAAGCCGCCTCGGCGCCGGCGGGAATCCACAGCAGGCCGCGCGGCTTGGCCAGGTCGGAGGCCACCTTGGACACCACGCAGCTTTGCGCCACGCCGATGGAGCATGGCAGTTGCGTTTCCTCCCACACCGCGCGCTGGATTTTCTGCGCCGCCGCCCAGGCAATTCCGTGCAGGCGCTCGGTGCCGGTCAGGTCGAGGTAGGCTTCGTCAATTGAGACCATGTGGACGACCGGCGTGAAGCGTTCGAAGACAGTGCGCACGCGCTCCGACCACTGCTCGTAGAACTCGTAGTTGCCGGGAAGGAAGACGGTGTGCGGGCAGAGTTTCTTCGCCGTGCGCGAGGGCATGGCGGAGTGGATGCCGAAGGCGCGCGCTTCGTAGCTGGCCGCCGCCACCACCCCGCGCTGGTCGCCCGGCGCGCCCACCACCACCGGCTTCCCGCGCAGCTCCGGCCGGTAGAGCAGCTCCACCGACACGTAGAACGCGTCCATGTCCACATGTGCGTATTGCTTAAGGGCTTGTGGGGACATTCTTCACTTCCTTTGGGCGGCGAGGACGCGGGGGATGCCGCGCAGGTCGTTGGTGACTTCGATGTTCGTCCAGGCGTCGCCCAACAAGGAGCGCGCCCGCGCCGCCATGTTGTAACCCAGCTCCAGCACAAGTGCGCCACCGGGAACCAAGAGCTGCTGCGCTTGGCCGATGAGGCGGCGAGTGACTTCCAAGCCGTCGCCGGGGGAGAAGAGCGCGGCGGGGGGTTCGTGCTCGCGGACTTCACGCGGCAATTGCGCAGCCTGGTCGGGGCTGACGTAGGGCGGGTTGGAGACGATGAGGTCGAAGGGACGTGACTCGTGATTCGTGATCCCTCGACTGCGCTCGGGACAAGCTCGTGACCCCTCGACTCCGCTCCCTTCGGCTTCGCTCCCCTCGACTGCGCTCGGGATAAACAGGGCAAGCGGGGCAAGCCCGTGGCTCATAAAAACATCAAGCAGGTCGCTGTGAAGGAATTGGACGCGGTGGGCCAGGCCGAGGGCTTCGGCGTTGCGGCGAGCGAGGCGCAGGGCGTCCTCGGAAACGTCAACGGCGGTGATGTGCGCCTCTGGAAGCTCCTTGGCCAGCGCCAGGGCGATGCAACCGGTGCCGGTGCCGACGTCCACGATGCGGGCATCAGCCTTGGACATGCGCTCGCGCACGATCTGGAGCGCCACTTCCACCACGTGCTCGGTTTCCGGGCGGGGGATGAAGACGCCGGGCTCGACGTGAAGCGGCAGGCCCCAGAACTCCTGCCGGCAGGTGAGGTACTGCGTGGGCCGCCCGGCGGCGCGCTGGCGGAGCAGGTGGCGATAGGCGCGCTCCTGCTCGACGCTTAGCTCCGCTTCCGGGTAAGCGTAGAGAAAAGTGCGGTCGCGCTCCAGCACGTGCATGAGCAGCACTTCGGCGGTGGTGGAGGCGGAGGGCACCTGCGTGGCGGTGAGTTGCTGGAGGGCGTCGCGCAGAGCTTGGCGCAGGTTCATGGCTGATTGGGGCGAAACCCTCCTGATGCCATTCTGAGCGCAGCGAAGAATCCCGTCATCGGGTGAAGCAACAGACAAGCGGATTCTTCGTCACCCGGTTACGTTTGCACCAACTCCTGCTTGAGGCGCTCGGCCTGGAAATGCGTAACCAGAGCGTCCACCACCGGAGCCAGCCGCCCGTCGAGGATGGCGGGAAGCTGGTGCAGGGTCAGGCCGATGCGATGGTCGGTCAGGCGGCTCTGGGGGAAGTTGTAGGTGCGAATCTTTTCGCTGCGGTCGCCGGTCTTGACCATCTCGCGGCGCTCAGCGGCGATGGCAGCGTGCTGGCGGGCTTGTTCCATTTCATAAAGCCGTGCGCGCAGCACCCGCATGGCCTTGGCCTTGTTTTTGATCTGCGACTTCTCGTCCTGGCAACTGACCACCAACTCGGTGGGCAGGTGGGTGATGCGCACGGCGGAGTAGGTGGTGTTGACCGACTGCCCGCCGGGGCCGGAGGAACAGAAGGTGTCAATGCGCAGGCCTTTGGGTTCGATGTGGACGTCTATGTCGTCGGCTTCGGGCAGGACCGCGACGGTGGCGGCGGAGGTGTGGATGCGGCCCTGGGTTTCGGTCTGCGGCACGCGCTGCACGCGGTGGACGCCGCTTTCGTACTTGAGCTTGCTGAAAACTTTCTGCCCCTGGATGGACGCCACCACTTCCTTCAAGCCGCCGGCCAAGCTGGGGCTGGTGGAGAGGACTTCGACTTTCCAGCGCTGGGATTCGGCGTAGCGGGAGTACATGCGGAAAAGCTCGGCGGCAAAGAGCGTGGCTTCGTCGCCGCCGGTGCCGGCGCGGATTTCCAGGATGACGTTCTTTTCGTCGTTGGGGTCGGGGGACAGCAGTAGGACTTTGAGTTCCTGTTCCAGCGCTTCCCTGCGCTTCTCCAACTCCGCCAACTCTTCCTGGGCCAGGGCTTTCATGTCGGGGTCGGACAGCAGCGCCTTGGCGTCGGCGACGCCCTTTTCCACCTGCTTCCACTCGCGGTATTTCTCGACCAACTCGGAGATTTCCGCGTGCGCCTTGGCGGCTTTCTGGTAGCGGGCGCCGTCGGCCAGCACGGCCGGGTTGGCGAGCTGCTGGTTCAGGTCTTCAAAGCGGGCTTCGACCTGCTTGAGCTTGTCGAACATGCTGGCGTGCGCCATGGCTCAGTTGACTCCGGCGGGTGCGGGTTGGGCGGCGGCGCGCTCGACTTCAAGCGCGCCGTTCAAGGCGTGGATGGCGACTTCAATCTGGTCGTCGCTGGGCTGCCGGGTGGTGACGGCGCGTTGCAGCCACATGCCGGGGGCGACCGCTGCGCGGAAGAAGCGGCTGCCGCGCCGCTGGCCGGCGGCGCGAATGACCTCGTAGCTCACACCGACGATGAACGGCAGCAACGCTAGTCGCACGGCAAAGCGCAGCAGGAAGCCCTCGACCGGGATGAGCGCGTAGAGCAGCAGGCTCACCAGCACCACCACCATCAGGAAGCTGGTGCCGCAGCGAGGATGCTCGGGCGGAAAGGCGCGGGCGTTGGCGACCGTGACCGGCTGCGCGGCCTCCCAGGTGTACACGGTCATGTGCTCGGCGCCGTGGTACTCGAAGGTGCGGCGGATGTCGCGCCAGAGGGAAATCAGGTAGAGGAACCCCAGAAAGAGCAGCAGGCGGACGAGGCCGTCAATGAGGTTAAAGCCCAGCCAGCCGCCGGAGAAGCCCAGCTTTTCGATCTGCGTGGCTACCACCAGCGGCAGGAACTTGTAGAGCAGGATGAAGAATCCCACCGAGAAAGCCACCTGGAGCCAAAGCAGCCAGGCGGGGAACTCCTGCGGTTTGCCTTCGGTTTTCCCTTCCTTCGTTTCCTCTTTTGCCTCTTTTGTTTCTCCTGCCTCTTTTGCTTCCTTCGCCTCCTCTTCTAAGGCGGCGTTGGCGGAGAAGTGCAGGGCGCGAATGCCCAAGGCCAACGTCTGGCCCAGCACGCCCAGGCCGCGCAATCCGGGCAGACGGAAGCCGCGCCAGCGCTGGGCGGGCGCGCGCAGGGTGCCGCGCTGCTCAACGATGCCGCGGCTGGAGGTGCGCACCGCCACACAGTAGCTGCGCGGGGCGCGCATCAGCACGCCCTCAATAACCGCTTGGCCGCCGAGCAGAATCTGGGTTTCCTGCTCCGCTTCCGACTGGGCCGGGCGAGCCACCAGCGTCATCGGCAGCAGCAGCAAGCGACCGAGCTGCCTCAGTGAAATTTTTCCTTGCGATTTCATTGTGCTTGCTTCCCTCTTCGCTTCCTGTGTGAACAAACAAAAACCTTGCGTGAAAATTATGGCTGACGGAAAAAACAGATATCGCGGCGGAGGCCGCTAGGAACCGCCCCGCGCGAGCGGAACAGCGGCGGGAACCGAATCGTGGGACTGATTTTCAACCAAGCGCGTCATCTTCAGGGCCTCCCGGCCCAAGCTATAGTATAGCAGAGAGCCCCGCCTGCCACTCGAACAATGAGCGTACGCGAACGGTTCAGCCCAGCGGCAACCGACCGCCGTAAAACATCCCTTCACTGCTACCCGCCCCCCACGCACACTGAAAGACAGCTTGGAAGAGGTGCTGTGCACCCGCTTTTTTCAAGGGTTGGTAGCGGCGAAGAAGCCTCCGGCTTCTTCGTCGGTCTGTTCCGTCTGTCTGGAAAGCCGACGATGAACCCCATGGGTTCATCGCCGCTACCGGGCCCCTTTTCTCACCGAGCCCGGTGGCTTGTCCTGCCTGCCCTGAGCTTGCCTGCCTACGGCAGGCGCAGTCGAAGGGAGCACAGCCGAAGGACCCCCGCCACCGGGTCAGCCTCCGCGGGCTAGCGGAGGGCGGCGAGGTCGAAGCGGGCTTCGACGCGCTGGCCGTCGGGGGTGAAGACCTCGATGCGGGTAGGAACGGAGGCGACCTGGGCGGCGTCGTACTCCAGGGTCACGATCGCGCCCTGGAGCCAGGAGGAGCCGTAGGCGCCGTAGGTGTAGAGGTGGGTGCCGCTGACGGCCACCGGCGCAACCTCGGTGCGCTGGAGCAACCGAATGGTGAAGTCCTGCCAGAAGTCGGGGGCGCGCAGGTAGATGGGCCCGTAGGCGGGGATGGTGTGAGGCGAGTGGGCCGGGAAGGTAGGCGTGAGCTCCAGCCGGACGCGCACGACAACGCGGGCGGAGCGCTGGCGGTGGTCCCGCTCGGCCCGCATGGGGCTGTAGCCGTCGGGCGCCCGGCGGGCCTCTTGGACAACCTGATGGAAGGGCGTGCTGATTTCAATTCGGGCCACGTGCGGGCCGCGCTTCGGCAGGGGGAAACTGCGAAAGTATTGCCGGAGGAATTCCGCCCGCTTGGCGGCGGCGCTCTTGCCGAGGAAGTAGGCCTGGCGGATGCGGCGGGAGGTCAGCGTGCACTCGTAGCAGTCCGCCGCCAGCGCCACCGCCGCCACCACGGCAGTGATAGCCGCCGCCCGACGAAAGCCTTTTCTCCGCATGGCCTGCCCCTGACTTGCCATCGTCTCTCCCCTTCCCACTTAGATGCGGCGACTCCTCTTTCCCGTCGAGCCCCGTGGCCCCTGCCACGGGGGGCTGGGGCCACCTCAAAAGCGGGTGTCCCGCCGTTGGCGGGGTGGACTCCGCACTTCATCCGAAAATTAGGAAAGGAGAGACCTCAGGTGCCTGGGGGCTCGGCGTTACTTCATCAGGCATTTATCGAAATCAAATCGGCCTCTCGATGTTCGGGAAGGACTCCCAGACTTTGATGCCGCAGAAGTGGGAGCCTTCGGTGCAGATGGGTTGCGTGATGCCGGCGCGGACGACGCAGGGCGGGCCCACGTAGCGCATCAGGCGAGGGTGGACGCGGGCGACCTGCTCGATTTCCTCCATCGAGGCCTGGTAAATCTCCTCCTGGGCGTTAAAGCAAGTGCGCATGGTCCACTTGTGCAGCAGGTGGAGCAGCGAACCGGACTCGACCAAGCGCACGGCGGTGGCGTTGGGTAGCACATAGAGAGCGAACTCGCGCCGGACGCCCAGCGCCAACAGGCGGTTCTTGGCCTCCCAAGCACTGGCCATGGCGCGGTCGAAAAGTTCACGGGCGCGCGCGTGGCGGCGGATGAGCATGGGGGTGATGTAGTCGGGCTCGCTGGAGTCGGTCAGCAGCAGCAGCGGGCGCGAAGCGGGCACCATGCGGTGGCGCTGGTCCTGGCTGTCGGCGGTGTGGCTGATGCGCTTGGCAAAGGTGTAGGTAGCGTGTTGCAACGCACGCATGAGCGGCGAGTGGACGCCGACGTTGAGCGTCTCCAACCGATAGCGGTTCTTGGCCGGGTTGAGGAGCAGGTCGAGCGCGGCGGCGTCGCTCAGTTCAGCTTCGGTCTTGCCGAGCACGGCGCGGACGGCGCGGGCGGTGACGCGCTCGGCGTGGGCGGAGTAGTCGAGCAAGGTGGAGACGCGGCCGTTCAACTGCGCGTCGAACTCGGCGCGCGCATTGCGGGCAATCGCTTGGGTGCCGTTCTTGCCCGCTGCTTCCAGGAAAGGCCACTCGGGGAGCTGCTCGTCCGCGAGCGGCTGCTTGCCGATGCGGTCGAAGAAGGCGGGGTCAGCTTCGCGGACGCGCGCCACCATCTGGCGCACGACCAGCGAAGCCTCATGCGGCGTGTCGCCGGAGTGCTGCATGCGCCAGAGGCGGTGCAGGGTGATGCCGCTCAAGGTGTGCACCATGGTGGTGAAGGCGGCAATGGGGAGGACGTAGCGGGCAATCTCGATGGCCTTCTTCTCCGCTTGGCCGGCAACTTTCTTTTGGCGGCGCTCGTGCGAGCTTTCTTCCAACCGCCAGATGTCGGCCAGCACGGCGTGGGTTTCAGGCTTGAGCAGCTCGCTCAACTCGCGGTAGGAGTCCCAGGCGCGGGCGATGGCAGCTTCATAAACCTGGCGGGCTTCGCCTGTGAGCGGCGGGACGAAAGCCTGCACGCGGTCCATGCGAACGTAGCGCTGCGACTGCTGCTCGGAGTTGTAGAAGGGGTGGCTGTGCAGGAAGCTCCAGACAAACTGCCGGCTGACGTTCTCCAGCCCGAACTCGAAGTGAGCGTGCTGATAGACGGTGTGGTGGCCGGCCTCGAAGGTGGCGGCGCCGATGTTGACGCGCTGCTTGTCGGTGATCTGGTCGGGGGTGACCAAGGTGGCCGAGTAACAGGTGCGGGCGGCGGCCATGGCCGAGTCGTAGGGACGGGAGAAGTAGTTGCGCAGGGTGATGCGAGGCGGCGCGGTTTCGACCATAGGAGAAAAACTCGTGGGGGAGTGTACTCAAGTTGCGGCGCGGGAGCAAGCGGTGGGAAAGGGACAAACGAAGCAGGAGAAGCAGAGGAAGGACCAACCGCAGAGAACACAGAGGGCGTCAGAGAAGAAAGCCGAAGAGAGGTTACTTCTTGGCGGTGGCTTGGGGGGTGGCGCCGTACTTGCGTCGGAAGCGCTCGACCCGGCCGGCGGTGTCCACCAACTTCATTTTGCCGGTGAAGTAAGGGTGGCAGGCGGCGCAGATTTCCAGCCGGATGGCCTCGCCCCGGATGGTGGAGCGGGTCTTGAAGGTGTTCCCGCAGGCGCAGGTGACCGTGACGTCGTGGTAGTCAGGATGGATGCCAGCTTTCACGGAGCTTCTCGCGCCTCGCTCGGAAAGCCTCAATCTTAGCAGAGATTTAGCCACCGAGCAAGCGGGTGGCAGACGCTGGCGGGGGACGATTCGGTGCGGTCTTTTTGCTTGTGTTTCAGCGCCAGCAGGTATAAACAGGAACCAACAGATAGGGATGGAAACAGATATGAGGCCCTTCCGCCGAGCGTTGATACTGGCAGTGGTTCTTTGGTTTTCCGCCGGTTGGGCCTACGCCCACAACCCTCCGCAACAACAACAACCCCGTCCATCCCGGCGCCAAGAGCCTCTCTCCATCAGCGGACGCGTTCTGTTTGACCGGAACATGAAAGAAATGCCGGCGGTTCTGGTCACGTTGCTGAACAGTTCCGGCATACCGATGCAACAGACCTTTACCCGTTCGCGCGGAGAATTCGAATTCCGCAACCTCAATCCAGGTCAGTATGTGGTGGAAGTTGTAGAGGAAGGGTATAAGGTAGCTCGCCAGACCGTGGATCTTTCTTTCGCCTCCCGGCCCGGGGTCATGCTTCTGCTCGAACCCACGACCCAAGCGGAGTTCAAGCGCCTGGACCCCGACCGCACGGTTTCCGTGCAAGAACTCCGGGTTCCGCGCAAGGCGCGCAAAGCCTTCGCGAAAGGGCTACGCGAACTGAATAAAAAGAATCGGCCCGACCGCAGCGTCCCCCACTTCCAGAAAGCCATTGCCCTCTACCCGGAGTACGACGAAGCCTATGTGCAGTTGGGCGTGGCCCATTTCCAACAGAGGGAAATGGCGACCGCGCAAGAGACGCTGGAAAAGGCCGTGGAGACAAATCCGAAAAACGTCCACGCCCATACTCTCCTCGGCATGGTGTACCGCGAGCAGAAGCACATCGACCGCTCGGAGCAGGCGTTGCAGGAAGCGGTGAAGCTCGAGCCCGGCAATTGGCTGGCCCACATGGAGTTGGCCAAAACCCTGCTGGAGCAGCAAAAACCGGGAGAGGCCCTGGAGCACGCACAACAAGCCCACGACTTGAATGCTCAATCTCAGACCGCTCATCTTCTCCTCTATGGCCTTTTGATTCGCCAGCGGAACTACCAGACCGCCTTGGAGGAGCTGGAGAAGTTTCTTACCCTCCACCCCGACCATCCCTCCGTCGCGAACATCCGCCAGACCAGAGACAAATTGCGCACCGCGCTGGCGGGCGGGACGCCCTAAGGCCGAGACCCGCGCAAGCCGGACGAAACCCTCCCGCATCCAAGCAGAACTTGTCTCTAGGCGGTGGTCAAGCTATGCTGCGTGGGATTGACGCGGTCGGACAAAGAGGCGTGGCTGAAGGAGGAACCGGTGGCCGAACAGCAAACAAAGCCAAAAACCACTTCCGGCAAGGACAACCGCCGGAGCGTACGCGTCATAATTAGTTGTGCCGGTGCAGATGGCGTGGGCCGGCGCCGACGGGGCACAGATGAAGGAACAGGCCGAAACCGAGTCCGTCAACCGGCACGGCGCGGTGCTGCGGGTGAAGACCCATCCGCCCGCCTCGACGCAAATAGAGTTGACCCAAGTGCACACGGGGGAATCCCGGAAGGCGCGGGTGGTGCGGTTGCGCGGCGAGGGAGAAGACGGACGCTCACGGATTGCGGTTGAGCTGGCGGTTCCGAGCGTGACCTTCTGGGGCGTCCCCTTCCAACTGCAGGAGATCAGCGCCCTGCTGCGCCAAGTGGATGAAAATCTCCAGTCGAGCGGCGTGGACGCCCGAGTGGTGCGCGACTTCAGCCAAGCGGGGGAACACCTCCGCCGCGCTGCGTGGGCGGCGCAACAGTGGGTGGAACTGCAAGCGAAAGAGCGCGACCCCTACGCCGTGCTCTCGCAGTTGAGCGCCGAGCGCATCCGCCGGATTGGCCAACTGGCGGGAGAGCTGTCCAACGACCTCGACGCCACCGAGGTGACCTTTGAAACCGAAGGATTGGAAGGCCTCTTCCAATCCATCCAGGGCCTGTTCAGCCGTCTGTCCCGCCTGTTTCGAAAATAAGCAAAAGAATCGGCCTCGCGCCGTCGGGGGAACCTCCCGCAAGATTGGTTGATTGGTTAATTGGTTGATCGGTTGAACAGGCCCAAAGGAACGGCGCTACGCCTCTGAGCAGGGAGCACCTCTACCGAAACGGCTGGAAAGAACTCCATCGGGGGACGTGGACGCCGCAGCCGGATGGCCGCGTGCGGCAACTGCTAGAGCAGTCCCGCGACGGGGGCAAAACCTGGTACGTCTGGTTCGACGGCACCTACGTGCGGAAGAAGTAGCAGGAATCAGATAGCTTCAAAGCGCGAGGCAGGCAGGAATGCCTGCCCTACTCTTGCATTTTCGGTGGCGCAGACATTCCTGCCTGCCCCGCTTTGCAGCGGTCTGCGTGACGGACGCCGGGAGGACAGCGGTTGCCGCCCGTTGCGGGCAACTGCATCCAAACGGGCTAGGCGCCGAGGAGATTGCGGGCGATGACCAGGCGCTGGATTTCGCTGGTGCCCTCGTAGAGTTCCGTGATGCGCTGGCTTGCCCCGAGCGCATCCGAGGGGTCGCGGTTAGCCGCTCAATAGATGCCGCGCAATCACCAGCCGCTGGATCTCGCTGGTGCCTCCGTAGAGTTCGGTGATGCGCTGGCTTGCCCCGAGCGCATCCGAGGGGTCGCGGTTAGCCGCTCAATAGATGCCGCGCAATCACTAGCCGCTGGATCTCGCTGGTGCCTTCGTAGAGTTCGGTGATGCGCTGGTCGCGGTACATGCGCTCGACAGCGTAGTCGCGGCTGTAACCGTAGCCGCCGTGGATTTGCACCGCCTTGTTGCAGGCGCGCTGGGCCATCTCACTGGCGAAGAGCTTGGCGACCGAGGCCTCGACCGTGTAACGCTTGGCGTTGTCCTGCATCCAGGCGGCGCGGCGCAGCAGCAAGCGCGCGGCTTCGATTTCAGTCGCCATGTCGGCCAGCATGAAGCGCACGGCCTGGAAGTTGCCGATGGGCTGGCCGAACTGGACGCGCTCCTGGGAATAGCCCAGAGCTTCGTCCAACGCCCCCTGAGCGATGCCGGTGGCCTGGGCGGCGATGCCGACGCGGCCGTCGTCGAGCGTGCGGAGGGCGATCTTGAAGCCGATGCCTTCCTCCCCGATCAGGTTCTGCTTGGGTACCTTGCAGTCCTGCAAGAAAATTTCCGCAGTAGCGGTGGCGTTGATGCCCATTTTCTTTTCTTCCTTGGCGACCTGGAAGCCTTCGAAGCCGGTTTCGATGATGAAGGCGCTGATGCCTTTCGGTCCCTTTGACGGGTCAGTGACGGCATAGACGATGGCGGTGTCGGCGACGGCGCCGTTGGTGACCCAAGCCTTGGTGCCGTTGAGGACGTAGCAGTCGCCCTTGCGCACGGCAGTGGTCTTCTGGTTGGCGGCGTCGGAGCCGGCCTGCGGCTCGGTCAGGCAGTAGCAGCCGATCTTTTCCCCGCGCGCGTGCGGCGTGACGTAGGTCTGCTTCTGCTCTTCGGTCCCGAAGCGCAGGATGGGGTCGCAGAAAAGCGTGGCGCAGACCGACAGAATGACACCGGTGGAGGCGCAGGCGCGCGAGATTTCCTCAATCACGATGGTGTTGGCGATGTGGTCCAGGCCGGCGCCGCCGTAGGTCTCCGGGACGTACACGCCGGTGAAGCCCAGCGCGGCCGCCTTGCGGATGCTCTGGCGGGGGAACTCGCCACTTTGGTCAATGTCGTGCGCGAGCGGCTTGATCTCTTTTTCGGCGAACTCGCGCGCCGTCTTCTGGATCAGCTTGTGGTCGTCGCTCAGTTCCAGGTGCATCAGGGGCTCCTTCTTGCGGCAAGGCGACCATTCTAGCACGGTAGTTGAGGATGGCAGCTACCCCATTCCGTCGGCTCACCGCAGAAACACCAGAGGACGCAGCCGTCATGCCGAGCGAAGTCGAGGCATCTGTTTGTATAAAGCAGACCCCTCGACTCCGCCGTTCGGGCTCCGCTCGGGGTGACAAACCGGCCCCCAGAGTCGAGGCAGCGCACGATGGCTGTCGGCCTTCCTGCCGTCTTCCTTGTGAGTCCAGCCCACGGGCCTGCTTGCCGCAGGCAGGCGGAAGCCGCTGGGCTGAACTGATTGGGTAGGGCACGGCCTTGCTTGTCCTGTTTATCCCGAGCGCAGTCGAGGGGAGCGAAGCCGAAGGGCGCCTTGCCCGGCAGGGGGCAATCCCCTGCCCTACCCAAGAACAGCTAAACTTGGTTGTCTGCTACTTCTCGAAGAAGGGTTTGAGTTTGGCGTAGGTGGTGGCCAGCTCTTCGGGTTCGAGGCGGGTTTCGGCGACGGTGGTCATGAAGCTGGTGTCGCCCGCCCAGCGCGGCAGCACGTGCATGTGCAGGTGGTCGGCCACGCCGGCGCCGGCCACGCGCCCCAGGTTCATGCCCAGGTTGTAGCCTTCGGGGTGATAAAGCTCCGCGAAGGCGCGCTGCACCTGCTGGCAGAGGAGCATCATCTCCGCCAACGTCTCTGGCGCCACCCGCGCCAACTCGCCCACGTGCTCGAAGGGCGCCACCATAATGTGGCCGGTGGTGTAAGGGTAGCGGTTCAGCAGAATGAAATTGTGCTGGCCGCGGTGGACAATCAGAGCTTCGGCGTCATCATTGCGCTGGAGGGCCTGGCAGAAAATGCAGCCGCTTTCCTTCGACCCCTTACTGACATACTGGTAGCGCCAGGGGGACCACAAGTAATCCATCACACCGCGCTGTCGGGGGGAGGCGGCGTCGCCGGGGGAGCAGCCGAAGCAGCGCTGCCGCCGGCGTTGACCAGTTCCTTCAGCTCCTTGCTGGGCTTGAAGAAGGGGATGCGCTTGGGCGGCACGTTGACCTTCTCCCCCGTCTTGGGGTTGCGCCCAACGCGGCCGCGGCGTTGGCGGGTGCGAAAGCTGCCGAAGCCGCGCACCTCGATCTTGTCGTCGGCGCGCAGGGCTTTGATGATGCCGTCGAAGACCGTTTCAACGATGGCCTCGGCTTCTTTCCGAGTCGCTTCGATGGCGCGGGAAACTTCCTCGACCAAGTCGGCCTTGGTCATCATCGCCTCCTCAAACCAAAGTTGTTTCCCCTTCGACGCTTGGCAGGAACCCGACCGCCTTCTCCGGCTGCCAGCGCGGCGGCATTATAGCACCGGAAGCCAAAACTCTCAGGATTTTCCCATCCCGGAGTTGAACCCTTTCGACGCCAGAATCTCCTGCAAGGTGGCGGTGGAGCGCGGCTGGCCGTCGCGGTATTCCTTCAGGGCGCGCCGCTCCATTTCCGGCGCCATCGCTTTCAGGCTCAACCCGATCCGGCGCTCGTTGGGGTTCAACTTGATAACTTTGAACTCGAACTCCGCCCCGGCCTTGACCTCGTCCCCGTCGGTGGGCAATTCGGAGATGTGGCACAAACCTCCCACCCCCTCGGCCAGCTCCACGAACACGCCGAAGTCGGCGCGGCGAGTAACGCGGCCGTGGACGGACTTGCCCACGCGGACGCGGCTGACGTAGGTGGCCCAGGGGTCGGGCGTCAGGTCTTTCAGGCTCAGGCTCAAGCGCCGGTTGAGCACGTCCACCCTGAGCACCTTGGCCTGCACCGGCTGGCCGCGCTTCAACACTTCCGAGGGCTTCTTGAGTTTCTTCTTCCAACTCAGCTCCGAAAGGTGGACCAGACCCTCCACCCCCGGTTCCAGCTCGATGAAGGCGCCGAAGTCGGTCAGGCTCTTGACCGTCCCCTCGACCACGCTGCCGGGCGGAAACTTGGCCGCTATCGCTTGGAAGGGGTCGGGCTCGGTCTGGCGCAGGCCGAGCGAGAGCCGCTTCTCCGCCGGCTGCACATCCAGAATCGCGGCCTCCACCCAGTCGCCCTCGTTCAACACCTCCGAGGGATGCCGCACGCGCCGGGTCCAGCTCATCTCGGAAACGTGAATCAACCCTTCCAACCCCGGCTCCACTTCCACGAAAGCGCCGTAGTCCAGCAGGTGGGTCACGCGACCACGGACGCGCTCGCCGGTTCGGTACTTAGCAGCCACTCCCGTCCAGGGATCGGGTTCAAGCTGCTTGAGGCCCAGCGAAATCCGCCCCTTTTTCTTCTCCACCTTGAGCACTTTGACGGTGAGCTCCTGGCCGGACGCGAGAGCTTCGGAGGGATGGGTGAGGCGGCGGTAGGAAATGTCGGTAATGTGCAGCAGGCCGTCCACGCCCCCCAGGTCAACAAAAGCGCCGTAGTCGGTCAGGTTCTTGACCGTGCCTTTCAGCTCCGCGCCTTCCTTGATAACTTCTTCCAACAGCTTTTTGCGCTGCACCTGCTCTTCTTCCAGCAGGACGCGGCGGCTGACCACGACGTTGCCCCGGTGCCGGTTCAGCCGAATGACGCGGGCGGTGAGCGTGCGACTCAGGAAGCCTTCCCAGTGCCGGACCGGCCGCAGGTCCACCTGCGAGCCCGGCATGAAAGCCGTCAACGGGCGCCGGCGGGCGTGCGCCCCGGGAAGATTGATTTCCACTTCCAGCCCACCCCTGACCCGGCGGGTGGCACGGCACCGGACCTTCTCCTGCTCGCGGTGGGCTCGCTCCACCTGCTCCCAGAGCTTCAGCCGGTGCGCCCCCTCGGACGAGCACGGGATGTAGCCATCCCGCGCCTGGCTGGCTTCCACCAGCACTTCGATGCTGTCGCCGGGCTGGGCGGTGATGTTCTCCTCTTCGTCGGTGAACTCGCCCAGCGGCACCACCCCTTCCGACTTCATCCCTAGGTCCACCACGATGCCGTCGGAGGTTACTTTGACCACGGTGGACTGGCGGATTTCGCCGGTGGTGGGAGCGGCCTCGCCGCTGTATTCGTCGATCAGTTGTTCGAGTTCGGCCTGGCTCAGCTCCTCGGCCTCGTCGGTGGCGGCCGGAGCTTCGCTGGTGGGAGGTTCTGCTGTGGCGTCGCTTGCTGGCGGCTGCGGTGTGTCCTCGACGGCCCCGGACTCAGCCGGGAGTTCGGCTGCGTCCGGCGGCACCACCGAATCATGTGGCAACTGCGGCGTCATTCCCGTCCCAGTATCAGGATCAGTAGCTCTTCAGAGGCGCTGTCTTCCCCCGCGGCCAGCGACGTAAGACCTACACCGGAGGGCTCGGAGCGAACTGCTTTCCCGCTGCGCCCCGCGCTGTTGCTGCCCTAAAACCTTCTCCCCTTGAGATGCGCAGCGGCCTCGCTCGGATGGCCTGCCATCGGCCCCCGAACTCAGGCACTATATCGGACGCTACCCGCCACTGTCAACGCTACGGCGTGTCCGACTGGTCTCCTGATTTTGCACCGAGCCCCCAGGCCCTTCAGGGCGAGCCCCTGCCCTTAGGGCACCTGTTCAGCCCACGGGCTTCTGCCCGTGGGACCCAGCGGCCTGCCTGCGGTAGGCAGGCGGAAGCTGCTGGGCTGAACCTCGCCTTGAAAGGCCACAGCCGCCTCAGAGCCCTGACCTTAGTGGGGAAACGCCACGCATTTCGTCACCCGCCAAAGCAACACGCTTTTTCCCACTATTCGGACTCTCTGCGTGCTATGCGTCCCTACCAGCGAAACTGGAATCGGGGAAATTACCGGAAGGTCTGCGCTCGGCCCTGTCCCACCAGGCGGCGGAAGTCTTCGGCTTCGATGTGCACCACCTTGCACATTTCGTACAGGCGGGAGCGCATGCGCTCCCCGATGCGGTCGGCCAGGGTGTCCTCGCGCATGGCACCGCGGCGCGTGGGCGTGTCCAGATAGTTGGTGGTAACCAGGGTGACGCGCTTCTCGTTGTAGCGGGTGTTGAGGATGTGCGCCACCGTGTCCATCACCCAAACCGAGGGTTTGCTGGCCCCCAGGTCGTCCAGCAGCAGGACTTCGGTCTCCAGCACCGGCGCCAGCACCTGCATCTCCGTGGTCTGCACCACCGGGTTGTAGCTGGCCTGAATTTCCTTCAGCAATTCGCGGAAGTCGTAGAAGAGGCAGTCGGCGCCCTTCTCCACCAGCGCCCGCAGCAGCCCCACCCCTAGGTGGGTCTTACCCACCCCGCACGGCCCCATGAACAACAGGCCCAGGTCGGCGTGGATGGGATAGGCCCGCACAAAGCTCTCGGCCATGACGCGCGCCTTGCTGAGCGACTGGTTGAAGGCCGAATTCTCGTGAATGTTGGCCTGGAAGCTCTCGAAGTCGCAGTGCTGGTAACGCGCGGGGATGCGGGCCGTCCGCAACCGGCGTTCCACTCCGCCTTGCGCCACACAGTCGCAGCGCACCACCCGGCGTACGCCCCCCGCCCCGCCTGCCCCGTCAACGGCGGGGTCGACGCTCTCGGCGCTTTCCACCGGCTTCCAACCGGTGTCGCCGCACTGCAGACAAACTTTAGCGGAGGCTTCCATCGGACGACTCCCCGACAGCATAGTCGAGCGGGCCGCCCTTGACAACCACTCGTCCCCAGGGACACCCGCTTCCCTGCGGCCTGCCTGCGGTAGGCAGGTGCTCGTCCTGAAGGCTTCAGCCCGAGACTTCTGCCCGAGGGCTTGCCCTGAAGGGCCGCAGGGCTCGGTGTCGGCAGTTTGGTTCTCTCAGGGCACGGCGCAGACCGTCCCCCGACGAAACGGTCAACAATGGGATGGACAAGCCGACGAAGAAGTGCCCGCGTTGCGGGGACTTCTTCGCCGCTACCTGTTCCTTTTCCAAGTAGCGACGATGCCCGTACGGGCATCGTCGGCTTTTCAAATTCGGTCCAGCAGCTTTTTTATCCCGAGCGGAAGTGACGCCGCTGGACTGAATTCCTGCCCCGGGGATGGAACGCCCCCTATCGCGCCCAGCCTCTACGCCCCTGTCGGAGGGAGTTGCGAGGCGACTGCCGGTGCGAAAGGGCGAACTAGGCTTTCACTTTTTCTTGGGAGGTTGTTTCTTCGGCAGGAGCCGGGGGACGGGCGCGGGGGCCGACCCGCACCAGCGCGTTGCGGAAGCGCTCCTGCATGGAGCGGTCGCGCATCCGCTCCAACTCAACGTTGACGAAGCCGACAAAGTCTTCCACCTGTTCCTGCAACCTTTCCATCTTCTCGCGCATGTTGAGGATCACTTCCACCCCGGCCAGGTTCACGCCCAGCTCGCGCGTCATCGCCAGCACCACTTCCAGCCGCTCCAAGTCTTCTTCGGTGTAGAGGCGGGTATTCCCTTCCGAGCGCGACGGCCGCAGCAGCCCCACCCGCTCGTAGAGCCGCAGCGTCTGCGGGTGGAGGCTGTACTTCTCCGCCACCGCGCTGATCATGTAGCCGACCTTCTCCGCCTTTTTCTTTTTCGCCATCGGTTTTGCTCTAGTGCGCTGCCGCCTCGTAAATCTCCGCCCGCGGGTCGTCGCGGGTCAAACGGGCAAAATCCTTCAGCATTTCCTTCTGCCGCTCGTCCAGCACCTTGGGCAGGACGATGCGCACCTCAACGTACTGGTCGCCGCGCGTGCCGGTGCGGAGCGAGGCCGCGCCCTTCTCCCGCAGCCGGAAGCGCTGGCCCGACTGCGTTCCGGTCGGCACCTTCAACAGCGCGCGACCGTCAATGGTGGGCACCTCGATCCGCGCCCCCAAGGCTGCTTCGCTGACGGTGATGGGCACCACGGTGTAGATGTCGTCGCCGCGCCGCTCGAAGAACGGGTGCGGGCGCACCTGGGTGATGATGTAGAGGTCGCCGCTGGCTCCGCCGTAGATGCCGGCGTTGCCCTTGGCCGCCACCCGCACCCGCGAGCCGTCGCTGACTCCGGCGGGAATGTGCACCTCCAACCTCTGCGCTTGCGGCTGCCGCCCCTCGCCGTTGCAATGCCGGCAAATTGTGCGCAGCCGCCCCACGCCGCCGCACTGGGTGCAGGTGATGTTGAAGCGCATCGGGCCGGCTGCTTGCGTCACCTTGCCTTTGCCGCCGCAGGCCGCGCAGGGGGCCGGGCCGCCGCTGGTGCCCCGTCCGCGGCAGGCGGTGCAGGCTTCCTGGCGCGAAATCGTCAGCGTGCGTACCGCGCCGCCGATGGCCTCCCAGAAATCAATCTCCACCTGGTACTCCAGGTCGCTGCCGCGCTGCGGCCCAGGCGCGCCCTCCGCCGCGCCGCCGCCCCCAAAGCGCGTGAAGAAGTCGCTGAAGATGTCGCGGAAGCTGCCACCCTTGGGGGTGAACTCGGAGAAATCAAAGCCGCCGAAGTCGAAGCCGCCATAGCCGGCGCCGCCCGCCCCGGCGGCGGGCTGGAAGTGGTCGGAGTAGAAGCCGTGCTGGTCGTACATCTTCCTCTTCTTGGCGTCGCTCAGCACGTCGTAGGCTTCCTGTATTTGCTTGAAGCGCTCCTCGGCCGAGGTATCGCCCGGGTTGACGTCGGGGTGGAACTTGCGCGCCAGCCGCTTGTAGGCCTTGCGCACGTCTGCGGTCGAGGACCCGCGCTTCACCCCCAGCAGGTTGTAGTAGTCGCCTTTGGCTGCGGTTGCCATTTGGTCTATTGGTTTATCGGTTTATTGGTTAATCGGTTGATTGACCTGCCTCTCCGCTCGCGTGCTCTTCTTGCGTTCTTGTAAGTAGCGCATGCAGCCGTTGAGAAGCTCCACGCCGTTTTTCACTCGTCCTTGCGCCTAGTTAGACTTTTTCTCATCGACGTCCACGTACTCGGCGTCGATGACCTCGCCTTCCTTTTCCTCTTTGCCTTTGCCCTCGTCGGGCTTGCCGGCTTCGGCAGCCCCCTCCGGGCTGCCAGGAGTCGGACCCGCTCCACCGCCCGGAGCAGCGCCGGTTTTCTGGTAGAGAGCCTCGGCCAGCTTGTGGCTGGCGGCGGTCAGGCTTTCACTGGCGGAGTTGAGGCGATCAAGGCCACCCTCGTTGAGCGCCTTGCGGGCGTCTTCCAGCGCTGACTCCACCGGTTGAACCTCGGCGCTGTCGAGCTTGTCCTTGTTCTCCCGAATCAGCTTCTCCACCGAGTAGATCATGGTGTCGAGCTTGTTGCGGGCTTCGACCTCGGCCAGCCGCTTGCGGTCCTCCTCGGCGTGGGACGAGGCCTCCTTCTGCATCTGATCCACTTCTTCTTTGGCCATGCCGCTGGAGGTGGTGATGGTGATCTTCTGCTCCTTGTTGGTGGCCGAGTCTTTGGCCTGCACGTGCAGGATGCCGTTGGCGTCGATGTCGAATGTGACTTCAATCTGCGGCACGCCGCGCTGCGCCGGCGGGATACCGACCAGGTGGAACTTGCCCAGCGTGCGGTTGTCGCCCGCCATCGGGCGCTCGCCCTGCAAGACGTGCACTTCCACCGAGGTCTGGCTGTCGGCGGCGGTGGAGAAAATCTCGCTCTTGCGGGTGGGGATGGTGGTGTTGCGCACGATCAGCGTGGTCATTACGCCGCCCAGCGTCTCAATGCCGAGCGAAAGCGGGGTGACGTCGAGCAGCAGCACGTCCTTCACTTCGCCCGCCAGCACGCCCGCCTGCACCGCCGCGCCTACCGCCACCACTTCGTCGGGGTTGACGCCCTTGTGCGGCTCGCGCTCGAAAAGTTCCTGCACCACCTGCTGCACCCGCGGGATGCGGGTGGAGCCGCCCACCAGCACCACTTCGTCAATCTGGCCGGGCTTGAGCCCGGCGTCTTCCAGCGCCTGCCGGCACGGGCCGGCGGTGCGCTGGACCAGGTCTTCCATCAACTGCTCCAGCTTCGCCCGGGGCAGCTTCAATTGCAGGTGCTTGGGGCCGCTCTGGTCGGCGGTGATGAAGGGCAGGTTGATCTCGGTCTCCTGCAACTGCGAGAGCTCGACCTTGGCCTTCTCGGCCGCTTCCTTCAGCCGCTGCAAGGCCATGCGGTCTTTGGAGAGGTCAATCCCCTGGTCCTTGCGGAACTCGTCGATGATCCACTCGATGATCTTCTGGTCAATGTCGTCGCCGCCCAGGTGGGTGTCGCCGCTGGTGGCTTTGACTTCGGTGACGCCCTCGCCCACCTCCAGGATGGAAACGTCGAAGGTGCCGCCGCCGAAGTCATAGACGGCGATGGTCTCTTCCTTCTTCTTCTCCAGCCCGTAGGCCAGCGCCGCTGCGGTGGGCTCGTTGATGATGCGCATCACTTCCAGCCCGGCAATCTGCCCGGCGTCCTTGGTGGCCTGCCGCTGGCTGTCGTTGAAGTAAGCCGGCACGGTGATAACCGCCTGCGTCACCTTCTCGCCCAGGAAGTCCTCGGCTGCCTGCTTCAGCTTTTGCAGCACCACGGCCGAGATTTCCGGCGGCGGGTACTGCTTGCCCATCACGTCCACCCGCGCGTCGCCGTTCTGCGCCCGCACGACGTTGTAAGGAACTTCCTTGATCTCGTTGCTTACCTCCTCGTGCCGGCGGCCCATGAAGCGCTTAATCGAATAGACCGTGTTCTCCGGGTTGGTGATGGCCTGCCGCTTGGCCACCTGTCCCACCAGCCGCTCCCCCGACTTGGCAAAACCCACCACCGAAGGCGTCAGCCGGCTGCCCTCTTGGTTGGTCACCACCACCGGCTCCCCCCCCTGCATCACCGCGACCACCGAGTTGGTCGTCCCCAGGTCAATTCCAATGATCTTCCCCATTGCCTTTCCTCCTAATGCAATCCAGAATTAGTGCCGAGCACTCAAATTCTTACGAATCCACCTAACCTACTGAAAACGAACATGGTAACATTCATTCCGGCAAAATATATTAGTCGCTAATAATTATAGGATATGAGTGAGTCCTTGTCAATACAGGATAGACACTGCGGCCAGGGAAGAAATTCTAGACGGACCACACGGGAATTTCAGTAAGCTCAGTAAACAAAAGGCAGCAGGCGCCAGGTGCGGCGGCGGTAGGCGTCGAACTCGGCGCCGAATTGCTCCCTTAGCAACTTCTCCTCCTGCCGGATGCGCGCCGCGGCGAAGACGACGCCCAGTGCCAGGGCAGGCAACACCAGCCAACTGCGAAAGACCAGCGGCAATCCCAGCATGACCAGAATCGCTCGCAAGTCGATGGGATGGCGGATGACGCCGTAGATTCCGGTTTGCACCAGTTGATGGTCTTCCTGGATCGTCACGTAGCCGCTGTACTGTTTGCCCAGCGCCCGCAACGCCACCAGCGCCAGCGTGTTCCCCACTGTGTAGAGTGCCAAGCCGCTGTACCGCATGGTTTCCGACCCGGCAAAGGTCAGCAGACCCCGGCGATCCCCATAGGGAAGAAACCAACCCAGGGAAAGCCCGATGACCATCAGCCCGGCCAGCAACCAGCGCTGGCGGCCCACCGGCTTCTTGCCTTTCCGAAATACCTTCACTTCCACCCATCCCGCCAGCACGGGAACAACACCTAGAAGAACCACCGCCAGCAGGCCGACGCGTGCCGGGTGCGCGAAGAACCCGCGCCAATCGTCCCACCCCCAGCCGGTCAGGATCAGACCCACGCCGAGCACAACCCACGCCAGCAGCCCCAGCGTTGCCTTTGTTCCTTTCTCCATTGTTCCCGTTCCGTCAATAGTTAATCTACGTTAACTATAAAACTTAACCACAGTTAATCATCACGTGTCAAGCCCTTTTGTGTCTTTCGCGCCTATCGCGTGCTCCGCGGAAATCTGCGGCCGCCATCTCCGTGGTATGCTTTTATGTCTGACTATGCTCCCTACGCAACCCGAACTGCTGGCCCTGTTGCTGGCACTGGTGTTCCTGGTGGCCATCGCCTACTCCTCGGTCGGTCACGGCGGTGCTTCGGGCTACCTGGCCGTGCTGAGCTTCTTTGGTCTGGCACCAGCGGCCATGGCGCCCAGCGCGCTGTGCCTCAACTTGTTAGTGGCGGGCCTCGCGTTCGCCGCCTACCTACGCGGCGGCCACTTCGCCTTCCGGCTGCTCTGGCCCTTTCTGCTCACCTCTATTCCCTTCGCTTTCCTCGGTGGCCTGACCGGGGTTTCGCCCCAACTCTACATGGGCTTGCTCGCCGCGGTACTGGTGTTTGCCGCCTTCCGCTTGCTGGTGGTCGTCCCGCCCAAGCACGAGGAACACTTCCTCCAGCCGCCGCCCCTCAAGGTAGCGCTGCCGGTAGGCGCCGGCATCGGCTTTGTTTCCGGGATGATCGGCGTGGGCGGGGGAATCTTCCTGAGCCCGCTGCTGATCCTGCTCCGCTGGGCCGACGTCAAGCGCACCGCCGCCGCCTCAGCGGCTTTCATCTGGATCAACTCCGCCGCCGGACTCTACGGCCACCTGGTGCACAAGTCAGTGGACTGGTCGGGGCTGGTGTGGCTGGTAGGAGTAGCTTTCGCCGGCGGGCTGATCGGCTCCTATCTGGGCGCGCGCCGCTTCCGGGGCCTTTGGCTCCGCCGCCTGCTGGGCGCGGTGCTGCTGATCGCCACCGTCAAGCTCCTCCGCACCGCGCTCTGAACCACAGCACCCTTTCCCTCCACGAGGAGAAGGCTCTACAATACAATATGAGGTATTCGATTTAGCGGCAGACCGGGAATGCAGACACTAGAGGAATACGTCGAGCGCGCGAACGTAGCCCATGGGCACACCTGCGCCGGGCAGATACTGGGAATCCGGCTGGCGCTGCTCGGTCTGCGAGAACTCGGCATCGACGACCCCATCAAAGAGCGCAAGCGGCTGGTCACCATCGTCGAAATCGACCGCTGCGCCACCGACGCCGTCCAACTCGTCACCGGCTGCCGGTTGGGCAAGCGCGCGCTCAAGTTCAAAGACTTCGGCAAGGTGGCCGCGACCTTCATGGACCTGAAGACCGGCCGCGCCATCCGCATCGTGGCCCGCGAGGAATCAAAACAGAAAGCCCGCCAGATGTTCCCCGGCCTGGAAAAGGAAGAAGGCCAGCGCCGCGCCTACCGGCAACTCCCCGACGACGACCTCTTCACCCGCCAGTGGGTGCGGGTCGCGCTGTCGGAAGAAGACATGCCCGGCTACCGCGCGCCGCGCGTGGTCTGCGCTCAGTGCGGCGAGGGCATCAACTTCAAACGGGAAGTGCAGCGCGACGGTCGCCTGCTCTGCCGCGCCTGCGCCGGCGAGCGCTACTACGAACCTCTCTAGCCCTATGCCCCCCTAGGTGTCGAGGAATATCCCAGCGATGTCATTTTGAGCGAAGCCTGCCTACGGTAGGCAGGCAAAGAATCCCAGCGCCTCCCTGTCATTCCGAGCTTACCTGCCTGCGCCTGCCTGCGGTAGGCGGGGCAGGCGGGCGAGGAATCTGCTTTCGTCAGAGTCAACTGCCAAGCAGATTCCTCGTCGTCCGCCCGAGGCGGACTCCTCGGAATGACAAATTCAGGAAGCTCCTCACTGCCCTTCTAGCCTCGGCGGAAGTGATCCCAGCCGCGCGCTTCCAGTCGCCTCCTGTGCCCGTGCTCGACCAAAACCACTCCGCGTTCCTTGGTCGTCTCCCCGATTCGCGTCAACGGCACCCCTGCCAACCGCTTGGGCAAGCGGGCGGCTTTGGTCGCGGGCAGCGTGAAGAGCAGCTCGTAGTCCTCGCCACCGTGCAGGGCAAGATCGAGCCCGGTGATCCGGAAGCGCCGCGCCAGTTGGCCGGGCAGCTTCGCCGTCGGGATGCGCTCGGCGTAGAGGCGCGCGCCCACCCCGCTGGCTTCGCACAAATGATGCAGGTCGGTGGAAAGCCCGTCGCTCAAGTCGATCAGGGCGGAGGCACCGCGTCGCACCAGCGCCTCGGCCAGCTTGAGGCGCGGCTGAGGATAGAAGTGCGCCCGCAGCGCGCGCTGCACCGACAGAGCTTTCGACCCAAGCCGCGCGCGCGCACACAAAGCGCCCAACGCCGATGTTCCCAGCCGCCCGCTGACAAAGATCACCTGACCGGGCCGCGCTCCCGAGCGCAGCAGCGCCCGTCCACGCCGCACCTCGCCCATCACCTGCACGTCAGCCACAAGCTGTGCAGCGGAGGAGAAATCGCCCCCGGCAACCTGCACCCGGTGGCGACGCGCCAGGGCGGCCACGCCGGCAAAGAATTCTTTCACCCAGCTTGACGACGTCGCTGCCGGCACCGCCAGCGCCACCAGGGCATAGCGGGGACGGGCGGCCATGGCGGCGATGTCGCTCAGCGAGCGCGCCAGCGCTTTCCAACCGACGGCACGGGCCGGCTGCGCCTGGCGGAGGAAGTGGACATTCTCGACTAGCAGGTCGCTGGTCACCACCCAATCGCACCCGGGCCTGCTGCGGAGCACAGCGGCGTCGTCGCCGATGCCCACGCGCACCCTGCCCCCGGAGGGAAAGCGCCCTTGCAAGAAGCGAACTAAGTCGGCTTCGCTGCGCATAGGGAGGATTCTACCCCCAGGGACAAGAAACCGTGTAAAGACTTAGTTTTCCCTTGACGATGTCCAATAAGATAGGGTAAGTAGGGCCTGCACGCCAATTACCCTGCATCGGGTTTCTTAGTCGGTCGGAAGTTGGAAGTAGGGCCTACGCGGTTTGGGTAAGGGGGAGGGGGTCCCGAGACCACACAAGCGATGCAGAAGCGTTTCTACACGCTGGTTTTTGCTCACGATGCCAGCGGACGCGTCCGCAAGCTTCCGCTGCCGGGCTATGCCGTCCACCTCATCCTGCTGGCTGCGCTGGTGGGGGCCGGCGTGCTGGTGGTGGGCGTGGCTTCCTACCTTCACCTGCTCCTCACTGTGCGCGACTATCAGCAGGTGCGCACCGAGCGCGAGCAACTCCGCCAGCAGAATCAAAGTTTGCAGGCCGCCGTCGCCACCACCCAACAGCGCCTCACCAGCCTGGAATCGCTGGCCGGCGAAGTGGCCGCCAGCTTCGACCTGCTGCGGCTGCGCCAGACCTCCTTCGGCACGCTGGAGAGCGCCGGCATCCGGCAGGCGCCCTCCGCCCAGTACCGCGACAGCTTGGCTCGCTTCCGCTACCTGCGCCGCCACGCCGGCGCCGTCAAGCTCTATGCCAGCGGGGTCCGGCCGCTGCCCGGCCGTGACCTAACCCAACTGGCCTACACCCCGTCGCTGTGGCCGGTGCGGGGGCGACTCAACTCCAGCTTCGGCCAGCGCATTGACCCTTTCAACGGCGAAGGCGCCCGACACTTCGGCGTGGACATTTCCGGCCGCTACGGAGAGGCGATTCGGGTGGCGGCTGATGGTTTTGTGCTGGCGGCAGGCGAGCGCTCCGGCTACGGTCGCACCGTCATTATCGATCACGGCGGCGGGATCACCACCTTGTACGGCCACCTTTCCGCCCTCCGCGCCCACTTGGGCCAGGCGGTGCAGCGCGGCGATATCATCGGCTATCTGGGCAACGACGGCCGCGCCACCGCGCCCCACCTGCACTACGAAGTCCGCTTCAACAATGCTCCCCTAAATCCCTGGCGCTTCCTGCGCCGCGGCGATATCTACACCGCTTCCCTGCACGCCGCCGGCGGCGGCTCCGACTGAAATCGGTATCATGCAGCGGTTGAGCCTGCTCGCTCGCTATTCCTGTGCGCAGCTCCCTGCCACTACCATTCCCGGGTGCGTCTTCTGGGTCGCCCTGGTAACTGCTTCTTTCCCTGCGCTGTCATTGGCGGGAAACCCGCAGCCAGCGCCGGAAGCCCCGGCGCCGGTGGTCCGCATCGCCTTCGTGGGTGATATCCTGCTCGAAGCATCTTGGCAGCAACAGCCCCTCCCACCCTCTCAGATGTTTGAAGACGTGCGCGCCTTTCTGGCCGAGTTCGATCTGGTCGTCGGAAACCTGGAAGAGCCGCTCACCAATTGGCCCACGCGCACGCCCCACAAAAACCCCGCCATGGTGGCGGCCGGCCGGGACTTCATTTTCCGAGCCACCTCGCCTGAGGCTGCTCGGGCGCTCCGCTCGGCGGGAATCCGGGTGGCGGCGCTCGCCAACAACCACACCATGGACTACACCGAACGCGGCCTGCTGGACACCATCGAGCAATTAACCGCAGCGGGCGTTGTCCCGGTGGGCGCCGGCGAGAACTTGCGAAAAGCCGAACAGGTGCAGGTGGTGGAGCTGCGCGGCCTGCGCATCGGGTTTCTTTCCTTCAGTGACGTGGTTCCCCGCTACTATTGGGCGGAAGGGGACCGGCCCGGCATCGCTTCCAGCAAATACATCGGGCGCGTGCGAGCCGCGATTGCGCGCGCGCGACCGCAGGTGGACGCGCTGGCGATAATTTTTCATTGGGGAGAGATGTTCACGAGCGAGCCTTCGCCCCGACAACGCGAGTTGGCCCAAGCGGCGCAACGTGCCGGTGCTGACCTGATTCTGGGCGCGCATCCCCATGTGCTGCAGGGCGTGGGCTGTCTCGGTCCGGCGCCGGTGGTGTACTCGGCGGGCAACTTTGTTTTCGCCACCCGAAACCCGGCGGCGCGACGTTCGGCGATTTTCGAGATTCGGATTTCCCGCGAAAAAATTGAGCCCGTCCGGGTGGTTCCCGTGCTGTTGGATTCCCAGGGAAGACCTCATCTGGCAGCAGGAGAATCAGTCCGTCGCATCTTGACCGAAATGGAGCAGCTTTCCTCCCAACAGGGCGCCCGGTTCATCAACCATACAGCTACTTGTTCTCCCTGAAACCCGCCCAGAAAGCCTTGCGCGGCGTCCAGTTCTCCGTTTCTGGGGGTGTGTGGGAGATGTGTAGAAAACGCAAGAAAGCTGCCCCAGCCAAGCGGGGGGCGCTGGAAAAAGGCGGGTAATCTGCTGTGATAAAATAATTTGCCCTGGCCCTTGCAATTAGCTTGCCGCTATGCTAGCTTTTTGCGATTGTGGAGCCCCGGCCAGAGACGCGGGGGCGGGCTGGCGTAGCTCAGCTGGTAGAGCATCTGATTTGTAATCAGAGGGTCGGGGGTTCGATTCCCTTCGCCAGCTCCACAGGACCGCGCGGGACGGTTGAGTTTCGGTTGCAGCAGCGGATTGTTCGAGTCCATCAGAAGCTTCGGGGAGTTCTGTATCGAGTCTCTCGAAGTTTACACGATTCCGACAAGCCGAGGCATTTCCTGCCCGTCTTCCAAGAAGGGGTTCTGCGAGCCAAGGGTTCGCGCGTGTGGACGGGTGGCCGAGTGGCTAAAGGCAGCAGACTGTAAATCTGCCGCCCCTTGCGGGCTACGGAGGTTCGAATCCTCCCCCGTCCACCAGCCTTTCCCGGCCGGGCGCGGTCGTGCTCGAAAGGCGGGAGCGGAGTCGGGCGCAAGCGTGAGAACTTCAGGCGGGAGTAACTCAGCGGTAGAGTCTCGGCCTTCCAAGCCGATGGTCGCGGGTTCGAATCCCGTCTCCCGCTCCATGTGGTTTGCGTACGCACTGCGGAGCCGACGTGACGGGGCCTTGTACATCGGGATGACAAGCGATTTGCAAAGACGCATGAAGGAGCGCAACCGCGGGTACAACCAGTCGACCAAGTCCCGCGGGCCTTTTGAACTCCTCTATGCGGAGACCTGTGGAACTCGCGGTCAGGCTCGGGAACGAGAGAAGTTCTTGAAGAGCGAAAAGGGACGGGAGTTTTTGCGTTCATGCCGGCCGGTGTAATCCGTCCAGGGTCGCGGCCTGCCTGCCCGCCTAGGCGGGCCTGCCGCAGGCAGGGTTCGAATCCCGTCTCCCGCTCCAGAGGGATTTCGAGCCCAGGTAGCTCAGTGGTAGAGCGCGTCCTTGGTAAGGACGAGGTCGCGGGTTCAAGCCCCGCCCTGGGCTCCAGGGTAAGAACTTTTGCCTAAGCTGATTCATCAAGAGAAGGAGTAGAGAGGGGATGGCGAAGGAGAAATTTGATCGCGCAAAGCCGCACCTGAACGTCGGCACCATCGGGCACATCGACCACGGCAAGACCACGCTCACCAGCGCCATCACCAAAGTGCTGGCCAAGAACAACTCCAAGATCGAGGTGCGAGAGTTTGACTCGATTGACAACGCGCCCGAGGAGAAGGCGCGCGGCATCACGATTGCCGTGGCGCACGTGGAGTACGAGACCCCCAATCGCCACTACGCCCACATCGACTGTCCCGGCCACGCCGACTACATCAAGAACATGATCACCGGGGCGGCGCAGATGGACGGGGCCATCCTGGTGGTGGCGGCCACCGACGGGCCCATGCCGCAGACGCGCGAGCACATCCTGTTGGCGCGGCAGGTGAACGTGCCCTCGGTGGTGGTGTTTCTGAACAAGTGCGACATGGTGGACGACGCCGAGTTGCTCGACCTGGTGGAGCTGGAGGTGCGCGACCTGCTGAAGAGCTACCAGTTTCCGGGCGACGAGATTCCGGTCGTCCGGGGCTCGGCGCTGAAGGCGATGGAAGGCGACGCCCAGTGGGAGAAAGGGATCGAGGAGTTGATGGCGGCGGTGGACTCCTACATTCCGCAGCCGGTGCGGGAGCTGGACAAGCCCTTCCTGATGCCGATTGAGGACATCTTCACCATCACCGGGCGGGGCACGGTGGTGACAGGGAGGGTGGAGCGCGGGAAGGTCAAGACCGGCGAGGAGATTGAGATTGTGGGCTTCCGCGACACCCGCAAGACGGTGGTGACCGGGGTGGAGATGTTCCGCAAGATTCTGGACGAAGGGATGGCGGGCGACAACGTCGGGTTGCTGCTGCGGGGGGTGGACAAGGAAGAGGTGGAGCGCGGGCAGGTGATTTCCAAGCCGGCCTCGATCACGCCCCACAAGAAATTCAAGGCGGAGATTTACGTGTTGAAGAAGGAAGAGGGCGGGCGGCACACGCCCTTCTTCAAGGGGTACCGGCCGCAGTTTTACTTTCGGACCACGGACGTGACCGGGTCGGTGGAGTTGCCGGCGGGGACGGAGATGGTGATGCCGGGCGACAATGTGAATATGGACGTTGAGTTGATTACGCCGGTGGCGATTGAGAAGGGACTCAGATTCGCCATCCGCGAAGGCGGCCACACCGTCGGCGCCGGAGCAGTAACGGAAATCGCCGAGTAACCGGCGCGAGAGCCAGTAGGTTTTCTGAGGTTGGTTTTTGGCGGGGCGGGGTTTCAACCCTGCCGTTCGAGATGGGTTTTAGATGGGGCTTCAGCCCCTGAGGCTTCCAACCCAGTGGCCCCTCCCTGCCACTGGGTAAGCCCTCAGCGCCTGCCTGCCGCAGGCAGGGCTAAAGCCGGGAAACTAGGAGGCAGGGTGGATGTCAGGGTTAAAACCCTGACCCGCCAGAAGCAAGGACGAAGAAGGAAACGAGTAGAACGCGATGCCGCAAGACATCATCACGCTCCAGTGCAAAGATTGCAAGGAACGGAACTATTCCACCACCAAGAACAAGAAGAAGCATAGTGGGCGGCTGGAGCGAAAAAAGTATTGCCCGCGCTGCCGCAAACACACCGCGCACCGGGAAGCGAAATAGCGCGGAGTGAAGGCGAGAGATTGAACTTGAGGGTTGGAGCCGAAGGAAGAAGCTGGCGCTGGTTAGCGCAAATCCCTCGCCTCCGGCTCGGGGTTCATCTCCGTACGGGGATAAATGGGTGTAGGTTTAACGGTAGACCGCCGGCTTGCCCTGAGGGCGCTGAAAGCGCCCGAAGGGTCGAAAAGGATGCCGGGAAATGGGCGAAAACGACTCGGAGAAGCCATGGTCTTGTTACATGCTCCTATGTCGGGACGGGTCGTTCTACGTCGGCATCACGAACGACCTCGCAGAGCGGCTTGCCGAGCATACCCGAGGAAAGGATTCGATTTACACGGCAAGACGCAGGCCAGTGAGGCTGGTTTGGAGTGAACAGTTTGGGAGCCAGAACGAGGCACGCAAACGGGAGGTTGAGATTAAGGGCTGGAGCCGGAGGAAGAAACTGAACCTGCTCAGGATAAACCCTTCGGCTTCGCCTCAGGGTAAAGGGGCGTAGGTTTAACGGTAGACCGCCGGTCTCCAAAACCGGATGTGGGGGTTCGAATCCCTCCGCCCCTGCCATCGGCGCCGTAAGCGCCAGCAGGGTTTGAGAAGGAAGCGATGCGAGCAGTCAAAGAAGTCCGCGACAAAACCGGCGGCCAGACCTTGGCGACCATCGTTCCCCAGGGACCGGTGGAAAAAGTCACCAGCGCCCCGGCGCGCTTCCGGCAGTTCCTGCACGATGTGCGGATGGAGATGCGCAATGTCACGTGGCCCAACTGGAACGACGTCAAGTCCACCACCACGGTGGTTGTGATCGCCACGTTCTTCTTTGGCTTCTATCTGGGCGTGGCGCTCGATGTGCCCCTGAGCGGGTTCACGCGCTGGCTGCTGAACCTCGGAAAGTATTTGGTGCGCTAGTGGAACAGGCCGTCAAGCAAAAGCGCTGGTACATCATCCACACCTACTCCGGCTTTGAACGCAAGGTGGCCGAGAGCCTGCGGGGCCGCGTGCAGGCTTTCGGGCTCGAAGACAAGATCGGCGAAGTGAAAATCCCCACCGAGCCGGTGATCGAGATGAAGGGCGGGAAGAAACTGACCAGCGAGCGCATGTTCTACCCCGGCTACGTGCTGGTGGAAATGGAACTAAACGACCACACCTGGCACGTGGTGCGCTCCACCCCGCGCGTCACCGGATTTGTGGGAACCGGCGCCACGCCCACCCCGCTGACCCAGGAAGAAGTGGACCAGATTCTGTACCGGGTGGAAGTGGCGGCGGAGAAGCCCAAGCCCAAGCTGAGCTTCGAGCGCAATGAGACCGTGCGCATCATCGACGGGCCCTTCACCAACTTCGCCGGCGTGGTGGAAGAGGTCAACCAGGAACGCAACACTTTGAAGGTCATGGTCTCGATTTTCGGCCGGGCCACCCCGGTGGAACTCGACTTCTTGCAAGTGGAAAAGAACTGAGGAGAAGAAACTGCGATGGCGGCACCGACGCCCAAAGGGAAAAGGATCACGGCCCAGGTCAAGCTGCAGATCATGGCCGGGAAAGCCACCCCGGCCCCGCCGGTGGGCCCGGCGCTGGGCCAGCACGGGGCCAACATCATGGAGTTCTGCAAACAGTTCAATGCCAAGACCTCGGGCAAGGACCAGGCGGGGTTGATCATCCCGGCGGTGGTGACCATCTACCAGGATCGCTCCTTCACCTTCATCACCAAGACGCCGCCGGCCGCGGTGCTGCTTAAGCGCATGGCCAACATTGCGAAGGGATCGGGCGAGCCCAACAAAAACAAAGTGGGCACCGTCACCGAAAAGCAGGTGGAAGAGATCGCCCGCATCAAGATGCCCGACCTGAACACGGCTTCGGTGGAGTCGGCTATCCAAACCGTCAAAGGCACGGCCCGCTCCATGGGGCTGGAAGTGGTGTCTTAGGGAGAACAGTTGATGAGTCCAGCCGCTACCCAGGAAGGCAAAAACATCCGCCAGGCGCGCGCGCAGGTCGAAAAGCGCCTCTACCCGATCGAAGAGGCGGTCGAGCTGCTGAAGAGGACTCACTTCGTCAAGTTCGACGAAACCGTCGAGTTAGCCTTGAACCTGGGCGTTGACCCCAAACACGCCGACCAGATGGTGCGCTCGACGGTGGTGCTGCCCTGCGGACTGGGAAAGACCCTGCGGGTGGCCGTGATTGCCGGCGGCGAGAAAGTGACAGAGGCCGAGAGCGCCGGGGCCGACTTTGTGGGCGGCGACGACCTGGTCAAGAAAATTCAAGGTGGCTGGATGGAATTCGACGCCGTCATCGCCACCCCCGACATGATGAAACTGGTGGGCCGGTTGGGCCGCGTGCTGGGGCCGCGCGGGCTGATGCCCAACCCCAAGACCGGCACGGTGACCTTCGACGTCACCAAAGCCATCCAGGAAACCAAGGCCGGCAAGGTGGAGTTCCGCGTCGAGAAGAGCGGCATCATCCACGCCCCCCTCGGCAAGATTTCCTTCGAAGCGGCCAAGCTGGCTGAAAACGCTCGCGCCCTGATCGGGGCGGTGGTGCGAGCCAAGCCGCCGGCTGCCAAGGGGCGCTACATCAAGAAAATCACGCTCAGCTCGACCATGGGCCCGGGGATTCTGGTTGACCCGGCCAGCGTCGAGGCGGTGATCTGAGGAGAAGCACGGGTGGCCAAGAAGCGCAGCCAAAAGCAACAGCAAATCGACAGCCTGCACCAGGAGTTGCTGCACGTGTCCAGCCTGGTCCTTTCCACCTTCCAGGGGTTGACCGTGGAGCAGGACACCGAACTCCGCCGCAGCGTCGAAAAGGCGGGCGGGAAGTACCGCGTGATCAAGAACACCCTGGCGGAGCGCGCCGCCCAGGACACGCCGGCGGCGGAGCTGCTGAAAGACTTGCAGGGTGTCAACTCCATCGCTTATACCGCGGGCGACGTGGCGGCGCTGGCGAAGAGCTTGGCCAAGTACGCCAAGGATAACCCGGCGTTCAAGTTTCGCGCCGGCTTGGTGGAAGGCCGCGCCCTCTCGCTGGAGGAATTGCAGGCGCTGGCGGCGCTGCCCACGCGCGACGAGCTCTTCGGCAAGCTGCTCGGCCTGCTGCAAGCGCCCGCCCAACGCTTGGCCCGCCTGCTGAGCGAACCGGCCCGGCAAACCGCCGCGGTGCTGAAGCAGGGCGTGGACGAGAAAAAGTTTTCGGAAGCCTAACGGAACTTATTTTTACTTTCGGGGAGGAACGCTCCAGTGTCTGAAACAAAAGCACCAAAGCTCGACAAACTGGTAGAGGAAATCAAGGCGCTCTCGCTGCTCGAAGCCGCTGACTTGGTCAAGCGGCTGGAAGAGGAGTTGGGCGTGTCAGCGGCGGCCGCCGTGCCCATGGTCGCTGCAGGCGCACCCGGTACGCCTGCGGCGGAAGAGCAGACGGAATTCACCGTCGTGCTCAAGGAAGTGGGCGGCAAGAAGATCAACGTCATCAAGGCCGTCCGCGAAGTCACCAGCCTGGGCTTGAAGGAAGCCAAGGATTTGGTGGACAGCGCACCCAAGCCGGTCAAGGAAGGCATCAACAAGGACGAGGCCGAAGCCATCAAGAAGAAGTTCGAGGAGGCGGGTGCCAAAGTCGAAGTTACCTAACCTGCGCCGCACCAGGCTGGGAGCGGCTGCGGGTGAAGTGTCTTTGCGCTAAGGGGAGACTATGAGCAATCGCAAGAACGGAAGCAATGGGCGGGGACGCCCTCGGCTCGATTTCGCCAAAATCGGGACCACCATCCAAATCCCGAATTTGATCGAAGTCCAGCGGCGCAGCTACCACCGCTTTTTGCAGATGGATCGGCTGCCGGCCGAGCGGGAAGACATCGGGCTGCAAAGCGTCTTTACCTCCGTCTTCCCCATCCAGGATTTCCGCGGGCTCTCGCAGCTTGACTTCGTGGACTACTCCATCGGGAACTGGGAGTGCAAGTGCGGCAACCTGAAAGGGTTGAACCACCTGCGCACGCCCTGCCGATCCTGCGGCACCAGCCTGCGCACCGACCCCAAGCGCACCGGCGACCTGCACTGCCCCCGCTGCGGCACTCCCAACAAAAACGCCGTTGTCATCTGCAACAAGTGCGGCGACCCGGTAGGCCTGCAGTTGAAGTACGACGTAGTCGAATGCCAGGAGCGCGGCATGACCTACGCCGCGCCGCTGCGGGTCACCATCCGCCTGACCATCTACGAAAAAGACCCCGACACCGGCGCCAAGTCCATCCGCGACATCAAAGAGCAGGAGGTCTATTTCGGCGACGTCCCCTTGATGACCGAGAACGGCACCTTTGTCATCAACGGCACCGAACGCGTCATCGTCAGCCAACTGCATCGCTCCCCCGGCGTCTTTTTTGAGACCGCCAGCCACCGCACCTACTTCCTGGGCAAGATCATCCCCTACCGCGGCTCCTGGGTGGAGTTCGAATACGACACCAAGAACATCCTCTCGGTGCGCATCGACCGCAAACGGAAGCTGCTGGGCACTGTCTTCCTGCGCGCGCTGGGCCTGAAGAACACCGAAGAGATTCTCCGCACCTTCTACACCGTCGAGCGCATCACCGCGCGCGAGCGCAAGCTCTACTGGCAGACCTCGCCGGGATTGGTCGGGCGAAAGCTGAGCCGCGAAATTCGCCGCCCCCGCTCGGAAGAATTGATCGCCTCGGCCGGCCGGTTGATCAGCGCCAGCGTGCTCAAGGAGATTCAAAAGGCCAGGATGGAGGCGGTGGAGATCAGCCCCGCCGACCTGCAAGGCGCCTACACCACCGCCGACGTCGTCAACACCCAGACCGGCGAGATTTTGTTGGAAGCCAACAACGAAGTCACGCCGGAGGCGCTGGCGCAAATCCTGGACGCGGGCATCACCGAACTGCATCTCTTCTTCCCCGAGCTCGACGACATCAGCGTCACCCTCAGCCAGACGCTCCGCAAGGACACGCTGCGCAACACCGAAGGCGCCCTGATCGAAATCTACAAGAAGTTGCGCCCGGGCGATCCGCCCACCTTGGAGACGGCCACCTCGCTGTTCCGTGGGATGTTCCTGGACGCACGCCGGTATGACTTCTCCCGCGTGGGCCGGCTGAAGTTCAACATCAAGCTGGGCCTGAACACCCCCCTGGACAAGCGCACCCTGGAAGCGCGCGACTTCATTGAAGCCATCAAGTACCTGCTGAAGATGCGGCGCAACCCCGAGGGGCGCTACGTGGCCGACGACATCGACCACTTGGGCAACCGGCGCGTGCGCTCGGTGGGCGAGCTGCTGGAAAACCAGTTCCGCATCGGCCTGGTGCGCATGGAGCGGGCCATCAAGGAGAAGATGTCCATCTACCAGGAGATCGCCACCGCCATGCCGCACGACTTGGTGAATGCCAAACCGGTCATGGCAGCCATCCGCGAGTTCTTTGGCAGCTCGCAGCTCTCGCAGTTCATGGACGAGACCAACCCGCTCTCGGAAATCACCCACAAGCGACGGCTGTCGGCGCTGGGGCCGGGCGGGCTCTCCCGCGAGCGCGCCGGGTTCGAAGTGCGCGACGTCCACCCCACCCACTACGGCCGCATCTGCCCGATCGAAACTCCGGAGGGACCGAACATCGGCTTGATCAGCTCACTCTCCTGCTACGCGCGCATCAACGAGTTCGGGTTTATCGAAGCGCCCTACCGCAAGGTCAAGAACAGCCGGGTGGCGGACTACGTCACCATCGTCAATTCCGGCGACACCGACTTCAAGGTGGGCGAGCACGTCGAAGCCGACAAGGTGGAGGAAGCCAACCCGGCCCTCACGCCCAAGCGCCGCGCCGAGACCGTTCCCTACTGCTTCTACCTCACCGCCTACGAGGAAGACCGCTACATCATCGCTCAGGCCAACCTGCCGCTGGATGGGCACGGGCGAATCACCACAGAGATTGTCAACGCCCGCCTGGGTGGCAGCACGGTCTTGAAATCACGCGAAGAGGTGGAGTACATCGACGTCAGCCCCAAGCAACTAGTCAGCGTGGCCACCAGCCTGATTCCTTTCCTTGAGCACGACGATGCCAACCGCGCCCTGATGGGCTCGAACATGCAGCGCCAGGCTGTGCCTTTGCTGCGTCCGGACGCCCCACTGGTGGGCACCGGCATGGAGCAGGTGGCCGCGCGCGACTCCGGGGCGGTGGTGCTGTGCCGGCGCGACGGCGTGGTGGAGGTGGTGGACTCCGAGCGCATCCTGGTGCGCGCGGTGACTGAGCGCGACATCGGCACCATCTCGCTCGACATCCACGCCGACCCGTACTTGCTGACCAAATTCAAGCGCTCCAACCAGAATACCTGCATCACCCAGAAGCCCATCGTGCGCGTGGGCCAACAGGTACGCGCCGGCCAGGTGCTGGCCGACGGGCCCTGCACCGAGCGAGGCGAGTTGGCCTTGGGCCGCAACATCCTGGTGGCCTTCATGCCCTGGCGCGGTTACAACTTTGAAGATGCCATCCTGGTCAGCGAGAAGCTGGTCAAAGAAGACTTCTATACCTCGGTCCACATCGAGGAGTTCGAGGTCGAGGCGCGCGACACCAAGCTGGGTCCGGAAGAAATCACCCGCGACATCCCCAACGTCAACGAGAGCTTCCTGCGCAACCTGGATGAAAGCGGCATCATCCGCGTGGGCGCGCCGGTTCGGCCCGGCGACATCCTGGTGGGCAAGGTGACCCCGAAAGGAGAAACCCAGCTCACCCCGGAGGAAAAGCTGCTCCGCGCCATCTTCGGGGAGAAGGCCGGGGACGTGCGGGACGCCTCCCTCTATTGCCCGCCCGGCATCGAAGGCGTGGTGGTGGACGTGAAAGTCTTCACCCGCCGAGGCGCGGAGAAAGACGAACGCCACAAGCAGATCGAAGCGGAGCAGGTGGCAAAGCTGGAAAAAAACCTGGGCGACCAGATCGCCGTGCTGCGCGACGAACGGTTGAAGCGGCTCACCGCCTTGTTGGACGGGCAGGAGCTCACCACCGATCTGCACGACGAAAAGACCAACAAGCGCCTGCTGACCAAGGGTACCGAACTGACCCGCGAGGTGCTGGCAAAAATCACCACCCGTAACCTCAAGCGGATGCGGCTGAAGGATAAAGACCCTCTGCTGGCAGAAAAAATCGACGACATCGAAGAGAAGACTTCGCGCCAAATCGATGTCCTGCGCAAGATCAACACCGAGAAGCTGTCCAAGCTGCGCAAGGGCGACGAGCTGCCGCCGGGCGTAATCAAAATGGTTAAGGCCTTCATCTCCATGAAGCGCAAGCTCTCGGTGGGCGACAAAATGGCCGGCCGCCACGGCAACAAGGGGGTCATCGCCCGCACCGTGCCGGAAGAGGACATGCCCTACCTGCCCGACGGCACCCCGGTGGAAATTGTCCTCAACCCTCTGGGCGTGCCCTCGCGCATGAATGTGGGACAGATACTGGAAACCCACTTGGGCTGGGCGTCCAAGGAGATTGGCAACCGCATCGGCCAACTGCTCGACGACAGCACCCGCGCCGACGGCTTCCGCAAATACTTCACCGAAGTGTTCCGCGGCACCGCCCTGGCCGGCCAGGTGAAGGAAATGCTGGAAGAAATGGACGACAAGGAGGTGCTGGAACTGGCCGAGCACTGGAAGGGTGGGCTTCCGCTGGCCACGCCTGTCTTTGACGGTGCGCGCGAAGATGAGATCAAGCACCTGCTGGAGACGGCCAAGCTGCCCACCGACGGCAAGACCACTCTCTACGACGGCATGACGGGCGAGCCGTTCGCCCAGCGGGTGGCGGTGGGCTACATCTACATGATGAAGCTCTCGCACCTGGTGGACGACAAAATCCATGCCCGCTCCATCGGCCCCTATTCGCTCATCACCCAGCAACCCTTGGGCGGCAAGGCGCAGTTCGGCGGCCAGCGCTTCGGGGAAATGGAAGTCTGGGCGCTGGAAGCCTACGGGGCGGCCCACATCCTGCAAGAACTGCTCACCGCCAAGTCGGACGACATTTACGGCCGAGCCAAGATTTACGAGGCCATTGTCAAAGGCGAGGCGGCCATTGAGCCGGGTGTGCCCGAGTCGTTCAACGTGCTCATCCGCGAATTGCAATCGCTGTGCCTGGATGTAGAGCTGATGAAGCGGCAGAAGCAGGAAGAAACAGTTTGACGAAGTTTGGACGTGTAACGATTTTGGTTCGGTGTTTGAGTAAGGAGGCTTACCTTGCAACGCAGCAGCCCTTATGACCGCGCTCATTTGGTGGCAGACTTCGATTCCATCCGCATCAGCTTGGCGTCGCCGGAGAAGATCCGCTCCTGGTCACACGGCGAGGTCAAGAAGCCGGAGACCATCAATTACCGCACCTTCAAGCCGGAGCGGGACGGCCTGTTCTGCGCCCGCATCTTCGGCCCGGTGAGCGACTGGGAGTGCCTGTGCGGCAAGTACAAGCGGATGAAGCACCGCGGCGTCATCTGCGACAAATGCGGCGTCGAGGTCACTCTCTACAAGGTGCGCCGCGAGCGCATGGCGCACATCGAGCTGGCCTCGCCCGTCAGCCACGTCTGGTTCTTCAAGGGCATCCCCTCGCGCATCGGGCAGTTGCTCGACCTGACCTTGCGCGACCTGGAGCGCGTCCTCTACTTTGAGTCCTACGTGGTGGTGGACAAGGGTGACACCCCGCTCAAAGAGCACCAACTGCTGAGCGAGGACGACTACCGCAAAGCCCGCGACGAGTACAGCGACGACTTCCGCGTCGGCATGGGCGCCGAGGCTATCAAAGAGCTACTGAAAAAGGTGGAGATCAACACGCTGGGCACCGAACTGCGCCAGAAGATGCGCATCGACCCTTCGATGGCCAAGCGCCTCCGCTCTGCCAAGCGCCTGCGGGTGGTGGAAGCCTTCCGCAAGTCAGGCAACCGCCCGGAGTGGATGATCCTGGACGTGATCCCGGTGCTGCCGCCGGAATTGCGCCCGCTGGTGCCGCTGGACGGCGGACGGTTTGCCACCTCCGACTTGAACGACCTCTACCGGCGCGTGATCAACCGCAACAACCGCCTGAAGAAACTGATGGAGCTGCGGGCGCCGGAGGTGATCATCCGCAACGAAAAACGGATGCTGCAAGAAGCCGTTGATGCGCTGTTCGACAACGGCCGGCGGGGCCGTGTGCTGCGCGGAGCCAACAACCGCCCGCTGAAGTCGCTCTCCGATACGCTCAAAGGCAAGCAGGGCCGCTTCCGGCAGAACCTGCTCGGCAAGCGCGTGGACTACTCCGGCCGCTCGGTGATCGTGATCGGGCCGGAACTGAAGCTGCACCAGTGCGGCTTGCCCAAAAAGATGGCGCTGGAACTGTTCAAACCCTTTATCTACCACCGGCTGGAACAGGCGGGCCACTGCACCACCATCAAGCAGGCCAAAGAGATGGTGGACCAGCAGGACTCGCTGGTCTGGGACATGCTGGAAGAAGTCATCCGCGAGCATCCGGTGCTGCTCAACCGCGCGCCCACGCTGCACCGCTTGGGCATCCAGGCGTTTGAGCCCGTGCTGGTCGAAGGCAAAGCCATCCGCATCCACCCACTGGTCTGCACCGCCTTCAACGCCGACTTCGACGGCGACCAGATGGCCGTGCACATCCCGCTTTCACCCGAAGCCCAAATCGAAGCCTCGGTCCTGATGCTGAGCTCGAACAACATCCTCTCGCCCGCCAACGGCCAGCCCTTGACCGTGCCCACGCAGGATATGGTGCTGGGCCTTTACTACCTGACCAAGGCCCAGCCGGGAGCGAAGGGCGAGGGCCGAGCCTTTGCCAACTTCGAAGACGCCCTGCTGGCCTTGGAATGCGGCGAGGTGCAACTCCAGACGCCGATTCGCCTGCGCTACACCGGCCAAGTCATCGACCTGACCACCGCCTACGACGACCAGGACCTCCTGCACACCGAGGCCATCACGCTGAACAAACAATTCATCCAGACCACCGTCGGCCGCGTGATTCTGAACGACCACCTGCCCAAGGAACTGCCCTACATCAACGGCCTGCTGAAAAAGAAAGGCGCCGGCCAAGTGGTCCAGTACTGCAATCTGCATTTCGGACTGGAAACCACGGTGGCGATGCTCGACCAGATCAAAGAGCTCGGCTTCCTCTACGCCACCAAAGCCGGCATCTCGCTCGGCATCGACGACCTGGTGGTGCCTGAAACTAAATACTCCATGGTGGGGCAAGCGGAAAAGGAAGTGCTCAAGGTCCAGCAGCAGTACCTGGACGGCGCCATCACCAACGGCGAGCGCTACAACAAAGTCATCGCCATCTGGTCAGACGTCACCGAGCGGGTCGCCGACGACATGTTCAAGAGCATGGAGAAGCCGGACCAGACCGGCGCGCTCAATCCGGTCTATGTCATGGCCGACTCCGGCGCGCGCGGCTCCAAGCAGCAAATCCGGCAACTCTCCGGCATGCGCGGCTTGATGGCCCGGCCCTCGGGCGAAATTATCGAAACCCCCATCACCTCCAACTTCCGCGAAGGGCTGACCGTGTTGCAGTACTTCATCTCCACCCATGGCGCTCGCAAAGGCTTGGCGGACACGGCACTGAAGACCGCCGACTCCGGCTACCTGACTCGGCGCTTGGTGGACGTGGCCCAGGACGTCATCGTAAGCGAGATGGATTGCGGCACCGTGGACGGCATTGAAGTGGGTTCCATCGTCGAGGCGGGCGAAGTGGTGGAGCCGCTGCGCGACCGCATCGTCGGCCGGGTCAGCCTGCAAAAGATCAAGGACTACGAAGGGGAGGTGATCGTCAACGTCAACCAGGAAATCACCGAGGAGCTGGCCAACGCCATCCAGTCGGCGGGCATCGAGCGGGTGAAGATTCGTTCCGGGCTCACCTGTGAGTCGCGGCGCGGCATCTGCATCATGTGCTACGGGCGCAATCTGGCCACCGGCCGGATGGTAGAGTTAGGCGAAGCCGTGGGCGTGATCGCCGCCCAGTCCATCGGCGAACCCGGCACCCAGCTCACCATGCGCACCTTCCACATCGGGGGCACCGCCACCCGCGCAGCTGAGCAGTCCAGGCTAGACGCCAAGAACAACGGCTTCATCAAGTTCACCAACCTGACCACCGTGAAAACCCAAGGCGGCGATCTGGTGGTGATGAACCGCAACGGCGCACTGGCGGTGGTGGACGAAAAAGGCCGCGAGAAAGAACGCTACGTGGTGGTGTACGGCGCCCGGATCAAGGTCGAAGACGGCCAGCCCATCACCCTTGGGCAAACCCTGGTGGAGTGGGACCCCTACACCTTCTCCATCGTGACCGAAGTGGGCGGCAGCGTGAAGTTCAAGGACCTGGAGCTGGGCGAAACGCTCGAAGAGCAGGTGGACGAAGTGACCGGCCTGGCGCAGCGCGTGGTGACTGTCCCCACCGGCGACGAGAAACACCAGCCGGCCGTGGTCATCCAGGACAACCGCGGCAAGACCCGCAAGAGATACCTGCTGCCTTCGCGCGCCCACATGATGGTGGACGACGACGACGAAGTCCACGCGGGCGACGTGCTGGCCAAGATTCCGCGCGAAACCACCAAGACCAAAGACATCACCGGCGGCCTGCCGCGCGTGGTCGAGCTGTTCGAAGCCCGCAAACCCAAACAGCCCGCCGTGCTCAGCGAAATTGACGGCGTGGTCAAGTACGGCGAAATCCAGCGCGGGATGCGCAAAATCCTGGTGGAAAGCGACGACGGTACCGTCAAAGAGTACTCCATCGCCCGCGGCACCCACATCAGCGTGCAGGAGGGCGAACAGATCAAAGCGGGTGAAGCGCTGATGGACGGACCGCTCAACCCCCACGAATTGTTGGCGGTGCTGGGCGAGAAGTTCACCCAGGCCTACCTGGTCAATGCCATTCAAGAGGTCTACCGCCTGCAAGGCGTTAACATCAACGACAAGCACATCGAGGTCATCGTCCGGCAGATGATGCGATGGAACCGCGTCGAAACCCCCGGCGACACCAACTTCCTCCTGGACGAGCAGGTCGATCGCTTCCGCTTCCGCGAGGAGAACGCCCGGGTGAAAGACGACGGGGGCACGCCCGCCGTCGGCCGGCCCATGCTGCTCGGCATCACCAAGGCCTCGCTCTCGACCGAGTCCTTCATCTCCGCCGCCTCTTTCCAGGAAACCACCCGCGTGCTCACCGAAGCCGCCATCAGCGGCCGGGTGGACTACCTGCGTGGCCTGAAGGAGAACGTCATCATGGGCCGCCTCATCCCCGCCGGCACCGGCCTGAATTACTACCGCCAGCTCACCATCGGCACCGAGATGCCGACGCCGGAAGAGGTACCCGCCGCCCCCTTGACCGACGAGGAAACCCGCGCGCTCGAATATCTCCGCGGCGGCAAGAAAGAAAGCCAAGAGGAAACCGCCAAGGCCTAATCAATCCGCTGCTCATCCAACTATCCCGCAAAAGCGGCCCCCCTCCGGGCCGCTTTTCTCTTACTCTCAGGACACCGCTTCGTTTTTCCCATTTGTTTCACTACGCCCCTGCACTAGAATAGGCACTCCAGGAGAGGTTGACGCTTCTCTCCGCAGGCAATGGCAGACGACCCCAAGATCACCGCAGCCCGAGCGTTTGTTCGCGGCCTCAATGTCCTACTGAAATCCATACGACTGTACGGGTTCGAGCACGAACGCGTGGCCTCCCAATCCGCCACCGCCTGGGACCACCTTCGCGCCACCCTGGCCTATACGGGCGATGCTCCCTTTGTGTTGGGAGTCTCGGAATCCAAACTTCTGCTCGATGGCACTCCGCTCGGCGATAGCCCGGTCGAGCAGGGCTTCGCGAAACTGCTTTCCTCCGCCGATCTCAGTAGCATCCAGTTTTCCGGCCGTGTCACGCAGGAAGAGTTCAGCCGCTTCGTGCGCGCCTTCGCCGCCGCCGGCCCCAAGCCCAAGAACCTCGCTGAGCAACTGAAAGCTGCGCTGGGGCGGGGCAGCCAGGCCGGCATCCGCGTCAACGAAGTTCGCTTCGTCACCGAAGACGAAGCCATAGCCGACGCCCGAGTTTCCGCCCAGGTGGCGGTGAGCGCCCTGGGATTCGATGCCGGGCAGATGCAGTCGCTCCTGGACGACCCGCAGAAGCTGCTCCAATTCATTGCTGCGACCGCCGGGGCGCAGGCGGGAGCGCCCGCCGCCCCGCAAGCCGGGGCGGGGGGAGCCTCCGAGGCCGGTACCAGCCAGCCGGGAGTTGCGCCCCCCGCGGAAGGGGGTTCGCCCACTGGACTCGGCGCACCCACCCCCTCTGCCGGCGGTCCTGTGCTGCCGGGACTTGCAACTCCGGCGGGAGGAGCTACGGCAACGAGTGCCGGCGTCGTTCCACTACAGGAAGAAGAGCTGACAAGCCTGCTGCGGCTGCTGGCTCAACTCGGCCAAGCCGGCGGCCAATCGGCCCCGCCCGAAATGGCGGGCCAAGTCCAGCAACAATTTGCCAACCTGCCGACGGCCGCCAACGTGACACTCCAGCAGGCATTGGCTGCGCTGTCCACCGCCGCCCCGGTTGCTCGCCCCGACGCCCCCATGCTCCTCCGGCTGGCGGAGAACCTCGCCATCCGCCATGCCCTGGACCGCTACCAGCAGGGTGATGTGGAGGTCAATGCCGTCCGCGAATTGCTCGACCGCATGAGCGGCGAGATCATCACCCTGCGGAAGCTCATGCGGCGCCAGGAGGCCGAAACAGAAGGCGTTGAGCTGGAGATCGAAGCCGACAGCGAAAACCTGGAAAATCAATTCTGGGCCGCCATGCCCGAAGAGAGCATGCGCAGCGTTCTGCTCTCAACCCGCGCCTGGTGCGTCCCTCCCCGGCAGGTCCGTAAGCTCGTCGAAGCCCTGCTCGATCTGGGTGACAGCGACTTGTCCACCGCCGTGCTGGTCAACTACGCCGCCTGCGCACATGCCTGCCCGAATGATGCCCGAAGAACACCGACCAGTACCCGTAGTGGTGCGACCCGGCGTAGTACCGCGACCCACCGTAGTACGGGTAGAAATAGCTGCAAAAATAGTAGGGATCGGCGTAGTGAGCCCAGTGCGAGTGGGAATAGTAAACCGCAGTTCCGGTGTAGTAGGGCCGGTAGCGCACGCGCCCCGCCCGCACGCCGTCCCGGTAGTCATTCCACTCGTCCCACGAATCCAGCTCCCCATCTCGCGCCAGGCTGTACTCTCCCCGCCCGGCATCCAGCTCGAACATCTGCCCCTTCGAAACCTCCACCTGGTTGCCGCCCTCGGTCACCCGGACCCTGCCTTTGAACACGCGCACCCGGCCGCCCTCGTCCCCCACGTCCACCCGGAACCTGGCCTTTCTCGGAACAGTCAGTCGGAAATAGGGGGTCACAACCTCGAAGCTGTCGCCGCGGCGCAAGCGGACCTTGAAGGTGCCTGTGCCCCGCTCAAGGAAAAGCTGCGTGACCCGCTCCCCATTGTCCAGCAGGATCAGCTCCTCCAGAAGCAGGTGGGAGCCCGGCGCCAGGCGCGCCAGGGCTTCGTCTTCAAATTCTACCACCGCCACGCCGTCCGGCGTCTCGACCGCAGCGCCGTGCTCCAAGGGCAGGTGGAGCAGACCGCGCGTTGGCTGCGCCCGTCCCGGCAGGGCAACTTGCACGTCTCCCTCGACAAAACTCAACCGGACGATGCGAGCATAACTGTGGGCAGCCAGCCCCAGCGGAAGACTCAACAGAAGTACTACCAGAAGAGGAAACCCTGCTTTCGACGCTACCCACTTTCTCATCGGCTTTTCCCCCTTTGCCGACAGAAGCGAGACTAAGCTCTGCTCTCTCCTACTTTATGATGCGCTGCTTTGAGATTTCGTTGCCGTCGCTTCGCCATAATCTTGCGCCAATTCCTCCCGAATGGCAAGGCCGTCAAACCCCTGGCCCGGGTTTGTGAAACCCCAACCCCAGGACGACCGCCTGCGCACGGACTACTTCTTGAAGAGGTTTTCAAAGGCGCGCCGGGCATCCTCCGGCCGCGCGCTGCCCGGCGAAGTCTCTCGTTCCACCGTCGTGCGAATGGCAAAGTAGGAGCAGTCGTTGCGGGCATCTTTCTGCCCGATTCTCTTCTGGATGGGCTGCGTACACTCAAACCGGCTGGCGGTATCGAAGTGGGCGCACTGCCTGCACGAGTGCAGCTCGAACCCGCACTTGGAGCACCGCCCCAGCGGCTCGGTCAGCGCCGGCAACACCGTGCCGCACTGAGCGCAGCGCGATACGGTTCGCATACCCGGCATGCGCGGCTGGCGCGGCCCGATGCTCTCTCCCCGTTTGGGAGGCGCCTCCCGCTTTTCGCGCTTCTCGCGCCCGTAGGCGTCCATGTAGCCTTTGTGCCTGTACTTCCTCTCCACCGCTTTCCTCCCGCTCCGGTACTACCCTGTGCTGACAGGAGTGTACTCCCAAACACCTCTTCCGGGCAGGGTGAAACCGCAGTACCCCTAAGGCCGGACGGCAATCTGCCGATGAGTATGAATGGAGGAGTAGATTGTAAGGAGTTGCCAGGTTGGTGAACAGAATTCAAGGCCCTCCCTCGCTTCTCGCCCGCGCCGCGGCTCTTGCACCTCGCTCCGGCTCCGGCAGCAGCAAGCGCCCCTCGCTTGAGGCCGTGCGTGCAGGCAACAAAAAGGTGGCCGGGCCCCAACCGTCTGCCGCCGAGGCCCGCCAAGTCGCACAACTCCAACAGATCGATCAACAGGTGCGCCAGCACGAGCAAGCCCACCTAGCAGCAGGAGGAAACCTGGTGATCGGCGCACCCACGTTTCAATATGTGACCGGTCCCAATGGGAGGCGCCATGCCGTGGGCGGGGAAGTCAGGATTGATACCTCCCCGGTGGAGGGCGACCCGGAAGCCACGCTGCTCAAGGCGCAACAAATCCGACGCGCGGCGCTGGCGCCGACGAGCCCATCGGCGCAAGACCGAAACGTGGCGGCGAAAGCGTCCAGCCTGGAAGCCCAAGCTCGCCAGGAGTTGTTGCGGGAAAAACAAACCGGCGCTTCGGAAACAACTGGCTCCGCCTCGGCAGACAATTCACTCAGCGCTTCTCGTCCTGAGTCTGAGCCCTCTTCCCCCGAAGCTGACAGGACACAAATCGCGGGCGCCCGCATCAACGTCGCCGACTACTACAAGCAACTGCTGGCTGATCTGACGGCAGGGATCTAGCTGACCTACGTTAAGGCCGGTTGCTCGAATGTCGGACTACAAACTAAACCCGCCGGATTGCTCGAAGGCGTGAGTGAGCCGTAGCAGGCGGGCTTCATCGAAGTGCTTGGCGAAAAGTTGCAGGCCAATCGGTAATCCCGCTTTGGATTTTCCGCAGGGGACTGAGAGGCCGGGCACGCCCGCCAGCGAGCCGGTCACAGTGTAGATGTCGGCCAGGTACATTTGCAGCGGGTCGTCGGTCTTCTCGCCCAGCTTGAAGGCGGGCGTGGGCGCGGTCGGAGTCACCAGCGCGTCCACCTGCTCGAAGGCGCGGAGGAAATCCCGGTAGAGCAGCGTGCGCACTTTCTGCGCCTTCAGGTAGTAGGCCTCGTAGTAGCCGGCGCTGAGCGCGTAGGTGCCGAGCATGATGCGCCGCTTGATTTCCGCTCCGAAGCCGGCGCCGCGCGTGGCGTGGTACATTGCTTCCAGACTGTCGGCCCCGGGCGCGCGAAAGGCGTAGCGCACGCCGTCGTAGCGCGCCAGGTTGGAGCTGGCTTCGGCGGTGGCGATGATGTAGTAGCAGGCGATGGCGTACTCAGTGTGCGGCAGGCTGACCTCGCGCAGCTCGCAGCCCAGCTCCCGCAGCTGCTCGATTCCCTTCTCCACCTGCGCGCGCACCTCGGCGTCCAGGCCGGCACCGAAGTACTCCTTGGGCACGCCGACCTTCATTCCCTTCACCGGCTTCTCCAGCTCCGCCGCGAAGTCCGGCACCGGCACATCCGCCGAGGTGGAATCGTTGGAATCGCGCCCGGCCATCACCTGGAGAACCGCGGCTGCATCGCGCACGGTGCGGGCGAAGGGGCCGATGTGGTCGAGCGAAGACGCAAACGCAATCAAGCCGTAGCGCGAGACGCGCCCGTAGGTTCCCATCACGCCCACCACCCCGCAGAAACTTGCCGGTTGGCGGATGGAACCGCCGGTGTCCGAGCCCAGCGACGCCACCGCCAGCGCGTCCGCCACCGCCGCCGCCGAGCCGCCGCTCGACCCGCCCGGCACCCGCTCCAGGTCGTGCGGATTGCGAGTGGGAAAGTAGCCGGAGTTCTCGGTCGAAGAACCCATGGCGAACTCGTCGCAGTTGGTCTTGCCCAAGATGACGGCGCCCGCCTGCTCCAAGCGGCTGACCGCGGTGGCGTCGTAGGGCGGACGATAGTTTTCCAAGATGCGCGAACCGGCGGTGGTGGGCACTTCGCGCGTGGCAATCACGTCCTTGATCGCCATCGGCACACCCGCCAGCGGCGGCAGCGGCTGCTTCTTCTCCACCATGCGGTCAATGGCGGCCGCCTGCTCCAGCGCCCGCTCGGGACTCAGACTCAGGAACGCTTTGACCTGCGGATCGCGCTCGTTGATGCGCTTCAAGTGCGCCTCGGCGATCTCCCGCGCGGTGACGGCGCGCTTCCGGAGTTGCTCCTGCAACTCAGCGATGGTCAGCTTGGTCAAATCCATTTTAGCGTTCGATCACTTTGGGAACTTTCATGAAAGTCTCGTCCGCATCGGGCGCCGCCGCCAGCGCCTGCTGGCGCGGCAGGCAGGGGCCGACCGCGTCATCGCGCAGCGCGACGTCGGCGCGCGAGGGAGCCAGCACCTGCGCCATAGGCTCCACCTGGGAGGTGTCCACCTGATTCAGCTTGTCAACGTAGGTAAGGATGGCGTCGAGCTGCTGCCGCATGTGCTCGCGCTCCTCTTCCCGCAGCTCCAGGTGAGCGAGCGCGGCCACGTGCTCCACATCTTCGCGGGTGATCTTCACGGATTCCTCCGGCGAAAGAAACGCCATTGTAGCACGAGAAAAATCCCGCGCCGGGCCGTATAATTACCGCGGCACCGATGAAGAAACGTTTGATCCTGGCTTCCGGCTCTCCGCGACGGCGGGAACTGCTGCGCAACGCGGGGTTCACATTTGAAGTCATCCCGCCCGAGGTGGCGGAGGACAACCCCGGTAACGACGCCCCGGCGAAGCTGGTGGAGCGGCTGGCGCTCGACAAGGCCGAAGCCGTGGCCGGGCGCTTCCGCCGCCAAGACAACGTCGTGGTTCTGGGCGCCGACACAGTGGTGGTGGTGGACGCCACTCTGCTCGGCAAGCCCACCTCGCCGGCCGAAGCGCGGCAGATGTTGGAGCGTCTTTCAGGCCGAACCCACGAGGTGATTACCGGGGTGGCGCTGGTGGAGCCGGAGAGCGCGCGGCGAACGGTGGCGCACGAAACCACGCGCGTCTTCTTCCGCCCGCTCGAACCCCGGGAAATGGAGGACTACGTCGCCACCGACGAGCCGCTGGACAAGGCCGGCGCCTACGCCATCCAGGGAGGCGCGTCGCGCTTTGTGACGCGGGTGGAAGGGTGCTACTTCAATGTGATGGGATTGCCGGTGGCGCTGGTGGACCGCCTGCTGCGGGACTGGGACGCTCTTTAATCTAGCCCGTTTTGGGCTTCTCGCCCGCCTGCGCGTCCGGTTTCTCTTCCGCTTTCATCTCTTCCTTGAACCCGCGCAAGCCGCGCGCCAGCCCGCGCATCATGTCGGGGATGCGGTTGGCGCCGAAGAACACCATCAGCACAAAGGCGATAATCAGGATTTCCCATAAACCAAGTCGCGGCATTAGTCTTGCTCCTCAATTTGATTCTAAGGGCGGGGGGCGCGGGAGTCAAATGAAATCAGTCTCCGGCAGGCGACGAAGAACCTCATAAGTTGCTGATTTTTCAGAAAAACAGATTCCTCGCCCGCCTGCCTGCCACGGCAGGCAGGCCGAAGGCAGGCAAGCTCGGAATGACTGGGGAAAAGATTTCTTCATCACGCTGCTAGAGTTGGAGGACGCGCACGTCGCCCACGCGGCGGGTGAGGCGCCGGCGGTCGAGGTATTCGAGCAGCGGGATGGCGTACTTGCGGGTCACGCCCGTGAGCTGCTTGAAAGCGGCGACGGAGATGCGGTCGCCCTGCTGCCGCTTGTAGTCGCGCAGCAGCGCTTCCAACCGCCCCACCGCCTCCTGGTGGAACAACAGCTCCTCGCTGACCCGCACCAAGACCTTGTCGCGCAGGAGAATGTGGATGATCTTCTGCGCCCGCTTCGCTTCCACCCGGGCTTTGGCCAGGACTTCCTTTACGGTCGGCACGCTCAAGCCGGCGCGCGCAAACGCCTGCTCGATGGCCGCCTTGGCGTCTGCCTCTTCGCGGCTCAGCGTCACCTCGCGGCCGGCGCGCTTCACCCGGTCGCCCGCCACCGTCACTTGACCTCCCGCCGCCAAATCCGTCAGCACGGAATCAAACAGCGCGTCCGGGGCGCGGCGGAAGACGCGCTCCTTCAGCTCCCGCTTGGGAATCCCCTCCAGCAGCGGCTCCTTGCGGTGGAAGGCTTCGATGGTCTTCAGCGCCGAGGCGCTCAGCACCGCCAGCCGCGCAACGCTGACCACGGTCAGAGGCGAGTCTGCAATGCGACGTGCTTTCCCCGCCTGCACCAGCGCGTCAACCGCAGCCCGCAACTCGCTTTCCCGCCAACCGGTCTGCGACACCAGGCGCCGGGCCGTCAACGCACCTACCGGCTCTCGCCCGAGCAGCGCTGCCAACACTCGCTCGCGGCTGCCGCCAGCCAGCGTCTTGAGGAAAGAGAGGGTGCCTGCATCGCCGCGCTTGTGCTTGCCGGCCTGAATAGACAGGATGCAGCCGCCGCCGATGGTGATGACCGGAGAAAACTGGCGAATGATGAAGCGGTCGCCCGGCAGGACCAGAATCGGCCCGGCCAGGCGAAGCTGCGCGAAGCACTCCTGGCCGGGCTTGAGCTGCGGGCGGTCGAGCAGGCGAGCTTCCGCGATTAACTCGGCGGTTCCTTGATGGAAGTGAACTCGCGCGCCGTCCCTCAGCGGTCGCGCAGAAGGCAACAGGTGCAGGAAAACATCCACCCGCTCGGTGGGCTCAAACAGGTCGGGGGCGGCCAGCACCATTCCGCGCACCAACTCGCCCGCCTCCACTCCCGCCAGATTGAGTGCGGTGCGCTGGCCGGCCAGGGCGCGCGGGGCCGCACGGTTGTGTACCTGGACGCCGCGCACGCGCAGCTTGCGCCGCTGCGGGAAGACCTCAACTTCCTCGTCCTTGGCGACGCTGCCGCCGATGAGCGTGCCGGTGACGACGGTGCCAAACCCTTTCATCACGAAGGCGCGGTCCACCGGCAAACGGAAGTGGTCGCCGGTGTCCTTGCCGGGCACAGAAGCCGCTACGCGCTTCAGCTCTTGCTTGAGCGCGTCCAGCCCCGCGCCGGTCTTGCTGCTCAGCGGAACGATGGGCGCGCCTTCCAGGAATGAGCCTTTGAAGAACTCTTCAGTTTCCAGCCGCACCAACTCCAGCACCTCCGCATCCACCAAGTCAGCCTTGGTCAGCGCCACCAGCCCGCGCGCGATGCCGAGCAGGCGGCAGATGTCAAAGTGCTCGCGGGTTTGGGGCTTGATGGACTCGTCGGCGGCGATGACCAGCACCACCAAGTCAATGCCGCCCGCGCCCGCCAGCATGTTTTTGACGAAGCGCTCGTGGCCGGGAACGTCCACGAAGGCAACGTGTAGGCCATCCAAGTCGAGGTGAGCGAAGCCGAGGTCGATGGTAATGCCGCGACGCTTCTCTTCTTGCCAGCGGTCGGGGTCGGTGCCGGTGAGCGCCTGCACCAGCGCCGACTTGCCGTGGTCAATGTGGCCGGCGGTGCCGACGATGACGTGCTTTGCGGAAGACATTATTTGCTATCGCTTCAGCGCGCAGGGGAAATGCAAATGATAGCAGAAGGCGGTAGTGAGCCTTTTTGAAAATGGGAAGCTCACGCCGAGCCCCGTGGCTTGTCCTGAGCAATGTCGAAGGGCACCTGCCACGGGACGCCTATGCCCCTTTATCCGCCCGGCGGCCTGCCTGCGGTAGGCAGGCGGGTGCCCCGCCAAAGAAAGCGGGACAGGCCGCCGGGCTCAGCGCCAAATTAACATTGTGAAACTGACTCGCTACCCAGAAGGCTTAGTCCAGCGCTGCTGCGATGGAGTCCGCCATCGCCTGCAAGGCGCGCGCGGGCGAACGAGCGCCGGTGATGGCGCGGCCTACCACCACATAGTCAGCGCCGGCGCGGATGGCTTCCGCCGCCGTGGCGACGCGGGCTTGGTCGGAGGCGCGGCGCTGTCCGGCGGCGCGGATGCCGGGCGTGACGATCAGAAAATCCTTTCCGCAGGCGCGGCGCAGCGTTTTCACGTCGGTGGGAGCGGCGATGACGCCGTCGCATCCGCTGCGTTGCGCCAACTGTGCCAGCCGGACCACGTTCCGCTGCACGCTGCCGGGGAAACCCACGCGCTTCAACTCCGCGCCATCCAAACTGGTGAGGACGGTGACTCCGAGCAGGCGCGGCCGCCGCCGCGCCGGAAACTTCCCCAGCGCCGCGCGCGCGGCCTGCAACATGCGCGGGCCGCCGCTGGTGTGCACGGTGATGAGGCTGGCACCCATCCGGGCGGCGTTCGCGCAGGCCTCAGCCACGATGTGAGGAATGTCGTGGAACTTCAGGTCGAGGAAAACTCGGTGGCCAGCTTTGACAAGCTGACGGATAATGCGCGGGCCTTCGGCGGTGAAAAGCTGCGAGCCGACTTTGACTAAGCCGGGACGGGCGCCCAGCCGCTTGACCAACCTCAGCGCCTCCGAGGTGCCGGGGACGTCCAAAGCGACGATGATGCGCGCGCGCGCTGCCTGCAGACGGTCCACGCCAGATCGCAAAGCAACTCCGGAAAAGATTGGTGTCCGACCACAGTCGGAAGGAAGGATTTTACCTGGAATCGAGGGCGGCGCGATAGACCTCCACGCGCACCTGCGCCAGTCCTTGGTGGCGGAAGCCGAGAACATCGGCAGCGGCTTCGGAAACGTCGATGATGCGATCCTTCGGCACCGGCCCCCAGTCGTTGATGACCAGCACGGCCGAGCGGTCGTTCTGCAGGTTGGTGACCCGAACCACGGTGCCGTGCCGCAAAGTTCGGTGGGCGGCGGTGAGGGCGTAGCGATTGTAGATTTCCCCACTGGCGGTGAGCCGCCCGTGGAAGTAGGGCCCGTACCAACTGGCTTTTCCTTCCAGGACGGAGGCGATCGGAAGAGCAAACTCCGCGCTGGAGGTTTCCTCTGTATCGGCCAGAACCGGCAGCGGAGCCTGCACCCACAACGCCGTCGCTCCCACGGCGGCCAAACCCAGACCAAGCACACTCGCAATGATTGCTTTACTCATTTTCCCCTTGATTCCCCCCGGGTTTTAGTTTTTTGGTTGAATTGCTCCGATGTGGTTTTTTATGTGGTCACTGCAGTTGTTCTTCCATCACCATACAGTTTAGCAGGTATCCTGTCGGAAGGCAAGGCATTTTCGCTTCAGCTTCGCTTCTCCGTATCTGTTTTGAGTGTCCCGCAGAGTTCCTTTACACTCGCTATCCCATTCTTTCTGCAATAGTTCTCCACCTCTTCTAAGATGCGCACGGCGGCAGAAGGTTGCACGAAATTTGCCGTTCCCACCTGCACCGCCCGCGCCCCCGCGACCAGAAATTCCAGCGCATCGGCCCCGGTGGCAATGCCCCCCAGGCCAATCACCGGCACGCGCACGGCACGCGCGACCTCCCAGACCATGCGCAGCGCCAGCGGCTTGATGGCGGGGCCGGAAAGCCCCCCGGTGGGCTGCCCCAGACGCGAGCGGCGCGCCTCCAGGTCGATCGCCATGCCGGTCCAGGTATTGGCCACTGACAGCGCATCGGTGCCCGCCTCAGCGGCAGCGCGGGCGAGCGCCACGATATCGGTGACGTTGGGCGAGAGTTTCACCATCAGCGGCCGCCGAGCCGCCGCGCGCCGGGCGGCGCCGACCACCTCGCGGGTGAGCTCCGGGTCAATGCCGAACTGCATGCCGCCCTTCTTCACATTGGGGCAGGAGATGTTCAACTCGTAGGCGGCCAGGCCCTCGGCCTGCTCCAGTTGGCTGATGACCTCCACGTACTCCTCCACCGTGTGGCCGAAGACGTTGGCAATGATAGCGGTGTCGTACTGCCGCAGGGCGGGGAGCTTTTCGGCAATGAACCGGCGCACGCCGATGTTCTGCAAGCCGACCGCATTCAGCATCCCGGCCGGGGTCTCGCACAAGCGCGGGGCCGGCGCTCCCTCGATGGGCTGCGCCGACAACCCTTTGACGACGATGCCCCCCAGCCGCTTCAGGTCCACCAAGTCAGCGAACTCCACCCCATAGCCAAAGGTGCCGGAGGCTACCAGTATGGGATTCTTCAGGCGCAGCCCGGCCAGCCCCGCCGATGGCGGGGCCAGCTCAACGCTGAGGTCCACCTGCATGCGCTACTCGCGCTCCCTCACCGCGGCAGAAGATGCCTTTGCGCTGCCGAGCGCCCGCGCCAGAACCTTGCCGGTGGCGAGCACGGGAGGAGTAAGGCCGAGCGCGGCTGCCAACGTCGTAGCCAGATCCGTAGTCGAAACTCGCTCGGGATAGGTGCCCGGGCGGAAGGCGCCGCCGAAGAAGATGAGCGGCACGTGGGTGTCGTAGGGGTAATGGGTGCCGTGTGTGGCACCGCCGCGCTCAGCGTTGAAGAGCGCATAGCGAACACGGATAAGTGTCATATCATCGCTGCGCCCAGGGTAAAAACTGCGGCGGACTGCCGCTGTAGTGGCGGCATCCACGGACGATACCCGGGCGCCCACATAGCCTGCGATCCCCTCGACTGTCATCGCGGCTTCTCCCACAACTTGGATCGCCTCCTCCAGGCTGACGCCTCGCTTCTTGAGCCAGTCACGGTTGAAAACGAGTCCGGCCCCGGGGATCAGCCACTCGCCCTCGTCCTCCCTCCACCGCTCCCGAAGAGCTTTTATCACAGCCTCTCCCAAAGCACCGCTGTCGATGTTGGTAGCTTCGAGGCCACGTGCCCGTGCTTGAGCCAATGTAGGTGACACGCCGTGGTCGGCAGAGAGCGCCAGCCAGTACTGTCCTTCTCCCACACGCCGGTAGAGGAACTTGAGCAGTCGGGCAACCTGCTCGTCGGTCCGAAGAGTCACGTCAGCCACTTCGTCGCTGTAGGGTCCCCACTGGTGGCCAACCGCGTCGTTGGAAGAAAAACCAATGAAGAGAAAATCGGTCACGCCATCTTCTCCTAGCCCTTCCTGCTTTACCAGTTCGCGCCCAAAATCAAGCACGATTTCATTGCCGTAGGGAGTGATGAGAACCCGGCTATAGAATGCGGGATCCGGCTTGCCGCTCTTGGTGGTCAGCGAAACGGATACTCTTTTCCCCACCTTCCAATTCCTCCCGTAATAGCGGTCGGGGCCGCGCCGCTGGTTGAAGGCCCTCACCCACTTGGGCAACTCCTCGCGGTAATAACGGCTGGTAATAAACCGTCCCGTCTGGGAATCATACCAGTAGGCACCGGAGGCGCTGTGGCCGGTGGAGAAGACGACCGAGCGGTCCTTGATGGCGACACCGAAGATCTTGGCCTCGGCGCCGGCGGCGAAACGCAACTGGTCGGCCAGAGTGGTCCCCCGCAACTCGTACGGTGAGACACCGGCCAAGTCAGCCGTGCTGCCGACAACCGGCGAAGAGTCGTCCCGAACCGCCGGAACTCTGCGCCCGACCCCGGCACGGTACCAATCATTCCCCACAATGCCGTGGCGGTCGGGGGTGGTGCCGGTGGCCAGCGTGGCGTGCCCGGCGGCCGTTACCGTGCGGGCGTAGGGATAAAAACAGGAGGAGAAGTTCGCGCCCTCGCGCAGCAGGCGGTTGAAGCCGTCGGGGCCGAAGCGGTCGCGGAAGCGCACGAGATAGTCGGCCCGGAACTGGTCGATGACCAGCACCACCACCAGACGCGGCGCCGCCACCTCGTCCGCAGGCGTCGTCTCAGCAGCTAGCAACCAGCAGTTGCCGCCCACACCCAGAAGCAGGAATAAGACAACAGGAGAGACGAAGAACAAACGCGTTCCCGAAGAAGAAGTGTTCATGTTCGGACGAGCTCCTCAGCGATCTTGAGCCTATCACAGAGCGGGCAAGCTGCGCTGTCTTGCGGTCGCCGCCGTGCGTACGCACCGCTGGTACGACGCGAACTACAACTACGGGGTTGCAGGAAACGCGCCTTACCCATCTCCATCACGCCAGTACCGGCGGCCGGTAGTGTCTTAATTTGAGCCATTCGGAACTCGGCCCAAATCACACCGACCCCTGCGGCCCCCGCCGCAGGGATTTTCGCTTCCCCCAGGCAGGGGCCTGGGGGCTCGGTGTGAAATTAAGACACTACCCGGCGGTACAGTTCCTTGACAGGAATCGGGCCCGGCCCTAGTATGAGTGGGCCACAACAGGTTCTACCAAAAATGAAAATAAGGGAAAAAGGCCAACTGATGTCGGCGGCGGAGATTGACCGCACGCTCATGCGCCTGGCGCACGAAATTGTGGAGCGCAACAGCGGGATTGATCAGGTGGCGCTGGTCGGCATCCGCCGGCGGGGTGTGCCGCTGGCCGAGCGCCTGGCGGCGCGCATCGAGCAAGCCGAAAAAAAGAAAGTGCCGGTGGCGACCATTGACGTCACCCTTTACCGCGACGACCTTTCCACCGTCGCGCCCCAGCCGGTGGTCAAGACCAAAGACCTGGGGGTGCCGGTGGACGGCCGCACGCTGATCCTGGTGGACGACGTACTCTACACCGGCCGCACCATCCGCGCCTCCATGAACGCGCTCTTCAGCTATGGGCGCCCGGCGCGCGTCCACCTCTGCGTCCTGATCGACCGCGGCTGGCGCGAGTTGCCGATTGAAGCCAACTACGTAGGACGAAACGTGCAGACCGCCGCCAACGAAATCATCGAAGTGCGTCTGCGCGAAGTCGATTCCGAAGAACGGGTACTGCTGGTGGAGAAAGTTGACGAGTGAACCCTGCCCCGGCGGATCCCCGGTGAGGTGCCTGCTACTTGCCTGCCCGTAACACCGCCCTCCCCCGCTTGGCGGGCCGACACCTGCTGGGCATCGAGCCTCTGGCCCCTGAAGACATTGAGCTGATCCTCGCCACCGCGCAGAAATACCAGACCCGCACCCCGCGCGCCGTCCGGCCCGTGCCCCGGCTCGACCTGCTGCGCGGCAAGACGCTGGTGCTGGCTTTCTTCGAGGCCTCCACCCGCACGCGCGTCTCCTTCGAGATGGCGGCCCAGCGGCTGGGCATGGACGTGGTCAACCTGGCGCTGGAAGCCTCCAGCGTGCAGAAGGGCGAATCGCTGCTCGACACCGTGAAGACGCTGGTGGCCATGCGCCCCGACGCGCTGGTGATCCGCCACCGGAGTTCCGGCGTCCCGCACTTCCTCGCGCGTCACACCGATGTGCCCATCCTGAACGCCGGCGACGGCACCCACGAACATCCCACCCAGGCCCTGCTGGACGCGCTCACCATGCGGGACCACAAAGGCCGGCTGCAGGGCCTGCAAGTAGCCATCCTGGGCGATATCCTCCACAGCCGCGTGGCCCGCTCCAATATTCACCTGCTGAGCAAATTCGGCGCGCGCATCGCTTTGGCCGGTCCTCCGCCGCTGGCGCCGAAAATCTTTGAGCGGCTCGCCCCCGGCGTCACCGTGCACGCCCGGATGGAAGACGCCTTGCGGGAGGCCGACGTGGTTATGATTCTGCGCGTGCAACTGGAACGGCTGCGCGAGCCGCTGTTCGCCTCGCCCACCGAGTACGCCCGCCACTACTGCCTGACTCCCGCCCGGCTGGAACTGGCCAAGCCCGACGCCATCGTCATGCACCCGGGGCCGTTCCTGCGCGGGATTGACATCGCCGGCGAAGTGGCCGACAGCGAGCGCTCCGTCATTCCCGACCAGGTGGAAAACGGCGTCGCCGTGCGCATGGCGCTGCTGGAGATGCTGGCCCCGCCATCTGCGGCGCGGACGGAAAAGTCCAAATGAAACCGCTGCTCATCAAGAACGGGCGCGTAGTCGATCCGGCCAGCGGGCTGGACGACCGGCGCGACCTGCTGGTGGAAGACGGCCAGATCGCCGCCCTCGATAAGAAAATCGCAAAATCCGAAGCCGAGGTCTTCGACGCCACCGACTTGGTGGTAGCGCCGGGCTTCATCGACCTGCACACGCACCTGCGCGAACCGGGCGATGAAAGCGCGGAGACTATCGCCAGCGGCGCGCGCGCGGCTGCCGCCGGCAGCTTCACCGCCGTCTGCGCCATGCCCAACACCCAGCCGGTGAACGACTCGGCGCTGGTGACCCGCTACATCCTCGGCCGCGCCGCTCTGGCGCAGGGCGCGCGCGTCTATCCCATCGGTGCGGTCACCAAGAACAGCCAAGGCGAAGAGCTGGCGGAGCTGGAGTCCATGCGCGCCGCCGGCATTGTGGCCGTCAGCGACGACGGCCAGCCGGTCTGGAACAGCCGCGTGCTGCGGCGCGCGCTGGAGTACTGCGCCGCGCTGGGCCTGGCGCTGATTGACCACTGCGAAAACCGGCATCTCGCCGCTGGGGGCGCGATGCACGAAGGCCCCTGGTCGGTCCGGCTGGGCTTGCCAGGCATCCCGGCGCTGGCGGAAGAGTTGCCGGTGGCGCGCAATGTTCGCTTGGCGGCGCTCACCGGCGCGCGGGTCCACATCGCTCACCTTTCCATCGGGAGCGGCCTGGAAGTCGTGCGGCGGGCCAAGGAGCAAGGACTCCCGGTCACCTGCGAAGTCACGCCGCACCACTTCACGCTCACCGACGAAGCTTGCCGGGACTACGACCCGCGCTTCAAGATGAATCCGCCGCTGCGCTCGGCCGACGACGTGGCCGCCCTGGTGGCCGGCCTGGCCGACGGCACAGTGGACGCCATTGCCACCGACCATGCACCGCATTCAGACACAAAGAAACAGACCGACTTCGAGTCTGCGCCTTTCGGAGTCGTCGGGCTGGAGACGGCGCTGGCGGTGGCGCTGGAAAAGCTCTACCACCCCAGCAAGATTTCACTCCTTCGCTTGGTGGAATTGCTCTCCGCCAACCCGGCCCGGATTGTGGGCGCACCGGGAGGAAGACTGAGTGTGGGGGCACCCGCCGACATCACAATTTTTTCTCTTGAGAAGAAATGGACCTACCGCGCCGCGGAGGGCTGGTCGAAAAGCCACAACTCTCCCTTCGAGGGCTGGAGCTTCCGCGGCGGGCCGGTGGCGACCGTCGTGGGCGGGAACATCGTCTTCCGCAGTTGACCGCCGGCTGAATTAGCAAAAAGCGGATTCCTCGCCTGCCTGCCCTGCCTACCGCAGGCAGGCGCAGGCAGACCGAAGGCGACGAAACGGGCTGCCGAAACAATCTCCCCACGTGTCATTCCGACGAGCTCGCCTTGGGCGGGCCTGCCTAACAAGCGGGGCAGGCGGAATGGTAGGAAGGCGCAAACAGGAGTGTCCGCGCTACTGAAGCGTAGGGCAAACGCTCCGAATGACCGTGGCAGGATACTTCTTCCGTGCTCTGCTAGTGTACTGTCCCGGAAATATATGAGCAAAGTCGTTCGACCTTAGCGAGGATGGATTCGGCCGTGGCGGTCCAGACGAAAGGACTGGTGTTGGCGTTGTAATGTTCGACGAAGCGCTCGATGTTACGGACGAGAGCCTTGACGCTGGAGAAGGAACCTCGGCGAATGGCCTTCTGGGTAATGATGCCGAACCAGCGTTCGACTTGGTTGAGCCAGGACGCATAGGTTGGGGTGAAATGAACGTGGTAGCGGGGACGCCGAGCGAGCCAAGCGCGGACTTTGGGATGTTTGTGAGTAGCGTAGTTATCGACGATGAGATGGACGTCGAGGTTGTGCGGCACACTGCCGTCGATCTGACGCAGGAAAGTGAGGAACTCCTGATGACGGTGTCGCGGTTTACAGCGGGTGATGACTCTCCCGGTGGCCACATCGAGAGCCGCGAACAGAGTGGTCGTGCCGTGACGTTTGTAATCATGGGTGACGCCTTCGACGTAGCCGAGGCCCATGGGGAGAACGGGCTGAGTTCGCTGAAGAGCTTGAACCTGGGTCTTCTCATCGACCGAGAGCACCACGGCGTGGTCCGGGGGATTGAGGTAGAGACCGACGATGTCGCGGACTTTCTCGACGAAGAACGGGTCGTTGGAAATCTTGAAATGCCGCTGGCGATGCGGCTGGACGCCGAACAGATCGAACCACCGCTGGACCGTGCTCTTTGAGACTCCCGTGTGTTCCGCCATGGAACGCACGCTCCAGTGCGAACGATCGGGAGGTTCGGTTTGCAGGGCCGTGTTGATGACTTCCGCAACACGTTCATCCTCATGCGTGCGGGGGCGTCCGGGACGCAGTTCATCGTGTAGTCCGGGGATTCCATGTTCACGATAGCGCTTTCGCCACTTGCCCACGGTCGTATTGGTGACACCCAGACGCCGGGCCACGGTAGAGCCGGGAACGCCTTCGGCGCAGGCCAGCACAATCTGGGCCCTCAGCACCAGACTATGCGGCAAGGTTCGGGAGCGGGCGAGGCGCCCCAGTTCCGATTCCTCACTCTCACTGAGAGTGAGGGGAGTAGCGGGGCGACCGCGTGGCATGGGCATACCTCCAGAGGCCAAAGGTTGCCCATTAATATATCGCTTATTTCCGGGACAGTACACTAGAAGTAGCTGGTGGTAGCGTGGACGGGACCTTCCGCCGGCGTGTGCAGGGAATGGGAGTGAGCCAACGGGTCATTTTGCTGCCGGTAGAAGTGGTTCAGCAAGCCCTGGCCCTTGCCGAGGGAGTAGCCCTTGGCGATGGCCTTGGCGACGTAGGCCTTGGCCAGGACGATGGCATCGCTCAGGTTGCGCCCGCCAGCCAGGTTGGCGGCCAGGGCGGAGGAGAAAGCGCAGCCGGTGCCGTGGGTATTGGGGGAACGCACGCGGTCGCTGCCAAACTCGCTCAGAGCGGCGCCGTCGTAGAAGACGTCCACCGGCTTCTCCAGGCCGCCGCCGGTGACGACCACGCTGCGGGCGCCAAGCTGGCACAGTTTCTGCGCCGCCTCCCGCATCCCCTGATTGTCCTTGACCTCGAGGCCAGAAAGGACGCCAGCCTCCGCAAGGTTGGGCGTAATGACGGTGGCCAGCGGCAGCAGGCGTTCCCGCAACACTTTCACTCCGCCCGACTCCAACAACTCCTTCCCGGAAGTCGCCCGCAGCACCGGATCGAGCACCACGTGGGGGAAGTTTCCTTTCTCCAACAGCTCGGCCACTACCTGCGCGTTGGCGCGCGTACCCAGCATGCCGATTTTCACTCCGGCGATGGAAACGTCGCCGACCAACTCGTCGAGCTGCGCCCGCAGCACATCGGCCGAGACCGGCTTGACCCCACGCACGCCGCCGGTGCTTTGGATGGTCAGCGCCGTGATGACGGCGACGCCGTAGCAATTGTGGGCAGCAAAGGTCTTCAGGTCGGCGCCTACGCCCGCGCCGGTGGTGGGGTCGAAACCCGCAATGGTGAGTAGAACCGGGGGTGTCCCGCCTGACGAATCGGCCATGCTTGCGCTGAGCCTCCCTACCTGCTTTCCACTGGTGAGAGTACAGCAAAAAAATTGTCAAGGCAAAAAGTTTCTGGCCGCAGGGGAAAATTTTTCCCGGGGCCGGAAGCAGGTTGGAATCCAGTTCTCTATGGGAAGAGGCCGCGGACGATGGTGGCGTCGGCCACGCGCCCGATGGCCAGGATGGAGGCGGCGGTGCGCATGTGCACGCGGTATTTCAGCGAAGTCTCGTGCACCTCGCGGAAAGCGCGCTTCATCACCTTCTCCAGCTTGCCATTGACTTCGCCTTCCTCCCAGAAGAAGTTCTGCAAGTCCTGCACCCACTCGAAGTAACTGACAGTCACGCCGCCGGCGTTGGCGAGGATGTCCGGGAGCAGAAAGACGCCCTTGCGGGCCAGGATTTCATCCGCCATCGGCGTAACCGGCCCGTTGGCGGCTTCGGCGATGATGCGGGCTTTGATGTTGGCGGCGTTCTGGGCGGTGATGACATTCTCCAGCGCAGCCGGGATCAGAATCTCGCATTTCAGCTCCAGCAGCTCCTCGTTGCGGATGCGCGAAGTGCCCGGCAAGCTGACCACCGAGCCTGAGCGCTCCTTGTGCCGAATGGCCTTGATGGGGTCGAGGCCGCGCGGGTTGACCACACCACCGCGGGAGTCGCTGACGGCAATGATCTTGGCGCCCACCTGATGCAACAGGCGCGCGGCAATGCTGCCGGCGTTGCCGAACCCCTGGATGGCAACCTTGGCGCCTTTGAGCGGCAAGCGCTTGACGCGGCAGGCTTCCTGAATAGTGAAGAGACAGCCGCGAGCGGTGGCCTCGTTGCGTCCTTCCGAGCCGCCCAGCGACACCGGTTTGCCGGTGACCACGCCCAGACTGGAGTAACCGACCGTCATGGAGTAGGTGTCCATCATCCAGGCCATGATCTGTGAGTCGGTGTACATGTCGGGGGCGGGGATGTCGCGGTCAGGCCCGATGATGGGAAGGATTTCGGAGAAGAACCGGCGGGTCGTGCGCTCCAGCTCGCCGCGCGCCATTTTGTGAGTGTCGCAAATCACGCCTCCCTTGCCCCCGCCGAAGGGAATGTTGACCACCGCCGTCTTCCAGGCCATCCAAGCAGCCAGGGCTTTGACCTCGTCCAGGGAAACGCTGGGGTGGTAGCGGATGCCGCCCTTGGCGGGCCCGCGAGTGACGTTGTGCTGCACGCGGTAGCCCTCGAACACGCGCACAGAACCGTCGTCCATTCGGACGGGAATGGACACAATCAGCGCACGCTTGGGCTGTCGGAGCACGTTGCGCAAACCGGCATCGAGCTTGAGGTGATCGGCCGCCCGATCGAACTGCAACTGGGAAATCACAAAGGGGTTGAGGTCTTCCTTCATGCTTGAACCTCCGCGAGCTGGAGTTGGAGTAGCTTTCCCCGGGGACACTTTCCGAGCCGTAAACTTTTTTCGTGCCATGGAAACCGCCGCCTATCGAACCCCGATCTTTTGCTCGGCCGACCGGCTGCGTGCCCGATAAGCCTGGCGGCAGCGTTCCGAGCAAAAATAGTGGGTCTCCCCGTCCACCACCTCGCGCACAGACACGTTCACATCCACATGCGTACCGCAAATGGGATCGCGCTTGACGGTGCCATGCCGGGGAGGAAGGGATGTTTTACTCTCGGCGTGCCGGACGGCGGACGCAACCACGCGTTTCCATCCGCGGCGCCAAAACCAGAGCCACAGCCAGCGCAGGGCCAGTACGATAACCACCAGCGCCGCCAGGCGCAGCAGCCCGGTCATCGGCGCTGCGACTCCTGCTGCAGGAGTTGCTCCAGGTGCTCGACGCCGGGGAAGTCGGGGTAGTTGCGGCGCAACTGCTGGTAGGAACGGCGGGCGGCGGCCTTGTCTTGCGGGCCGCGCAACTGAGCCAGAGCGAGGCCGTAGAGAGCCTGGGGCTTGTTCCGCTCCAACTCCAGCACGGCGCGGTAGGCGGCCATGGCTTCGTCAAAACGCTCCAGGTTGTAGTAGCAGGTGGCCAGGTCGGTGCGGGCGTCGGTGTCCCTGGGATCGAGCTCGAGGGTGCGGCGGTACCAGAAGACGGCGTCGTCCCAGCGTTCGAGGTCGTAGAGAAAGTTCGCCAACTCCAGGGCGGCGCGGCTGTCCTCGGTATTGGCTTCGGCCTGCTGCCGCAGCTCCTGCCAGCGCTGGGCCACGTCGAAAGGCGGATGCCCCTCGGGAAGCAGGGACGGTTCCTCCGGGAGCAGCTCCTCCGGCAACGAACCCAGCAGGCTGCGGTTGGTGGTTTGGTTGAAGTAAAGATACGCGGAGGCGAAGCCAACGATGCCGAAGATGAGGGCAGTCACCAGCAGGTCACGCCGCACAGATTTCCCCCTCCACGCACGCAGAAACGTCAGTCTAGCGGCGGGCTGGTAGAGTGTCAATGGGCCTTGGAAACCTGTAGCTGCAAAGTGAGAATGTCCTATTTGCGCAAAGTAGGAATGTCCTCTTTCATCAGGGCCAGGAGGGACGATGAGAGAGGAGCGAATCGAATTGAGCCAACGGGAGCAGGATCGGTTGAAGGTACTCCACCAAGTCGAGCAGGGCTATCTGACCCAGGTGGAAGCGGGCCGGCGGGTGCAGGTGAGCGTACGCCACCTGCGGCGTCTGCTGAGACGGGTGCGGGCGGAGGGGGACAGGGGCGTAGTGCATCGGCTGCGGGGGCGGCCCTCGAACCGGAAGATTCCAGCGGCCCTCCAGGGGCGCATCCTGGCCCAGGTGCGGCGGCGCTACGCCGACTTTGGGCCCACGCTGGCCAGCGAGCACCTGGCGCGAGATGGGTGGCAGGTCAGCCGGGAGACGCTGCGGCAGTGGATGACCGCCGCCGGGCTGTGGCGGTCGCGCCGGCAGCGGAGGCCGGCGGTGCACGTCTGGCGAGAGCGGCGGGCCGCCTTCGGCGAGTTGGTGATGATGGACAGCTCGCCCTATCGCTGGTTGGAGCGGCGCGGACCTCCCGTGCAGTTGATCGCGCTGATCGACGACGCTACCAGCCGGGTCTGGGGCCGCTTCGCCGCCCAGGACTCGACCGAGGAAAACCTGCGCACCCTGGCAGGCTGGCTCCGGCGCTGGGGACGGCCGCGGGCACTCTATACCGACAAAAGCAGCCTGTTCCGCACCACCCGCTCGGCCCGGCTCGACGAGCAGCTCGGCGGTCAGCCGGCCCGCACCCAGATCGGGCGGGCCCTGCAGGAGTTGGGGATCGAGTGGATTCCCGCCCACAGCCCCCAGGCCAAGGGGCGCATCGAGAGACTATTCGGCACCTTGCAGGACCGCCTGGTCAAGGAGATGCGCCTGGCCGGGGTGCACACGGTGGAGCAGGCCAACCGCTTCCTGGCAGCAGTCTTCCTGCCTTTCTGGGAGCAGCGCTTCACCGTCGCTCCGCGCCAGCCGCACGATGCCCACCGCCCGCTGGGAGGCACCCAGCGGCTGGAGTCAATCCTGAGCGTGCGCGAACCGCGCCGGGTGGCAGGCGACTACACCGTGCGCTGGCAGGGCCAGCGCTGGGCGATCCCGCGCGCCCAGGTGCGAGCGGGGTTGCGGGGGGCGCGGGTGGAGGTCGAACGGCGGCTCGACGGCAGCCGCTGGGTCCGCTTCCGCGGCTCTTATCTCAGCCTGCGGCCCTGCCCGAGCCCGCCGCCCGCGCCCGCAACCCCCTTCGGCCTACGGCCTACGGGGCTTGCGGGCCCAAGGAAAGGCAAACGAAAGTACATTCCCCCTCCCGATCACCCTTGGAGGAGGACATTTCTATCTGGCAAAAAACCGGACATTTCTACTTTGCGTTGACATGGGCCTTGGAAACCGGCAGATTCCAATAGGGTTCCCCCAGGCAGGGGCTCGCCCTGAAGGGCCGCTGGGCTGGACTCAATTGACCCACTACCTAGAGATGGGCTTGCAAGAAGGCCAGCAGTTCCTGCTCCAGGCCGGGCACGACCGTCAACAGATCGGTGCCGTGGGCACGGCCGGGATAGAGCTTCGTAACCGACGCGCCCTGCGCCACCTGGGCCAAGCGGCGCACGGCTTGGGCGCTGGCAATATCTTCCTCGGCAGCGGCCAAGAACAGCGGGCGGGCGCCGTAGTCGCGCAGGGCGGGCTCGGTAGTCACGCCGCGATAGTTCAGACCGGGAGAGAGCAGCGCGGTCAAGCGCACCAGCGGTTCCTGCGCGGCCAGATTCAAGGCTGCGTTGGCACCGATGCTGGCGCCGACGATGCCGATGCGGGCGGCGTCCACCTTCTTTTCGGCGCGGAGAAAGCCGAAGCCCGCGCGCAGGTCGGCCAGCAGTTGCCGGGCGCCGGTGCGTCCCTGCTCGCGCAGGTCAATGGCCAGGACGCCGTAGCCGGCCTGGCGCAATCGAGTTGCGAGCGGAATCCAGTCTTCCTTGCTGCGGCCCAGCATGTGAACCAGCAGAACCGCACGGCTCAACGGTTTGGGGGGCTCCCAGTAGAGTCCCGGGAGGCGATCGGCGCCCGCAACGACTTGGACCGGGCGGGGCTGGTCGCAGGCGGTCGCAAGTAAGGCGAGAAGCAGGAGAGCGAACAAGGAGAAGACTGCCGGCCGCACAGCGCGCCTCAGTCGAACAGCCCCGAGGGCTCCACCACCGGCAAGAGCAAGTCGGGCGTGAGCGCATCGAATCGGCGCAGGTGATCCCGGGCCTGCCCGGCGTAGGGTCCGTCGGGAGCGAGTTGCAGGTAGCGCCGAAACGACGCGATGATGTCAGGCAGTGGTTGTCCGCGTTCACTACCGTTTTCTTCGCTGCGGGGAGAAGTCCGCAGCAACGCCAAGCCGAGGAAATAGTGAGCCACCGCCAAGGTGGGATCGGAGCGAACCGCCTGCCGCAGGAAGGACACAGCTTCCTGGGCCCGCCCCGTGTTGAGCAAAGCAGCTCCGCTATTGAACTGGTAGGTGGCAGCGCGAGCCGGGTCGGACGCTGCGGCCCGTTGGAAGTGCACCAGAGCCTCCTGCAAGCGGTCGGCACGCGCCAGCACTGTGCCCAGGTTATTGGTGTAAGCAGCTTCGCCCGGTGCGAACTCCAGCGCACGACGGTAGGAAGCCATGGCGCCGGGGAGGCGATCGGCGGCAGCATAGGCGGCGGCCAGCATCCCGTGGGCGACGCTGTGGTTGGGGTCGAGCTTGAGAGCGGCCGCGAATTCTTCCATGGCCTGTTGGGGGTGGCCCTCGTCCAGCGAACGAACACCGCGACTCAGGTGGCCTTGAATCCGTTGCCGCATTTCGAGCCGCTGGCGTTCTTCGGCCCGCAGGCGTTCGAGCTCAGCCGCTTCGCGCACCTTGCGCAAGTCTATCTCAAGCCGAATCATCGGCTGGGAGGGGGGGAGCTGAACGGGAAAAGACCACACGGTCTCTCCGTTGTGCCGGACCGTGATCAGATAGCGGCCCGGGAGGAAGTCGCCCTGGTGGAAGCGGCCGTCTTTGCCGGTTCGGGTTTCGCTGACCCGGCTGGTCTCCACGTTGCTGAAGGTTACGAGCGCACCCACCAGCGGCCGGCCCTGCTCATCGCGGACGGAGCCGACAAAAGCGCCCAACCGCGGTTCTTGAGCCGACACCAGCAGCGCCAGCAGGAGCACGCCGAAGATGCTCAGTAAACAAGAATGTGCCCGCAGGGCGGTCATCAACTCTCCTCCCTGCAACCGAACCGGAACAGATGCGCTTGCCTGCCCTGGGCTCAGCTTCTATTTCCTTTTATTCGTACCCACCGAGGCCGGAATAAAGGCCTCCAGGGCTTGCAAGCTCCCCTTGGCCTGCTGGGCGAACTTACCTTTGGGGGCCAGAGCCAGATACTTCTCAAAGCTTTCACGGGTGCCGGGCTTGAGCACCATTTTCACTTCGCCTCTCTCCGTCTTGTAATCCATGACGCTCAACAGGCACATGCCCAAGAGATAAAAGGCGTCCGCCCGCTCCGGGTCAATTTCGGTGGCCTTGCGTAACGGGTCGACCGCAGCGGCGAGCTGGTCGGCGTTGTAGAGAGTCACGCCCAAATTGTAGTAGAAGGCGCCGGCGCTCTCCGGGCTCATCTCAGCGGCAGTCTGGAAAGCTTTCTTCGCTCCTTCGATGTCGCCCTGTTTCACATACAATTGGCCCAGGTTGTTGTAAATGGGACCCAGGGCGGCTTTGTCCGCTTTGTCCTGCTTCAACGCAATGGCTTTTTGGTACGCCTCGATGCCCTTGTCAGTTTGGTTCACGGCCGCATAAGCGCGTCCCAGGTTGGCGTAGACGGCGAACTGCTTGGGATCAATCTCGGCGGCTACTTCGAACTCAGTGATGGCCTCGCTGTACTGGTTCTGCTTCAGATATTCCATGCCTTGTTTGAATGTGGCTGCCAAGGACTTAGTCTTCTTGCGGGCTGTTTGGTCTTCCTCCAGTTGCTTCAACGCCTCCTGCGACATGGTCTTTTTCCGGCGCTCCACTTCCGCTTGCAGGTCCCAATCCACCTCCCGGAATTCTCCGGAGCGGACAGGAACACCCCGGAACCGGAAAACGATCTTGCCATCGACAATTAGGCGCAGGGTATAGGAGCCGCGGGGCATATCCTCAATGCGGTAGTGACCATTCTCGTCGGTCGTGGCTTGGTAAACTGCTGCCCGCCTGTCGGACTTGGCCTCCACCGTCACACCCACCATGGGATTGCCTTCGTACCCCTTCACATGGCCTTCCACGCCGGTCGCTTCTTGCGCTTGCAGAGAAAAACCAACTCCGAGGAGAATTCCCAGGAGAAGAACCAGAAACGGAAATTTGTTCTTTGTATTCATAAGCACCACCTCCCCGTAGCGCACGCTGGGCCGCTCCCCTTCAAGTATAGCTAACTTTGACTTTGTAAGCGATGGGGTCCTCGCAGCCGGCCCGCGCAAAGGCGCGCAGCCGCAGAGCGCAACTGTCGCAGGCGCCGCAAGCCTCCTCTGCGTCTTGATAGCACGACCAGGTTAGATGCAGAGGAGCGCCCAACTCGATGCCCCGGCGCACAATCTGGTGCTTTTGCAGATGGATCAGTGGGGTGACGACCTCAATCCGCGTCTCGGGCTTGGTGCCCAGGCGCACCAACTGGTTGAACGCCTGGTAGTACTCGGGGCGGCAGTCGGGGTAGCCGGAGCTGTCGTCCCACACCGCGCCGATGAACACCCGGCTCGCCCCCAGGGTTTCCGCCCAGGAAACGCCCACCACCAGGAAGTGGGCATTGCGGAAGGGCACGTAGCTGCTCGGAATCTCGCGGCTTTCCAGGTTGGCTTTGCTGACCGGAATGCGCCGGTCGGTGAGGCTGGAGCCGCCGATCTGGCGGAAGTGGTCGAAGCGAGCGACCAAGCGCTGCTTAACCCGGCAGAAGTCCGCGATTTCCTCAAACGCTCGGCGCTCGCGCTGCTGGGTGCGCTGGCCGTAACTCAAGTGGAGAAAGGCCAGGTTGTACTCTTGCGCGGCCAGGGCGGCGGTGACGCAGGAGTCCATCCCCCCGCTGACCAGCACCACCGCCAGTTCCTTCTTTGCTGTCATCTCTCTGCGCTCTCTGCGCCTTTGCGGTGGGTTGTTCTCTTTCTACACACCTCGAGTATCCGGCTCCCACACGAACTTGTGCAACTGCAAGCCCAACCGCACCGGCAGGCGGTCACGGAGGATCCATTCGCTCAGCGTGCGCGGCTGCAATTCGCCGAAGACCGGAGAAAGCGTGACGGCGTTGACCAACTCCGCCAATCGGTGCTTCTGCAGGAAGTCACAGGCCCAAAGATAGTCGGCTTCATCGGCGACCACGAACTTGATCTCGTCCTTCTTGTCGAGCGCAGCCAAGTTCTTGGGGTGGAGCGTGCCGCCCTGGCCGCTGCCGGGGCACTTGATATCCATAATCTTGATTACATCCCGGGGCAACCCGCCCAAGTAGCGCTCGCCGCTGGTCTCGATCATCACGGTGTAGCCTTCATCCCGGAGCTTTCCGATCAGCGGATGGATGTCGGGTTGCAGCAAGGGCTCGCCGCCCGTCAGCTCGACCAAAGTGATTCGCCGTCCATCCTGGCCGGAGAGATCGCGCACTTTTGCCAGAACCTCGTTCACACTCAGCCGCGTGCCGCCGTGGAACGCGTAGGCGGTGTCGCACCAGCGGCAGCGCAGGTTGCAGCCCGTCAGCCGAACGAAGATGCAGGGCCACCCGGCGTAAGTGCTCTCTCCTTGGATGGACCGGAAGATTTCCGTGACCACCATAACCAGCCACCCTAGTTGCCGCGTGCAGGGTTCCGGCGGTAGGTGGCGGTGGTGGTGTCGGTTTCGAAGATGGTTACTTGGTGCACAATAGAACCGTTGGCCGAAGGCGCCAGGCGCCGGTCCAATTCGTCGTAGAAGTACTTGGCAATGTTTTCGGCGGAGGGATTGAGCTCAGTGAAAGGCGGGATGTCGTTGATGAACTTGTGGTCGAGCGAGCGGATGACCTCAGCGATGTGCTTCTTGAGCTCCACAAAATCATAGAGCAGGCCAACCTGGTTGAGCTTCTCTCCGACCAGCACGATCCGCACCTTGTAGTTATGGCCGTGCACGTTCTCGCACTTGCCTTTGTAGCCGCGCAAGGCGTGGCCAGCGGCAAAACTTTCTTCCACGGCAATCTCAAACATTGCGTTCCTGTTCCCCCTGCAGAAACTCCCGCACCTCCGACAAACTCGAAGTGATGCGGTAGGGCGGCAAACTCTCCACGAACAGTTTACCATACTGCTTGCGCTGGATGCGGTTGTCGAGGATGGCCAGGATGCCGCGGTCGCGGCGCGAGCGGATCAGCCGCCCCAAGCCCTGCTTGAGGGAGATGATGGCCTCCGGAATCTGGTACTCGGTAAAAGGGTTGTGGCCGTCTTCCTGCAGCGCCTGGCAGCGGGCACGCACCACCGGGTCGCTGGGCACGGCAAAGGGCAGCCGGTCGATGATGACGCAGCTCAGTTGCTCCCCCTGCACGTCCACGCCCTGCCAGAAGCTGGCGGTGGCAAACAGCACCGCATGGGGCGTCTGCCGGAAGCGGTCCAGTAAAACGGTCTTGGGCGCGGTGCCCTGGAGCAACAAGGGGAAGTCCACTCGCTGGGCCACCCGCCGGAAAATCTCCCGCATCTGGTTGTAGCTGGTGAAGAGCACAAACGCCCGCCCCCGGGAAGCGTCCAGCAACTGGACAATCTCCTCGGCGGCGGCGGGGGCGAAGTTGGGCGCGCGCACGTCGGGCAGATCGGCGGAAACGTAGAGCACTGCCTGGTTCTGGTAGTCAAAGTGGGGAGTCAGCACGGTCTCCTGGCAGCCGCGCAGGCCGAGCCGTTGCTTCAGGTAGTCGAAGTGGCCGCCGACGGCCAGGGTGGCGGAGGTGAGCACGATGGTATCGTAACGGTCGAAGAGATGCTCTTGCAGGATTTGCGAAATGTCGATGGGCGTGGCTTGCAGGAAGATGCCGCGGCCGCGGCGCTCGAACCAGAACACATAGGTGCGGTCGTTGCTCTCCAGCAGGAATTGCAGCTCCCGGCGGAGGTCGGCGGCGCGGCGGATGAGGTTGTGGATCTCTTCGGGCTTCTCGCGCACCGCAGCGAGCGCCACTTCCAGACTCTTGAGCGCGCGCACGAGCTTTTCGTACGGGTCGTGGTGGCGCTCCAGGAACTGCTCGCGCTGGTCAAAGGGGAAGCGGCCTTCGCTTTCGGGAAACGCCGCGAAGAAGGCTTCAGTGGCGCGCCGCAGTTGCCGCAAAGTACGCGCCGGGCGCTTGTCCTCCACTTCTTTGAGCCGCAGCACGTTTTCGGTGTCGCGCGCCAACTCCTCCATGCGATAGTTTGAGACCCGGGTGCCGAAGTACTGGCTAGCGACCTCCTCCAGCTCGTGGGCCTCGTCGAAGATGACGGCGCCGTAGTCGGGGAGGATGCTGGCAAAGTCGTCCTGGCGCACGGCCAAGTCGGCGAAGAAGAGGTGGTGGTTGACGATCACCAGGTCGGCCGCCGCCGCCCGCTGGTGCATGTAGGTGATGAAGCAGCGCTCGAACTGGGCGCACTTCTTGCCGGTGCAGGTGTCGCCGCGAGCGTCGATCTTGGACCAGAGCTGGACGTCGTCGGGCAGGTCGGCAATCTCGGCGCGGTCGCCGGTCTCGGTGTGCGATTCCCAGTCGCGGATGCGGGCGTAGTGGTCGAGTTCCTCCAGGCCTTTGAGCACGGGCTGGCCTTCGAGGTCGTAGAGCTTTTGCCGGCAGAGGTAGTTGGAGCGGCCCTTCATGTAGCAAGCGCGGATTTCGCGCTGGAGGTGCTTCTCCAGGAAAGGCACGTCCTTGAAGAAGAGCTGCTCCTGGAGATTCTTGGTGCCGGTGGAGATGACGACTTTGCGGCCGCTGCGCAGGGCGGGAATCAGGTAGGCGAGGGTCTTGCCGGTGCCGGTGCCGGCCTCGACGATCAGGTGGCGCTTTTGCTCGAAGGCCTGCTCGACCGCTTCCGCCATTTCCAGTTGCCCGCGGCGGAATTCGTACTGCGGGTGGGTGCGCGCCAGCAGGCCGCCGGGAGCAAAGAAGTCCCGCAAGGTCATCTCGGTTTGCGCAATGTGGTCGGCCATCTGCTCGTCCGCTGCGGTCGGCCCTTGTTGACGCTGGGAAGCACCCCGTTCGCGATCGGCTCCGCCAGCCGACCGCAGCAGTTACAATAGCACAGGCAAAGAAAATGGGTAGAGCAGGCAAAACGGAAAAAAGCTCGCTGCCGCTGGTGGCGATTGTGGGCCGGCCCAACGTGGGCAAGTCCACGCTCTTCAACCGGCTGACCGGGCAGCGGCGGGCCATCGTCACCAATGAGCCCGGCATCACCCGCGACCGCATCTACGGCGTGGCCACCTGGCAGGGCCAGAAGCTCGAGGTCGTGGACACGGGCGGGCTGGTGCCGGACGAGAAGGCGACCATGGCACAGGAAATCTTTCGCCAAGCCCGCACGGCGATTGACGCTGCCGCCAAGATTGTTTTGGTGGTGGACGTCCGCGCCGGAGTCACCCCGCTGGACGCTGAACTGGCGCGACTGCTGGCAAAAACCGGGCAGCCCCTGCTGCTGGCCGCCAACAAAGTGGATGCGCCGCGCGTAGAGGCGGAAGTGCTGCCGTTCTACCGGCTGGGGATTGACCCCGTGGTGCCGCTGAGCGCCGAGCACGGCGGCGGGGTGGCGGAGCTACTGGAGGAGCTGGTCAAAAATTTGCCCGCCGGCGAGGCAGCGCCGGAAGCCTCCGACATCGCGCTGAGCGTGGCGATTATCGGCCGGCCCAACGTGGGCAAGTCCACGCTGCTGAACCGGCTGGTGGGCGAAGAGCGCGCGATTGTGACGGCCGAAGCGGGCACCACCCGGGACGCGGTGGACACGCTGCTCCCAGTCGAAGGCAAGTGGTGGCGGCTGATTGACACCGCCGGCATCCGTCGCAAGGGGAAAACCAAACTGGTGGCGGAAAAACTAAGCGTGGTGATGGCGCGCAAGCACCTGGAACGCGCGGACGTGGCGGTGCTGTTGCTGGACGCCGCCGAAGGCGTAACCAAACTGGACGCCGCCATCGCCGGCTACGCGCACGCCAGCGGCCGCTCGCTGGTGCTGGCCGTAAACAAGTGGGACGCGGTCGAGAAAGACTCTTATACGCTCGACGCCTGGGCCAAGGCGGCGCGGCGGCGGCTGAAATTCCTGGACTATGCCCCGCTGGTGTTCATCTCCGCGCTCAAAGGGCAACGGATCGGGAAGCTGCAAGGGCTGATCGCGCGCGTGGACCAAGCCCGCCGCCAACGAGTGGCCGACAAGGAATTGAAAACTTTTCTGCGCACGCTGGGGGTGGAGCGCGCCAGCGTGCCGGGCGGGCGCGCGGTGCGCATCACAGGATTGAAGCAGATAGCCGCCGCCCCGCCGCTGTTCGTCGTGCACGCCAACCTGGCAAAGTTGCACTTCAGCTTCCAGCGCTTCCTGGAGAACCAGCTGCGCGAGCGCTTCGGCTTCGCGGGTACGCCGATTCGCTTCCGGCTGATTCCGGTGGCTGCCGGACGGCGCTCCCGCTCGCGCAGCAGAAAACGACGGCACTGATCTAACCCAAGACAAACCGACGAAGAAGCCGTCTCTCGGCTTCGCTTCCCTCGATGTGGCTCCCTTCGACTTCGCTTCCCTCGACTACGCTCGGGACAGGCAGGACAGGCCCTTCGGCCTCGCTCAGGACAAGCGGGACAAGCTGGCTTCTTCGCCGCTACCTGAGACGTTCAAGAATACAGTAGCGCAGACCTGCCTGCGGTAGGCAGGCGGGGGCTCGTCCTGAAAGCTTCAGCACGAGGCTTCTGCCCGAGGGCTCGCCCTGAAGGGCCGCTGGGCTGGACATGGCTTGAGCAACATGGGCATCGCTCCGCTTTGGCAGTTCGACCGGCACCCCCCTCGTCCAGCCCCGGTGGCCCCTGCCACCGGGATTCTGGGCTCCCTCGCAGAGCGGGAGATGAATTGCAAGCGGCGCCGGAGCGCGGTAGGATAGCGGGCAAGATGGCAACGCACGGGTCGGCCAGGACCCTGGAGCGGGTGAGCTACCGCATCGGGGAGGTGGCAGCGCTTACGGAACTGGAGCCCTACGTCCTGCGCTACTGGGAAAGCGAGTTCCCGGCGCTGCGCCCCGCCAAGAGCCTGAGCGGGCAGCGGCTCTACCGCCGCCGCGATATCGAAACCATCCTGACCATTAAGCGGCTGCTTTACCAAGAAGGCTTTACGATTGCGGGCGCGCGCAAACGGCTGCAGGACGCGCGCCACCCGCACGCGGGCGGGCATGCCTCCGGACGGGTCAACGAAGCCGGTGCGCGCGCGACGCTCGAAACCGTGCGGAGGGAGCTGCGCCGTTTGTTGACCGAACTTTCGCGGCGGTGATAAGATGAACGATTGCGCGTCGGGACGTGGCGCAGCCTGGTAGCGCGCTCGCTTGGGGTGCGAGAGGTCGTGGGTTCAAATCCCGCCGTCCCGACCATTTTTTTGCGCTCCCAGAGGGCCGCTGCCCTGAGGCCCGCACGACCGCCGGCAGCCCGAGAAACGTAAACACCGAAACGGCAGGCAAGCACGATGAAGAAAACGCAACCGACCATCCTGCTCACCAACGACGACAGCCTGGGCGCCGCCGGCATCCGCGCGCTGGAAGACGCTATGCGAGAAGTGGCCGGTGAGGTCTGGGTGGTGGCCCCGCTGGAAGAAAAGAGCGCCACCAGCCACGCGCTCTCGCTGCGCACCCCGATTCGCTTCAAGCAGGTGGCCGAGCGCTGCTTTGCGGTCGAGGGCACCCCGGCCGACTGCGTCATCCTGGCGCTCAACAAGCTCATGCCCGCCCCGCCCGATCTGACCATCTCCGGCATCAACCGCGGTGGCAATATGGGCGAAAACGTTTTTTATTCGGGGACGCTGGCGGCGGCGTTCGAGTCGATGCTCAACCGCGTGCCCGCCTTTGCGGTCTCGGTGGCGAGCCGCGGCGAGTTCCACTACGAGGTGGCAGCGCAGTTTGTGGCCCGGCTGGCCCGAAAACTCCTGGACGACCTGGAACCCATCCGGCGCGGCACCGTGCTCAACGTCAACGTGCCGCACCCGTGGAAAAATGGCGTGCGGGTGACGCGCCAGTCGCGCAAAGTCACCAAGAACCTGCTGATCGAAGGCGCCGACCCACGCGGGCAGCCCTACTTTTGGATTCACGAGGAGATTGACACTTCGCGCATCCAGCCCAACACCGACTACGCTGCCATCCTCGACGGCGCCATCTCGGTCACGCCCATGCAGATCGACCGCACCGAGGAGCCCGCCATCGACCGCCTCAACAACTGGCTGGAAGAGCTGAACGGGTTCTCGCTGGAGACCAAGAAGGGCGCCGCCTCTTCAGCCGACTAGCCCGCCGCCG
>CBDFHE010000013.1:0-166774 GCA_965247455.1 Candidatus Acidiferrales bacterium
ATCGTACGTCACCGTCTTGTTCTGGATGGTGCGCGAAATTCCCTGCTCGATCAGCCGCGCCACCTCCTTCCAGCCCATGAAGTCAAACATGAGCGCGCCCGAGAGCATCACCGAGCTGGGATTGATAACGTCCTTGTCGGCATACTTGGGCGCGGTGCCGTGCGTGGCTTCAAACAGTCCGTAGCCGTCGCCGATGTTCGCGCCCGGCGCCATCCCCAGTCCGCCCACCTGCGCCGCGCAGGCGTCCGAGAGGTAGTCGCCATTCAGATTGGGCGTGCAGGCCACGTCATACTCGCTCGGTCGCGTAAGTATCTGCTGGAACATCGAGTCGGCGATGCGGTCGTTGACAAAAATCTTCTGCTTCCACTTCCCGCCCCCGTGTGTCCCGCCGATGGCGTCCAAACATTCCTTCACTTCCGCGTAAATCTTCTGCTTGAACTCTTCCGGCGCAGCATCCAATCCCGGTTCGACCATGGCCGCATTGGCTTCGACAGAGAGGTTGGGATTCTTGTCCCGGTTGTCCAAGATCCAGCTCTCGCGCTCGGTGACGATCTGGTCGCGGAACTCCTTCCTCGCCAGCTCGTAGCCCCAGTCGCGGAACGCGCCCCTCGGTGAACTTCATGATGTTGCCCTTGTGGACAAAGGTCACCCGCTTGCGCCCGTTCTCGATCGCGTAGCGCAACGCGCGCCGTGCAATCTTCTGGGTTCCCGTAACAGAAATCGGCTTGATGCCGATGCCGGAGTCGGGCCGCGCTTTCTTCCCCAGCGACTCGACCAGCGCCAGCACCTTCTTGGCTTCGGCTGAACCCGCAGGCCACTCGATGCCGGCATAGACGTCCTCGGTGTTCTCGCGGAAGATCACCACGTCCAACTTTTCCGGGCGCTTCACCGGCGAAGGCACGCCCGGGTACCACTTTACCGGCCGCACGCAGGCGTAAAGGTCCAGCACCTGCCGCAGGGTCACGTTCAAGCTGCGGATGCCGCCGCCCACCGGCGTCGTCAGCGGGCCTTTGATGGCAATGCGAAAGTCGCGGATGGCTGCCACCGTGTCATCCGGCAGCCAGTTCTGAAATTGGTTGAAAGCTTTTTCGCCCGCGAGTATCTCCAGCCAGGCGATGCGACGCTTCCCGCCCGAAGCCTTCTCCACCGCCGCATCGAAGACGCGCTGGGACGCTTTCCAGATGTCGCGGCCGGTGCCGTCGCCTTCAATGAAGGGAATGATGGGATTGTCGGGAACTAGGAAGCGCCCGTCGCGGTACTCGATGGGCGCGCCATCGGAAGGAACAGAAATTCCGCTGTAGCTCTTGCGCATGTGCTCATCTCCAGCTTCATCAGGGGGCCGCCAAATCCATCTTATGCCGGATTCGCCCACCCCGCAACCTTTTCACATCGATGGCAAGTTGGTTAGGTAGGGCAGACATTCTTGTCTGCCACTCCTACGCCGAGCCCGATGGCCTGTCCCGCTTGCCCTGAGCGTAGTCGAAGGGAGCGTAGCCAAAGGGCCCCTGCCACGGGGGACAGGTTGCGGCGAGCAGTTTCGATTTAATCACTGGCGAGCAGATTACGGAGGACGGTCTGGAGGATGCCGCCGTTGCGGTAGTAGTTGACCTCAACCGCGGAATCGAGCCGGGCCACGGCTTTGAAGTTCTGCTTGCTTCCGTCGGAACCCGCGGCTGTGACCGTGACTTCCTGCCGGGGCTGAATGTCAGCGTCGAGGTCGGCCAGATCGAAAACTTCCTGCCCGGTCAGACCGAGCGCCGCAGCACTGTCGCCCTGTTTGAATTGCAACGGCAGCACACCCATCCCCACCAGGTTGCTGCGGTGGATGCGCTCGTAGCTCTCCGCCAGCACTGCTTTCACACCCAGCAGCAGCGTGCCCTTGGCCGCCCAGTCGCGCGACGACCCGGTGCCGTACTCCTTGCCTGCGATCACCAGCAGCGGCACGCCTTCGGTCTTGTACTTCATAGCGGCGTCGTAAATCGCCATGCGCTCCCCGTCGGGAAAGTGCACCGTCACGCCGCCTTCAGTCCCAGGCACGAGCTGGTTCTTCAGCCGGATGTTGGCGAAGGTGCCGCGCACCATCACGCGGTCGTTGCCGCGCCGGGAACCGAACGAGTTGAACTCCATCGGCTGCACACCGTTTTCAATCAGGAAGCGTCCCGCCGGACCCTCGGGCGGAATGCTGCCGGCGGGGGAAATGTGGTCGGTGGTCACCGAGTCGCCCAGCAGCGCCAGCACCCGCGCTCCCCGAATGTCGCCGATAGCGGCCGGCTGCGGGCTGAGGTCAGCAAAGAACGGCGGCTCCTGAATGTAGGTGGACTCCCCGCGCCAACCGTAGAGCGTGCCGCCCGCCACCGGAATGGCATTCCAGCTCGAGTTGCCGTCCCAAACATTGCCGTACACCGCTTGGAACATCTCCGGCTTGATGGCGCGGCCCAAGGTTTGGGCAATCTCCTCCTGCGTGGGCCAGAGGTCGCGCAAGAAAACCGGCTTGCCGCCTTCCCCTTTGCCAAGCGGCTCATTACCCAAGTCGATGTCCACCGTGCCCGCTAACGCATAGGCCACCACCAGCGGCGGCGACGCCAGGTAGCTGGCTTTCACCAGCGGGTGGATGCGCCCTTCAAAATTTCGATTTCCTGACAACACCGCAGCAGCCACCAGTTGATTCTCGCTCACTGCGTTGCCGACCACCTCAGGCAACGGCCCGCTGTTCCCGATGCAAGTCGTGCAACCGTACCCCACCAAGTTGAAACCCAACTGGTCCAAGTAGGATTGCAGCCCGGCTTCCTTCAGGTAGTCGGTCACCACCTTGGAGCCCGGCGCCAAACTGGTTTTGACGTAGGGCGGAACTTTGAGCCCGCGCTCGACCGCTTTCTTCGCCAGCAACCCGGCTCCCAGCATGACCGAAGGGTTGGAGGTGTTGGTGCAGGAAGTGATGGCGGCGATCACCACCGCGCCGTGCCCCATGCTGGCCCGCGTGCCGTTGAAGCCCACGCTGGCCGAGCGGGCGAGATCGCCCGAGGCCAACCCGAAGCCGCGCTCCTCCACCGGCGCAGTGAGAGTTTTCCGGAAAGAGTCCTTCATCCGGGAGAGCGGCACGCGGTCCTGCGGTCGCTTCGGGCCCGCCAGGCTCGGCTCCACCGTCCCCAGGTCCAGTTCCAGGGTGTCGCTGAACTCAAGGTCGGGCGTCTGGTCGGTACGGAACAACCCCTGTTCCTTCGAGTAGCGCTCCACCCGTTGCACTACGTCCTCGCTCCGCCCGGTGCTGCGTAAATAGCGCAGCGTCTCCCCGTCCACCGGGAAGAACCCCATGGTGGCGCCATACTCGGGCGCCATGTTGGCGACGGTGGCGCGGTCCGGCAGCGCCATCTGCGAAAGCCCGCTGCCGTAAAACTCGACGAACATATCCACCACGCCTTTCTTGCGGATCATTTCCGTGACGGTCAGAACCAGGTCGGTGGCGGTGACTCCCTCGCGCAGCCGTCCGTGCAGTCTGAAGCCCACCACCTGCGGGGTCAGGAAGTAGAGCGGCTGGCCCAGCATCACCGCCTCAGCCTCGATGCCGCCCACGCCCCAGCCCAGCACGCCCAGCCCGTTAATCATGGTCGTGTGGGAGTCGGTGCCCACCAGCGTGTCGGGGAACACCTCGACTTCTCCTGTGCGCTCGCGCGTCAGTACCACCTGGGCGAGGAACTCCAGGTTCACTTGATGCACAATGCCGGTCGCCGGCGGCACCACCCGAAAACCGCCGAAGGCTTGCTTCCCCCAGCGGAGGAACTCGTAGCGCTCGCGGTTGCGCCGGAACTCAATCTCGGCGTTCTGCTGCAACGCCACCAGCGACCCGAAGACGTCCACCTGCACCGAGTGGTCAATCACCAAATCCACCGGGACCGCGGGGTTGATCTTGGCCGGGTCGCCCCCCAGCCGCTTCATCGCCGAGCGCAGGGCGGCCAGGTCCACCACCGCCGGAACGCCGGTGAAATCTTGCAGAACGACGCGCGCCGGTTGGAAAGGAATCTCGCGGCTGGCCGGCTTCTGGGTCTGCCAGGAAGCCAGCGCGGCGACGTCCTCTTCGCTCACCAGCTCGCCATCGCAGTGGCGCAGCACCGCTTCCAGCAGCACCTTGAGTGAAAACGGAAGGCGTGCAATCGAATCCAGGCCGGCCTTCTCCAGCCGGTCCAGGCGGTAGATGGTTGCGCTGCCGCTGCCGGTGTCAAAGGATGCGCGGGCGCCAAAGGTGTCTTTCCTCTTTCCGGTGGCCATATTCACTCCCATTGCGGTACCTGCAAACGAAAAGCAGCGCCCGGCCCCATGGCTCCGCGCGCCTAAAATCTAGAATAGCACCAGCCGGGGGCGGAGACAACCTGCGCCAGCTTCAACCGAACACGCGCAGGAAATGCGCGCGCAGGTTGCGGCGGGTTTCACTGACTCGACTCTTCAAGCTCTCTGCATTCAGCGTCTCTCCCACCCAGCGGCCTGCCAACTCCGCCACCACCTCTGCCCGCGGACCCGAGGGGAGCGCCGCTGTGCTGTAGCCGCTGACCAATCGAATGGCATGATCCACCGCCTGCAACAAGTGCGCGGCATGCCGGAGTCCTTGCCCATCCTGCGGGCTCAACTCCCCCGCCCGGCACAGGGCCGCGATCTGCTTGGAGAAACCCTGCCCCGCCGGCGGCAGCGCTCGCGAGCGCAAGGCCAAGCCCGACAGAATAAAATCCAGGTCGTAGATTCCACCCACGCCGAACTTGAAATTGTCTTCCGCTCCGGCCGTGCCGCCTTCCCCCTCCAACCGCTGCCGCATCTGCCGCAGCGCGCTCCGAACCGCCTCCCACTCGGAGAAACGTTCGCCCAGAAGGCTGCGCAACTCTTCGCACCAGTCGCGCCCCACCTTCCAGTCGCCGCCTAACGGCCGCGCCTTCAAATAAGTGACTCCTTCCCAGACCTCCGCCGCGGTACGGAAATAATCCAGCATCCCTTCGGCTGTCTGCACCAGTTCACCTTCGCTCCCGCGCGGGCGCAGACGGGTATCCACCGGAAACAGCGTGCCGTCGCGCGTGTAGCCCGAAATCACGTGGAGGAACTTCTCCACCAACGCACGTGCTGATCCGCGCGCATCTCGGTCAGCTGCGATGAAGATCAAATCCACGTCGGAACCCAAGTCCAGCTCGCCGGTGCCCAAGCGACCCAGGGCCACCACCGCCAAGCCCTGCCCGGTCCGCTTGACTTCCTGCTCCGCGATGCTCAGCCCGGCACGCAAGATGTCCTCGGCCAGGGCTGTGAACTCGCTCAAGCCCGCTTCCAGCGGCCGGCTGCCGCACAGTTCGCGGACGCCCCAAGAGAAAAGCTGGTCGCGGAAATAACGGCGCAGAATCGCCATCCGCCGGCTGAGCGGAGCCTTCGGCCCTGCCAACCCTTTGAGCACAGCCTGGGCTGGCCCCGGCGCCGGAGCTACGCTTTCCTCACGCAAGGGGAGAGATTGGCCGAGCTCGCCCGTCCGACACAAAGCCGGCAACTGCTCCAACCGTTCCGGCCGGCGGATGAGCAATTCCCCCACCGGCTCGCTCTTGCGCAAGACTTCCACCGCCATCGGCAAGGCTTGGCCCGCACGCGTGACCGCCGCAAAAGTTTCCGAGGAAGTCACAGCAACCGAGAGGAAACGATGGAAAGCCCTGCGGGCACCCTCGGGAACCTCCAACCCGGCAAGCTCCTGCGACAGCGGCGTGTCCCGCCGGCGCAGCTCCTCCAGCAGACGGCCGCGATCGAGCCCGCTGGGAAACGCCAGCGCGTCCTCCGCTTCGAGGGCGAACTCCTCTGCCTGAGCCGGTCGCGGCGCGCGCGGCAGCACTCGCTCGTAAATCGCCTGCACTCGTTGCAGATGCTTGCCCAGCGTGGCACGGAACTCGTCCGCCGCCGGCCGTCCCGAGCTCCCGCTCACGCCACAGCAACGCGCCGCCAGTTCCAGCGCCCGGGGCTCGCTTGGCAGCGTATGAGTCTGGTGACCCTGTTCGAGTTGCAAGCGGTGCTCCACCAAGCGCAGGAACTGGTAGGCAACCGCCAGGCGATGGTGATCACGGGCGGTGAGATACCCTTTGTCATAGAGCCGTTGCAGCCCCATCAAAGTGCCTTTGGCGCGCACCCAGGGGTCGTTGCGGCCGTAGAGGCGCTGAAGGCACTGCACCAAGAACTCGATGTCGCGGATACCACCCGGCGCCACCTTTACGTTCGTCTGGCTCGTGCCGCGCCCACGCAGCTTGCGGTCGAACTGCTCCCGCGCCTTCAGCACACTTTCAACCGCCGGGACGTGCACCTCGGTCCGATAGATGAACGGCTCGACCGCCTGCAGGAATTCCTTCACCAGACCGGCACTCCCGGCCGCGTGGCGGGCTTTCAACAGCATTTGCAATTCCCACTCCCGCGCCTGGCTCCGGTAGTAGTGCACCGCCGCCGGCAGGCTGATGGCCACGTCGCCTTCTCCCCCGCCGGGACGCAGCCGCAAATCCACGCGAAACACCGCGCCTTCGGGCGTAACCCCGGCAATGAGCTTCAGCAGCCGCTGGGCCAGGCGCAGAAAGTATTCGCTGTTGGAGATGCGTTTCTGCCGCCCGCTGCCGGAAGTTTCCCCCTCGCCCGCGTAAAGAAACAGCAGGTCCACGTCGGAACTGTAGTTCAGCTCATTGCCGCCCAGTTTTCCCAGCGACACCACCGCCAAGTGCGCCGGCACCAGTCGCCCGCGGGCATCGGTAGTCTGAGGCTGGCCGGTGCGGGCCTGCAACTCTCGGTCGGCGATGCGCAGCGCCTTTTCCAGCAGCACATCGGCCAGGGTGGAGAGCTCCAGGGTGGTTTCAGTCAGGTCCGCCAACTTGAGGATGTCTTTCAAGGCAATGCGCAGGTATTCCCGGCGCTTAAAGCGCGCCAGCACCAGGGCCGGATCAGCATCCAGCGCCGCGGTCTCAAAACGAGCGTACTCCTCCAGCAAATCCTCCTTCGATTTCAGGCGGCTCAAGCGCTTGTCGCGACCGAGCCAAAGGATCAACTCCGGCTGAACGATGAGAGTTTCGCTGAGAAAACGGCTGTGACTGAACAGAGCCAGCAAGGAATGTAGCAGAGCCGGCTGGCGGGCCAATCCATTCAATACTCGCGGGCCCGCCTCCCGCGCAAACCGTTCCAGGTTGTTGAGGGCGGTATCGGGATCGGGCACCTGCGCCAACACGGTCGGGAGCAGATCGAAGACGCGTGGCGCCAGGCGCGGCTTCAGCAAGTCCAGGTTGGCCCGGGCGCGGGGAGGGTCGGCCAACTCCAGGCCGGCGTAGGGGTCGGGAAGACTCATCTATCCGAAGACGAGTCTACCCCAAGCAGCGCTGAGTGAACAGCGGCGGTGACTCCGAACCAGCTACACGTCGTAGTAGAGGGAAAACTCGTAGGGATGCGGGCGCATCCGTATGGCCTGCACCTCGTTCTTCGTCTTGTAGTTGATCCAGAGCTCAATGATGTCCTTGGTGAAGACGTCGCCCTTAAGCAGGAACTCGTGGTCGCGCCCCAGGGCCTCCAACGCTTCTTCCAACGAGCCGGGCAGCGCCGGGACGCCCTTCAACTCCTCCGGGCTCAGGTCGTAGATGTCCTTGTCCAGCGGCTCGCCGGGGTCGATCTTATTCTCGATCCCATCCAGACCGGCCATCAGCAGAGCCGAATACGCCAGGTAGGGATTGCAAGAGGGGTCGGGCGGACGGAACTCAACCCGCTTCGACTTGGGGTTGGGCGAATACATGGGAATGCGGCAAGCGGCGCTGCGGTTCCGGCGCGAGTAGGCCAGGTTCACCGGCGCTTCGAAGCCCGGCACCAGCCGCTTGTAGGAGTTGGTGGTCGGAGCCGCAAACGCCACCAGCGCCGGAGCGTGTTTGAGCAGCCCGCCGATGTACCAGAGCGCCGTCTGGCTCAATCCGGCGTAGAGCTCGCCGGCAAACAGCGGCTTCCCCTTCAGCCACAAACTCTGGTGGATGTGCATGCCGGAGCCGTTGTCCTGGAAAAGCGGCTTGGGCATGAAGGTGACGGTCTTGCCGTACTGGTTGGCAACGTTGCGGACGATGTACTTGTACAGCATCAAGTTGTCGGCGGCGCGCACCAGGGTGGTGAAGCGACAGTCAATCTCCGTTTGCCCGCCGGTGGCGACCTCGTGGTGGTGGCACTCTACCTCCAGCCCGCAGCGCTCCATCTGGAGGGTCATTTCGGTGCGCAGGTCCTGGTAGTGGTCGGTGGGCGGCACTGGGAAATAGCCTTCCTTGTAGCGGGGCCGGTAGCCCAGGTTGCGCCCCTCGCGGGCGGAGTTCCAGCGGCCCTCCTCGGCGTCGATGAAGTAGAAGCCGTACTGCTCGCGCTGGTCGAAGCGGATGTTGTCAAAGATGAAAAACTCGGCCTCGGCGCCGACATAGGCGGTGTCCGCCAAGCCGGTAAAGCCCAGGTAGGCTTCCGCCTTCTTGGCGATAAAGCGCGGGTCGCGCGGGTACTGCTGCTTGGTGATAGGGTCAATGATGTCGCCGACCATGGTCATAGTCGGCACGTCGCGGAACGGATCCAAGATGGCGGTGGAGGGGTCGGGCACCAGCAGCATGTCGCTCTCGTGGATGGCCGCCCAGCCGCGAATGCTGGAACCGTCAATCCCAAACCCGTCTTCAAACGACTGCAGGTCCAGCACGTGCATGGGGAAGGAGACGTGGTGCCACAAGCCGGGCAAATCACAGAAACGGAGGTCAATGATTCGGACGTTGTTCCGCTCGGCAAACGCCAACACTTCTTTCGCTGTCATGGTTTCTCCTGGAGAAAGTTGGTACGAGGGCGGGTACAAACCAAACAGTAGACCCTAGCCGTCATCCCGGGGACTGTAGTGTAGTGGAAACCCGGCCCGCGGTCAAGGCTGCGAATGGGCCTGTAGCTGCAAAGTGAGAATGTCCTATTTGCGCAAAGTAGGAATGTCCTCTTTCATCAGGGCCAGGAGGGACGATGAGAGAGGAGCGAATCGAATTGAGCCAACGGGAGCAGGATCGGTTGAAGGTACTCCACCAAGTCGAGCAGGGCTATCTGACCCAGGTGGAAGCGGGCCGGCGGGTGCAGGTGAGCGTACGCCACCTGCGGCGTCTGCTGAGACGGGTGCGGGCGGAGGGGGACAGGGGCGTAGTGCATCGGCTGCGGGGGCGGCCCTCGAACCGGAAGATTCCAGCGGCCCTCCAGGGGCGCATCCTGGCCCAGGTGCGGCGGCGCTACGCCGACTTTGGGCCCACGCTGGCCAGCGAGCACCTGGCGCGAGATGGGTGGCAGGTCAGCCGGGAGACGCTGCGGCAGTGGATGACCGCCGCCGGGCTGTGGCGGTCGCGCCGGCAGCGGAGGCCGGCGGTGCACGTCTGGCGAGAGCGGCGGGCCGCCTTCGGCGAGTTGGTGATGATGGACAGCTCGCCCTATCGCTGGTTGGAGCGGCGCGGACCTCCCGTGCAGTTGATCGCGCTGATCGACGACGCTACCAGCCGGGTCTGGGGCCGCTTCGCCGCCCAGGACTCGACCGAGGAAAACCTGCGCACCCTGGCAGGCTGGCTCCGGCGCTGGGGACGGCCGCGGGCACTCTATACCGACAAAAGCAGCCTGTTCCGCACCACCCGCTCGGCCCGGCTCGACGAGCAGCTCGGCGGTCAGCCGGCCCGCACCCAGATCGGGCGGGCCCTGCAGGAGTTGGGGATCGAGTGGATTCCCGCCCACAGCCCCCAGGCCAAGGGGCGCATCGAGAGACTATTCGGCACCTTGCAGGACCGCCTGGTCAAGGAGATGCGCCTGGCCGGGGTGCACACGGTGGAGCAGGCCAACCGCTTCCTGGCAGCAGTCTTCCTGCCTTTCTGGGAGCAGCGCTTCACCGTCGCTCCGCGCCAGCCGCACGATGCCCACCGCCCGCTGGGAGGCACCCAGCGGCTGGAGTCAATCCTGAGCGTGCGCGAACCGCGCCGGGTGGCAGGCGACTACACCGTGCGCTGGCAGGGCCAGCGCTGGGCGATCCCGCGCGCCCAGGTGCGAGCGGGGTTGCGGGGGGCGCGGGTGGAGGTCGAACGGCGGCTCGACGGCAGCCGCTGGGTCCGCTTCCGCGGCTCTTATCTCAGCCTGCGGCCCTGCCCGAGCCCGCCGCCCGCGCCCGCAACCCCCTTCGGCCTACGGCCTACGGGGCTTGCGGGCCCAAGGAAAGGCAAACGAAAGTACATTCCCCCTCCCGATCACCCTTGGAGGAGGACATTTCTATCTGGCAAAAAACCGGACATTTCTACTTTGCGTTGACAGGCTGCGAATGGGCCCGGCCTCGGGGTGCAAAAAGGCATTGACACTGTTCTGCTTCTTTCGCATAGTGAAGCGGAATTTTTCTCCTGGCGGGAAATAGCTTCTCGTCCTCGCCGCAGGTCGGTGCGCGGGGCAGGCGGTGGGTGCCGGAAGGATGTTCGTAGCCAACAAGATTTTCTTGACCAAGGGGGTCGGGAAACACCGGGAGCGGCTCTCCAGCTTCGAGCTGGCCCTGCGCTCGGCCGGCATCGCCTCCTACAACTTGGTGCGCGTTTCCAGCATCTTCCCGCCCCACTGCAAGCTAATCCCCCGCACCGAAGGGCTGAAAATACTCAAGCCCGGCCAGATTGTCTTTGTGGTCCTGAGCGAAAATTCCACCCGCGAACCCCACCGCTTGATCGCCGCCTCCATCGGCTTGGCCTTGCCCGCCGACAAGTCCATGTACGGCTACCTCTCCGAGCACCACTCCTTCGGCGAAACCGAAGACCGCGCCGGCGAATACGCCGAGGAGCTGGCGGCCGAGATGCTGGCCACCACCCTCGACGTGGAGTTTGACGCCGACTTGAACTGGGACGAAAAGAAGGAAATCTACCGCATCTCCAACAAGATCGTGCGTACCATGAACGTCACCCAATCGGCCGTAGGCGACAAGCGCGGTCTGTGGACCACAGTGTTGGCCTCCGCCATCCTGATCGGCGACTAGCCCCTCTCTCCGAAGAATTCAGCGACTTCCGACAGTGGCGGCGGACTTACGCCCGACGGATTTCTTCTTGGCGGTCTTGCCAACCTCCTGCCGGGGAAAATAGCCGATCCGTTGCAGCACAGCACCCGCTACCAGCGGCAGGGCCACGGTGGCGTCTTCCAGCACCTCCGCGAAGCGTCCGCCTTCTTCTGGCGGCACAAACTTGCCCCAGGAAACCGCCTCGGTATAGGTGCTGCCGGACAGCCCGCCCCAGTTCGCCGGCTCGGGGCAGACGCGCACGCCGTAGTGGTAGCGCTTGAGCTCAAAGTTGTCCAATCCTCGCCGGAGGCGCAGCTCCACATAGACCCCGAACTGTTGCGCCCAGTTGCGCGGCACTCCCCCGCCCAAGGTAAAGAGCCCCAGCCGTTTCTGGGGCACGAGCGTAGAGGTAAAATGTTCCAAATCAATGTAAGGGTCGAATTTCAGCAATGGCTGGCCCTGTTTTGCCCGCTCGTGGTTGTGCAGGGCCAAATCAATGCCCACCTCGGAGTCGGTGAAGGCAGGCACAAACACCGGCACGTTCTTCTCGTAAGCGGATTTGAGGATCCCGCGCTCCTTCACGGTCCGGCGAAGATATTCCCCCATGCGCCGGTGGACTTCCCAACTGCTCACCGGATGCGCCGGGTCCCACTGCCAAAAGACCGACTGGATGACAGCTTCCACGTGATCGAGATTGATCTCAGGCTCCAGGGAGTCATAGACGCGGTTGTAGCCAATCCGGAAGAGCTCGCGGTCGTCAATCTTCGGGTCATAGCGAAAGTGCGAGCGGCCGGTGGCTTCCACTAACCCGTGCGCCATCAAGGCGCCGGTCGAAACGATGGCCTTGACGATGCCGCTGTCAATCAGGTCGCAAATAATCAGCCCCATCTTGGCCACCGTCAGCGCCCCCGACAACGTCAGCACCACGAAGCAGTCCTTGTCCCGGGCCATGGCCTCCAGGACGTCGGCGGCATCGCCGATCTGCCGGCCGGTAAAAGCCGTCTGCCCCATGGCCCGCACCAAATCGTCAATGGTCTGAACCTTCGACAGGTCCAGCGGAATGGTGGGGGTCAGCTTATCTTCGACCGGTTCGTGCAATTCGCGCGCGGTGTGCTCTGCATGCTTATTCATTCCGGCTCTCCAGGATGGAATGAGTTGCAATCGGGATTTTTAGTATAACGTTCGAGAGAGCACTTTGCACCTGGGAAATCGCAGCCGGTCCGCGGCGGTGGAATCGCGCTTGTGCCATGCCCCGCTCGATGCTAAAAGAGAATGCCCATGCTGAAAAGCTATCCCTCGGCGCTGCCCTTCCGCTTCGCGGGCATCGAAGACCAATACGCCACCTACGAAAAAGCCCGTGTGGTTGTCCTGCCGGTGCCGCTGGAACGCACCACCACCTACGCTAAGGGCACCGCCAAAGGCCCCTGCGCCATCATCGAAGCCTCCCGCAACATAGAGACTTTCGACGAAGAGTTGCAGATGGAAACCTATCAGAAGCTGGGCATCGCCACCCTGGAAGAAATGGACACCGAGGAGGACTCGTTCGAACAGGTCCTGGCCAACATCAGCACAGCGGTGCTGGGCCTGCTGGAAGACGAAAAATTCCCGGTGGTGCTGGGCGGCGAGCACAGCTTGACGCCGGCGTGCGTCTCTGCCGCCGCCCGCAAGTACAAGGACCTGAGCGTGCTGCAAATCGACGCCCACGCCGACTTGCGCGAAGCCTATCAAGGCAACTCCAACAGCCACGCCTGCGCTCTGCGCCGGTCGCTGGAAATCTGCCCGGCCGTGCAGGTCGGCATCCGCAGCCTGTCCAGCCAAGAAGCGGCTGCTATCCCGAAGTTGGCCACCAAGATTTTCTGGGCCCACGACATCGTCACGCGCCCCACCCAGGAATGGGCAGAAGAAGTGGCGCGCGCGCTTTCCCCCAACGTCTATTTGACCATTGACCTCGACGGGCTCGACCCGTCCATTATGCCCGCCACTGGCACGCCCGAGCCCGGCGGACTCACCTGGGAGCAGGTCACCGGCCTGCTGCGCGTGGTCGCCCGCCGGCGCACCATCGTCGGCATGGACGTGGTGGAGTTGCTGCCCACCCCCGGTCTGCACGCCGCCGATTTTCTGGCCGCTAAGCTCATCTACCGCACCTTGGGCTACATCTTCTGCCAAAAAAATAGGTAGTGAGCCAATCTAGTCCAGCCCAGCGGCCCTTCAGGGCGAGCCCTCGGGCAGAAGCCTCGTCCTGAAGGGCCGCAGGGCTCGGTGTGAATTGGGGCTGAGTTCGGAATCGCTCAAATCTAGGACACCACCAAACGATAAGCCAGCTTTACAAATCCCTGCGCTGGTGCCATACTGCGCGGCAATGAGTTATTGGCGGTTGGGCCCCATACCTTTCTGTCTGCTGGTGATCTTCCTGTCGTCCCCGGTTGCAGCAGAAGAGTTCTATCTGAAAGACGGCACCAAGATAGTTGGTACCATCGTCGGCTTCGAGGAGAAGGCCTTCCGGGTGGAAACCAGCTTTGGCTTCGCCATCATCTACAAAGACAAAATCGAACGTATCGTATTCACGGGAAACACCCCGCAGCCGGTGCCGGGAGCCGTGCCGGAGCAGACGCTACCCTCTGAGCCTGTGGTGGCCCAATCCTCACAGGAGGCCGCCGGCGAAGAACTGGAAACAGAGAAAAGCCCGAATCAAGAGGCTGAAGCAAGAGAAGAAGCAGAAGAGGCAGCAACCGAAAAGGAATCAACGGCAGAGAAAGAAAGCGCGCCCGAACCAGCTTCCGAACCGGCACCGCAAGAGGGCGGCGGGGAAGGAGCAACCCCCGAAGAAGCGGCAGAGCCTCCCGCCGAGGAAGTGCCGGCTGCTGAAACCTCTCCCGCCCCCGAGCCGGCGAAAGAAACTCTGCCCCGCAGGCCAACGGAACCCGCCATCCCGACGCGCATCATTGAGCAGGTGACCCGCACCCGCTACGTCAACCACACCTACCGCTTCCAGTTGTACAAGCCGCCCACCTGGCGCTCCTACCCAACTATGGTCCGGCCACAGAAGGCGCTGGTGGCAGCGTTGGGCACGCCGGACGAAACCACGCTACTGCTGATTGGCCGGGAGCCTTATACCGGCGACTTGCTGAGCTATGCCCGGCTGGCAGAGCCTTCGCTCCAGGGACTCTACCAGGACTACCGCAAGCTGACCGAGGTGCCCACCCAGGTGGCCGGCCTGCCGGCACTGGAGCGGCGGTTCACGGGAACAACTGAAGGCCGATTCTGGACCGGGATGGCCATCTACTTTGCGCGCGGGCGCGAGTACTTCACCTTGCTGGGAGTCACGGCCGCCGACGAAACCGTCGGCTTCCAGCAGGCGATTCTCCGCAAAGTGGTCAACAGCCTGGCTTTCTTCCCCCAGGAAGCCAGCGCCGCTCAATCGTCCACCCTCCACTAGCGAACGGGAATCCAGAAAATGGAGCGCGTTGGAAGTTGCTGGTACCGCTTCGGCCAGCAGTTGGCTTAATACTTTGTAACTTCGCTGAAGTGGAAGTTGGCGATGCGCATGGCCGGTACCACCATCTCGAAGGACTCCTCACCGGTGGCGCGCACCGCCGGGCCCAGCAATTCCACCTGCTTCAGCATCTCCTTGATGCTCTGGTTGAAGCGCAGGTTGCGGACAGCGCGCCGGACCTGCCCGCCCTCGACCGAGAAAGTTCCGTCGCGCGTCATTCCGGTCAAGAGTTTCTGGTAGGGATCCACTTCGCGGATGTACCACAAGCGCGTGACCAAGATGCCGCGCTCGGTGGTGCGGATCATTTCCTCCAACGAACTCGAGCCGGCGGCGAATACCAGGTTCATCGGCGCCTCGCCCCATTCGTTCGGCAACAGGAAACCGTGCCCGGTGGGCTCAGCCTTCATTTTCCGCGCGGTGTGGCGAGCATAGACCAGATTCTTCAACACGCCCTTCTCCACCAACTGCACCTGGCGGCGTGGAAGCCCTTCCCCGTCCCAGGCTGAACCCGCCTGCAGCGGATGGTAGGCGTCGTCGGAAATCGAGATGTTCTCACCGAAAATCCGCTGGCCGATTTGGCCCGTAAAACAACTGCGCTGGTCGAGCACGGCCGTGGCGGCAAAGTCGTAGAAGAGGAACCCCACCAAATCCAGCACCGCCGCCGGCTCCAGGATGACGGTGTAGCGGCCGGGCGGCAGTTCTTTGGGGTCGTGGTTGTCGAGCGCCTTCCGGCAAGCACTCTCCGCCAATTCCTCCACCGGCAACTGCTGCACGCTGGTGGAATTTCCCTTGGCCCAGCCGGAGCCCCCGTTCAAGTAGGTGACGGAAAACTCGGCCTTGGTCTGCTGGTGGGTGGCGATGAGGCCGCGAGAGTTGAGCAGAGTTTCGGTCTGCACGCCGGTGGAGTAGATGCCGGCAGCCGTCAGCTTGTTCTTTTCGGCGCGCGCAACCACCTTCTTGACAGCTTCGGCGCGGGCCTCGGGCGCAAAGGCGGCGGTCTGCTCGCAGAAACGTTCTACGGGCTGGTAGGTTTGCTTGCCGGGCATCGGCAACAGATCAGGATTCTGTGGCTGCCAGCGCGCGCTCGCAGCCGCCTGCTCGGCCACGTGCGCCAGGGCCTCGTCGTCGGTCTTGTTGGTGGTGGCGCGCGCAGTGCGCCCCTCAAGCAAGGCTCGCACCGAAATATGCAGGCCTTCTTCGGCGACGTTCTGATGAATGATGTTGTTGGCGAAACGGGTCAGCGCTGATTGGTTGGCGCTCAGCATCACTTCCACCTCGTCGGCGGGACAGGCACGGCGGATTTTCTCGAAAATTTCCTGGCAGCGCGCTTCAGTCAGCATAGGCCACTCCGACCTGTACGTTGCGGAAGCGCGCGGGCGCAGCGCCGTGGCCGGTGCCCATGGTCTGCATCGGCTGCCCCTTGCCGCAGTTGGGCGTGCCCCACAGGGTCCAGTGGCGGCGGTCGCAGATGGCGTCGCAACTGTTCCAGAACTCGGTGGTGATGCCGCTGTAGGAAGGGTTCTTGATCATCCGGGTTTTCTTGCCGCCTTTGATCTCCCAGGCGATTTCGGTGCCGAATTGAAAATGATAGCGCCGGTCGTCGATGCTCCAGCTGCGGTTGGTTTCCAGGTAGAGGCCGTCGTCGGTGTCGGCGATGAGGTCGTCCAGTTTCCAGGTACCGGGCAGCAGGCTGACGTTGGTCATGCGGATGAGCGGGATGTGGTGCCAGCTTTCGGCGCGCATGGTGCCGCCGGAGCGGTTGAGGCCAACTTCCCGCGCGGTTTCGCGCGAGCTCAAGTAGCCGAGGAAGCGGCCGTCTTTGATGATGTCAATGCATTGCGCGGGCACGCCTTCGTCGTCGTAGCCGAAGGTGCCGAGCCCGGGGCCGTGTTCGAGGCGCGCATCCGCCACCGCGTTGACAATCTCGGAGCCGTACCGGAGCTTGCCGAGCTGGTCGAGCGTCAGAAAACTCATGCCGGCGAAGTTGGCTTCCGTACCCAGCACGCGGTCGAGCTCAATGGGGTGGCCGATGGACTCGTGGATTTGCAGGCCGAGTTGCGAGCTATCAAGGATGAGGGTGCGGCGCCCTTGGGGGCACTTGGCGGCCTTGTGCAGGGCGACGGCTTCCTCACCCACGCGGCGGGCATTTTCCACCAGGCTCAAGCCTTCCACCAGCTCGTAGCCGGCGCTGGCGTGCTGGCCGCCGAAAGAGTTGGGGTAGCTGCGCTTCTGGATTTCATTGTCGGCAAAAGAGGTGGCGACCATGCCCGCACCCGAGTACACCTTCACCTGCTGGATGGCGCTGCCCAAGGTGCTGGCGAAGAACTGCTCCAGGCGAGTAAAGCTCATCGAAGTTTCGGCCAGGGTGACGCCCGCCGCGCCGCGCAGTTCCTTGTCGGCCTCGAGCAGAAGCTGCATCATCTCGTCCATGGGAACAGCGAAGGGGTCCTTCTCCACCGGAGTGCGCCAGACGGCTTCGATCTTTTCTTCCGGGGCCAGCACCACGTCCGCCTTCTTGACGCGGGCGCTGGCGCGGGCAATGGCGACGGCGCGGGCGGCAGTCTGCTCGATGTTTTCCCGCGTGAGCTGATCAGTAGAGGCGAAGCCCCATGCGCCCTCGGCGATGACGCGGATGCCCAATCCCAACGACTCGCTTTCCTCCACGTTCCCGACCGTGCCGTTCTTGGTGGAGAGATTGCGATAGCGGGCGTCGAGCACGCGCACGTCGGCGTAGGTGGCGCCGCGCGCAGCAGCGGTATCAAGCGCCCAATTGGCCCAATCACGCATTCTGAAATTGACCTCTAAAGTGTTGCACTGCCGGAAGCCTGGAAAAGTCCGGCAGGGTCGAACAGCGGAGTCGCAAAGCCGTTGCCGGGTTCAGCCCACGGACCTGCTTGCCGCAGGCAGGCTTCCGCCCGTGGGATCCCTTGTTCCCCAGCGGCAGAAGCCGCTGGGCTGAACTCGTAAAGGCGCTCCCTGTCATCCTGAGCGCGCAGCGCGAAGGATCTAAGACGCTCGCATGCCTCAAAAGTGAGATTCTTCAGCCCCTAAAAACGGGGCCTCAGAATGACAACAAAAGAGTATCTACCCAGGCTAGGTGCCCTCGGTCCAGGAAGCCAGGTACTTCTCCTGCTCGGGGGTGAGCTTGTCGATGGCGATTCCCATGGCCTCCAGCTTCAGGCGGGCCACCTGCTTGTCAATTTCAACCGGAACGGAATAGACCTTCTTTTCCAGCTTCTCGACGTTCTTGGCGAGGTGCTCGATCGAGAGCGCCTGGTTGGCAAAGCTCATGTCCATCACCGAGGCCGGGTGGCCTTCGGCGGCGGCCAGGTTGACCAGGCGGCCTTCGCCCAGCAGGTAGAGCTTGCGGCCGTCCTTCAAGAGGTACTCGTCCACGTTGTCGCGGGTGGGGCGCTTGCTGGAACACAACTTCTCCAGCGCCGGGATGTCAATCTCAACGTTGAAGTGGCCGGAGTTGGCCAGCACCGCACCGTTCTTCATCACCTCAAAGTGCTCGCCCCGCAGAACGTCGCGGTCGCCGGTGGCGGTGACGAAGATGTCGCCGACTTTGGCCGCTTCCGCCATCGGCATGACGCGGAAGCCGTCCATCGCCGCTTCCAGCGCCCGGGTGGGTTCCACTTCGGTGACGATGACGCTGGCGCCCAAGCCGCGCGCGCGGCTGGCGATGCCACGGCTGCACCAGCCGTAGCCGGCGACTACAACATTCGACCCGGCCAGCAGGATGTTGGTGGCGCGAATGATGCCGTCAATGGTGGACTGCCCCGTCCCGTAACGGTTGTCAAAGAGATGCTTGGTGTGGGCGTCGTTGATGGCGATGACCGGATAGCCCAGCACGCCTTCCTTGGCCATGCTGTGCAAGCGAATGACGCCGGTGGTGGTTTCCTCGGTGCCGCCGCGCAGGCCCGCCAGCGCATCTTTGCGCTTGGTGTGGGCCACCGTCACCAGGTCGCACCCGTCGTCCATGGTGAAGTGGGACTTGGTATCGAGCGCGGCGTTGATGTGAGCGTAGTAGCTGTCGCTGTCCTCGCCCCGAATGGCATAGACCGGAATGCCGTAGTCGTGCACCAGAGAAGCAGCGTTGTCGTCCTGGGTACTGAGCGGGTTGGAGGCACACAGCACCACCTCAGCGCCGCCATCGCGCAGTGTGGTCATCAGATTGGAAGTCTCGGTGGTGACGTGCAGGCAGGCGGCGATGCGCATGCCCTTGAGCGGCTTTTCCTTCAGAAATCGCTGCCGGATGAGATTGAGCACCGGCATCTGCTGCGCGGCCCACTCGATGCGAACCTTGCCGCGCTCAGCCAGCGCCGCGTCCTTAATGTCCGAACTGATCCGGAGTGTGGTAGCCATCAGTGCTCCTTCCTAGGTAAAAAGTGTTGAGTCAAAGCCGGCCGAACCTCTTGCCATTTCCCAACCGAGGGAATCGAGCGGTCTAGCGCTTGACAGTGGCGTGGTCGAGACCCGCAGCCTGGCGCAGGGCTTCGGCCTTGTCCGCCCGCTCCCAGGTGAACTCCGGTTCGGAGCGGCCGAAGTGGCCGTAGGCAGCGGTCTTGCGGTAGATGGGCCGCAGCAGATCGAGCGCTTCGATAATGCCGCGCGGGGTCAGAGGGAAGTGCTCGCGCACCATGCTCACCAACTGTTCCTCCTCCAGCGCGCCGGTGCCGAAGGTTTCCACCATCACCGAGACCGGCTCGGCCACGCCGATGGCGTAGGCCAACTGCATTTCCACCCGCCGGGCCAATCCGGCGGCCACCAAGTTCTTGGCGATGTAGCGCGCCATGTAGGAAGCAGAGCGGTCCACCTTGGTCGGGTCTTTGCCGGAGAAGGCGCCGCCGCCGTGGTGGCCGGCGCCGCCGTAGGTGTCCATGATGATTTTGCGCCCGGTCAATCCGCAGTCGCCGTGCGGCCCTCCGATCACAAAGCGGCCGGTGGGATTGATGTGATACTGGGTATTCCTGTCCAGCATCTCTTCCGGGATGGCGGCGCGGATGACTTTTTCGAGAATACCTTCGCGCAGGGTCTCGATCTTGACTGAGTCGGTGTGGTGGGAGGCAATCACCACAGCGTCCACCCGCACGGGACGCTCCCCTTCATACTCAACCGTGACTTGCGACTTGCCGTCGGGGCGAAGGAAATCGAGGGAGCCGTCGCGGCGGCAGCGAGCCAACTGCTGCGTGAGGCCATGAGCGAGAGTGATGGGCAGGGGCATGAGCGAATCGGTTTCGTCGCAGGCCATGCCGAACATCAGGCCCTGATCGCCGGCGCCGCCCGTGTCCACTCCCATGGAGATGTCGGGCGACTGCTCTTTGACCGTGACCAGCACGGCGCAACCGTCGGCGTCGAAGCCGCAGTGGGGATCGGTGTAACCGATAGCGCGGATGGTCTCGCGGGCAACAGTGGGAAAATCGACGTAGGTACTGGTGGTGATTTCACCCGCGACCAGAACCATGCCGGTGGTTACCAGGGTTTCGCACGCCACCCGTCCGGCGGGGTCGCGCTCCAACACGGCGTCGAGGACGGCGTCGGAGATTTGATCGCTGACTTTGTCGGGATGGCCTTCGGTCACTGACTCGGAAGTAAAAAGATACCGTCGAGCTGCTGTACTCATTCCGCCTCCAGATAAATGCTTAATGAAAACATACCCCTGCGCACAAAACCCCCCACAAGAGATTGCGCCACCGTAGCACAGCCGCTCAGAGGAGTCAATTGCGCAGCAAACAATGCTCTTCCCTTTCTTACTTCCTTCTATTGGCGATTTCGTCTTGCGGATAAGGCGGAGGCACCAGACCGTCACGGCGGGCCACCAGGTAGGCATGAATCAGGGGGTCCAGGTCGCCGTCCAGCACCGCATCCACGTCGCCGCGTTCCATTTTGGTACGGTTGTCCTTGACCAAACGGTAAGGGTGCAGGACATAGGAGCGAATCTGGCTGCCGAAGCTGATGTCGGACTTGGTGGCCTCCAGCTTGCGCGCCGCTTCCATGCGTTTGTCCAATTCGTGCTGGTAGAGCCGGGAACGCAGGATCTTCAGGGCCATGGAACGGTTCTTGTGCTGGGAGCGCTCGTTCTGGCACTGGGCCACAATCCCGGTGGGAAGGTGGGTCATGCGGACGGCGGAGTCGGTGACGTTGACGTGCTGGCCGCCGGCGCCGCTAGACCGATAGGTATCGATGCGCAAATCTTCCTCCCGAATCTCCACCGCGATCTGATCGTCCACCTCCGGGGTGACGAACACGGAAGCGAAGGAAGTGTGGCGGCGGGCGGCCTGATCGAAGGGCGAGATGCGCACCAGGCGGTGGACGCCGATTTCGGAGGTCAGCAAGCCGAAAGCGTTTTCGCCCGCGATTTCCACTGTGGCCGACTTGATCCCGGCTTCCTCCCCCGCCTGGATGTCGGTGATGGAGGTGGCAAACCCCTTGCGCTCGGCCCAGCGCAGGTACATGCGCAGCAGCATTTCCGCCCAATCCTGTGACTCGGTGCCGCCGGCGCCGGGGTGAATGGTGACAAGAGCATTGCGGTGGTCGTGGGCGCCGGAGAGAAGCGTTTCGATTTCCAACTCATCCACTTCAACGCGCAAACTGCTGAGCTCAGCCGCAAAGTCGTCGGCCACCGATTCGCCTTCGTGCGACAGCTCCAGCAGGGCTTCCAGGTCGCTCAGGTGGCGCTCCAGCTTCTTTTCGGTTCCGAGCATCCGATCTAAATACTTGCGCCGTTGCAAGAGCCGCTGGGCATTTTCTGGATCGTTCCAAACATTGGGCTGGTTGACTTTTCGGTCAAGCTCGGCGAGCTCGGCACCCAGGCGGGAAGGGTCAAAGATAGCTCCGCAATTCTTGGGCGCGAGCCCGGATGCGCTCAAACTGCTGTTCTAGTTCTTCCATCATCTGCATCGCTGCCTCCCTCCACGGCCGTTATCCAAAACTTGCGCGCCAGCGCAGTCACCACCACAAAGGTGCACAGGGCGGCAAACCAATCGCCGTAGCGCACATAAAAGCTTTGCTGGCTGCGGTGCCCGAAGCGCGCCCGCAGCACCGTCCGTTCCTGCTCCGGGGCGCGCGCCACCACCCGGCCCAAGGGGTCTACCACCGCGGTGACGCCGGTGTTGGTGGCTCGCAACAGAAACCGCCGCGTCTCCACCGCCCGCACCCGCGCCATGTTCAGGTGCTGCGCGGCCGCCGAGGAGCGCCCGAACCAACCGTCGTTGGAGATGTTCACCAACACGGTGGCGCCGCCTTGCACGAACCCGCGCACCAAGCCGGGGAAGATGGCCTCGTAGCAAATGAAGACCGCCAAGCGATCCTGCCCAGTGGGCAATACCACCGGGCCGCGGCCGGGCCGAAAGTCGCTGACCTCAGCCACCAAAGAACCGGTCAGCCCGAGCAGGTTCCTGATCGGCAAGTACTCGCCGAAGGGCACCAGATGAATTTTATCATACTGCCCGACGAACCCTCCTGTGGGCGAGAGCAGAACGGCGCTGTTGTAAGGGTGAGGCGGGCCGTCGCCCTCCGAACGGTAGTCCACAATCCCCGCCAGTAAATAGCTGCGCGTGCCCTGCGCCAACTGGAGCAGGCGGGCGCGCAGGACCGGATCGCGGTGGAAATAGAACGGCACCGGGACTTCCGGCCAGACCAGCAGGGAGGGCTGTGCAGCGGCCTGGTGTTGCACAGCCTCTCGTGAAAGCTGCTCCAGCGCGAGCAACTCGTCGGGATGGTTCCGCAGCCAGGCCGGGTCGAACTCTTGCAGCTGAGGCAGGTTCGGCTGCACCAAGACCGCCTGCTCAGGAGCGGCGACGGGAGGGAGGCGAAGACCCCACCCGTATGTCACCCCCAGCACAGCCGCGACCACTGCCAGCAGCCAGAGTTGGCGACGGGCGGGCGCCAGCCAATAGGAAGCTACCACCGCGTTCGTCGCCGCCACCAGAAACGAGACGCCGTAGATGCCCGCATAAGTAGCGGGCTGAATCCATCCGACGTGAGGCGCCACCGCGTAGCCGAGCAGATTCCAGGGAAAGCCGCCGAAAATCAGGAAGGTGCGGAGCCACTCCAACGCCACCCACGCGAAGGGAAACAGGAAGAGCGCCAGCAGTTGCCAGCGCTGCGCCAGCTCCCCCACCAGTAAAGCGAACAGCCCCAGGAAAGCAGCAAACGCCAAAACAAACAGCAGCAGGATGCCGCCGGCCGCAGCGACGGACAGACGGCCGAAGACATGCATAACGTCGTAAATCCAGTAGCAGGATCCCGCGAAGAACACCACTCCGGCCAGGTAGCCATAAAGAAACAGCCGCAGCCGGCCCCACCGGTGCACGCAAACCGCGAACAGCGGCGCCAGCGCCACCCAGGCCAGCCAACTCAAATGCAACGAGGGGAAAATAGCGACCAGGAGAACTCCCGTGAGCAGAGAGCACAGAAACGGATGACGCAGGGGGGAGAGGAAAGCAGGCATCAGCGGCGGAGAATCTGACGGAATCCCTGCGCTTCCAGGCGCTTCTGGGCGGCATCGGCCAGCTCGGCGCTCTCAAAAGGCCCCACCCGCACACGGTGGAGGCGATCTTTGCTGGGAGCCTGAATGACGACCGGGAAACCAAGCTTGAGCAGCCTTTGCGCCAGGCTGCGGGCCTGCACCTCCTCGGCGAAGGCTCCCACTTGAAGATAAATCGGCTTCGTGGGAGCCGCAGGGGGCTTGGTGGCCGGCTTGCGGAGCGTAGTGGCCGTCTTGGTCGCCGGAGAAGTAGCTTTGGGTTTGGGCTTGGGCGGCAGGGTCTCCTTGGGCTGCTTACCCTCTACCCGGTCGTAGAAGGTGAGGTCGCCGGGAGCGGCGGCCTGGCCGGCCTTCTGCTCAGCTTTGTCGGGGGATGCGGATGTCTTGGCGGCCAGGGAAGCATGAGCGCGGTCCCGGCCCAGGACGAACCCCAGGGTAAAAAACACCGCGCACAGGAGAACGACGGCAAAGAACACCCCGAGCAGGTGCCGCTGTTCCAGCACAATCTCGTAGTGGCCTGCCTTTTCCCCTCTTGCCATCGCGCGACCCCGGGCGGTTATTTCCCCTTATTTTTCCCTTTCGACCCGAGCCAGCCGCTGATGAGATCCACCGGCACCGGGAAGACGATGGTGGTGTTCCGTTCCACGCCGATTTCCGTCAGGGTCTGCAAGTAACGCAACTGGATGGAAATCGGCTGCTCGGCCAGCTTTTTGGCGGCGTTGGCCAACTGCGCGGAGGCCTGGAACTCGCCTTCGGCGTGGATGATCTTGGCGCGGCGTTCGCGCTCGGCCTCGGCCTGCTTGGCGATGGCGCGGCGCATCTCCTCGGGAAGGTCCACGGCCTTGACTTGCACCATGGACACCTTGATGCCCCAGGGATCGGTCTGCTCGTCGAGGATTTCCTGCAAGCGCGCGTTGACCTTCTCGCGCCGCGAGAGCAAGTCGTCGAGCTCCACCTGTCCGAGGACGTCGCGCAGAGTGAGCTGCGCCAGTTGCGAGGTGGCGTAGAGATAGTTCTCAATCACCTGGATGGCCCGGTTCGGGTCTACCACCCGGAAGTAGGCCACGGCGTTGACGCGCACGGTGACGTTGTCGCGGGTGATGATGTCCTGCGGAGGCACGTCCAGAGTGATGATACGCAGGGAGATGCGCAGGAGGCGGTCAATCGGCCACCAGATCCAGATCAGGCCCGGCCCTTTGGGCTGCGGACGCATGCGGCCCAAGCGAAGGATCACTCCCCGTTCCCATTCGTTGAGGATCTTCAGGCAGTTGATGGCCCAAAAAATCGCAAGAACTACGATAACCAAAAGTGAAAGTGGCATTACGTTTGCTCCTTTCCGGCACTTGGACCGGCCTCTAAGCTGCCCGCGTGCGGCTCAACCTGTAGCAACAGCCCCTGCGCCTTGACCACGCGCACCTGCTGGCCCACGGGAATCTTCTGCGAAGCGGTGGCGCGCCACAACTCGCCCACCACCAGGATCAAACCTTTTTTACCCTCTTCGATTTTCTGCCGGACTTCGCCGATCTCCCCCACCAGCCCTTCCCGGCCGGTGGCCACGCGCCAGCCCCGCGAGCGCAGCACCGAGCGCAAGAGCAGGACGGTAATCACCGCAAAGGGAATGGCGACCGCGAACGCAAGGTCCATGCGCACGCGCATCTCCGGGATGGGCGGCGCCTCAATCATCATCATCGCACCCAGCACCATGGAGATCACACCGCCCACCGCCAGCACCCCGTGGCTCACGTACATCGCCTCCAGAATGAAGAGTGCCATCGCCAGAATAATCAGCAGCACCCCGGCGTAGTTGACCGGCAGCAGATTAATAGCGAACAACGCCAGAATCAGGCAAATCCCTCCGACCACCCCAAAGATAATAAAACCCGGCTGGGTGAATTCAATGTATAACCCCAGGATGCCAAACACCAGCAACAAAAAAGCGATGTTGGGGTCGACCAGCCGGCTGAGGAAGCGCTGCCGGCCGGTCATCTCCCAGGGCTCGACCTCACCGGACGCCAGCTCGAGCGTGTGCTCGCTGCCGTCGAAGCGCTGGATGCTCTCCTGGTGGAAGCGTTCAAAGATCTGCTGGCGCGATTCTACCACCGCATCGATGAGGCCTTCCTTCAACGCTTCCTCGTCGGTGAACGACTTGGCTTCAGTGACCGCCAGCTCAGCCAGCTCCGGGCTGCGGCCGCGCTTGGAAGTATAACTGCGCAGGTAAGCGGCGGCATCGTTGGTGATCTTCTTCTTCATCGTCTCAGGTATTTCTGCACCACCCATGGCTACGGGCGAAGCGGCGCCGGTGGTGGTTCCCGGAGCCATCACTGCCAGGTCAGCCGCCATCAGAATGAAGAAGCCGGCGGAGGCGGCCCGGCTGCCGGTGGGGGCCACGTACACAATCACCGGGACGCGCGAGGAAGTGATGCGGTCAACAATCTTGCGCATCGATGTTTGCAGGCCGCCGGGGGTGTTGATAATAATCAACACAGCGTCGGCCTTCGTCTGCTCGGCATGGTCGATACCTGCCAGCACATACTCGGCAGACACCGGATGGATGATTTCGTTGAGCGTGATTTCCACCACCTGCGCGCCCGCCGCCCAGGGAAAGAGAACCGCCAGCAGCAGTAGTAGAACTGAGCCGCGTTTCATTGCTCACCTCCAGAGCCGTTTCCGGCCGGCGCGAGCGCAAGGTTCAGGCGGTCGGCAAGATTGCGCGCCTCAGAACTGGCGGGATCAAGCGCCAGGGCAGCCCGCACCTGTTCGCGAGCTTCCCTGCTGCGATCCTCTTCCAGGTAGAGCTCCGCCAGCCGGAGGCGCACCGGGAGCGTATCCTCACTCCAGAGCGCCGCCCTCAACTCCGAGATCGCTTCAGAGGCTTGGCCCTGCCGGCGGTACACCTCCGCCAGATAGAAGTGGCCCTCATAGGAGCTCGGGGCAAGGTACACCATCTGGGTAAATTCGTAGCGGGCCGATTCGAGTTGGTCACGTGTCAGGAAATCTTTTCCGCGCTCCAGATGCACGGTGACGTGCTGGGCGCGGGCGGAGTCGTCGGAGGGTTTGCGCCGCGCCTCTCCCCTCCGGCGGGCTAGTGCCGCACTAAAGTTTTGCTTGAGCCGAGCAAAGCCGGCCGGCTGCCGCGCCAAGCTGTCCACCGGGGCCGGGTTCCCACTCAGCGCCTGCTGCCGCACCCGCTCGGCATCGTCCGGCCGCCCCAAAGCTTCCAGCACCTGGGCGGAAAGAAAGCGAGCTTCGCTATCTTCGGGGTTCAATGCCAGACATTGGTCGAAGGCCTGCGCGGCCGCAGTCCACTGCCGGCGGCGAAGGTAGTGGAGACCGAGATTGAAGTGCACGTCCGGGTCAGCGGAGTCTTCGCGCAGCGCACGGGCAAAATAGTCGGGCGGGTTGGATGCGCCGGCCTGGGAGGCAAAAACCCCGAGGTTGTTCCACACCTCTTTGACGGGAAGCTGCCGGCCCAGGGGGCGGAGGGTGGCGGCCGCCCGGGCCGGGTCGCCGCCGAAGAAATATGAAAGCGAGAGATAGAACCGAGCATCGGCACCGTCTCTGTGTTCCGCCGGAATCTTTTCCAGCCAGCGGGCGGCGGTGGCGTAGTCCTGGTCCTCAAAATAGATTTTTCCCAGGCGCCAAGCCGGGGGACTGAACTTGGGAGCCAGTCGGGCGGCCTGGAGAAAATACCGCACCTGGAGTTCGCGGCTGGGAGCGCGCAAGCCGCGCAGATAATTCTCCAAGGCGCTCACCGGAGGGGGTTGAACCCGCTCCAGGAAAGATTCGCGGCTGTAGGGAAAGCCGGGGTTAAGGGTGCGAAGGATCTGCCACGCCAGTGCTCCCTGAATGTCGAGCAACTGCGCAAACGAACCCTTCTGCTCCAACGGCGCCGAGAGGCTCAAACGGCGCAAGTGGAGGAGCCGCGCCCAGACGCTGAGGCGGTTCTCCCGAAGTTCAAACCGGCCCACCACCACCCAGGCGGCTCCCAACTCCTCGCCCAACCGCACCAGGCTGGCGCGGGTGAGCGGGCTGGTGGCCGACAGTCCCAGCCGTTCCATTGCTGCCAAACGCTGGGCGCGACTGACGAGCGCGAACCCGTTGCCCGCCAGCCGGTCCGTCAAAGCTTCCGCAAAACTTTCGCCTACCCACTCCAGGTTGGGTTGACCGCCGACGTTGTCAAAGGGCGCCACCAGCAGGGTCTGGGATGCAGCCGGGCAGACGGCCACAAGCGCGAGGAAAACCGCAAAGAAGAAAGGTAAACCGAAGCATGCACTACACAGCCGCATCGTCGGCCTTAATTATAACAGAAGCAAGCGAACCGGATTGCAGGAGGTGGGTCAATTCGGTCCAGCCCAGCGGCCCCAGCCGCTGGGAAAGGGCACCTTCCCGGTGGCAGAGCCCTTCGGCTGTGCTTCAGGACAGGCCACCGGGTTGGACGTGAGAGGAACGAGTACCTGAATCGAAAGGCCGGCATGAAATTGGCCCACTATCGGATTGCCGGTGGTGTCTTAATCAAAGGGCAGGGCCTAGCGAGGAAGATCGGGCGGGAGCTGGAACAACTCCTCGAAGCGGGCGTCCTGGTGCAGGCTGGCAAATGCCGGGTCGTTGCGGAGATCGTCGGGCGGAAAACCGTCTTCCAGGGCGCGGCGGAGATACTTCAAGCACTGGTCGGTGTAGCCCAACGCCACGAAGGTCTTTCCCAGCAAGAAATAGAACCGGCCGCGGTCTTCGACCGAGCGGTCCTGGAGCCGCACACCGAAAATGCTGCGACGCTCAAAGACCTTCGGGTCGAGCAGCAAAGCCAGGCGATATTGCTCAATAGCTTCTTGGTACTTCTTTCGTTGGAAGAGCGCGTTGCCGAGGCCGGAACGAATGGTGGCGTCGGTGGGGCTGGCCTTGAGCGCCCGCCGGTAGTAGCGGATGGCCTTCTTGTACTTCTTGCGGCCGTAGTACACCGTGCCCAGGTTGTTCCAGGCGGGAGCGTAGGTTTCATCTACTTTGGTAGAGCGCTTGTAAAACTTCTCCGCGTTGCGCAAGTGGAACAGTTGATGGTGGGCGATTCCGGTCTTGTTCAACAGCACAGCATTCTGGGGGTCGTGCTGGAGCGCTTCCTGGTAGTAGTCAATCGCCTCCAAGTACCGCTTGCGAATCATGTGCAAATCGGCGCGGAGTTCAAGCTGTCGTACTTGCTCCTGCCGAGGCAGGACGGTAAGAAGCGGGGCCTCCTGGGCCTGGGCGGCGAGCGTGGCGGCGAGGAGTGCGCCGCCCACGCCAATCAACCCGAAGCAACGCATGGACTCTTTACCTCAATTCTGCTTCCCGCCAAGAGAACGAGGGGTCTGGGGCTGGGGCCGCACCGGGGCCGGCGGATCAGTCTCCGGCTCCGGGGGAGAATCAGGAACGGGTTCTTGCGAGCGCGGACGAGAGCGAATGCCGATGGCACGGGACAAAGAGCGGGTGACGCGCCGAACCAGCGAAGGCCGATGCTTGGGGCAGAGGTCCCGGGGCTCGGTCCCGAGGATGAACAATTCTGTCCGCACCTCGGGGCAGTCGGCGGTGGCCGTTTGCAGGGTCTCGGGGTCGAGCGGCACCGCCACCATCCCCTCAGGCGGAATGAAAGTTTGGGGGTTGCGGTAAGTGGGCAACTGCACCGCGCGCTTCATGAACGCCGTCCAAATGGGCAAGGCCGCTGCATTTCCAGACAACCCCAAGTCGCGGTAATCATCGAAGCCCACCCAGACGGCACAGAGGAGATTGGAGGTAAACCCGACAAACCAGCCGTCGCGGGAGGTGCCGGTCTTGCCGGCAGCCGGCGCGGTGAATCCGCGGGCGCGGGAGCCCGCACCGGTGCCACGGTTCATGTTGTCCACCAAAAGGTCCAGAACAAGATAAGCGACACGTGCGTCCAGCACAGGGACGGGCCGGTTTTCCGTCTTCAGCAAAACTTCGTCCTCGGAGGACAGCACCGTATCAATCAGGGTGGGCGAGACGCGATTGCCACCGTTGGCAAAGAGGGTATAGGCAGCCGCGACTTCCAGGGGGGTGGAGTCGTAGGCGCCCAAGGAGACCGAAGGCGTAGGCCGCAGGCGGGGATTCAGCCCGGCGGCCACCGCCAGCGCGGCCACCCGGTCATAGCCGGCCATCTCCGCCACCTTGACGGTGGCCACGTTGAGGGAGCGAATCAAGGCGTCGCGCGCCGTGACCACGCCGTAAAATTTCTCCCCGTAGTTGGAAGGCTCGTATTCCTCACCCTCCCAGAAAAACGTGGTGGGCTCATCCACAATCGTGGTCACAGGAGTAACGGCGCTCTCCGGAGTCTCCAAAGCAGTGGCGAAGGCAGCGGCAAAGACAAACGGCTTGAAGGAAGAACCCGGCTGCCGGTGGGCGACAGTGCGGTTGAGTTGGGTCTGGTTGTAGTCCCGGCCGCCCACCAAAGCCTTGACTTGGCCGGTGTGCGGGTCGAGGGCAATCAGAGCCACCTGCGGGAGGGGGAGCGGGTCTTCCCGCTCTCCAAATCGCTCAGCAATCTTGGCATCCACTTCCGGCAAGGCTTCCCGGATGGCCTCGGCGGCGGCGCGCTGCAAACCAAGGTCGAGGCTGGTGTGGACGCGATAGCTGCGCGAGATCAACTGCTCCTCGGAGAAGTGGCCCAACAGTTGGTCGCGCACCAAGTCAACGAAATAGGGGGCGTCGTTGGCCTCCACATTCTGGGGGGCAATGGTGAGCTCTTCTTCCCGGGCCTGGGCGGCCTGCTCCTCGGTGATCAAACCAATCGTCACCATGCCGTTGAGGATATGGTCGCGGCGCCGGCGGGCGCGGTCAGGGTGGCGGTAGGGATTGTAATAGTTGGGGCCGCGAATGATGCCGGCCAGCAGGGCGGACTCGCTCAGGGTCAGCCGGCTGATGTCCTTGCCGAAGTAGGCCTGGGCGCCTTCGCCGAAGCCGTGGACGCTGAAGCTGCCGCGCTGGCCGAGGTAGATTTCATTGGCGTACAGCTCGAAGATTTTTTCTTTCTCAAAGCGCCGCTCGAGCTGCACGGCAATCAAAGCCTCGGTCGCCTTGCGTTTCCAACTGAGGTCGCGGGTGAGAAAGAAGCTGCGCGCCAGTTGCATGGTCAGGGTGCTGGCCCCCTGGACACGAGCGCCCTTGCGCTTTCCCGACCAGACACCCAGGTCGTACCACAAGGCGCGGGCCACATCCACCACCGAGATGCCGGGGTGGTCGAAGAAACGCCGGTCTTCAGCGGTTAAAACCGCCTGCACCAACCCCGGGGGAATGTCGGTGTAGGTCACCAAGCGGCGCTTGGTGCGACGGCGATCAAACAGGTTGGTGACGTGGGCAGGCTCGATGAGCACCGAGGTGAGCAGGCGACCCGTGCGCAGCGAGACCAAGTTCTTGACCTCTCCCTCCTCCACTTCCACCCGAACCGCCTGGGCGGGCCCCACCGAGGAGCGCTCCCCGGGGCGAATCTCGATCACCTTCTCGCTGCGTTGGAACCAACCGTAGGGAGAAGGCTCTTCCTCAGGGCTGCTGTAGCCGAAGCGGTGAAGCTGGGCGGTAATTTGTGCCAGCGAGGCGGGCTCGCCTACATAGAGGGTTGTGGGGGCAGAATAGATGCGGGCGGCATTTTCAAAAATCTCTCCGCCCAGCCGGGCGTCAATCAAACGCGCGAAACGAAACCAGATGTAGCCAAAGACCGCAGCCCCCACAAAGGAAAGAACCAGGAGAGCAATCAGGGGGGCTCGCCCCCACCGCCCCGTCCAAAAGCCGCGCGCAATGCGAATACGAATCGCCACGAGTTTTGACCCTAATACACCGATCCGGTGTCAGCCTGGAAATCGAAAGTAAAGTTGGCCGTGTACACAACCAAATCAACCGGCACGGTGTACCGGGCAGCAATGCGAACGCCGCGGGCAGCCGGAGTTACGCTGATTTGTTTGCGCTCGAGAGGCAAGCTCAACTCCAGCGCTTTCCGGTGCAGTTCCTGCTGAATCTGCTGGGGAGCCTTGCGATTGACGCCGGCGTATTTCGCCTGGCTGCGCATGGCGTCTTCAAACTCATAGCTGCTGACATATACAGGAGTGATGCGGACAGCAGCCAAAATGATGGCCGCAACGATGAGGAGAGCGATGAGAAGCTGAAGCCTGCTTCCGCCCTGTTCGGTTGCCGCCGGGTGTCGTGGAGAGCGAACCCTGGCCCGCCCCTGTTCTTCCTGCGTGAGGCTTAACACCCCTCCACCGCTCGCCGCTTTTCCTGCATGCGAAAGAGGCCCCATCCGGCCTTCCCAGGGCAGTTTGGCACAACTCAGCCGCAATAGCGGCTCCGAACCAGCGTCACCACATCAGCAATCTTAGCATCGGCCCGAACCCCTGTCGAGCGTTCGGACAGCTCCACCAAGCCGTCGCCTACCTTCCGGCCCACGGTGATGCGTAGGGGAATGCCGATCAGGTCGGCGTCTTTGAACTTGACGCCGGGGCGCTCGTCGCGGTCGTCGTAGAGCACCTCCACCCCGATCTGTCGCAGCACGGTGTAGAGCTGCTCGGCGGCCTGCCGGATGGAGTTGTCCTTCAGGTTGGTGGGAGTGAGCACAACTTCAAAGGGAGCGACGGCCCGCGGCGGGCACATGCCGTTTTGGTCGTGGTTTTGCTCGACGGCGGCGGTCAGGATGCGCTCCACCCCGATGCCGTAGGAGCCCATGATGGGCGTGACCTCTTTGCCGTCGCGGTCGAGCACGCGCAAACCCAAGGCTTGGGCATAGCGGCGACCGAGCTTGAAGATGTGGCCCACCTCAATGGCGGAGGCGACCCGCAGGGGACGCCCGCAACGGATGCACGGATCGCCGTCGGCCACCTCGCGCAGGTCATGGTAGGCGCCGGTGAAGTCTTTTTCGGGCGTGAGGTAACGGATGTGGTAGTGATCGCGGTTGGCGCCGCTGATGAGGTTGCGGCGGCCACGGAAAGACTCGTCCATCAGGATGCGCACGCCCTGGGCGCCCAGCGGGCCGATGGAGCCGGGCGCAGCGCCGAATGCTTGCTGAATTTCCTCGGGGTGGGCGGGGCGCACGACGACGGCGCCGAGAGCGTCGGCCAGCTTGGCTTCGCTGAGCTGGTGGTCGCCGCGGACGAAGGCCAGCACGACTTGGTCCTGCTTGTCCTTGTCGGCGGCGGGCGCGACATAGACCACCGCCTTCATCATGTGTTCGGGGCCGGTCTTGCTGAAAGTAACCAGCTCCTCAATGGTGCGGATGTTAGGCGTGGAGAATTCTTCCGGGGCGCGGTCGCCGTCGAGGTCCTGCACGGACTTGACGGCGGAGCGGGCCTTTTCCAGGTTGGCGGCGTAGCCGCACTCCTTGACGCACAGGACAATGTGGTCTTCGCCGGCGTCGGAAACTACCATAAATTCGTGCGATTGCGAGCCGCCCATGGCGCCGGAGTGGGCTTCAACGATCTGGTAATCGAGACCGCAGCGGCTCAAGATGCGGCAGTAGGCGTCGTAGTGCTTCTTGTAGCTGGCGTCGAGGCCGTCCTCGTCAATGTCGAAAGAGTAGGAGTCCTTCATGATGAACTGGCGCAGGCGCATGAGGCCGGACTTGGGGCGGGCTTCGTCGCGGAATTTGGTTTGGATTTGGTACCAAATCTGGGGCAGTTGGCGGTAGCTACGCAGCTCGCCGCGGGCGATGTCGGTCATCACCTCCTCGTGGGTCATGCCCAGGCAGAGGTCGCGGCCACCGTGGTCTTTGAGCTGAAACATGATGGCGGCCAACTGGTCCCAGCGGCCGGTCTGCTGCCACAGTTCGGCGGGGTGGATGGCGGGCAGGAAGAACTCTTGCGCGCCGATGCGGTCCATCTCCTCGCGAATAATGCGCGAGATTTTGAGGACCGAGCGCTGGCCGAGATAGAGATAGGAGTAGATGCCCGCCGCCAGTTGGCGGATGTAACCTGCGCGCAGCAACAGGCGGTGGCTGGGGACCTCGGCGTCGGCGGGGTCTTCCCGCAGCGTGGGGATGAAGAGTTGGCTCCAGCGCATCGACTCTGACTCGAGTGAGGTCTGCCCTTCTAGTTGAAAGCCTGCAACCGCCCAAACCATCGAACAGTAGGGCAGCCGCGCAGCAGTGTCAAGGCGCAGGAAGAGATGCTGGAAAACCGCAGCTTACCAACTGGTGCAGCGGCTTTGGACGTCTTCGTAGCGCTGGGCGGTGTCGAGGGCGTCGGCAGCGGCGTTGCGCGCCTGCGTCATCCGCGCATAGATGGGCTGGAGGATCTTGTCCAGCTCGTCTTCGGCCTGCTGCATCGCATCACGGAAGGGAGTGTTCCACCGTGGCCGAGCGTAGGTAGGCAAGGAGGCGGAGGCCAAGGCGGTTCTAGCTTCCTGGGCGAACTTCTCCAGCACGGCCCGGTCGGCGCGGACGTGCTGGTTTTCGTGGTCGAGCGTGGCCTGATACTCGCAGGAACCTTCCGCATACTCCCGGGCGAGATAGACATCAATGAAGCGATAGCGGAGAACTAGGTTGACCTCCGAGACCCAGACGCAGTCGTCGTCTTCTTCTCCGGTGGAAAGAAAGGTGGCGTCAATTTTTCTTTCCATTCCGAGGTCAAAGGTTGTCAAACCAATACTGTTGGCTTGGATTTCCGCCAGCGCGCGAATCTGGCCGCGAGTCCGGTCGTGATGTAAACGCGCCTCCGGCACTTCCAGGGTTACGTTGACGGCATAGCGGAGCGCCGGGGCCGGTGTGGCCACGCATTCCGCTGTGAGGGTGTACTTGGTTTCCACCGAAGCGGCGTCCAAAGGGGACGAAATCAGTTGAGAGGGGCCGAGGTAGGTGCCCGCCTGGCGCGGGAGCATGACAGGGGGAGGAAGAAGCGGGGTGACGGTCCTCAGAAGACTTGGCTGGCTTTCCCCGTCCGGGGAGGTGCAAGCAACCTGGTAGCTCGACCGTTGCTGCGGGTTTCCCTGAAAGCTGAGGATAAAAGCCGGGAGGCTGCTGGCGGTGGCCAAGCCGCGGAGGCTGACCTCGATGGGGATGGGGCCGCTCCGGTAGGCGGCGCAGGGGCCGGCTGGCGTGTACCGCCAGGAATAGATTCCTCCGGCGGTGGCGCTGATGGGCTGGTCGAGCGGGGAGAGAGCGGGCGCATCCGGGATTTCAAGCTAGCCGTGGAACCAGGTCGTATGGTGGGAGTCATAGGCGGGGTCGGACGCGTGTCGCAGAACGACTTTGTGTTCCACCTGGATTGACCATCGGGGCCGAACCATGGGGGGCTGGGCCATGAGCTTGCGCAAGGCTTGGCGGTCGTCGAGACGCACGGGGTTCCGGGCGGAGCCGCGCATCGAAGGAGAAAAGGCAAAGACGAGGGAGATGATTGCCGCTGTAGGTGGGAGGGTGCGCCTCACTGGATTATCCCGATGCCACAAGCATACAGATTGTGGAGACGCCGGCAAGGTTGCACGCGCGCAAACCGGCCCGGCAGATCGTACTCACCACCGAGGCGCAGAGGACGCAGAGAGCCGGTCGGTTGTCCTCTGCGCCCTCTGCGCCTGCCTGCCCTGCCTACCGCAGGCAGGCGCAGGCAGGTCTCTGTGATGAACAGTCCGCCCGGGTGCGTTCTCCGGCGCGGTTGCCAAAGGCCAGCGGCGAGGAATAGAATGACGTGAGTGTATGGGGTGAAACATGATTGAAAAGGGCGCGCGCATTGCCCTGGGAGCCGACCACGCCGGTTTCCAGATAAAAGACCGGATCAAAGAAACGCTGCAGAAGGAGGGCTACGAGGTGATTGACTTCGGCACCCATTCGGAAGAGTCGGTGGACTATCCTGACTACGCCCGCCAGGTGGCGCAGAGCGTCTCGCAGGCCGAGAGCGACCGCGGCATCCTGGTGTGCGGCACCGGGCTGGGCATGGCCGTCACCGCCAACAAGTTCCGCAGCATCCGCGCCGCCACCTGCAACGACACCTACACCGCGCACATGGCAGCCGAGCACACCGACGCCAACATCCTCTGCGTGGGAGCGCGGGTGGTGGATGCTGATCACGCGGTGGCAATCGTAGCAGAATGGCTGAAGGGAAAGTTCGGCGGCGGCCGCCACCACCGCCGCATTGACAAAATCACGGAAATCGAGCGGACCCTCCCCGTCCCAGCCGGCAAACCATGAAGCCCTCCACCGCCCAGCACCACCAGCGCCCGCTGCGCGAAGTTGATCCCGATGTGTACCAGGCAGTTCAAAATGAAGTCGGCCGTCAAGCCGAAACCCTGGAGCTGATCGCCTCGGAAAACTTCACCAGCGAGGCGGTGCTGGAAGCCACCGGCTCGGTCTTTACCAACAAGTACGCCGAAGGCTATCCCGGACGCCGCTACTACGGCGGCTGCGAGCACGCCGACGTGGTCGAGTCGCTGGCGCGCGAGCGCGCCAAGCAACTCTTCGGCGCCGAGCACGCCAACGTCCAACCCCACTCGGGCACGCAGGCCAACATCGCCGTCTATGAAACCATCCTCCAAGAAGGCGACCCGGTGCTGGGGATGAACCTGAACCACGGCGGCCACCTCAGCCACGGCCACAAACTCAATTTCTCCGGCAAGCACTATCGCTTCATCCCCTACGGCGTGCGCCGCGACACCGAAACCATCGACTACGACGAGCTCCAGCGTCTCGCCCAGGAACACCGGCCCAAGCTACTGGTGGCCGGCGCCAGCGCCTACCCGCGCATTATTGACTTCGAGCGCATGGCGGCCATTGCGCGCTCGGTGGACGCGCTCTTCATGATGGACATGGCGCACATCGCCGGCCTGATCGCCACCGGCGTCCATCCCAGCCCGGTGTCGCACGCCGACTTCGTAACGACCACCACCCACAAGACCTTGCGCGGCCCGCGCGCGGGATTGATTCTTTGCCGCGAACAGTTTGCCAAGAGTCTGGACCGGGTGGTCTTTCCCGGCGAGCAGGGCGGCCCGCTGGTGCACGTCATCGCCGCCAAGGCCGTCTGTCTAAAAGAAGCGATGGAGCCGGAGTTCAAGACCTACCAGCAGCAAACCGTCGCCAACGCCCAGCGGCTGGCCGGGACGCTGACCGGGCACGGCTTTCGCATTGTCTCGGGCGGCACCGATACTCACCTGCTGCTGGTGGACGTGTACAAGCGCGGCATCATGGGCCGCGACGCCGAGAAGTGGTTGGAGCAAGCCGGCATCACCGTCAACAAGAACGCCATCCCTTTCGACCAGTTGCCGCCGTTGAAGGCCAGCGGCATCCGCCTGGGCACACCCGCGCTCACCACGCGCGGCATGAAAGAAGCAGAGATGGATTTGATCGGCAACTGGATTGCCGACGTGCTCGAGAAGCTCGGGGACGAGTCCCTTGTCCAGCGCATCCGCAACCAGGTGAGCGAACTCACCGCCCGCTTCCCGCTCTACACCCACCGGCTGAACCAGGAGGTCGCCGCCGCGCACCCGGTGCGCTAGCTCGCCCCAGGGTTCTCCGAGCGAAACAAGCCGTCGGCGAGGAAGTTTGTCGCTCCCAAGTTTAGACACCGGGCTTCAGCCCATGATCGTCGCTCTCGACATTCGGCGCGTCCGTGACTTCGGCGCCGGCACCTATACCCGTAACTTGGTGGAGACTCTGGCCCGGCTGGACTCCACCACCCGTTACCTGCTGGTCGGCCGCGACTCCGACGCCGCTGCCCTCAGCCGCCTGCCGGACAACTTCCAGTTGCTCGTCTTCGACCGCAGCCTGGACGGTTTCCGCCACGACCTGCGGCTCGCTTGGCAACTGCAACGCCGGAAGGTAGAGGTGTGGCACACGCCCTACTTGGCCGCGTCGTGGATGGCCGCCTGCCCTCACATCATTACTGTGCACGACACCGCGCCCTTTTCTCCCCTTGCGCCCGACGGCGCCGCGCTCTCCGACCTGCTGCGTTTCTACCGCGTCCGCCACTGCCTGCGCCGCGCCCACCGCATCCTGAGCGTCTCCCATGCCACCCGTCGCGACCTCATCCACCAGTTCGGCCTGCCCGCCGACAAGATTGAAGTCGTGTACAACGCCGTGGACGCGCAACTCGATCCGCATCCGGCCCCGAACGACATCGAGCACACCCTCAGCCGCTACTCCGCCCACGATCCTTACCTTCTCTACGCCGGCAACGTCTCGCCCCGCAAAAACCTCCCCCGCCTGATTGAAGCCTTTGCGCTGGTCAAGCACGAGCTGCGTGACCACCCCGACTATCGCAACTTGAAACTGATCATCATCGGCGACGAACTCTCCCAGCAACCGCAGCTCCGCCGCGCCGTCGTCAAGAGCCGCGCGCAAAACGACGTGCGCTTCCTGGGCTTCGTCCCGCCGCAAACTCTGAGCGTGTTCTACTCCCGCGCCGCTGCCTTCGCCTTCCCCTCTCTCTACGAAGGCTTCGGCCTGCCCCCGCTGGAAGCCATGGCGCACTGCGCGCCGGTGCTGGCCTCGAACGTTTCGGCGCTGCCGGAAGTGCTGGGCGAAGCTGCCCTCTACGTCAATCCGGAAAACGTCTTCGACATCAGCCGCGGCATCCGCAGTCTGCTGCTGGATAAAAAATTGCGGAAGCAGTTGGTCAAGCGAGGCCACGCCCAAGTGGCAAAGTTTTCCTGGGAAGAATCTGTGCGGCGCGTGCTGGAAGTGTACAGAGCGGCGGCTGGCGCCGAGGCTAGCTAATCAGTCAGTTCGACCGACAACTCTTGCCATCCGTCCTTACGCAGCCGGAAGGCGCGGACAGAAGTGCGAGCGTCGTCGCCCGGAGCCACGATCACGTAAGCTGCTTCCGGATAGTAGGCGCGCTCGCAGTCCCGTTGTGACGGCGCGTTGTCCCCGGTGGGATGCGAGTGATAAATCCCCACCAACTCCAGCTTGCGCGCGCGCAGCTCACGAAAAATGTCGAACAGTTCTTGGGGAGGAATCTCAAATGCGCTCGGCGAGGCCAGTTGGTTGCTGGCGGCAAACAGCTCCGTCACATCCTCGCCGTGGCCGCCCAGCAATCCGCAGCATTCGTTGGGCAGCGCGGCGCGCGCCTCCGCCCGCAAGCGCTCGTAGATGCGCTCGGGTAGCTGCAACCGCTCTACCATACAGAGCGACCCCCTCAAGCAATAGTGTCAGGAAAATCCATCCAGCGTCAGCAGGCTGCTACCCAACCCGGGCTAGTGCCGGCTGCTCAACCGCCGGCGCAGAAAGGCCGGGGTATCCAGGTCGGCGCCGTCGGCCAACGGCAGCAAGCGCGGCACTTCCCCGCCCTTGCTTTTTCCGTTGCCGCCGTTGCCCCGGCTGAGCACCGGGCGGGTCGCGGTCGGCAACCGCTCCGGCACCCTCGGCCTCACCACCGCTCGCACCCGGTTGTCCTTGAAGCCGGTGGCGATGACGGTAATCTTGACCGCATCCTTCATCTTCTCGTCCTCGACCGCCCCGAAGATGATGTTGGCGTCCTCGTGCGCCACCTTCTGCACCAACGAGCTGGCCTCCTGCACCTCCTGCAGGCCCAGGTTGGACGAGCCGGTGACGTTAATCAGCACGCCGCGCGCGCCTTCAATCGAACCGTCCTCCAGCAAGGGGCTGGCCATCGCCCGCCGTGCGGCTTCGGAGGCGCGCTTCTCGCCCCGCGCCACCGCCGTCCCCATCACCGCGTAGCCCATGCCGTGCATGATGGTCCTCACGTCAGCAAAGTCGCGATTGATGACGCCGGGAATGGCGATGATGTCGGTGATGCCCTGCACCGCCTGCCGCAGGATGTCGTCGGCGATGCGGAAGGCCTCGAAGAAACTGGTGCCGGGTTCGACTGCCTGCAACAGGCGCTGGTTGGGAATGCAGATCAGCGTATCCACCGTGCCCAGCAGCTCCGCCAGTCCCTGCTCGGCTTGCAACTGCCGGCGGCGCCCCTCGAAGGCAAAAGGCTTGGTGACGACTGCCACCGTCAGCGCGCCCAGCTCGCTTGCCAGGTTGGCGATAATCGGTGCCGCGCCCGTGCCGGTGCCCCCGCCCAGCCCGGCGGTGATGAACACCATGTCGGCGCCCTGCAACGCCTCCACCAGTTTTTCCGTGTCTTCCAGCGCCGCCTGCCGGCCGATTTCCGGATTGGCGCCCGACCCCAGGCCCTTGGTGAGCTTCGCGCCCAGTTGCAGCTTGAGCGCCGCCTTGGACTGCTTGAGCGCCTGCAAATCGGTGTTGGCCGCCAGGAATTCCACTCCGCGCACCCGCGCCTGAATCATCCGGTTGACGGCGTTGCTGCCGCCGCCGCCGATGCCCACCACTTTGATCTGTGCCACGTTCAGCTCGTTGCCATTCGACCCAACCCGCTTCTGCAATTTCTTTTTTTTCCCCATTGTCATCCGTGCCCTCCGGTTCGATTTATTCTTCATGATCTTTGTCCTCTCAAGCCGCGCGGCCGCCGAAAAATGTTCGCAAGCGTCCCCACCAGTCGCCGTTCAGCTCCAGGCGCGCCCGTTGCAGCCGCTGGGCGTGGAGCAGCAATCCCACCGGCGTAGTACAAGCCGCGTCGGCGAGCGTGCCGCCCGCATCCAACAAACCCTGCGGCAACCCCACTCGCACCGGCCGCTGGAAGAACTGCGCCGCCAATTCTGCCAGGCCGTCCAGTTGCGCTCCGCCGCCGGTCAGCACCAAACCGGTGGCCGGCAGGCGCCCGTAGCCGCTGTGGTCCAACTCTTCTCGCAACAGCTCCAGCAGCTCCAGCGCCCGCGGCTCGATGATTTCGCACAGTGCGCGCCGCGAAGTCACCCGCGCCGGACGTTCGCCCAGGCTGGCGACCTCCAGCAAGGTATCCTGCCCGATCCATCGCAAACCCGCACAGCCGTAGGCGCGCTTAATGCGTTCGGCTTCCCAGAGCGGAACCCGCAGCCCGATGGCAATGTCGTTGGTGAAGTGCTCGCCGCTCACCGGCAGCACACCGCTGGCCCGCGGGGCGCCGTGCTCCAAAATAATCCAGTTGGTGCTGCCCCCACCGATATCTGCCAGCACCACTCCCAGCTCGCGCTCGTCGCGCGTCAGGCAGGCGTGTGCAGCCGCCAGCGAAACCAACACCGTATCCTCCACCACCACCCCGGCGCGGTTTGCCACCGACACCAAAGTTTGCGTCGCTGTCGCCTCGCTCGTGACCAGGTGGACGTTCACCTCCAACCGCCGCCCCAGCAGCCCCAGCGGGTCGCGGATGCCGCTTTGGTTGTCGAGCAGATACTCCTGCGGCAGCACGTGCAGCAACTCCTGCCCCGGCGGCAACGACACGCTCCGCGCCGCTTCGATGGCACGCCGCACGTCCTCCGTCACCACCTCGCGCGGGCGCGGCCCCAGCGACACCCCGCCCCGGCTGTTGACGCTGCGGATGTGCGCGCCCGCCACGCTGATAACCGCGCGCTCCACCGTCAACCCGGCAGCCTGCTCGGCCGCTTCCACCGCCTGCCGGGTCGCATCCACGGCGGCGTCCAGATTAATCAGAACATTCTTGCGAAACCCCTTTGACTCGGCGCTGCCCGACCCGCGCAGCCGCAACTCGCCGTTGTCGCCGGTTTCGGCAACCAAGACGTTCACGGTGCTGCTGCCCAGGTCGAGCACCACCAGTTGCCGGTCGCGCGCTTTCATCGCTTGGCCTATCTCCTCCCGTCGGGGTTCAGCACGATCTGGCCGCGATAGCGCAGATCGACCGAGCGCACGGTTGTGCCGCTCTCAAACAACAGATCCCGGTGTTCGAGGAAGGTCTGGTACTTTTCCTGATAGCGTCCGCGACCGAAGTGCAGGCGAACGGCGCCGTCGGCCACCGCTACGGTAGCGCAGATGTCCTCGCGATCACCGACGTCAACCTCGGAAAACTCCGCGCTGTAATTCTTGCTGTCGCGGCCCATCTCCTGCACGAATTCCCGGTACAGCTCCACCCGCTCCTGCCACTCCGCCGGCGAAAGCTTCGAGCCCATTCCGGTCAACACCGGGAAGCTGTAACTCTCCCCCGGCGGCACCGGCAACACAACCCCATAGGCGTCAATCAACCAGAGTGACTTCCCTTGCCGCAAGAACGCCACCGGCGTGCGCTCGTGCAGGAACACCCGCAGGCGGTTGGGAAGCACCCGCTGCACCGTGGCCGCCTCCACCCAGGGAATCTCTTCCAGTGCGTGCCGCCGCTCTTCCAGCGGCACCGACCAAACGCTGCGGCCCGCATCTTCGGCAAAGCGATCCCGCACCGCCGCCGGCGTGGCGTGCTTGGCCTCAGCCACCGCAATCGCCTCCGCGCTCTCCACCCGAAAGACCTCGGCGCCAGTAGCAAAGTCATACACCAGCCAGCCTCCACCGCCCGCCAGCCCCAACACGCCCGCCACCAACAGCGCCCAACCGGTCCATACCAAGCCGCGCTTCCATCCGGCCCGGCGCCGCACCTCCACCCGCTGCCGGGGACGCCGGAAACGCTCTCGGTCGCCGTTGCTCAACTCCAATTCTGCCTGTCTCCGCTCGTTCGCCATGGCTCTAGTCCGTCCAGAGAATGACTTCCCCTTCCAACTCATATCCAAACGCCCGCCGAATGCGCTCCTTGATGAAATCAATCAGACGCAACAGGTCATCCGCGGTCGCCCCAAACCGGTTGATGAAAAAATTGGCGTGCCGCTCCGACACCACCGCCCCGCCTACGCGGTGCCCTTTCAAGCCCAGCTCGTCAACCATCTTGCCCACCGACGCTCCGCGCGGATTCTTGAAAATGCAGCCGGCGCTCTTCTCGTTCAGCGGCTGCGAGGCGCGGCGCTTCTGGTTGCTCATCCGGATGGAGGCGCGAATCTCGTCGTAGGGTTTCGGCAGCAGTTCAAGCTCCGCCTCGATCATGATGTCGCCGGGCGCAAATGCGCTCTGCCGATAGCGAAAGCCGGCCTCACTCGCCGGGACGGTTTCGACTCCGTTCCCGGCTGCCCGATACACCCTAATCATCCGAACGAACTGCCCAATCTCGGTCCCGTAGGCTCCCGCGTTCATCCGCAGCGCGCCGCCCATTGAGCCGGGCACGCCGATCAAGCCCTCCATCCCGCCCAGGTCTTGCCGGGCGCACTCCGTCACTGTCCGGCCCAGGTCGGCAGCGGCCTGCACGCGCACGCGCGTGCCCAGGAATTCCGGCTGCCGCCCCCGGGCGGAAAGATGCAGCACTACCCAGGGCAGCTCGCCTTCCCGCACCAGCAAATTTGAACCGCCGCCCAGCAGGCGCCAGCGCAAACCTTCCGCCTCCAACGCGCCGATCAAATCCGGCAAGCACTGCGCCCGGCGAATCACCAGCACGTCCGTGGTTCCGCCCACGCCCAGCGAGGTCCACTCCGCCAGCCGCTGGTCAGGGCGATACTCCACCCCCCAGTCGGTCAAGCGGGACCGCAGTTGCGGATTCTCAACCCGCATTCGTCACTCCCAGCGCCGCCGGCAAACGCGCCGTCAACTCTTCGGCGGCCTTCCAGATGCTGCCCGCCCCGATGGTCAGCAGCGCATCGCCCGGCTGCACGTGCTGCAGCACAGCTTCCAGGGCACCCTCCATCCTGGCATGGAACTCAACTCCGCTGTGTCCAGCGCTGCGAATGGCGCCGGCCAGCGCCTCTCCGGTCATGCCGGGGATGGGTGGCTCGCTGGCCGCATAGATCTCCGTCAGCACCAGCACGTCCACACCGTCAAAGCAACGCAAGAATTCCTCCCAACAGTGTTGGGTGCGAGTGTAGCGATGCGGCTGGAACAACACCACCAATCGCTTGAACCCGCAGCCGCGCGCTGCCTCCAGCGTGGCGCGAATCTCCACCGGGTGATGCCCGTAGTCGTCAATCAATGTCACGCCCCCCACCTGCGCTTTGACTTCAAAGCGGCGCGCCACGCCGGTGAACTTGTTGAGCGCCCGCCGCACGCGTTCCATCGGAGCGCCCAACTCGCGCGCCACTCCCAGTGTGGCCAAAGCGTTGCGCACGTTGTGTAGCCCGGGCAGCGGCAACCGGAACTTCCCGATTTCCTCACCGCCGGCCCGCAAGGTGAATTCGCTCTTCCAACCTTTCAGCCGGACATCGCAGGCGCAGAGGTCGGCTTCAGCTTCGGCCGAAGTCCCGTAGGTGATCACTCGCCGGTGCAGGCGCGGAATGATGGCGCGCACGTTGGGATCGTCTGCGCACAGGATGGCCGCACCGTAGAACGGCACCTTGTTCAGAAAAGTGACGAACGCCTCTTGCAGGTCTTCCAGGCTGGAGTAGCAGTCCATGTGCTCGCGGCCGATGTTGGTCACCACTGCGATCACCGGCGCCAGCAACAAGAAGCTGCGGTCGCTCTCGTCGGCTTCCACCACGATCAGTTCGCTCTTGCCCAGCCGGGCGCTGGTGCCGGCCTGGTTCACTCGCCCGCCCACCACGAAGGTGGGGTCGAGCCCCGCGCCCGCCAGCGTGCTGGCGATGAGCGAGGTAGTAGTGGTCTTGCCGTGCGAGCCAGCCACCGCCACGCCGTACTTGAGCCGCATCAGCTCCGCCAGCATCTCCGCCCGCGGAATGACCGCCAGGCCGCGCTGCAATGCTTCCACCACTTCCGGGTTCCCCGCTGTCACCGCCGTGGAGGTCACCACCACCTGCGCGTCTCCCAAGTTTTCCGCCCGGTGCCCCTCGAACACTTTGGCGCCCAATTGCTCCAGCCCCGCTGTCACCGGCGAGAGCCGCAGGTCTGAGCCCGAAACCGTGTAGCCCAGGTTGAGCAGCACCTCGGCGATGCCGCTCATCCCGCTGCCGCCGATGCCCACAAAGTGGATGTGCTGGCGGGGCGGGTAGTTCTGCCGGGTCGAGGTCATTGGGCCACGCTCTCCAGCAACTCGGCGATGCGAGCGGCTGCGTCCGGCACCGCCAGCCGCCGTGCCGCTGCCTCCATCTCCGTCAGCCGCTCCGGCTGGTCCAGCAAAGCCAGGATTTCCGCCGCCAGCCCGCCCAACTCTTGCTGTTCAATCAACCGGGCGGCGCCGACCCGAGTAAATACCTCGGCGTTGCGCAACTGGTGCTGGTCGGTGGCGTGAGGAAATGGCACCAATATAGCAGCGCGCCCGGCCGCTGCCAGCTCTGCCACCGTACTGGCACCGGCGCGGCACACAATCAGGTCGGCCTCCGCAAAACGAGCGGCCATGTCGGTGAAAAAGGGTTGCACCTCAGCGCAGATTTCCCGGCGGGCGTACGCCGTCCGCACCGCGTCAAAGTCGCGCTCGCCGGTCTGATGCACAAAGCGCAACTCGTGCCGGCCCGCGCGCAGCGCGTCGAGCGCATCAAGTACCGCGCGGTTGAGCATCAACGCGCCCCGGCTGCCGCCAAAAATCAGCAGCGTGTAGGGCGGCTGGTGCCGGCGGGGCCGCACCCGCAGGAACTCCTCCCGCACCGGGCTGCCGGTACGCACCGCTCTGGTTCCGAAACACCGCATGGTTTCCTCGTAGGTGACGGCCGCCCGCGTGACCAGCGGTGCCACTAGGCGATTCGCCAACCCCGGTTCGGCGTTGGGCTCAAACAGCACCGTGGGCCGCCGGCTCAGCGCAGCCAGCAGCACCGTGGGACCCGCGACATAGGCTCCCGTGCCGAACACCGCGTCGGGATTGAATTCCCGTAGCAACCGCCGGTTGGCGAGGAAGCTCGACGGCAACAAGGCCAGGCTGCGCAGCTTGGCTCCGCCGCTCACTCCTTTGAACCCCGCCGCTGCCACTGTACGCAGCGGAAAGCCAGCCGCCGGCACCGCGCGAGCTTCGACGCCCTTCTCCGTCCCCACAAACAGAACTTCGCAGGAGGGGTTCCGCCGGCGCAGCTCCGCCGCCACCGCCAGCGCGGGGAAAACGTGGCCTCCGGTGCCGCCGCTCGCCATCATCACCTTCATCGCCTCATTCCGGTCAATCTACGTGCTGGCTCAGGTTGAGCAGCAAACCCATCCCCAGCAGCATCACCACCGCGTCGCTGCCGCCGTAGCTGATGAACGGCAACGGGATGCCCTTGATGGGCAACAGACCGACCACCACACTCAAATTAATCAACGCCTGCCCCACAATCATAGTAGTGATGCCCACCGCCAGCAGGCGCGCGTAGCCGTCCGGTGCGCGGACGGCGATGCGCAAGCCCCGCCAGCATAAAACCCCGACCAGCACCAGCACCGCAGCCGCTCCCAGCAGGCCTAATTCTTCTCCCACCACTGCAAAAATAAAATCCGTGTGCGCTTCCGGCAGGTGGAACAGCTTCTGCTTGCCCTGCATCAAGCCCACGCCGGTGATGCCACCCGACCCCACTGCCAACATCGACTGAATCGCCTGAAAGCCCGAGCCTTGCGGGTCGGCGGTTGGGTCGAGAAAAGCCTGGATGCGGGCCAAGCGATACGGCACGCGCACCACCAGCAGATACGCCACCGGCGCAGCCGCCAGCGCCAAGCCGAACAGATAGCGCAGGGACATCCCCGCCACAAAAAGCATCGAGCCGGCAATCATCACTAGCAACGCAGCCGTGCCCAGGTCCGGCTCAATCACCACCAACGCAAAGAACACCCCCGTAACCAGCGCCGTCGGCAGCAGCGTCCCCGCCAGGTCGTTCATCGCGCGGCGCCGCCGTTCCAGGAAATAGGCCAGGAAAAGCACCAGCACCAGCTTGGCGAACTCCGATGGCTGCACGGAGAGCGACCCCCAGCGCAGCCAGCGGTGGGTGTTGCGCGTGGGATCGAAAAACAGCACCGCAATCAGCAACATCGTCACCAGAAACACCGCGGTGAAAATCGCGCCCGGCTGCCGCAGTTGGCGGTAGTCGATCTGCAAGAGCGCAAACAGCCCCGCCAACCCCAGCCCCACCCAGAGCAACTGCCGCAGCAGGAACATGGTTGGGCTATCGAACAATTCGCTGGCGTAGATGGCCGAGGCGCTGAACACCATCACGATGCCCAACACCAGCAGGGCCAGCAAGCTAGCGAACAGTACTCGATCGGGACGGTAGCGTTTGGCCATGACTAGCGAGCCTGCCTCACAGCCGGAATGCGGCGCACTTCCTGCTTGAACACGCGGCCGCGGTGCTCGAAGTTCTCAAACTGATCGAAGCTGGCGCAGCCCGGGGCCAACAGCACGGTATCGCCCGCTGCCGCCAGCTCTCCGGCGCGAGCCACCGCCTGCGCCACCGTATCCAACGACTCCAGGGGCGCGCCGCCGGCCAATTGCGCGGCGATTTTTTCCCGCGCCGCGCCGATCAGCAGCACATGCTTGGCGCGCTGCCGCAACGCCTCCCGCAGCGGGCGGAAGTCCCCGCCCTTGTCCTTGCCGCCCAGGATGACAATCAACTGGCCGGGGAAAGCCGCCACCGCCTTCAGCGCCGCGTCCACGTTGGTCGCTTTGGAGTCGTTGTAGTAGCGCACCCCGTCGATTTCGGCCACAAACTCCAGCCGGTGCTCCACCCCTTCGAAGCCGCTCACCGCCTCCCGAATGGCATCCGGCCCAACACCCAGCAGCCGCGCCGCGCACACCGCCGCCAGCACGTTCTCCAGGTTGTGCTCGCCTTTCAGGCGAATCAGGCTGCGGTCAAGCACGCGCTCCCGCGCCGGCCCATTGGAGAAAATGACGGCGCCGTTCTCCTCATAGGCGCCCACGTCCACGCGCCGCCGACGGCTGAACCAGAACCGTTGCGCCCGGACTTCCGGCGCCAGGTCAGCGCTGAGCGAGTCGTCGGCGTTGAAGATGGCGAAGTCCTCGCCCTGCTGGTAGCCGAACAGCCGCGCCTTCGCCGCCACGTACTCGCGCATGGAGGCGTGGCGGTCGAGGTGGTCCGGCGTGATGTTCAGCAGCGCCGCCACCCGCGGGCGGAAACTGCTGATGGCCTCAAGCTGGAAGCTGCTCACTTCCACCACGTTCACCGTCTCGTCGGTGGCGCTCTCCACCAAAGTAATAAGCGGGGCGCCGATGTTGCCTCCCACCTGTGTCCGGCAGCCCGCCTGCGAGAAAATGCGGCCCAGCAGCGCGGTGGTGGTGGTCTTGCCGTTCGAACCGGTGACCGCAACCACCGTCCCGCGCAGAAAACGCCAAGCCAGTTCCAGCTCGCTGATGATCTCGATTCCCTTCCGCCGGGCTTTCTGGAGCACCGGCAGGTCGAGCGGAACGCCGGGACTGGGCACAATGAGTTCCGCGCCCAGGAAGGTGTTCTCGCGGTGGCCGCCGCATTCGACTCCAACACCTCGGGCGCGCAACTCGGCCGCCGCTGCGGCCACTTCTTTTTCGGGGCGCAGCTCGCTGGCCGTCACCTGCGCTCCGTGCGCCGCCAGAAACTGCGCCGTGGCCACACCCGTGCGAGCCAGGCCAACCACCACTGCCCGCTTGCCCGTCAGTTCCATCGGCTCCGTCATCGCAGTTTCAACGTGCTCAACGAAAATAGCGCAAACACAAGCGCGACAATCCAGAAACGGATGATGATCTTCGGCTCCGTCCAGCCCTTCAGCTCAAAGTGATGGTGCAGCGGCGCCATCAGAAAGATGCGCTTTCCGCGCAACTGAAAGGAGGCTACCTGCAAGATCACCGAAAGCGCCTCCAGCACAAAAATGCCGCCAATAAAAAAAAGTAGAATCTCCTGCTTGATGATAACCGCCACCGTAGCGATGGCCCCGCCCAGGGCGAGTGAGCCCACGTCGCCCATAAAGATTTCCGCCGGATGGGCGTTGTACCAGAGGAAACCCAGGCCGGCGCCGGTCATCGCCCCGCAGAAGACAGTCAGCTCAGCCACCTGCGGCATCTTGGACAAGTCCAGGTATTCAGCAAAGCGGGCGTGGCCGCTGACGTAGGTGAGCGCCGTCAGCGCCGCCCCCGCGATGGTGACGCACCCGATGGCCAACCCGTCCAGGCCGTCGGTCAGGTTGACGGCATTCGACGACCCCACCAGAACCAGCACAATGAAAATCACAAAAGGCAAAACCGCCAGCGCATAGACCAGCCCGCCGTCGAGCCAGGAGTCAACCACCAGGTCAGGCCGGAGCTGCTTGAAGAAGGGAAAGAGGATCTCGGTGGAATACATTCCGTTGCGCAGGCTCAACAGGGCGGCGGCAATCAGAACCGCGATCCCGACCTGCAAGCCAAACTTGGTTCGCGCGCGCAGGCCCAGATTCTGCCGCCGGACAACCTTGCGGTAATCGTCGGCGAAGCCAATCGCCCCGTAGGCCAGCAGCGCAAACAACGCCAACCAGAGAAACTGGTTGGTCAGGTTGGTCCACAGCAGCGCCGGCACCACGATGCACACCAGGATCAACACGCCGCCCATGGTGGGCGTGCCGGCTTTATGCTCATGCGCGCGCAGATCTTTGCGGATGTACTGGCCCACCTGAAACTCTTTCAGGCGGCGGATGAGCCACGGCCCCAGCACCAGCATCAGCAGCAGCGCCGTCAGGCCGGCAAAAGCGGTGCGCACCGTGATGTAGCGGAACACGTTAAGCGGGCTCCAGTACGGCTGCAACCATTCGTAGAGAATGTAGTACAGCACCCGCTTTACTCTCTTCCCGGCGCGGCCGGAATTTCCGCCGCGAAACGCGCCTGCATGATTTCCAGCAGTGTCTCCAGCCCCACAGCCCGAGAGCCCTTCAGCAACACCCAGTCCCCCTCCCGCACCGTCCGGCAGAGCCAGTCGCCCACCTCTTCCTTGGAGGCAAAGAATTTCGCCCGCTCCTCCGACATACCGGCAGCGGTCGCGGCCGCAATCAAGTGGCGCGCCGCGCCGCCCACTCCGGCCAGGAAATCAATGTTGCCCCAGGCGGCTATCTTTTCCCCCGCTTGGCGGTGCAAGTCAGCCGCGCCGGCGCCCAACTCCTTCATCTCCCCCGCCACCAGCAACCGCCGCTTCGCCTCCGGGGTGCGGCTGAGAGCTTCCGCCATCGAGGCCAGCGCGACGGGATTGGAGTTGTAGGCGTCGTTCACCACCGTGAATCCTTGCTCAAACCGAATCCTCTGCCCGCGCAGGGGCCGGGGCTCGAAGCCCGCCAGCGCCTTGCGAACGTGCGCCGGTTCCACCTGAAACAAGCTGGCCGCCGCCGCCGCCGCCAACGCATTCGCAATATGCTGCCGACCGGGCAGGCCGAGCGAAATCCGTTGGCATTCCCCGCCCGCCACCAAATCGAACTCGCTGCCCGCCAGTCCTCGGTCGTCCACGTTTTCCGCGCGCACCTCGGCAGCCTTTTCCGTTCCGAAGCGGACCACCCGCCCCGCAAACCCTTCGGCGAAACTGCTGACGCGCGCGTCATCCGCATTCAGCACCGCGGTGGCCGGTGGTTGCAACCCGTGGATGAGCTCGCGCTTGGCCTCGGCGATCTCCTCCACTGAGGAGAAAAACTCCAGGTGGACGGGAGCGACGTTGGTGACCACGCCCAGGTTGGGTTCGGCCACCGCGCACAGCTTGGCCAGCTCGCCCTTGTGCGCCATGGCCAGTTCCAGCACGGCCAGCTCATGCTCCTCGCTCAGCCGCAGCAAGCTCAGGGGCAGGCCGTACTCGTTGTTCAAATTTCCTTCCGACTTCAACACCCGGTAGCGAGTGACGAGCACGGCTGCCAGCATATCCTTCGTGGTGGTCTTGCCGGTGGAACCGGTGATGCCAATGACCGGGCGCCCCCAAAGCCGCCGCGCCGCGCGTGCCAGGGTGTGCAGAGCCTGCAGGGTATCCGGCACGCCGATCAAGCTCTTGCCGATGGCGGACGGATAGCTGGCGCGCCGCTCTTCCCGCACCACGCACACCGCCGCGCCGCGCTCCAACGCCTGCGCGACAAAATCGTGGCCGTCGAAGCGCGGGCCCTTCACCGCAAAGAAGCATTGGCCGGCCTCGAGGGTGCGCGAATCGATGGAAAAGCCGGTCACTGGTCGTTGGGCGGACTCCGACGGTGCCGCCGCGCCCAGCCTCTGGCCGATCCTGCCTACTGTCCACTGCATCTCCAGTGCCCTGCTTCTCTTCTCTCCTGTTTCCGATTCCCTTACAACCTCCTGCTATCCCAGCTGCGCGAAACGGAGCAGCGTCACGAGACTGCGTTCGAGGGTGCCGTTTCCGCTCGAACATAACCTCGGCGGGCCAGTGCCCGCTGCGCAGCTTCGATTTCGCTCCAGGGCTCGACTCGATCGGCGTACACCTGGGTGTCCTGATGGCCCTTGCCGGCCAGCAGCACAATGTCGCCTTCGCGGGCGATTTCAAAGGCCCGCTCGAAGGCGCTCTTGCGATCGAGGACGATTTCGTAGCGCCCGCCTGCTTTCTGCACGCCCACCACAATGTCGTTGATGATGCCCACCGGGTCTTCCGAGCGGGGATTGTCGGTGGTCAGAATGACGGTGTCGCTCAACCGCCCGGCAATCTCTCCCATCACCGGGCGCTTGGTGCGGTCCCGGTCGCCGCCGGAACCGAAAACGATGATCACCCGACCGCGCGCGAATTCCCGCGCGGTAGTGAGCAAATGGGTGAAGGCCAAGTCGGTATGGGCAAAGTCCACCACCACCGCAAACGGCTGTCCGGCGTGCACGCGCTCGAAGCGCCCCGGCACGCGCTGGAGGGATTCCAGCCCGGCGGCAATCGCTTCCAGCGGCAGCCCCAACCCATAGGCGGTGGCGCCCGCCGCCAGCAGGTTGTGAAGGTTGGCTTTGCCTACAAGCTGAGAACGGACGGCCACGCGGCCGCCGGGCGTGCGGAGAGTAAATTGCGTCCCGGCTAAAGAAATCTTTGGATCGAGGGCAGTCACCGTTTCGGCGTCCCCCGCCAGACCGTAGAGCACCTTTTTCCCCCGGCAAGTCTCGGCCAGTTGCCGGCCGCGCGGGTCGTCGGCGTTCAGAACCGAGAGCGCGGGCGGCGCGGTGCCCTGCCCGAGAAAGAGCTGCTGCTTGGCCTGGAAATAGTTGTCCATGGTCTGGTGAAAGTCGAGGTGGTCGCGGGCCAGGTTGGTAAAGACGGCGGCGGCAAAAGGAAGGCCATAGACGCGGTCGAATGCCAGCCCGTGCGAGGAAACCTCCATCACCATCCACTCCGCGCCCGCGTCCCGCCAGCTGGCCAGATAGCGCTGCAAGTCGAGGGACTCGGGCGTGGTCTGCGCGGCCGGCACAGTGCCGGCGGCGGTGTGGTACTCCACCGTCCCAAACAGCCCAACCCGAAAGCCTGCCGCCCGCAGGATGGATTCAAGCAGGAAGGTGGTGGTGGTTTTCCCGTTGGTGCCGGTGACCCCGACCAGCTTCAGCTGGCGGGCGGGGTGGCCGTAGAAGTTGGCGGCAGCCTGCGCAAGGGCCTGCCGGACGGAAGAAACCTGGATCCACGCCGCTGCTACGCCACGGCGCGGCGGTTGCTCACTCAGGACTGCGCTGGCCCCGCGCTCGACCGCCTGGGAGACAAACTGGTTGCCGTCGAGCTTCTCGCCCTTGATGGCGGCGAACAGCCAGCCCGGCTCCACCCGGCGCGAGTCATAGGCGATCCCGCTGATCTCCAACGACCCGGTGCGGAGTTCCCGAAGAGTCTTGCTTCCCGCCAGTACCTTGCTCAGTTCCATCCCCGAAACCTTTCATTTCGCCGCGCCTGCTCTCACATGGGCCGCGCGGGCGCCGCCGGAAGCGAAGCCCGGAACTCCACCCTGACTCGGCTGCCGCGCGGCAAGCGCGTGCGGGCTGCCGGCTGCTGCGCCACCGCCACGCCGTTTCCCACCAGCACGGGCTCCAGGCCCAGGCGCGTGCACGCTTCCACCACCTTCCGCAAAGAGTTGCCGGAAAAATCAGGCACCTCGACCGAGTCCCCATTGCGGGTAACGATGCTACCAGCGCGCAGGGGAGGATCCACCAGCGCCGCCGTCACGCCCGGGGCGCGCAAAAAATTCCCTTTCGACGAAACAACCCCCTTGCTTGCTCGGAACCGGGCCGGACCCTCGACGGTACCCACAAACAGGGCAGGTTGGAGCTGCCCCGGTCGGAAGTCCCGCAAGACGGCTCGCTCCACTCGTGGACGGTCTGACCGAGGACGCAGCGGCAAGTCGCGCGGCACGTTGAGATAGGCGAGCACCTGCTCGACCACGCGGCGAAAGACCGGCGCCGCCACCTCTCCGCCGTAAAACGACTCTCCGCGGGGAGAATCGAGCATGACCAGCACCGTAATGGCGGGCTCCAGCACCGGCGCAAAACCAATGAAGGAAGCGACATAGTCGGTCTTGGAATAAGTTCCGGTCTCGTCAATCTTCTGCGCCGTGCCCGTCTTTCCGGCGGCGGAATAGCCGGCGGGTTGCGCTTCCAACCCGCCTCCGCGCGTAACTACCCCGGCTAGCATCCGCCGCAATTCCTCCGCTACCCCTACACTTATGATGCGCTGCTGGCGGGGCGGGGGCAGCGTCTCCACCTGATTTACCCGCACGATTTCAGCGACCACGCGGGGCTGAATCCAAACCCCGCCGTTGGCGATGGCGGAAAAAGCCGCCGTCAGCTGCAACGAGGTGGTAGCTATCTCTTGGCCCATAGAGATAGCCCCAATGGAGATCCGCGACCAGCTTCCAGGGGGCCGTAGCAGGCCGCGGCTTTCGGCGGGAAACTCAATTCCGGTCGGCTGGCCAAAATGCCACCGGCGAATGTGCTTGTACATTTTTCGGTCGCCCAGGCGCAACCCCAGCTTGATGGCGCCCACGTCGCTGGAGCGGTGGACGATTTCGCGCACGGTCAGGCGCCCGAACGGCTTATGGTCGCGAATCAGGTGTCCAGCCAGCACAATCCCGCCCTGCTGGCAATCCACCACCTCAGTGGCGCGCGCCAACCCTTCCTCCAATACCGCCGCGATGGTCACCACTTTGAAGGTGGAGCCCGGCTCGTAGGCCAGAGTCACGCTGCGATTGACGTGGTAGAAAGTCGGCACAGCAGTGGGATGGTTGGGATTGAAAGTGGGCTGGTTGGCCAGGGCCAGAATCTCGCCGGTGGCGGGATTCTGGACGATCAGGCTGCCGCCGCGGGCCCGGGTGCGTTTGATGGCGGCTGCCAACTCGCGCTCGGCGATGTACTGAATGTTTTCATCCAGGGTCAGAACCAGGCTGGCCCCTTCCGGCGATGCCCCCCCCCGGCGACCGTAGGGACGGCGGCGGCCATCGGCGGTAATCACCAAGCGGCGCGGCGGGCCGCGAAGGACGCCATCGAAAGCGTATTCCAGGCCGCCCAGCCCGTCTTCATCCAAACCGACGAAGCCCAGTACGTGAGCGGCCAGCTCACGCTTGGGATAGAAACGTTTGTGCTCGCGCTCAAAGTAGATGCCGGAGAGCTCGAGCGCGCGCACGCGCTGCGCTTCGGCTGCATCCAGCTTGCGTTTCACCCAAACGAAGGAGCGCGCTGACCGGAGGCGGTCTTCAACCTCGGTGCGGTCGAGCCGGAGAGCCCGAGCTAACAGGCGCGCTGTCCGCGACCTGTCGGACACCTCGGCGGGCACCGCAAAAACCGAATCCACCCCGACGCTGACGGCCAGTTCCCGCCGGTTGCGGTCGTAAATCACGCCCCGCTTGGGGGTCACTTCCAGGGTACGTTGCTGCTGGCGTTCGGCCCGGCGGGCGAGTTCCGCGTGGCGCAGGACTTGCAGGTCCACCAAGCGCACCAGCAACAAACCCAGCCAAAGACAGGCAGCAACACCCAGCAGAACTATGCGCACACGCGAAGTCGCCGGGGCCGACCGCATCCAATCCTCAGCCTCACCTGTAAAAAGAGAGAAATTCCCGCGTCCTTCTGGACCGGGCTGTTACATTTGCCCTTAGTGAATTAAGTTAATTAGTCCGTAAGAGAAACTGGCTGTGCGGCTTGGCCCACCGAGCGGACACGCGCCCACACCGGCGCCGGCGTCCGCGGCGCTCCCGTACCCAGCAGAATCATCTGCCCGGCCTGCGGGATTTCCAGGCCCAGGCGGTTTCGCGCCAGGGCGTCGATGCGCATGGGATCGGTCAAGGTGGCGTGTTCGAGCCGCAAAACCCGATTCCATTCCAGCACTTGCTCGTGGCGGGCGCGCAACTCCTCCAGCCGGTAGCCTGTCTGCACGTACTCAAAGTACTGCCAGGCGCACAGCAGGACCACCGCCAGGCAGACCAGGGCCCCGGCCAGGAGAGCGCCGCATTCGCGGGCGTAGCCGGGATCGCGCTGCCGCACCAGGCGGGAGTTGTCAATGCGCTTCTGCCAACAGACTTGAACCGAAGCTCCCACTGCGCTCCTCTAGTTCCCCTGAGGGGGCGAAATTAGTTCCGCCGCCCGCAGCTTGGCACTGCGCGCGCGGGGGTTTGCGCGCACTTCTTGAAGGTTGGGGGTAACCACCTTCTTGGTGAGGGGGTACATCGTGCCGGTAGCTGCAAAGCGGCGGAAACTCTGTTTGACGAGACGGTCTTCCAGCGAGTGGTAGCTGAGAATGACCGCGCGTCCCCCGGAACGTAAGTGGACGGGGACCCGGAAAAGAAACTGCTCGAGCTCCTCCTGCTCTCGATTCACCGCAATCCGCAGCGCCAGAAACGTTCTTGTTGCGGGATGCAGTTTCTGCCTTCCCTTGGCCTTCCGAGTCCCCGTCACTACCTGTGCCAGGTGGAGCGTGTCCCGGACGGGACGGGCACGCACAATAGCCCTGGCGATCCTGCGGGCGTTGCGCTCTTCGCCATAGGTGTAAATCAGGTCGGCGAGTTCTTTCTCGCGGGCGTGATTCACCCAGTCGGCGGCGGTTTCCGAACCTGAAGGGTCCATCCGCATGTCGAGCGGCCCCGCCTGCTGAAAAGAGAACCCTCGCTCAGGAGCGTCGAGCTGGAGCGTGGACACGCCCAGGTCGGCCAGGATCCCGTCTACTGTGTCCACGCCTGCCCGCTCGAGTACAGTGTGCAAGTGCGCATGGCTGGAACGGATAAGCTCCAGCCGGGGCGCGAACGGTCGCAAGCGCTCCTGAGCGATTTCCAATGCCATCGGATCCCTATCCACTCCAATCAACTTGCCGGTCGTGAGCCGGGCGCAAATGGCTTCCGCGTGGCCGCCGGTGCCGACGGTCGCATCCAGGTAGATGCCGTCGGGCCGAATGGCCAGGAAGTGCAAGACTTCCTCCACCATCACCGGGGTATGCCATCGTGGCACCATCGCATCCCCTCAGCCGTCCGACCGGCTCCGCCAGTGCTGGCTCAATGCCCATCATTTTCCTATACGCCCAGATCATCCAAAATCTTCTCGTCGTCCGGCGAGAGCGGGTTCTTGCGGATGTCTTCCAGGAAGCGCTGGTGGTTCCAGACGTCCAGGTAGGTCAGCGACCCCAGCACGTCCACCTCGCCCTTCATCGCCGCCGAGCTGCGCAGGAGGGGGGGAATCAACAGCCGCCCCTGCATGTCCAGCTTCACCGACTGCCCGTAGTAGTTGACCAAGTTGAGAAACTTTTTCTTCGACCGGTTGCTGGAACTGGCCTGGGCCAAGCGCTCCTCGACCCGCTTCCACACCTCCAGCGGCCAGATGCGAGCAAACTGGCCGTTGGTGCTGGTAACGAAAAATTCGCCGCCGTACTCCTCTTTTTTCAATTCGGAGAGGAAGGCCGCCGGGATCTTGAGCCGCCCCTTTTCGTCCACCCGTGCCTGATAGTTGCCCCGGAGCATTTGCCCCCATCTTCACAGCGCTGCTGAGTTGCTGGCTTTGGAACTCTCCCTTGCTCACTCAGCCCAGCCCGCTGTGGACCGGAAACTGGTCGTCCGACAGCGCGGAACCGGCAAATTTTTCTTTCTTCGAGACCCAACTACTGGGGCAGGGCTTGAGCCACCACTGCACCGCCCCGGGGAGCCACTACAAAACACTTACTTCCACTAGCTCCCACATAGCCCCACCTTCTACGCCTGCCGTTCTCGCTTGTCAAGCAAAAAGTGAATACTGTAGCTGCAAAGTGAGAATGTCCTATTTGCGCAAAGTAGGAATGTCCTCTTTCATCAGGGCCAGGAGGGACGATGAGAGAGGAGCGAATCGAATTGAGCCAACGGGAGCAGGATCGGTTGAAGGTACTCCACCAAGTCGAGCAGGGCTATCTGACCCAGGTGGAAGCGGGCCGGCGGGTGCAGGTGAGCGTACGCCACCTGCGGCGTCTGCTGAGACGGGTGCGGGCGGAGGGGGACAGGGGCGTAGTGCATCGGCTGCGGGGGCGGCCCTCGAACCGGAAGATTCCAGCGGCCCTCCAGGGGCGCATCCTGGCCCAGGTGCGGCGGCGCTACGCCGACTTTGGGCCCACGCTGGCCAGCGAGCACCTGGCGCGAGATGGGTGGCAGGTCAGCCGGGAGACGCTGCGGCAGTGGATGACCGCCGCCGGGCTGTGGCGGTCGCGCCGGCAGCGGAGGCCGGCGGTGCACGTCTGGCGAGAGCGGCGGGCCGCCTTCGGCGAGTTGGTGATGATGGACAGCTCGCCCTATCGCTGGTTGGAGCGGCGCGGACCTCCCGTGCAGTTGATCGCGCTGATCGACGACGCTACCAGCCGGGTCTGGGGCCGCTTCGCCGCCCAGGACTCGACCGAGGAAAACCTGCGCACCCTGGCAGGCTGGCTCCGGCGCTGGGGACGGCCGCGGGCACTCTATACCGACAAAAGCAGCCTGTTCCGCACCACCCGCTCGGCCCGGCTCGACGAGCAGCTCGGCGGTCAGCCGGCCCGCACCCAGATCGGGCGGGCCCTGCAGGAGTTGGGGATCGAGTGGATTCCCGCCCACAGCCCCCAGGCCAAGGGGCGCATCGAGAGACTATTCGGCACCTTGCAGGACCGCCTGGTCAAGGAGATGCGCCTGGCCGGGGTGCACACGGTGGAGCAGGCCAACCGCTTCCTGGCAGCAGTCTTCCTGCCTTTCTGGGAGCAGCGCTTCACCGTCGCTCCGCGCCAGCCGCACGATGCCCACCGCCCGCTGGGAGGCACCCAGCGGCTGGAGTCAATCCTGAGCGTGCGCGAACCGCGCCGGGTGGCAGGCGACTACACCGTGCGCTGGCAGGGCCAGCGCTGGGCGATCCCGCGCGCCCAGGTGCGAGCGGGGTTGCGGGGGGCGCGGGTGGAGGTCGAACGGCGGCTCGACGGCAGCCGCTGGGTCCGCTTCCGCGGCTCTTATCTCAGCCTGCGGCCCTGCCCGAGCCCGCCGCCCGCGCCCGCAACCCCCTTCGGCCTACGGCCTACGGGGCTTGCGGGCCCAAGGAAAGGCAAACGAAAGTACATTCCCCCTCCCGATCACCCTTGGAGGAGGACATTTCTATCTGGCAAAAAACCGGACATTTCTACTTTGCGTTGACAGCAAAAAGTGAATACCTGAACAGGAAAAATTGAGAGGGCGCTTCCCTGCCCTACTCAACCGCTAGGGGTGCATTGGAAACTTGAGCCGGCGGGAACGCTATATATTGTGGTAGGGGACTGAAGAAAATTTTCTGGCCGCGTGCAAACGCCCTGCGCCTCAGAGCTCACCCGCGGCCGGAAGAACTTGGCGCAGCCTCAACAGCCCGCGCAGCAAGCGTCGCTCTCCGGGCCGCAGCGGGCCGAGAAAGGCGGGGTCTTCGAGGAGGGCGCGGCGCCTGGCCGGCGCGGCCTGTTGCAAACGGCGGAGCCGTGGGCGCAGCAGTTGTCGCCGCTCCGGCGGCAACCCTCGCCAAGCGCGAAAGACCCGTTGGGCCCTTCGGCGCTGCTCAGGAGTCATGCGCTGGAAAATCTGCGCCCGGCGGCGCATCCGTTGCTGTCGCTCGGGGGCCAGCTCGGCAAAGCGCTGCATGTTCTCCAGCGCCCGCCGCCGCTGCTCCGGCGGAAGTTCATTGAGGGCGCGCAGGCGCCGGTGGAACCTCTCCTGCGCCCTGGGCGGCAACCGCCGGAAGAACTCGTTGCCTTCCAGGGCCTGCCGTTGCTGGTCGGGCGGAAGCGCCGCCAGCCGGCGAAATAGTTCCCGAGCCCGGCGGCCGCGTTCGCCGTGCTGCCGTCGGCCTTGTGGATGGTGGCGCCGGCCCGACTGCTGCCGACGGTCAGCCGGAGCCTGTTGTGCTGGCTGGCCCACGCCCGGATCAGGACGCTGCTGAGCTTGCACCTGGGCTGGGTGCGAACTCGTGGACTGAGCAGGGAGGTCCGGTCCCACCAGCGCCGCCGCCAGCGCGGCCATCCCCAGCGCAACTTGAATTCGTCCGCGACTCATAGCTGGTCTTTCTTTTTGTTCGCCTGTACGGGCTCAAAGAGGACGTCGAACTCCGCCAGTAGCTCGTAGTTTTCTAGCAACACCGGGTCGTCCAGCAACTCAAGGCTGTCTCCCTCAGCGGATGCTGTCTCCGGCGCAGTGTCCGGCACCACCATCGGCTCCACCTGCGCCTGCTCGGGGGCACTCCCCTGCTCTTGGGGCGGCACGGGCGAGGTGAACTGCCAGAGCCCGATGGCAACCATCACCAGCACCACCAGAGCAGCTCCCCAGGCCGGGCGGAGGCGCAGCCACGCCCATCGAGGCAAAGGCTCGGGTTGCGCGCGCAGGCGCTCCCGCACAACCGCATCGAAAGCCGGCGAAGGCTCGACCGCTTTCCATTCCTCCAGGACGCCCAACAGGGCGCGGAACTCCGCCAACTGAGTCCGGCAAGCGGAACAGTCCGCCAAGTGGCGGTCCAACCGCTGCCGTTCGGCGTCGCTGAGGCGCGCATCGAGATAAGGAATGATTTCAGCTTCTTTCAGATGCTTATTCATGGCTGTGCTCCCGCCAAGGGCCGCAGTTTGACCCGGAGCGTTTCATAGGCCCGGAAGAGAAGCGACTTGAGCGCGCTCTCCGAGCATCCCAGAATGGGGGCGATTTCCGCATAGTCCAAATCCTGGTACTTGTGCAGCAGGACGGCTAGGCGCTGCTTTTCCGGCAACGACTCGACCGCCGCGCGAATCTGGCGCGCCCGCTCGGCTTCCAGCAGCCGCTGCTCGGCGGTGGGGCCGGGAGCGGACAACTGCGCCACCTGCGGGCCGGCGTCCTCGGCGTCGATGGAGGTCTCTCCCCAGCGCCGCATGCGACCGTCGCGGAGAGCGTTGAGGGCCACGTTAGTGGCAATGCGGAACAGCCAGGTGGTGAACTTGGCCCGCGGCCGGTAGCTCCGGCGGGCGCGAAAGACGCGCAGAAAGACCTCCTGCGCCAGCTCTTCCGCCAGCGCCGGCTCGTGAACCAGCCGATAGACGAAATGCACGACCGGCGCCCGATATTTGCCCAGCAAGTGGTCGAACGCATCGTCGTCCCCCACCCGCAGGCGAAGCATCCACTCTTCGTCGGTCTTCGCCACGCGCGGTTCCACTTTATCTAACCCTGTTCCGGCCCTTAAGTTTCGCAGATTTTCCGTGCGCCAGCACGTTATCCCTGTCTTTGGTAGTGGGTCAGTTTCACGATGTTAATTTTACCGCTGAGCCCGGCGGCCTGCCTGCCCGCCCTAGGCGGGCAAGCGGTAGGCAGGCACCTGCCGCCGGGCGGACAAGCGGCACAAACGCCCCGTGGCAGGTGCCCTTCGACTCTACTCAGGACAAGCCACGGGGCTCGGCGCGAGCTTCCCATTTCCAAAATGTCCCACTACCCTGTCTTTCTGCTATATCGGGACCAGGAGCTTGAAGAGCAGCATCAAGGCCACCCCGACAAAGACCCAGAGCGGCATGAGGATACCAGGCTCCCGGTTCACCTCCGGCATCAAGTCGCTGGCGGCGACGTAGAGCGTGGCACCGGCTGAAAGCGCCAGTCCGTAGGCCACCTGCGCTTGGAGCAACCACATCACCCCCAGGCCCGCCAGCGTGCCCACCCCCATCAGCACCACCGCCTGCAACGCCCGGCGCGGGCCGCGCCCGGCCGCCAGCATCACCGACGCTACCGTGAAGCCATCGGGAATCTTGTGCAGGAAGACCGCCAGAAAGATCACTGTGCCCAGATAACTTGAAACAATGAACCCGGAAGCGATGGCGGCGCCGTCGAAAAAATTGTGGATGAGCATTCCCAGCACCGCCGTGTAGCCCACCCTAGGGTGGATGAGCTCTTCCGGGTGGGTCTCTTCACCGAAGTGAAAGTGAGCGGTGATGGTGTGCTCGAAGAAGTGGACCAGCAGGTAGCCGCCCAACACCAGCGCCAAGGCCCGGTCCCCGGCCAGCTCGATGCTTTCCGGCACCATCTCCAGCAGCGCCGCCGCCAGCATGAAGCCGGAACCGAGCGCGATGAAATACTTCAGGAAGCGGCGCTCCCAGTGACGCCGCACGACCACCAAACCGCCAACGATGTTGGCCACAGCGGCCGTCAAGCCCAACAGCAAACTCAAGGTAAAGTTCGTCACCGATTCCCTTCCCTGCTCTCAGGCGCCGTGGCGGATATAGAGCACGTCGCCGTCGTGGATTTCGTGCTGCTTGCCCTCCAGACGCACCCGGCCTTGCTCGCGGGCGGCGGCCAAGCCGCCGGCCTCGACCAACACATTCCAGGGAAGCACTTCCGCTTTGATGAAGCGGCGGGCGAAGTCGGAATGCACCGTGCCGGCGGCGTCCACCGCCACCGTTCCGCGCGGCACCGCCCAGGCGCGGCATTCCGCTTCCCCCACAGTGTAGAAAGTCAGCAAGCCCAGCAGCCCGTAGGCGCTGTGGAGCAGCCGGCCCCGGGCCGACTCGCGCAGGCCGTAGCTGGCCATGAACTCGGCCGCGTCGGCGGGTTCGAGCTCGGCCAACTCAGCTTCAATCTGGCCGCAGATTTCGGTCAGCGCCACGCCGGGCTGCCCGGCCCAACCGCCCAGATTGTGTTTCTGCGGAAGCTGCTCCAAGTTAGGAGCCTCCTCCTCCCCGGCATTCAGAACCAGCAGGAGCGGCTTGGCGCTCAGGAGTTGGAAGCGGCTCAGCAGTTTTCGCTCCTCCGCTGCCCAGTCCTGCGCTCGCAGGGGAGTGCCCGCCGCCAGCGGCGCACGCGCTTTCTCCAGGATGCGGTGTTCGAGTTCCAACTCCGGGGTGCGCGCTTTCTTCAGGTCGCGTTCGAGTTTTTCGAGGCGCTTGCTGACGGTGTCGAGGTCCACCAGCGCAAATTCTGTTTCCAAGTCAGCGCCGTCGCCGCCGGGGTTGGGCTGCTCGCCGAAAACCCGCACCACGTGAACAAAGGCCTCGGCACCCCGCACCTGCCCGAAGACGGTGGCGTCTTTGCCGGGGTCGCCGGCCAGGGCGGGCGCATCGAGAAATTCCAGGCTGGCAGGGGTGACTTTCTTGGGGTGGTAGATTCGCGCCAACTCTTCCAGACGCGGGTCGAGCACGTGGGCCACGCCGATGTGGGCGCCGTAGGCTTCCGGATGGGTCTGAGAGCCGCAGAGGATGCGGAACAACGACGTCTTGCCGGTCTGCGCCAACCCCAGAATCGCAAAGCGCATGCGGTGAGTGTACCACGCAGCAAAACCCACCGATGATTCCGAACCTCCGACGAAACAAGAAAACCTAGAGCCCGTTGTATAACCTCATTTGAAGAGAAGCCTCAGGGGCTAAAGCCCCTGGTTTTTATGGCTTTTTATGTCAGGGCTGAAGCCCTGACCCGCCAAGCAGAGGTTATGCAACTGCTTCTAGTGTACTGTCCCGGAAATATATGAGCAAAGTCGTTCGACCTTAGCGAGGATGGATTCGGCCGTGGCGGTCCAGACGAAAGGACTGGTGTTGGCGTTGTAATGTTCGACGAAGCGCTCGATGTTACGGACGAGAGCCTTGACGCTGGAGAAGGAACCTCGGCGAATGGTCTGGGTAATGATGCCGAACCGCCGACTTGGTTGAGCCAGGACGCATAGGTTGGGGTGAAATGAACGTGGTAGCGGGGACGCCGAGCGAGCCAAGCGCGGACTTTGGGATGTTTGTGAGCAGCGTAGTTATCGACGATGAGATGGACGTCGAGGTTGTGCGGCACACTGCCGTCGATCTGACGCAGGAAAGTGAGGAACTCCTGATGACGGTGTCGCGGTTTACAGCGGGTGATGACTCTCCCGGTGGCCACATCGAGAGCCGCGAACAGAGTGGTCGTGCCGTGACGTTTGTAATCATGGGTGACGCCTTCGACGTAGCCGAGGCCCATGGGGAGAACGGGCTGAGTTCGCTGAAGAGCTTGAACCTGGGTCTTCTCATCGACCGAGAGCACCGCGGCGTGGTCCGGGGGATTGAGGTAGAGACCGACGATGTCGCGGACTTTCTCGACGAAGAACGGGTCGTTGGAAATCTTGAAATGCCGCTGGCGATGCGGCTGGACGCCGAACAGATCGAACCACCGCTGGACCGTGCTCTTTGAGACTCCCGTGTGTTCCGCCATGGAACGCACGCTCCAGAAGATCGGGAGGTTCGGTTTGCAGGTTGATGCTTCCGCAACACGTTCAATGCGTGCGGGGGCGTCCGGGACGCAGTTCATCTCCGGGGATTTGTTATAGCGCTTTCGCCACTTGCCCACGGTCGTATTGGTCAGCCGGGAACGCTTCGGCGCAGGCCAGAATCTGGGCCCTCAGACCAGACGCGGCAAGTTCAGAGGCTCCCCAGTTCCGATTCCTCGAGAGTGAGGGGAGTAACGGGGCGACCGCGTGGCATGGGCATACCTCCAGAGGCCAAAGGTTGCCCATTAATATATCGCTTATTTCCGGGACAGTACACTAGAGTGAGGTCAGCGGAAGCGGCGCACGGTAAGAACGAGGAGCACGAGTGTCAGAAGCATGTTCGCCGACATCAGCAGAGAAGAGACGCCGTGGTAGCGGCCGAAGGCGGCGCGCAGCGCGTGGTCGCGGGGCGTTTGGTCAATGCTGCCGAAGGTGGCGGTCATCTCCGCACGCAAGGCCGCCATGCGCTCCCCGAGGAAGTACTGGTTGTAGAAGATCAGCAGCAGCATCGCTGCCAGCAGACCGATGGGCAGCGCCACGGCCCGCAGAGAAGCGCCACTCAGGCGCTGCTCGACCACCAGACCGAGGAGAAACAACCCGCCACAAATGTAGCCCAACAGATAGAGCCGCGCGAGCGTGTGACCGACCAATTGGCCGGCCAACTCCCGGCTGGGCAGCACCGCGAAGGCAGCCGGCGCGACCACGAAGCTCAGGAAAACCATGCTCCCCAGCCAGAGGCCGAGAGCGAGCGTTTCTACCATGCGAGCGGCAGTCAGCATTTCTACATCTAACAGGGTACTGAAAAACTATTGCTTGGTGTCATTCCGAGCTTGCCTGCCGAAGGCAGGCCGAGGCGGGTTCCTCGGAATAACAAGCTCGGCGAGTTTCCCTCACCGTGTCATAGATTAGCGAAATTTTATGTTGTATGCGAGCGGGTTTGTTAGAATCGCTTGGGCGTGGCCGGAACGCAACCCACAAGGGCTGCATCAAAGGTGAATGGTGGGCGCTGTAGGATTCGAACCTACGACCTCTCCCGTGTGAGGGGAGCGCTCTAGCCGCTGAGCTAAGCGCCCATAAAGGGACGGAGCACCCCACGATTGTACGGGGCTTCGGAAAAGGGCACAAGAGGGATGGCGCCAACGCATACCACCGAGCAACTGGCCGAGTTGCAGCGCGCCCTCGGCAGCGTCATCCGGGGAAAGGATGACGTCATCCGGCTGGCGCTGGTGGGGCTGCTGGCGCGGGGGCATCTGCTGATCGAAGACGTGCCCGGCGTGGGCAAGACCCTGCTGGCGCGCACACTGGCGCGCTGCTTCAACTGCACTTTCCATCGCATCCAGTTCACCTCCGACCTGCTGCCCAGCGACGTGATCGGCGTCTCCGTCTTCAACCAGCACCAGCAAAGCTTTGAGTTCAAGCCGGGGCCGGTGTTCGCCAACGTGGTGCTGGCGGACGAAATCAACCGCACCACCCCCAAGACCCAATCGGCGCTGCTGGAGGCGATGAACGAGCAGCAAGTGACGGTGGACAACCATACCCATCCGCTGCCCCAGCCCTTCCTGGTGCTGGCCACCCAAAACCCCATCGAGCACCACGGTACCTACCCGTTGCCCGAGTCGCAGCTCGACCGCTTTCTGCTGCGCCTGCGCATGGGCTATCCCAGCGCAGAAAGCGAGAAAGAAATTCTGCGCGCGCACGGCGACTCCCGCGAGCCGTTGGAGAAGCTGCAACCGGTGATGACGGCGGAAGAAGTCCTGCGCATGCAGGAGGAGGTGCGGCGGGTGCGGGTGGACGACGCGCTGATGGATTACGCGCTGGCGATTGCGCAGCGCACGCGCGCCAACGAACACCTCAGCCTGGGGGTAAGCCCACGCGGGACACTCATGCTCTACCGGGCCGCGCAGGCGCGCGCCTTCCTGGAGGGGCGCGACTTCTGCGTGCCGGACGACATCAAGCAACTGGTGATTCCGGTGTTTGCCCACCGGGTGGTGGTCAGCACCCGCTACACCTCCACGCTTCGCAAGGCCGACCAAGCCGAAGCCATCCTGCAGGAAATCCTCGACTCGGTTGAAGTTCCGTTGTGAGATGGTCCTGAAATACGCCCTCGCAAACGGAAACGGCGCCAAGTTATGAAATCAGAGCCCCGCTTGCTGGCACTGGCTGCGCGCTTTCCGGTGGTGGAGCGCTGGTATCGTTCCGTCGGCATCGACCCTAGGACGCACGACTTCAGCGGCGCCAAGAGTTTCTTGCTGTCGCTGCTGCTGCTGGGCGTGTCGCTGGTGCTGGCCCTGAATGGGGCCGCCGCCTTCGAGCGCGGGCACAAGCAGTTGATGGTGGTCTATCACGCGCTGGCGCTCGCCCTCGCTTTGTTTGTGGCCGTCCGGCTGGTGCCGCGGCTGGCGGAGGGCACCCCGCTCCGGTGGCTTTTCTATCAAGTGGACTACAAACTGACCCGAGAGGGCCTGGTCTATCTGGCGGCCACGCTGGTGCTGGTGGTGGCGGCGCTCAACACCGGGAACAACCTGCTGTTCATCGTGCTGGCCAGCCTGCTGGCGGGGATTCTGGTGAGCGGGCTGGTGTCGCGCATCGTGCTGACCGGGATTGACCTGAGCTTGGAACTGCCCGAGCACATTTTTGCCCGGCAGCCGGTGCGGGCCTCGCTCGCGCTGCGGAACCACAAGCGCACTTTGCCGTCGTTCTCCTTGACCGTCAGCGGCGACACCGGCGGCTTCCGCAAGCGCAGGAAGAAAGCTGCGGCAACCGGCGAAGCGCGGAGGGTTTTGCGCCAGCCGGTTTACTTTCCCTACATCCCGCGTCATCGCAGCTCCACGCAAGCGGTGGAGCTGACCTTCCCGCGCCGGGGCCGCTACGCGCAGGACGCCTTCCAAGTGAGCAGCAAGTTTCCTTTCGGGTTCCTGCTGAAGACCCGGCAGGTGAAGGCAGCGAATGAGCTCGTGGTGTACCCGCCGGTGGTGCCGACCGAGGAGTTTTATGAAATTCTGCCGCTGCTGAGCGGCGAGCTGGAAAGTTACTACCGGGGGCGAGGCCACGACCTCTACTCCATCCGCGACTACCAGCCCACCGACAGCGCCCGGCACGTGGACTGGAAGGCAACGGCGAGAGCGCAGAACGTGAAGGTGCGGGAGTTCACCCGCGAAGATGAGCGCCGGGTGGAGTTGGTTTTCGATCCTTACCTGCCCCCGGAAGCTCGCCCCGCCGGCGATGGCACGGAGTGGAACGAGAGGTTCGAGCGGGCGGTCAGCTTCTGCGCCTGCCTGGCGTGGCACTTCTACGAAATTAACGCGCAGTTGAAGTTCAGCAGCCCGAAGTTCACCACGCCGGTTGCGTCCGCCGCCGACAACATCTACCACGTGCTGCGGGAGCTGGCGTTCGTGGAACCCAAATGGGGAGGCGACGACGAGTTTCTGGCTCCGCTGGGCCGGGACACCAACACCTTCAAGGTTCTGCTAACGGCGCGGGGGCGGGGCTCCATCCCCACTACCCTGTGGGCCAACTCCTACGTGGTATTTTTCCAGTCGCTATGATGAGGAAGAAAAGCGGCCCAGCCCCTCGCGCCCTGCGGCAGCGCCTGCTGCGCTGGTTCGACCGCTCCCAGCGCAGTCTGCCCTGGCGGGGGACGAAGGACGCCTATCGGGTGTGGCTGTCGGAAATCATGTTGCAGCAGACGCGGGTGCCGGTGGTGGTTCCCTACTACCAGCGCTTTCTCCAAGCCTACCCCACGGTGAAGAAGCTGGCGCGCGCCAAGAGCGTTCTGCGTTTGTGGGCGGGACTGGGCTACTACCAGCGCGCGCGCAACCTGCATCGCGCGGCGAAGGAAATTGTGCGCAAGCATGGGGGGCGGTTTCCCCGCCTGCTGGAAGATGCGCTGGCCCTGCCCGGCATCGGGCCTTACACCGCGCGGGCCATCCTGTCGATTGCTTACGGCCAGCCGGTGGCGGTGGTGGACGGCAACGTGGCGCGCGTGCTGGTGCGGCTGTTTTGTTTGACCGACGCCGATGCGGACAACCGCCCGGCCTTGCAACCGCTGGCGGACCGGTTGGTTTCGCGCCGGCGGCCCGGCGACTTCAACCAAGCGCTGATGGAGTTGGGCTCTACGATTTGCCTGCCCAAGCTGCCCCGCTGCACGTTGTGTCCGCTGGAAGGGTTGTGCGCGGCGCGGCAGGCCGGCATGGCGAAAAAGTTTCCCCGCCGGCCAAAGAAGCGGCCGCGGCCACGATTGGCACTCAAAGTTTTTGTGATCGAGCAAAAAGGAAAAGTGCTGCTGGTGCGGGAAGCTAGCGGCTACTTTTCCGGCCTGTGGCACTTCCCGTACACAACTGGAAAAAACAAAAAGGACATTCGCGCCAATGGCAATGAAATTGAAACAGGCGCGGGGCGGCGGGTGGCGACGGTGGAACACACCACTACCATGCGCGACCTGGTGCTGCGGGTGTATCAGTCGCCCGTGCGCGCTCGGGACCGCCGCGCGGTGTCAGAGAGCAACTACCCTACCCGCTGGGTGCGGCTGAGCCAGGTCCAGCGGCTGGGCGTGGGAGCGGCAACCCGAAAAGTCGCCGCCCTGCTGCAAGAGAGAGGACGAAAGCAGCACCGCGAGGGTGCGACGGGCCGGGAGCGGCCTGCTTCCTGAGAGGTACAACTGCTGCGATGGCTGCCACGACGCCTGCCACAACGGCGAAAGTTGTCCACCGCTATTTCGAAGTGTCGCTTTTCCTGCTGGTGACGGTGGGCTTCCTGGCCCTGGCCAGCACGGGCCAACTGGACGTCCCGACGGTGCTGCTGGTGGGCGGAGCGCTGGTGGTGAAAGCGCTGCGGTACCGGCGGCAGTCGGAGCCGGAGCTCAACCCCAAGTCGGTGACGCGGCTGGCGTGGTTTTACTTTGCCTTCTATTTCATCGACCTCTACCTGCTTTCGCAGAACTTCCTGCTGGCCACCTCGCACCTGGTGCTGTTCATCGCGGTGGTGAAGATCTATTCTGCGCGCAGCAACCGCGACTACCTGTGGCTGGCGCTGGTGGCGTTCATGGAAATCCTAGCCGCTGCCACCCTGACGGTGGACACCACTTTTTTGGTGTTTTTCTTCCTCTTTCTGCTGCTGGGGATTTCCACCTTTGTCAGCTTCGAGATCAAGCGGAGCAGCGAGACCTGCGCCGCCACCGCGCCGCGCGCCAGCGACGCCGCCCTGGCTCAACGGCTGCCGCAGTCTTTGCTGCTGACTTCGTGGGGTGTGGCGGTAGCGGTGCTGGCGCTGGGAACGGTGATTTTCTTTCTGCTGCCGCGCTTGAGCGCGGGCTACTTCAGCGCCTATGGGGTCCAGCCCGAGCTCATCAGCGGCTTCGCCGATCAGGTGTCGCTGGGCGACATCGGCAGGATCAAACGCAACCGAAGCGTGGTGATGCGGGTGAAGACCGAAGAGGGAGACCCGCGCACGCTGGAAGGGTTGCGCTGGCGCGGCCTGGCACTGGCGCACTTCGATGGCCTGCGCTGGTACAGATTGCCGGAGCGCCCCCGCATCCTGCACGGCCGGGCCGACGGGAACTTCAACCTGCCCCTGCGCCCCCTGCCGAGCGCCTCCCGCCGGCAGCTTCACTACCGAGTATTGCTGGAGCCGATCACCACCGACGTTTTGTTCGCCGCTTCGGTGCCGGTGGCACTGCGCGGGCGCTTCCGCCTGCTGGGCATTGACAACACAGGCTCGCTGCGGCGGGTTCAGCGCGGGGCTGGTGGGCTACGATGTGGTCTCCGACGTAGGCCAACCCTTGCCCGATGAGTTGCGCGCCGCGGGGGCTGACTACTCCCAATCCCGGACGATTTGGCTGTGGTACCGTATCGCCAGGAAGTTTTGGGGCTCCGACGTAAGGAACCACACTACGGATGACACCCGGTGGGTGAATTACAACACGAGCCATTCCAGTTCGCGTTCAACGGCCTTGAAAGTTGCGAGGGATCGCGCGACCCGCGCATTCTGGTGCGCGAGTTGGATGAACGTCTGGGGCTGGAGACACTCATCGCCGAGCACCTGAGCGCGACTGAACACCCAGTTCAGCGTGGTGGATCTCCTGCGGCAGTCGGTCTACAGTCGCCTCGCGGGCTACGAAGATCTCAACGACGCGGGGCGCGTGTCGGCAGACCCAACATTTCGTCTCATCGGGTCGCCAAAGCGCTGGGACCGGGGTGCGGCGCTGACATGCGCATTGGTTCGAGACAGAGCTTGACCCACGAGGAGAATCTCGTCGGGTTGAGGGCCGAACCGGGAGGTGCTTGCACGCCGAGATGGCGACGCGCGCCGACCCTGCGACATGGACTCGAGCGAGAGCCCGCATGGGGCGCAGGAGGGAGCGCCTATAACGGGCACTTCGAGTCCGTCTGCTACCACCCGCTGTTTCTGTTCACCGAGCATGGGGACTGCCTCGCCGCCACGCTGCGGCCAGGCAACGTGCATAGCGCCGACGACTGGGACGACCTGCTCGTACCGGAGATTGACCGGCAGCAGGTGGAGGGCAAGCGCGTAGCGTTCCGCGCAGACGCCGCGTTCGCGAAGCCCGAGATCTACGACGCGCTCGAGCAGCGCGACGTGGACTATGCCATTCGCATGCCGGCGAACAAGAGCTTGGAGCTGGAAATCGAAGACATCCTCTTTCGTCCGCCGGGACGGCCGAGCTGCAAGCCCTTGGTGCGCTACCAGAGTTTCCGCTATCAGGCCAAGAGCTGGACCACGCCCAGACGGATCGTCGCCAAGGTGGAGCACCACCAAGGTGAGCTGTTCCCTCGCGTCGGCTTCATCGTGACCAACATGGCCCTCCCGAGCCGCTCGGTCGTGCGGTTTTACAACAAGCGCGGTACGGCGGAGCAATGGATCAAGGAAGGCAAGCAGGCCACCCACTGGACGCGGCTGTCGTGCCATCGTTTCCGGGCGAACGAGGTGCGCCTGCAACTGAGCGTCCTGGCCTACAATCTGGGCAACTTGTGGCGCAGACTGGTCCTTCCGCTGCGGGTCAAGCGCTGGTCGCTCACGAGTCTCCAGCAGCGACTGGTGAAAACTGGGGGCCGGCTGGTGAAGCATGCGCGGTACTACTGGCTTCTGCTGGCGGAAGGGCATCTCACGCGGCGGCTGTTCGGCGACATGCTGCGGAGGATCTGGGCGCTACCCGTGCCGGCAGGCTGACGCGCGGCCTGAAGTGCAACGAAGCCCGCCCGGCGATGACACGGGGCACACGTGTGGAGCGGTGTCTGAGAAATGCCCGAAAAGCAGGGGTTCCAGTCGGTCGCACGTCGGCGCGGGCTCAGATGAAGGCCTTTGAAGCTGAGCGATTGTGCGACGATCGAAGTTTTTGTGCGATCGGCGGCGATCGGGTGTATAAACGTGCCATCAGGGGCAGGCAAAACGGAAATCCCGGCCAATACCTTCGGGAAAACTATTTCCAGTTGCCCGAGCTCGACCCGCGCATCGCCGAGCTGGCGGCGGAGTGGGCCTCCGAGTTCGACACCGCCTACGACAAGGCGGCGGAACTGGAGCGCCGCTTGCGCACCGAGTTCGGTTACACGCTCGACCTGCCGCAAAAGCGCGAAGCCGACCCGGTGGCTTCTTTCCTGTTCGAGCGGCGCAAAGGCCACTGCGAATATTTCGCCGCTTCCATGACGGTACTGCTGCGCACCCTGGACGTGCCCGCGCGTTTGGTGAACGGGTTCCTGACCGGCGAGTACAACGAAGTGGGGGAAAACTACATTGTGCGCGCAGCCGACGCCCACACCTGGGTGGAAGTATTCTTCCCCGGCATCGGCTGGGTAGAGTTCGACCCCACGCCGCCCGACCCCAACGCCCGACAGCGAAGCTGGTGGACAACGGTGCAGCACTACTACGACGCCTTCGACCTGTGGTGGGACGAGTGGGTGATCAACTACGACTTCAGCCAGCAGATGCGGCTGGGCCGGCGCCTGAACCGCAGCGTCTCCCTCTGGTCGCGAAATGCACGGCGGTGGTTCCGGCGGCAGCGGCGGGCACTCACCGCCGAGATCAACCAAGTAGGGAAGAATCTGGTGGAAAGTCCCTACACCGCTCCGGCGGCGCTGGCCTTGGCGCTGGGGGTGGTGTTGCTCCTGCGCGGGCCACAACTGCGCGACCGGCTGCGCGAGCTGTGGCTGCTCCGGACCGGGGGGCGGCGCGCTCTCTCCGCCTCCGAAGCGACGATGACCTACCAGCACTTGCTGCGTGCGCTCAAGCGCAAAGGCTACCGCAGAAGCCCCGCGCAGACACCGCTGGAGTTCGCCGCCGCGCTTCCCCCGCCGGAACTCGCCCTCCAAGTCCGGGACTTCACGCGACTCTACAACCACGCGCGCTTCGGGCAGGCTCCGGCTGAATCGGTGCAGTTGCTCGACCTGCTGCGCAGCATCCAAACCTGGAAACCCAACCGCAAGCAACCGCCACAACACTCTGCCTGAGAGCGTGAACACCACCGATTGAATGAGCCTGCACCGGCAGGAACTGGGTAGTGCCCCAATTTGGGCGATTCCGAACTCGGTCCCAATTCATACCGAGCCCTGCGGCCCCCGCCGCAGGGATTTTCGCTTCCCCCAGGCAGGGGCCTGGGGACTCGGTGTGAAATTAGGACACCACCAGGAACGGGCTTCGGGGGCGGAGAGTGACCGGAGCTAGCTGGTGAAATAGTCAGGCGCGTTGCCGGGTTTCCACTTGATGTTGCAGCCGAGGCTGGGCTTCTGCTGTTCCGGCACGGGCTTGCCGGCCAGCACGGCGTCGAGGGCGGCGCGCAGGTCGGCGCCGGTGACGGGCTGATCGTTGCCCGGGCGGCTGTCGTCCATCTGGCCGCGATAGGCCAGCTTCCGTTCCCGGTCGAAGACGTAGAAGTCGGGCGTGCAGGCGGCGCGGTAAGCTTTGGCGACCTCCTGGCTTTGGTCGTAGAGGTAGGGGAAGGTGTAGAGGAACTGCTTGGCCTGCTCGGCCATCTTCTCCGGGCTGTCGTCGGGATAGGCCTCGACGTCGTTGGAGTTGATGCCCACCACCGCCACACCCACCTGCTGGTATTCCTCGCACAGCTCAGCCAGCTCCGCCCGCACGTGTTGGACGTAGGGGCAGTGGTTGCAGATGAACATCACCAGCAAGGCGGGGGCGTCCTGGAAGTCGCCGAGCGCCACCATCTTGCCCTGCGTGTCGGGTAGGCGAAAGTCCGGAGCCTGCATGCCGAGTGTGGGCATGGTCGAAGGCGTCATTACCATGGCAGTCTGTCCTCTCCTCGTGCGGATCGAAAATCGTTCGCTCGGTAGTATAGCATGCAGATAGGTGGCCACGGCACACTCGGCTGTCTGTGTTAGAATAGAGTTTCGCATCCGATGGAGCGCAGTTTTTCCTTTATGGCCAAAGTAGGATTCATCAGTCTGGGCTGCCCGAAGAACCTCGTGGACAGCGAGGTAATGATGGGCGTGCTGGCACGCTCGGGCTACGAGATGACGCCGCGCGCGGACGAGGCCGACATCCTGGTGGTGAACACGTGCAGCTTCATCGAGCCGGCGCGCAAAGAATCGATCGAGACCATCCTGGAGATGGTCGAGCACAAGAAGTTCGGCGCGGCACAGAAGTTGATTGTGGCCGGCTGCCTGGTGGAACGCTACCGCGAGCAGATTCAGCAGGAAATCCCGGAAGTAGACGCGGTGGTGGGAACCAACGAGCTGGAGCAGATTCTCGAAGCCTGCCGCGGCACGCTCGCTGGCCGCCCGCCGGTGCTGGAGCCCTATCTCTACCACGAGCTGACGCCGCGCCTGACCGCCACCCCGCGCCACTACGCCTACATCAAAATTGCGGAAGGGTGCGACCACCCGTGCTCGTTCTGCATCATTCCGCAGTTGCGCGGGGGCTTCCGCAGCCGGCGGTTTGAGTCGGTGGTGCGCGAGGCCGAGCAACTGACGGCAGCGGGCGCGCGCGAACTGATCCTGATCGGGCAGGACACCACCAGCTACGGCGAAGACCTGGGGCTGCGCGACGGCTTGCCGATGCTGCTGGAACGGCTGGCCGGGCTGGATGATGTAGGCTGGGTGCGCTTCCTCTACGTCTATCCCAACCGGGTGAGCCAAAAGCTGATCGACACGGTGGCCGCGCAGCCGAAGCTGGTGCCCTACTTTGACATTCCCTTGCAGCACGCCAGCGCGGCGGTGCTGAAGCGCATGCGACGCGGCAGCCACGGCGACGCCTTCCTGAAGCTGCTCGAGCGCATCCGGGCCGCGATGCCCGAGGTGGCCTTGCGGACCTCCTTCATTGCCGGCTTCCCCGGCGAGACAGAGAAGGATTTTGAAACCCTGTGCGACTTCGTGCGCGCCGCCCGCTTCGACCACGTGGGCGTGTTCACTTACTCGGATGAGGAAACATCACAGAGTTATCCCCTGGACGAAAAAATTTCTGCGGGTGAAGCGCGCCGCCGCCAGCGCCACCTGATGGCGGTGCAACGGCCGATTGCAGCGGAGAAAAACCGCCAGCGGCTAGGGCGGCGTCTCACTGCCTTGCTGGAAGGACCCTCGCAGGAAACCGAGCTGCTGTGGGAGGCGCGGCTGACGGCGCAAGCGCCCGAGATCGACAGCAAGCTTTACATCAACGACTGCGCGCTGGCGGAGATGCCGGGGGCGGGGAGCTTGGTGACGGTGGAAATCACCGAGGCGCGGGACTACGATCTGGTGGGGCGCGTGCTGGACACGCAGGCCGAAGCTGCGCCCGTGCCGGTGCAAGGGGATGCTCCGCCCGCCCTGGTGCAAATTCACGCGGCTCGTTGAACCGGCGCAGAAGAACGGTTATAGGTAAGTGGTATGCATTGGCGGTGCCCCATCTGCCGGAAGACGACCGACACGGGCAGGCACCCCGATTTCCCTTTTTGCCCGGAACGCTGCCGGCTGATTGACCTGGGGAACTGGGCCAGCGAAAAATATAAGGTGAGCGAGCCCGCAGCCGTCACAACGCAGCCAGAAGACATGGAGCCGGAGAACCATGAACAACGCAACCGCCGCACCTGAATCGGCCACACCCACGAAGACAGCAATTCGGCTGGCGACCGCTTTCGGCCTGGGCTATGCGCCGGTGGCGCCGGGGACAGCGGGATCGCTGGGGGGCGTGGCTCTGTTTGCTCTGCTGCTCTACACCCTGGAGGGGGTCGCGCTCGACCTAGCCTTCATCGCGGTGTCCCTGTGCTTGGTTGCGACGGCCATGTGGAGCACGGAACGCGCGCTGCCGCATTGGACCAGCCAAGACCCGTCGGCAGTGGTGATTGACGAAGTCCTGGGGCAATTCCTGACCTACGGCGGCCCGCTGGCGGTGGCCTACGCGGGAGCGACTACGGTGGCGGCGACGTGGAAAACTTTGTTGGCCGGGCTTATACTTTTTCGCGTCTTCGACGTGCTGAAGCCCTATCCGATTCGACAGAGCGAAGGTGTGCCCGGCGCCGCCGGCGTGGTGCTGGATGATTTTCTGGCCGCGGTCTATGCCGCGCTGGTGCTGGGACTACTGAGTTGGGTCGGATGGCTGGGATAACCACAAAAAAACCCAAGATTGAGCGGGTGGAACCCGCGGCCGGCATTGCCGGGGGCGAGATTGGCATCCACGGCCGGGGCTTCAGCGGCGGAGACCACGGACGGCCGCAGGTGAGATTCGGGGGCAAACAAGCGACCTTGCTGGTGGCCTCGGACGATTTTCTGATCGCGCGGGTACCTGACGGGTCGCCGGATTCCTTGCTGGAAGTGCGCACGCCCAAGGGCGAATCCGACCGGGTGGCGATTGAACTGGGGGTCTCGATTGCCGACAACCTCCATCCGGTCGCCAACCCGGTGATTGATCAGAAAGGAAACATCTTCGCCACCGTTAGCGGGGCGCGCGGGCAGAAAGTTCCCATCTCCATTTACAAGTTTGACCGCAACTACGTCGCCAAGCCCTTCCTGAGCAACCTGGTGAATGCCACCGGGCTGGCGCTGGATGCCGCCGGGAACCTTTACGTCTCCAGTCGGCACGATGGGGTGGTCTATCAGGTCACCTCCGCCTCCCGCAAATCGGTGTACGCGGAAGGGATGGGCGTGGCTACCGGGATCGCTTTCGATGCCGACGAAAACTTGTTGGTGGGAGACCGCACCGGCACTATTTTCAAGGTGGGCCACGACCGGCAAATTTTTGTCTTCGCCACGCTGGAACCGTCGGTGGCGGCCTACCACCTGGCCTTTGGCCCGGACCAAGCGCTTTACGTTACCGGGCCCACCACCTCCAGCTACGATTCCATTTACCGCATCGCGCCCAGCGGCGAGGTGGAAGTTTTTTATCGCGGCCTGGGGCGGCCGCAGGGGCTGGCGTTCGACCAAAAGGGCGAGCTCTATGTGGTGGCTTCGCTGAAAGGCCGACGGGGCGTGGTTCACTTCCCCCGGAAGGGAGAGCCGAAGCTGGCCATTTCGGGACAGGGCCTGGTGGGGCTGGCGTTCGGCGCGGGGAACCGCCTGGTCCTGGCCACTACGAACTCTCTCTATCACCTCAACTGGCCGGGCAGCGGAGGTTCCCGGCCGCGGAAGTGAGGGCGAACGGACCGAGAAAGCTTGGCAGCCATGCAAGCTGAGATCATTGCCATCGGATCGGAGATGCTGACGCCGTTCCGGGTGGACACCAATTCCCTCTACCTCACCGATCAACTCGAACGCCTGGGCATCCCCGTGATTCGGAAGACGGTGGTGGGCGACAAGCGCGAACACCTGAAAGCGGTCTTTGCCGAAGCCCTCCAGCGCTCCGACCTGGTGATTGGAATCGGCGGGCTGGGCCCGACCGAAGATGACCGCACGCGCGAGTCGGTGGCGGAGCTGCTGGGCCGGCCACTGGAGCGCAGCGAGGAAGTGGTGCGAATGATGCGCGAACGGTTTCGGGCATTCGGGCGCAAGATGCCGGAAGTCAACCTGCGGCAAGCCATGGTGCCGGCCGGGGCGACCTGGTTCCCCAACGACAACGGTACGGCTCCAGGATTGTGGATGGAGACCGACGGCGAGAAGATTGTGCTGTTGCTGCCGGGCCCGCCGCCGGAACTCAAACCCCTGTTTGAAGAGTATTGCCTGGCCAAGCTGCGTTCGCGCGCCCCCGGGCGGGCGTTTGCCAGCAAAGTACTAAAGGTGACAGGGATGGCGGAATCCGAAGTAGAAGAAAAGATCGCCCCCATCTACCGCACCTACGAAAATCCGGAAACCACGCTGCTGGCCTCGGCGGGCGAAATTCAAATCCACTTGCGTGGCACCGGCGCCGACGCGGGCGATGCGATGCGGCGGGTGGAAGAGCTGGGCGAGCGAATCGAGAACGCTTTGGGCGACGCGGTCTTTTCGCGCGGCAATGAATCGCTGGAACAGGTGGTGGGACTCTACCTGATGATGCGCGGCGCTACGCTGGCGGTGGCGGAGAGCTGCACCGGCGGGCTGCTGGGCCAGCGCATAACCAGCGTGCCCGGCAGCTCCCACTACTTTTTGGGCGGCGTGGTGTGCTACTCCGACAAACTGAAAATAAAATTAGTGGGAGTGCCCGAGAGCATGCTGAAACGCAAAGGGGCGGTTTCGGCAGAAGTGGCGGAAGCGCTGGCGCGCGGCATTCGGCGGCGCGCCGGCGCCACGCTGGGGATGGGCATCACCGGCATTGCCGGACCCGAAGGCGGAAGCCCGGACAAGCCGGTGGGAACGGTTTTTATCTCGCTGGCCGAGGCCCACCGGGCGAAAACCGTAAAGCATCGCTTCCCGGGCGACCGCGAGCGCATTCGCCAATTTGCCAGCCAGGCGGCCCTGAACCTGATCCGCCGCAAACTGCTGAAGTGAGCTGGGCATTGGCAAAGAACACACCCAACCACAAACCCTGAGTGCCTTCTTCCGATGCGCCTTTTCGTCGCGCTCGATTTGACCGATGCCGTTCGTGCGGCCATCGCCGAGCTGCTGGCCGGGTTGAAACCCACTACCGGGGCGGTGCGCTGGGTGCGGCCCGACGTTCTGCACCTGACACTGAAGTTTATCGGGCATCTGGGGGAAGAAAAACTTCCTGCGCTTCGGGAAGCGCTGGCGCGGGCAAGGACACTGGAACCCGTGGAGATGGACTTCCACGGGGTGGGATTTTTTTTCCAACCCGCGCAGTCCGCGCGTCTTTTGGGTAGGGGTGCGCGGCAACGACGCGCTGTTCGACCTGGCCGGACAAATCGAGGGGGCGCTGGAACCGCTGGGCATCGCGCGCGAGCGCCGCGCCTACCTGCCCCACCTGACCCTGGGCCGGTTCAAATCCGGGCCGGGCCGAAGAGTGGATTCGCGCCAGCTCACTCGTCTGCAAGAAAAAATCGCCGCGCTGCCCTCGGTGGATTTCGGGCATGTGCGCTGCGAGGAATTTTTTCTCTACCAGAGCAAACTCTCCCCCGGCGGCGCGAAATACTCTAAACTGGAGCGCTTCGGGTTCATCCGAGCCGAGAAGTAGCTGGGGGGCGTAGTTGCCTGTGAGCGCGAGCGAGCTGAGCGGTGTGGTGCTGGCGTACCTGCTGGGGTCGCTACCGTTTGGGTACATGCTGGTGAAGCTGCGCGGCGGCGGGGACGTGCGCGCGCGGGGGAGCGGCTCGACCGGCGCCACCAATGTCGCCCGCACGCTGGGGCCGGGGGCGGGTTTGCTGGTGCTGGCACTGGACGCCGGCAAGGGTTACGCTGCGGTCTGGCTGGCCGCGCGGCTGAGCGAAGGTGATATGCGTTGGACAGCAGCCGCGGGGGTGGCCGCCATCCTAGGGCACAGCCTTCCGGTCTTTATCCGCTTTCACGGAGGCAAGAGCGTGGCCACCGGATTGGGCGTGTTTCTTTTCCTCACCCCGCTGGCGGTGGCGGCTTGCCTGGGGGTCTGGCTGTTGGCGTTGGCAATCTGGCGCTACGTCTCTCTGAGTTCGATGCTTGCCACGGCTGCCTACCCGGTGCTGGCCTATGCGCTCTACCATCCGACACTGGCGGTACTGCTGGCCGGCGTGGTGGGCGCGTGCATCATCGCGCTTCGACATCACGAAAACATCCGGCGGCTGGTGGCCGGCACCGAAAACAAATTCGCCCTGCGGCGGAAACCCTAACGAGAGGACAGTTGGAGTGCGCACCATCACAGTGATCGGCGGGGGCAGTTGGGGCACGGCGCTGGCGATCACGCTGGCCCGCAGCACGACTCCGCACCACGTGCGGCTGTGGGCGCTGGAAAAAGAGCTGGTCGAGCAGATGGTGGCTACACGCGAGAACCACGTCTTCCTGCCGGGCTTCCGCCTGCCGCGAGAAGTCCAACTTACCCACGACCTCGCCCAAGCCGCGCGCGGCGCCGACATCCTACTGAGCGTTGTCCCGACACAGTTCCTGCGCCACGTCTGGGAGCCGCTTCTCCCCCATCTGGCGCCGGAGACGTTGATCCTGAGCGCGGCCAAGGGACTGGAGCGCAACTCCCTGGCGCGTCCCTCCGAAGTCATTGCCGCGGTAATCGGCAGCCGGTTCGAGCCGCGACTGGCCGCGCTCTCCGGGCCGTCGTTCGCCCGCGAGGTCGCTGCCGGGCTTCCCACTGCAATCGTCATCGCGTCCGCAGATGCCTCACTCGCGCGCGACCTGCAAGGTGAATTGGCCGGACCCGGGCTGCGCCTCTACACCAACAACGACGTAGCCGGAACCGAGATTGGGGGCGCGGTCAAAAACATCATCGCCATTGCTGCCGGCGTCGCCGATGGACTGGGGCTGGGCACCAACGCGCGTGCGGCCCTGATTACGCGCGGCCTGGCAGAAATCTCCCGGCTTGCGCTTGCCTGCGGCGGGCAGCGCGAGACGCTGGCCGGCCTGGCAGGCCTGGGCGATTTGGTCCTGACCTGCACCGGCGGGCTGAGCCGGAATCGCACCGTCGGGCTGGAGCTGGCCAAAGGCCGCACGCTGGACCACATCATCCACTCCATGCGCATGGTGGCCGAAGGGGTGGAGACCACCCGCGTCACCCGCGCGCTGGCCCGCAAGCTGGGGGTGGAAATGCCCATCGTCGAGCAGATGCACAGAATCCTCTTTGAGGGGCAGGAGCCGCGCGCCGGCGTCCGCGCCTTGCTGGAGCGGGCGCTGCGCGACGAATAAATCTGCACATTGCTTTCCGAGGCAGCTTTCGGTAGAATTTGGGGGGGGGTGTGGAGCCCAGTGAACAGGTGGGGGGCCCTGAGTAAAGAGCGGGGGAGGGCTTTTGCTTAGCCGGACCCCATGAACCGAGTGCTGGAACAACTCAACCACCTGTTGGGGCGCTTGCTGCCTCGTCGCATCCCGCTGCTGTATCTTATCCTGACCGTTCTTCTCCTCTTGAGCGTTGTGCCCTTGCTGGTCTTTGGCGTGAAGGTCAGCTCGCGCAACCGCCAACAGTTGCAGACCAATGAGCAGGTGCTGCAAAGCACCGTCACCAGCGCCATCGCCGAAGAAATCCGCCTCTACGTGCAGGGCATCGACGGGCAGGTGGAGAGCCTGATCCGCATGCTGGAGATTACCGAGGCCATCGGAGACGTGGCCGACCCCAACTACGCCGGCGCCCTCGACCGCTCCATCCGCAGCTTTGTGGGCGGGGGGGAGAACGTCCGCTTCCTCACCATCGTCAACGCCGAACAGCGTGGCCGGCAAGGAGGCGTGCCGGAGGTGGGCCAGGACGACTTCATCCGACAACAATTGAGTAAGGGCTTCCAGGCCGCGCATCTCGGCAACGCCTTCCACAGCGGCAGCTTCCTGGTTCATTCCGGCGGGCGCAGCGAGCCGGTGATGGTGATGGCGCGGCCGTTGACGGTGCGCAACGACTTCCGCGGGATGGTGGCGATCGTCGTCAGCCTGGAATTCTTGCGGGAGCAGTTGAAGAAATCGCCCGGGGGGCTGGTCACCTACGTGGTGAACCGCGAGGGGCGGCTGATTCTCTACCCCGACGAGAAGAGCTACGCCGTCGGCCAGGACATGAGCGGAATCGAAATCGTGCAGTCCTTCCTCACCGGCACCGAGCAAGCCATCGTGACCACCACCTTCAACCTCCACCAAGACAACGAAGTCGTCACGATGCTGGGCACGCAGGCGCCGGTGCCGGCGTTGAACTGGGCCGTCATCGCCCAGAAACCGCTGGACGAAGCCTACGTGGCCGTTTACGAAATGGATCGCTACGCCCTCGTGCTGGGTCTCATTGCCATCGTGCTTTCGATCGCCATCGGGTACTACTCCGCCCGCCGGCTCACCACCCCCATCCAGATGCTGGCGGAAAGCACGCGCGTCATCGCCAAGGGCGACTTCTCCCGCCGGGTCCATCTCTCCAGCCGCACCGAAATCGGCGAGTTGGCGGATACCTTCAACCTGATGACCGGCGACCTGGAACGCTACGTCGAGCGCCTGAAGCAAGCCGCGCAAGAGAACCACGAACTCTTCCTGGGCTCCATCCGCACGCTCGCCGCCGCCATCGACGAAAAGGACCCCTACACCCGCGGCCACTCCGACCGCGTGGCGCGTTACTCCGTCATCCTGGCGGAAGCGCTGGGGCTGCCCGAAGATGATGTGTACAAAATCCGCATCTCGGCGCTGCTGCACGATGTGGGCAAGATCGGTATTGACGACCGCATCTTGAAAAAACCCACCGGGCTGACCAACGAAGAGTTTGAAGTCATGAAGCAGCACCCGGTCAAAGGCGCGAATATCATCCGGCCGGTGGGCAAGCTGCGGGAGATGATTCCCGGCATCGAGCTCCACCACGAAAGCATGAACGGGCGCGGCTATCCCTACGGGCTCAAGGGCGAGGAAATCCCGATGATGGCCCGCATCATCATGGTGGCTGACACCCTCGACGCCATGACCACCCACCGCCCCTACCAGTCCGCCATGGACATGGAAGTGGCGCTGGAGAAAATTACCGCCATCCAGGGAACCAAGTTCGACCCCAGCGTCGTCCAGGCGCTCATCAAAGCCGTCGAATCCCGCCGCCTCAAACTCACTCCCCAGATGGTCGAAGTCTGACCCCACCCGCTCTGAGTACAGCCCCAATCTCCGGCAGTGGTGTTCAACCCGCGCTTGCACCTCTGTATTCACCAATTCGCGTCCCCTCCTGCGTTCCTTGCTATACCAAGTGCGGCTTTTAAGTCCAAGGTTTCTGCGTTTCTGCGGTTTTTGCGGCTGTTTGTTTCACCGAGGGGGGTTTTCATCCCCAAAAGTGAAACGCAGAAACCGCAAACGCCGCACACCCGGCTGCGCCCTCAGCACCCTTACTCCTCTGCCACCTGCGCCTCCTTTGTTCCGTCTGCACTCTTCCTATCCTCTGCGTCTCAGCGGTGCACAACAAGCTGGCACCGCCATTCCTTGACGCAGGCACCTCCGGCTGACTCTGCTACAATAAGCGCGGAGTTGGCCCGTGCCTGAAGTAACACAACAGAAAGCAAGTTGGTGGGGACGCCTGCAACAGGCCGCGGCCCGCACTCGCGAGCAACTCACCGAGCGCATGGACGACGTCCTGCTCGGCAAGAAAGAAATCGACCCGCAGGTCTTCTCCGACTTGGAAGCCGTCCTGCTCACGAGCGACCTCGGCCTGGAAACCACTACCGAAGTCCTCCACCGCCTGCGCGACCGCGCCCAGCGCAAAGACCTGGCGGACGTCGCCGCCCTCCGCGCCGCCCTGCGCGAAGAACTGGCTTCCCTGCTCCGCTCCTTGAGCTCCGCGCCGCAGTCCTCCGACGGCAAACTTGCCCCGACAACGGCGGGGCCCCACGTAGTCTTCCTGGTCGGCGTCAACGGCACCGGCAAGACCACCACCGTCGCCAAGCTCGCCCGCCGCTGGCAGGGTGACGGCCGCCGCGTCGTCCTTTGCGCCGCCGATACGTTCCGCGCCGCCGCCGGCGAGCAACTGGAAATCTGGGCCGAGCGCCTCGGTGCTGCACTCCTGCGCCAAAAGCCCGGCGCCGACCCCGCCGCCGTCGTCCACGACGCCGTCAGCGCCGCCCGCTCCCGCGCCGCTGACTTGGTGCTGGTGGACACCGCCGGCCGCCTCCACACCAAATCGAACCTGATGGCCGAGCTGGAAAAGATGAAGCGCGTCGCCGGCCGGCTGGTTGAAGGCGCGCCGCACGAGATTCTCCTCGTCCTCGACGCCACCACCGGCCAGAACGGCTTGGCGCAGGCCCGCCGCTTCACCGAGTCGGTCGGCGTCACCGGCATCGTGCTCACCAAGCTCGACGGCACCGCCAAGGGCGGCATCGCCATCGCCATCGCCCGCGAACTGCGCCTGCCCATTCGCTACCTGGGCGTGGGCGAGCAGGCCGACGACCTGCTCGACTTCGACCCCGACGCCTACGTCGCCTCGCTGTTTGACTAAGGTCGCGATCAATGACCGTTGCAATGAACTACCAGACACCAACTGGTCCGGAAGGGGTGCTCCGCACCCGCTCTCGGTGGCGCCTGTCTGCCAAAAGAAAAAGCGAAGGACCTACCCGAAGCGTGGTCTAACCCCAATGACTGTTACTACTGCCGCTAAGACCCACCACGAATGGATGGACGTGGCGCTGGAGCTGGCCGCGCAGGGCGAAGCTCTGGCCAGCCCCAATCCGCTGGTGGGTGCCGTGCTGGTGCGCGGCGAGGAGGAAGTCGCCCGCGCCTTCCACACCTACGACGGCCTGAAGCACGCCGAAGTGTTGGCGCTGGAAGCCGCCGGGGAAGCCGCCCGCGGCGCCACTCTCTACACCAACCTGGAGCCCTGCTCGCACCACGGCCGCACGCCGCCCTGCGTCGAGGCCGTCATCGCCGCCGGTGTCCGCCGGGTGGTGGCGGCCATACCCGATCCCAATCCACAGGTCAACGGCGCTGGCTTCCAGCGCCTGCGCGCCGCCGGCATCGAAGTCGTCACCGGCATCCGCGCAGAGGAAGCCCGCCGCCTGAACGAAGCCTTCGCTTGCCGTGCTCGCACCGGGCGGCCGCTGGTGACGCTCAAAGCCGGCCTGTCCCTCGACGGAAAAATCGCCGCCGCCACTCCGCCCGAGCTCAGCCAGCGCTGGATTACCGGGGAGGAATCCCGCGCGCACGTCCAGCGCCTGCGCCACCAAGCCGACGCCGTGCTCACCGGCATCGGCACTGTTCTGGCCGACGACCCGCTGCTCACCGACCGCACCGACCGGCCCCGGCGGCGCCCGCTGCTGCGCGTGGTGCTCGACGCCGGCCTGCGCCTGCCGCTCGACGCGCAACTCGTCCGCACGGCGCATGGCGACGTGCTGGTCTTCTGCGGCGAGGACGTCTGGATGGGTAAGCGGAAGAAGCTCGAAGAGCGCGGCGTTGAGACCATCCAACTGAAAGAATCCGGCGGCCGCATCAGCCTGGCGGCAGTGCTGAAAGAGCTGACCGAGCGTCAGATCAACAGCGTGCTGCTGGAAGCCGGCGCGCGCTTGAACGCCTACGCGCTCGACATGAACTTGGTGGACAAGCTCTGGCTCTTCTACGCCCCCAAGTTCCTGGGCGCCGACGCTGTGCCTTTCCTAGCGGTCACGGACCACGAGTCACGAGTCACGAGTCACAGCCTTTCTCTTCTGCACTACCGTCTGCACCGCTTCGGCCCCCTGCCCGCCGACTTATCCCGAGCGACGTCGAGGGAAGCTTCAGCGCAAGCGGGCCTGCCCGCCGAAGCTTCAGCGCAAGCGGGCCTGCCCGCCGAAGCTTCAGCGCAAGCGGGCCTGCCCGCCGAAGCTTCAGCGCAAGCGGGCCTGCCCGCCGAAGCTTCAGCGCAAGCGGGCCTGCCCGCCGAAGCTTCAGCGCAAGCGGGCCTGCCCGCCGAAGCTTCAGCGCAAGCGGGCCTGCCCGCCGAAGCTTCAGCGCAAGCGGGCCTGCCCGCCGAAGCTTCAGCGCAGGCGGGTGATTTCGCTGTGGAAGGATACCTGCACGATGTTTACCGGAATCTCTAGCAGAGTGCTGGAAACCCATTGGTTCTGTCATTCCGAGGGTCGGCGCTTTCTGCCGAGCCGAGGAATCTGCTTTTCCTTCCAAGGGCTACAAGGCACAAGCAGATTCCTCGCTTGCCTGCCTCAGGCAGGCTCCGCTCGGAATGACACTCGGGGCGCTTCTTCGCCACGCTGTTAGCCCCTGAGGAGAAGGGTTTGAATGGCCGAGATCAGATGCTCTTGGAGAAATTGAAGCACTAGCCATGTTTACCGGAATCATTGAAGAGGTCGGCACGGTCGCCGAGTTGACCACCAGCGAGCGCGGCGGCCGATTGAGCATCGAGTGCAAGCGCGTGCTGCCGAAGCTGCGGGTCGCTTCCAGCGTCGCCGTCAGCGGCTGCTGCCTGACCGTGGTCGAAAAAGATAAGCGCGGCTTCGCCTGCGACCTTGCGCCCGAAACGCTCTACCGCACCGGTTTCCGCCGCCTCGCAGTCGGCGCCAAGGTCAATCTCGAAGCCGGGCTGACGCCCAGCACCCCGCTCGACGGCCACATCGTGCAGGGCCATGTGGACGGCACCGGCACGCTGGTCGGCCTGACGCCGGCAGGCGACCCTTCGACCAGCTCAGGGCAAGCTCCTTCGACCAGCTCAGGGCAAGCTCCTTCGACTGGCTCAGGGCAAGCTCCTTCGACTGGCTCAGGGCAAGTCCCTTCCCCCAACTCCGAGCAAGGAAACTTTTGGCTGGATGTGGACATCCCCGAGAGTCTGACCCGCTACCTGGTGGAGAAAGGCTCGGTCGCGGTCGAAGGCATCAGCCTGACCGTAGCCGCCATCGAAGGGACGCGGCTGCGCGTCGCCGTCATCCCTTTCACTGTCGAGCAAACCAATCTGCACACGCTCAAGCCCGGCGACCCGGTCAACTTGGAGTGCGACGTCCTGGCCAAGTACGTGGAGAAGCTCCTGCTCGAACGCCCACCTGCGACCGCGCCCCGCGAGCAGGGTTCATCCTCAAACAAGCTTACGGTTGAGCGTCTGATCGAGGAAGGATCCTAAAACCAACTGCCTGTCATTCTGAGGCGCCTGCCTGCCCTGCCTACCGCAGGCAGGCCGCAGGTGCCGAAGAATCCCGTCCATGAACCGAGGAGTTCATCAGGTACTGGATTCTTCGCTCCGCTCAGAATGACACTAACAAACACGAAAATGTGGAGACAGCAATGGGACATACCCTCACGCCTGCGCCGGCTCCGCCAACGCCGCCCTCTCCAAACTGCCGCCGGCCTTGGAATCTACGCCTCGACGTTGAAGCTGAACAGTGTTCCCAGCCGCATGAACGCGAGCGACGGCCCGAGTGCAAAAGGCAGTGCCTGAAACCAGGCTCACTTGGCACGGATAGTTTCCAGCCCGTGCCCTTTGGGCCCCACCTCGTTCCGCCACAGCAGGAAGGCGAACCCCAGGGCCGCCAGACCCAACACGGTGAACATCCACATCATGGGGAGATAGCCCGATGGATTGGCGGCACTCGCACCGGCGTAGTCATTGGCCCGTCCTACCATCCAGTTCAGCGCTGCGACGCCGCCCTGCTGCAGCAGGAACATCAGAGCATAGGCGCTCCCCAGGCGGTTCTGCTCTACGATGTAGGCCACCGCCGGCCACATGATGGCCGGGATCAGCGAATACGCAATCCCCAGCAGGGTGACGGGCGCGTACAGCGTCACGTCGGTGTACGCCAGCAAGGGGAACGCCGGTATCAGAATCAGCGAGCCCACTGCCATCAGCGACGCCCGCTTGCCGATGCGGTCCACTAGCAGCCCGATAAGCGGCGTGGCGATCATGGCCACAAACGGCAGCACGCTGTTGAGTTGCCCGGCGAAGTCGCGCTCTGCTTGGTGCGCTTCGATGAAGAACTTGATGGCAAAGCTGCGGAAGGGGAACACGATGGAGTAAAAGACGATGCACAGCGCCGTGATGTACCAGAACGACCGGTTGAACCTGAAGAGGTCCGCCAGCACCAGCTTGTCGCTCGCACCGGCCTCGCCCAGCGTGTAGCGGGCTTCGGCCCGACTTTCTAAGACCCAGTAAATCACCGCGCCCACCACGCAGGTCAGCCCCAGGAAGGCGCCGATCACCAGCGGGTCGCGCCAGTTGCCGTAGGCTGCCCGCGCCCAGGTGGGCGACCAATCGGCGGCGATCTGCCCGAAGCGGGCGATCAGCAGGTTGATGCCCATCGCGAAGGCCAGCTCCTTTCCTTTGAACCACTTTGCAATCGCCGCCGTGATGGCGACGATCAGCGGCTCGGCGCTCAGCCCCAGCAGAAAGCGGCCCACCAGCATGGTCTGTATGTCGCTCGAGGCCATGGTCACGAATCCAGAGATGGCGCAGATCGACCCGAACAGCATCGTCCCCTTGCGCGTCCCGTAGCGGTCGATGAAAACCCCGCCCAGCAACAAAAACAGGATCGCGCCCCACGAATAACTGGAATAGAGCAACCCGATCTGTTCGTCTGTGAAGTTGAGTTGCTGCTTCAGCAGGTCCGCGATGGGCGCGATGGTGTCGTACAGGTAGTAGTTGCCGAACATCGCCAAGCTGATGAACAGCAGCACCAACCAGCGGTACCAATTCGGCGGCTCCGGGCGCGCGGTGGCGGCACTCATTGCATGTTGTTCACTCATGGGCAGAAGTTATTCCTCAGACGAGCTTCAAAGTCAGCTTCTTACACTTGCTTGACCACCAGCACCGCGTTCAGCCCGCCGAAGGCAAAGCTATTCGAGAGCGCCGTCCGCACTTTTTGCTCGCGCGCTTGGTTGGGCACGTAATCAAGGTTGCACTCCGGGTCGGGCTTTGCGTAGTTGGCCGTAGGCGGCAGCACTCCGCGCCGCAGCGCCTCCACCGTCGCCACCAACTCAATCGCGCCCGAGGCCCCCATCGCGTGCCCGTGCATGGACTTGGTGGAGCTCACCGGAATCTTTCCCGCCCGCGCGCCGAAGACCTGCTTAATCGCGCGGGTCTCCACCACGTCGTTCACCCGCGTGGCGGTGCCGTGGGCGTTGATGTAGTCAACCTCCTCGGGGTTCAGCCCGGCGTCGTCCAACGCCAACTGCATCGCCCGCGCCGGCCCCTCCACGCTCGGCTGGGTGATGTGGCTGGCGTCGGAGTTGGCGCCGTAGCCGGCCAGCTCCGCGTAAATCCTTGCGCCGCGTTTGCGCGCAGCCTCGTACTCCTCCAGCAACAGAATCGCCGCGCCTTCGCCGATCACGATGCCTCGGCGGTCAGCGCTAAAAGGCCGGCAGGCGCGCGCGGCGTCTTCACCTTCGGGAGCAAGCACGCGCATTGCCTCCCAGGCGCGAATGACGCCGTACGTGATGGGCGCATCCGACCCGCCCGCCAGCATCCAGTCCGCCTGCCCGTGCCGGATGAAGCGCATGGCTTCGCCGATGGCGTGCGAACCCGACGAGCAGGCGGTGCTGGGCGCCAGCGTCGGCCCGCGCGCCCGGAACCACATCGAAACCTGGCAGGCAGCAGCGTTGTCCATCAGCCGCGGAAGCACCAGCGGGGACAAGCGGCTGGCATTTTTCCCATACAAGGAGAAGTAGGCGGACTCGAGCGTTTCAGCCCCGCCGTAGGCGGTCCCGACGCACGCCCCCAAGCGGTTCTGCTCTTCTTCGGAGAACTCACCCCGCCCGGCATCCTCGAGAGCTTGCTTGGCTGCCACCACAGCGAACTGGCTGAAGCGGTCGAGCTGGTCCAATTCTTTGGCGCCAAAGTGTTGGGAGGGATCAAAGCAAGGCACTTCGGCGGCAATCCTGCAGTTCAGCCGCTCGGCCAGCGCAGGCTCAATGTTCTGGATGCGCCGCGTCCCCGCACGGCCTTCCAGCAACTGCGAGAAGAAATCGGTTATATTTCCACCCGTAGCAGCGACGACCCCCAACCCGGTGATGACGACTCGCCGCATGCGCGGAATCAGGAAGGACTGCTGCTGGGTGCAGGCGCCTGCCCCGCCAGGTGCTTGCCCAAACGGCTCACGACGTCCTGCACCGTCTGGATGTCCTGCACCGCCTCTTCCGGGATGGAAATGTCAAAGGCCTGCTCCAGTTCAAACAGCAGGCAGACGCGGTCGAGCGAGTCCATCCCCAACTGCTCGAAGCTCGAGTCCAGCCGCACCTCACTGGTCTTGCGCTTGGCGACTTTGGCCACTACCTCAATGATTTTTTCTTGCATCGCCATAGATCGGAGCTCCCTGGCCTCGCCTACGGCAACGCGGCCGCCGGACGGAATACCTCCGCCGGCAAGTAGCCGGCCCGCGCCGCGTACTCCATCAGACGCCGGAGAAACGTGGGACTGATGACCGGCAACGTCAGCAACCGCTCGGCGTTGCGCGTCTCCAACCGTAGGTCGTTCAGATACGGAAGCAGGTAGGGCTCCAACAGGCGGTGGATCGCCTGCTCTTTCTGGCTGAGCAGGCTCAAGCTCCAGTGGGCCAGCGGAACCAAGCGCGGAATCCGCGTGTGGGGAAAAACCTTCACCAGATCGAACAGGTCGCGCAGCAGGCAGCCGTTGCGGCTCACCAGGTGGAACGTTCGGCCCAGCGCCCAGGCCACTTCCAACCCGCGGTAAATCGCCCGCGCCACAAAGTCCACCGGAACGATATTCACTTTGTGCCCGCGCAGGTCGGGCCAATGCGAAAGCATGCCGCAGCCCAGAATTCGCACCACTTGGTAGAAAAGGTTGAAGCTGGCAATGCGCCCGGTTTTGGTGTCGCCCACGGTTATGCTGGGGCGGAAGATCACCACCGGCAAGCTGCCCCGCATCTCTTCGCGCACGCGCGCTTCCGCTAGGTACTTAGTGCGCTCGTACTCATTGGAAAAATGCGGCTTTGTGGGCAGCGAGTCTTCCGCAAAATAGCCGCTGTGCGCCGTGCCGGAAGCGGCATAGCTGGAGAGGTAAGCAAACCGGCGCAACTGCCCCTCTCGCCGGCAGACGTGCGCGAACTCCAGCGCGTTCTCAGTACCGAGGAAATTGGCGCGCTCGCACTCTTCGGCCGACGCTCCCAGGTTCGTCACCGCCGCGGAGTGAATAAAAATCTCAGCGGCTTTCACCACCCGCCCGTACTCAGCGCGGGAAAAGCCAAAGCGAGACTCTGTGATGGAGCCTTCCAACACCGCAACCTTCCGCCGCAGGTGGCGCGGAAGTTCGGCCTCCTCCAACAATGCCTGGATTCGATCTTCGGCCGACAGGCCGTCTCGCTCGCGCGCCACTACCAGAACCTCGGAGCCGCGCAGCAAGTAATGCTCCAGTACGCGGCTGCCAATGGCGCCGGTGGCTCCGGTTAGAAAAACAGTCGGTTGTTTTCTGTTGCTCACTAAGCCGCCATGAAACCTGAAACTGCGATTCTAGGGGGGTTCAGCCACAGTGTCAACCAACCGTACCGTCCGCTGAAAATTGCGGGGCAGGCAGAGGGAAAGCGCTTGTTTCTTGTCTTTCAGAGCAAAACACTGTCAGGCCGGGCTGACCAAACCTGCTTGTTCTCACACAGCACCCTTACGGCCGATTTTCCCTGTAGCCGGGACCGCGTACGATGCGGCCCGGCTTGGCGCCGGTGTGCTTCCCCTCGCGGACGACGGCGGTGCCGTTGACGAAAACGTAGCGCACGCCCACCGAAAGCTGGTGCGGCTGCTCGAAGGTGGCGCGGTCAGCGATGGTAGTGGGATCGAAGACCACCACGTCGGCATACATCCCCTCGCGCAGCAGGCCGCGGTCGCACAGGGAGAGCCGGTCGGCCACGGCTGCGCTCATCTTGCGGATGGCCTCCTCCAGCGTCATCACCCGCTCTTCCCGCACGTACTTGCCCAGGATGCGCGGGAAGGTGCCGTAGGCGCGCGGATGCACCAAGCCCAGCGTCCCCTCGGGGTTCCAGCCGCCGGCATCGGTGCCGAACTTGATCCAGGGCTGGCGCATCTGGAGTTTCAGGTTTTCCTCCGTCATCATGAAGTAGATGGTGCCGACCCGCTGCCGCTCCGAGACGATCAAGTCAATCGCCGCGTCAATCCAGTCCTTGCCCTGCTCGGCCGCAATCTCCGACAAACGCCGCCCGGCCAGCCGCTGGTTCTCCGGTTGTTCCACGCCGAGAATCAGCACTCCTTCCGGCGTAGATAGCGTGCAGAGGTTTTCCCACGCCCCTTTCTGATTCAGAACCTCGGCTTTGATTTTGGCCCGCATGGCCGGGTCTTGGAGGTTCTCGAACAGCCTCCCCCCGACCGAAGCCCACGGCGGCAAGCAAGCCGTCAGCCCCGTGCTACCCGCGACGTAGGGATACATATTTGCGCCCACGTCCAGCCCCTCCGCGCGCGCAGCTTCAATTTTTGCAATCGCCAGCGAGGCCTTGTACCAGTTGCGGCGACCGGCGGCCTTGAGGTGGTAAATCTCCACCGGCACGCCCCCCTTGCGCCCGATCTCCAGCGCTTCGTCAATCGCCTCCAAGTACCGGTCGGCCTCCGAGCGCATGTGGGTGATGTACACGCCGCCGTAAGACGCCATCGCCTTGCTCATCTCAATCAACTCGCCGGTGGCGGCGAAACTCCCCGGCGGATAGATGAGCGCAGTGGCGAGGCCGAAGGCGCCGTCCTCCATGGCGTTTCGCACCAGCGCACGCATCTCTTCCAGCTCCGCCTCGCTGGCCGCACCCTGCGCCATCCCTTTCACGTACATGCGCACCGTGGCGGCGCCGAGGAAGGAGCCGAAGTTGGCGGAGGCGCCGTGTTCCTGCATGGCCTCCAGCCAATGCGTGAATCCGCGCGGGCCGCGAAACGCGTCGGTCAGGCGTTGCGTCTCGGGGTCGGCGCTGCCCGCGATGGAAAGTGTCCGGTCATTGGCGGGAGCGTTGGTCCGCCCCTCGCCCAGGATTTCGGTGGTGATCCCCTGCGTGACCTTGCTGATTACTCGGCCGTCGCCGCTCAGAAACGAGCCTCGGGAATGGCTCTGGATGTCGATGAAGCCCGGCGCCAGCACCAGACCGCGGGCGTCGATCCGTTCCCGCGCCGTGGCCTCGCGCAGCAAGCCCGCCGGCGTGATGCGCGCAATGCGGTCGTCCCGGATGGCCATGTCGCCGTAGAACCAGGCGCTTCCGGTCCCATCCACTACCCGGCCCCCGCTGATGATTACGTCGTAGGCAGCTTCGGTCTCTTGAGCCCGGGCCGCGGAGAGGAAACCAAACACAAGCAAGGCAACCAGCAGCGCTCCGCTACCAAAGCCAGCAATCTGTCGGCGCACAATGACCCCCTCGGGTACAGCGATGAATCTCACTAGAGCAACCTTGCCGTTCTGAAATTCCCACTCGGCGTCAGAAGCCGATATACACCACCTCAGCCAGCATCGCCACAGTTTTCTTCTTCGCGCCGGCTGCCCCTGCACCGCAACCAAGACGGAAGGGCGCTGGGTTCTGTCACAATCCCAACCTTGCCATTCGCCCGCCGGTGTATATAATGTGCCGGCCTTTCAGTCTCTTTGGATCAACCTGGCAAAAGGAGGTGCTGGTGCTCAGATTGCTATCCGGTCGCGCCGCCTACCTCGCAACCGTGCTGTGCCTCTTCCTCGCGGGAGTGCAGCTCATCCGGGCACAGGAAGCCGAAGCCCTCAGCCCGCGCAACGCCAACTACACCATTCAGGTCCGGCTGGACCCCGCCGAAAAAACCTTGCACGGTACCGAGGTCTTAACTTGGCGCAACGATATGCGCGTCCCCGCCGCTGAGCTTTGGTTCCACCTCTACTGGAACGCCTGGAAGAACAACCAGAGCACCTGGCTGCGCGAGGACCGGCTCCGGGAGTCTCCCCGGCGGAAAGAGAAAATCCGGCCGGAAAACTGGTCTTACATCAAAGTAACATCCATCAAGGTCCTGGCGGGCGGCCCGTTTCAGGAAGCCGACCTCACCAGCCGGATGCGCTACGCAACGCCCGACGGCAGCAACCTCGACGACCAGACGGTTCTAGTGGTACCGCTTGCGCGCCCGGTCCAGCCCCGCGAAACCCTGCAAGTGGAAATCGTCTGGGAAGCCAAAATCCCGCGCACCTTTGCCCGCACCGGTTTTCGCGGCGACTTCTTTTTCCTCGCCCAGTGGTTTCCCAAACTGGGGGTCTATCAAGCCGACGGCACCTGGAACTGCTATCCCTTCCACACCGCCACCGAGTTCTTTTCCGACTACGGCGTGTACGACGTGCAGATGACGGTGCCCAGCGGCTGGAAGGTGGGCGCCACCGGCGTCGAGCTGGGCGTCACCGACAACCCGGGCGGCACCTCCACCCACCACTACCGCCAAGCCGACGTGCACGACTTCGCCTGGACCACCAGCCCGGACTACCTCGAAGCCCGCCGGCGCTTTGAATTCCCCGACCTGAAACCGGTGGAGATGCGCCTGCTCTACCAGCCCGAGCACGAAGAACAAGTGGACCGGCACTTCCGCGCCGCTGAGGCCGCCCTGCGCTACTACGGTACCTGGTACGGCCCCTACCCTTACGGCCACGTCACCTTGATTGACCCCGCCTACCGGAGCGGCGCCAGCGGCATGGAGTATCCCACCCTGTTTACCTGTGGCACGCGCTATTGGAACCCGGAAGGGGGCGGGTCGCCCGAAGGCGTGACCGTCCACGAGGCCGGCCACCAGTTCTGGTACGGCATCGTGGGGAACAACGAATTCGAGCACGCCTGGATTGATGAGGGGCTCAACACCTTCTCCACCGCGCGCGCCATGGACGCCGCCTTTGGCGACCGCGCCTACGTCCGGCGCTTCTTCCGGGGCTTCTTCCCCGTCCTGATGAAGGACATCCGCCGCCGCCGCATGACCCAAGCCCAAGGGCTGAACCGCTACCGCGACGCCGCTCGCAGAGATACGCTGTCCACCCCCACCTACCGCTACCACCCCGCCACCGCCAGCACGATAACGTACAGCAAGACCGCTCTCTGGCTCGCGACCCTGGAGCGCACGCTGGGCTGGGAGACCTTGCAGGAAATCCTCTCCACCTTCTTCGAGCGCTGGAAATTCCGCCACCCCACCCCGGACGATTTCTTCGCCGTCGCCAACGAAGTCTCTGGTCAAGATTTAACCTACTTCTTCGACCAGGTGCACCGAAGCTCCGCCGTTTTCGACTTCAGCGTCGAAGCCGTTTCCAGCGAAAAGATCAAGACCGAGGGCTACGTCGAGAAAGACGGAGAGTGGGTTTACAGCAGCGGCGAAGAGGAAAACGCCGCCGCGCCCACCGGCGAGGTCCCGGAGGCGTCGGAGGCGCAGTCCGAGCTCTACGAAACCCGCGTGGTCGTCCGCCGGTTGCAGGACGGCATCCTCCCGGTGGAAGTCCTGCTGAAATTTGAGGACGGAGAGGAAGTCCGCCACCTGTGGGACGCCCAATCCGAGTGGAAGCTCTACACGCTGGTCCGGCCCGCCAAGCTCGCATACGCCGCCGTCGATCCCGAACACAAAATTCTGCTCGACATCAACTACACCGACAACAGCCGGCTCCTCACCGCCCAGTCCGGCCTGCCTGCCAGCAAGTGGGCGTCGAAGTGGATGATCTGGTTGCAGGACTACCTGAACACTTTGTCTTTCCTGTTCTGAAAAGGATTTGCCATGAGAATCATGCGATCATTTGCGGCTGGGCTGGAAAAAGTGGTGCAATTCCCTTCCCTGATTGCGTGGCTCTACCTGACCAGCGTTCTGCTCACTGTTCCCCTGGCGCTTTCGATGCGGACGCTCCTTGAAGACTCCATCGGCAGCAGCTTGGTACATGAAAACCTCCGCCAGGGATTCGACATGGACTGGTACGGCGAGTTCTCCTCCGGCGTCGCCGGCAACTCCGGCAGCGTCGGCCTCGCCGACACCTTCGGCCCGTCGGTGGTAGGGGCCCTGCCGGTCCTCAGCAACCTGGAAAAGCTAATTGACGGCGAGATCCTCCAAGCCGACGGAACCATCCTCCTGGCCGGCCTGCTGTTTCTGCTGGCCTGGGCGTTTTTTGCCGGAGGGATTCTCGACCGCTACGCCCACCCGGACATGCCGCCCACGCGGGCGCGCTTCTTCTCCCAGAACGGAGAATACTTTTTCCGCTTCGTGCGCCTGCTGATTATCTCATTGCTGTTCTACTGGGGAATTTTCCGCTGGGTAGCCAACCCGCTCCACGACTGGCTGGAAGACGCCACCCGCGACGTGACCCAGGAGAAAACCGTCATCCTCTTCACGCTGCTGGTCTATGCCCTGGTGGCGTTCCTGCTGCTGCTGGTCAGCCTGGTGCTCGACTACGCCAAAATCGCGCTGGTGGTGGAGCGAAGGCGCAGCGCCCTCCTGGCCTTACTGCGCGGCGCGCGCTTCGTGCTGGCGCATCCCGGCTCAGCCCTGGGTCTCTACCTGCTTCTGACCGCCGTCGGCCTGCTGCTGGTGTGGCTCTACCGCCTGGTGGCGCCGGGCCCCGGACAGTCGGGGACGATCACCATCCTGCTGGCCTTCCTGGTGGGACAGATTTACCTGATTGCCCGCTTGGGCCTGAAGCTCTGGTTCCTGGCTGGCCAGACCGCCCTGTTCCAGTCGGCGGAGCGACGCGGCTGAAGCCAGCGCCGCTCCTGCTGGTTCCGACCAGATTCCCTTAGGGCGTCAGCTTGTCACAACTGTTCTGAAAACGCCCAGCCCGAAGCTAGAACGTGAACTTCACCGCCAGTTGAATCTGCAAGGGGTTGCCCACGCCCGTGCGCAGGAAGCCGTCGAAGTTGAACAGGGCGGGCGTGGTCAACGGGTTGATGTTGTTGTCGTTGTCGAAGCTGTTGAACATCTCGAAAATGGGTTCAATCGCATAGCGTTCCCCAAACTTGAAGGGGCGCGAGAGCCGCCAATCGAAGGAGAAGAACTCGTTGTCCTTGCGCAGGGTGTTGTTGTCCTTGCGCAGGGTGTTGCGGTCAGCCCCCGTGCGGACAGCGGGGGAAATGGGCTGGGCCGAGCGCGCCTGGATACGAATGTTGGCGTTAAAACCACCCGGCAGCTCAGCGGACGTGATGAAGTTGAACTTGTGCTTGATGTCGCGGTCGGAGAGCCCGAAATCGAGTGAGAGATCGAACGGGTCGAAGGAGCGGTCGGTGAAGGGATCGCGCTCGTTGGAGTCGTCGTCCTCGTCCTTCGCCCAGGTGTAGTTCCACTCCAGTTGGAAGCCGCGGCTGAATTTCTTCCGCATACCGAAGGTCAGGCCACGGTAGGTGGACTGGCCGACGCTGGCCGCCACAAATACTTCTCCCAATACAGGCGGGTTAGCGAAGTCGGAGTAGATTCCTCCCCGATCGGCTCGGTTGACATCGAGGAAGCGGGTCAGCCGGGTGCCGTTCGATAGGGTGAAGTCCACATACATCGCCCAGTCGGGATAAATCTCCTGCTCGAAGGCCACGTTGCCGGTGTAGATGCGCGGGTTCTCATAGTCTTTGGCGAATACCCTGACTCCCGAGAACGCCGCGAAGCCTCCGGGACCGCCCGCGACCACAGGTGCAAGCCCCGGCCAGGTAGGCAGGACAGTGGGATTGGCAAAAGTTCCGCCGGCGATCGTCTGCTGCTGGAGGCCATTGGTGGTGACGGAGCCCACCTGCGTCAGCATGTTTTGCCGGGCGTTGTAGATGCCCCAACTGGCGCGCAAGACCGACTTCTGGTTGTTGGCGACGTCCCAGGCAATCGCCACCCGCGGCTGGATCATGTCGGTCTGGTCAGGAATGGTTCCGTCGGACGGGAATCCAATACCCAGAACCGTCGGGCGGGTGTCGTTCAGAAAGGGACCGAAGGCGGTCGTCGTCGGGTCCACGGTCTCCGGCATGTACTGCGCTTCCCAGCGCAGGCCATAGCTGAGGGTGAAGTTGGGCCGGATTTGCCACTTGTCCTGGATAAAGAGCCCGAACTCCTCATTGTCAATGGTGGAGGCGCCAGCGGCGTCTGTCGCCAGCCCGGTTGGACCTGCGCCCTGCAGGAAGAGGAGCAAGGGGCTTCCGGGAAAGCCGGGGCCACCGGCGAGGGTGCAATCCTCACCCAGGTTCGCTGTCGCGAAGGTACCGTCAGCACACGTCAATACCGAGGGGCCAAAGCCTCCGGCGGCTTCGGGAGAGGCATAGCGCAGGAAGCCGTTCACGCTGTGGAAGATATAGCGGCCGGTAAAGAAGCCGCGGAAGACCTGATCGTTCAGGCTGTGAATCCACTCCCCGCCGAACTTGATGGTGTGTGTGCCGGCGATGACGGAGAAATTGTCCTTTATCTGGGTCTTCCAGAACAGCTCGTCAACAGCGGGCTGCAGGAAGAAGGGCGCTCCAAAACGGAAGGTGCGCGAATTGGGGTCAGATTCATCGAACAAATTCCCTATGGCCGTATCCGCCGGGAGATTGGATTGCGTCGCCGCGCGCGGCCGGTTTTCGCGGGAGTAGGTGAAGTGGGCCTCGTTGAACATGGTGGACGAGATGGTGCTGAAGAGATTGAAATTGGCCACTTGAATAATCGACGACCCCTCGATGCCGTTGGCCGAGTTGCCATTAGGTGGCCACGTCGAAAGTTTCGTTGGTGTTCTTGGAGCGGTCAACACTGTAAGAGGCGGAAAGCTGGTTGGCCGGGGACATGTTCAGGTCAAATTTCAGCAGGCCCGCAGTGTTCCGAATCGGGCGGTCAACCGGGTTGCCATCATCCTGCCCGACGCTGGTTTGCAGGAAGTCGAGCAACGCCAACCGCTTGCAGTCGGGGTTGCCAGTGAACGGAACCAGCAGCGCTTCGTCGGTCAGGATGTTTGGCGTTGCGACCGGGCAGGCGGTGGCGCCGGTCTGGACGCTCAAGTTGGCCCGGGTCAGCTCGGCAATGATCTGCTCGAAGGCTCCGAAGAAGAAGGCCTTATCTTGGACGATGGGGCCGCCGATGGTGCCCCCGAACTGCTCGCGGGAGAAGTCGGTCAGCGGCTCGCCGGTGGAGGTATTGGCGCTCAGCTCCTCCAGCCGCTGGAAGTAGAACAAGCTGCCGTGCACTTCGTTGGTGCCGGACTTGGTGATGACGTTCACCACCCCGCCGGCCGTGCGTCCGAACTCGGCGCTGCCGCCGGTGGCAATCACCTGGAACTCTTTGATGGCGTCAATGGTGATGTCAATCTGGGCGCGCTGGCCGCCCACCTGCTCGCCGAAGAAGCCGTTGTTGTAGTCGCCGCCGTCCAGGCTGATGTTGTTGAAGATGCCGCGCTGGCCGTTGAAAGTGATTTCGTCGCCGTCCGGTCCCTGCACGATGCTCACGCCCGGCGTAAGGGTGAGCAGGTCCTCAAACTTCCGTCCCAGCACCGGCGTGTTTTCAATCGTCATCTCGTTCAAGGTGGAGCTGGACTCGGTCTTGACGATATCGATGGTCGGGCTGCCGGTGACGATGATTTCTTCCGCCACCGGAGAGACCCGCAGCGTCAGGGTCAGGGGGATGGTCTGGCCCACCGTCAGGGGCATCCTTTCCTGAATAACGGTGGTAAAGCCCTGCTTCGACGCCCGCAGCGTGTAGGGACCGGACCGCAACTGCAGGAAGACGAACCGACCGCGCTCGTTGGTCTCCGCCGTCTGTTCCAGGTTCGTATCCAGGTTTCGTACCGTGACCGTGGCCCCGGGCACGACTGCGCCGCTTTCATCCTGCACCACACCCTGGATGACGCCGGTGGTGATTTGCGTCTGCGCCCACAACCCCGGCGCCGCCGCCAACGTGACCAGCAAACAAAACACCGCAAGCCGTATCGCTCTCATCGTCTTTCTCCCTTCAAACCGAATTTGTTTGATTGCTGCCGTAGGATACGCAAACCGGAACCCCTCCGTCTCAACTCGGAATAATTCGAAAAGCTTGCTTCCAGGCGGAAACATCCAATGGAAGAGAATTTGGAACCCCCCCCTTGCTTTCATACCCCCCTCAAGTCTTTCCTGGGGCTCCCGGATCAGCCGCCCCTCTCTGTCTTGCTCAACTCCGGGCCGCCAATAGGGCAAATTCTAGACGCCCGCCTTCACCCTGTCAAACAAGACTTGGCGGTCTTTCCGAAAAAAGCCGTTTCCCGCAATGCTACAATGTCGGCGCTATGCAGCCTGACAAAGCGCGCGCGCCGGGCATTGCCGTCCTGGGCGACATCAACGTGGACGTCCTGGCGCCGATCGATGCGTTTCCGACTCCCGGTGGCGATTTCCTGTCTCCCGCGCTCCAACTCCACTGCGGCGGCGTGGGCGCCAACACCGCCCTGGCGTTGGCCAAGTGGGGCGTTCCCGTGCGCCTCCTGAGCTGCACCGGGCGCGACTGGTTCGGCGACTTCGCCCTCCGCGCTCTCCAACAGGAAGGCGTTGATGTCTCCTTCGTCCAGCAAACCGACCAGACTATGACCGGACTCGTCTTCATCGCCGTCAGCCCCGACGGCCAGCGGACAATGTTCGGCAGCCGCGGCGCTAACGCTGCCCTTGAAGTTTCGAGCGAGACGGAAAACTGCTTGGAGGGCATGCAAGCCCTGCACTTGATGGGCTACAATTTCCTCAGCCCATCGGTTACTGAGGCAGCGGAGAAGCTGTTGCAACAAATGCGCCAGCGCGGCGGGTGGGTGTCGCTCGACGTGGGCATGGCGCCCAGCAACCGCATTCGCGAGACAATTTTGGAAGTCGCCGGAAAAATGGACATCCTCTTTGCCAGCTTGGACGAAGCTGCCTCCCTGACGGACGAGCGCGACCCCGGAAACGTCTTTGTTGCTCTCGAACAATGCGGGGCGCGGGAAGTGGTGGTGAAGCTCGGCCAACGAGGCTGTCTGTTTCGCGAGCAAGGCAAGGTGCGCCAGGCTCCGGCTTTCCCTGTCGCCGCTGCCGATACCACCGGCTCGGGCGACGCTTTTACCGCCCTGTTTCTCCGCGCCCGTTTGCACGGGTGGTCGAACCCGGAAGCGGCTGTGCTCGCCAACGCCGCCGGTGCTGCTGCGGCCTCCGTGGTCGGAGCCGGCGCGCAGATGCCCGGCCCGGAGCAGGTCCTGCCCTTGCTGGCCGCCAGTCACTTGTCAGACGAGTGGGAACCCGTGCGAGCGTGCGTGAGCGAGCGCCTGAGTCAGGAATTGCGCCCGGCGGCCACCGCCGGTTCTTGAGGAGGAAACAATGCAAGCAGGACCCAAGTGGAAACAAGAGATGGATCGTCCGCGCCTGAAATCCCTGCAAGAGCTTTTTGGCGTCCCCAAGCCCGTCATCGGCATGGTGCACCTGTGGCCCTTGCCGGGCGCGCCCGGCTATTCCGGCTACGGGATGCAAACCATCATCGACAATGCCCTGCGGGACACGGAGGCGCTGGTCGAAGGCGGCGTGAATGGCTTGATGGTCGAAAACATGTGGGACCTGCCTTACTACGTCGGCGCCGACGTCAAGCCGGAGGCGATGGCCGCGCAGGCGGTGGCGGCGGCGGAAGTGGTCAAGCGCGTCTCGCTGCCGGTGGGCATCAACGTCATTCACAACGGCGGTGTGGTCTGCCTCTCCATCGCCGTGGCCGCCGGCGCCCGGTTCATTCGCGTTTGCATCCTCACCGGCGCGCGCCTCTGGGATACCGGCGAGCTCGACCACGGCTGCGCCGCCGACCTGCTCCGCAAGCGCAAGCAGCTCGGCGCCGAAGACATCCACATCTTCGCCGACGTGGACAAGAAACACTCCGTCGCTTTTCCCGGGCTTGACCTCGCCACCCACATCGAGTGGACCGAGTTCTACGGCGCCGATGCGCTGATCGTTTCCGGCCGGATGACCGGTTCGGCCCCCGAAGTCGAGGATGTCCGCCAGGCGAAGCAACTGGCCACCCGCCCGATTCTCATCGGCAGCGGCGGTGCGGAGGAAAACATCGCCGATTTCCTCCAGCACGCCGACGGCGTCATCGTGGGTTCGAGCTTGAAGAAAGACGGCGTGATGCACAACCCGGTTGACCGGGAACGGGTGCGGCGCTTTGTGGAGGCAGTGCGGCCGTCCGCGAAACCTCCCCCGCGCGTCTCTAGCCGCGCTTTCTCTCCGAGAGCGCCCGGTCGAGCGGTTGCGCCGAAAATTTCATCGGGCAACTCCCCGAATCGAAACAGGTAGAGCAAGTAAACCTCTACAGGAGAAATAGCATAAAGCCCGGATTTCCGATTTGGCTGTGGTACCGTATCGCCAGGACCAGTCGCTGCGCCTTGAGTTTTGGGGCTCCGACGTAAGGAACCACACTACGGAGGGTGACACCCGGTGGGTGAATTACAACACGAGCCATTCCAGTTCGCGTTCAACGGCTTCTTGAAAGTCGCGTTCCAGGGATCGCGCGTCACTTCTGACGCTGGCCTCATTCTGGTGCGCGAGTTGGATGAACGTCTGGGGCTGGAGACACTCATCGCCGAGCACCTGAGCGATTCCCGACAGGGGATGAACACCCAGTTCAGCGTGGTGGATCTCCTGCGGCAGTCGGTCTACAGTCGCCTCGCGGGCTACGAAGATCTCAACGACGCGGGGCGCGTGTCGGCAGACCCAACATTTCGTCTCATCGGGTCGCCAAAGCGCTGGGACCGGGGTGCGGCGCTGACATCGACGCTGCATTGGTTCGAGACAGAGCTGCTGACCCACGAGGAGAATCTCGTCGGGTTGAGGGCCGTGAACCGGGAGGTGCTTGCACAGGCCGAGATGGCGACGCGCGCCGACCGGATCGTGCTCGACATGGATTCGAGCGAGAGCCCGGTGCATGGGGCGCAGGAAGGGAGCGCCTATAACGGGCACTTCGAGTCCGTCTGCTACCACCCGCTGTTTCTGTTCACCGAGCATGGGGACTGCCTCGCCGCCACGCTGCGGCCAGGCAACGTGCATAGCGCCGACGACTGGGACGACCTGCTCGTACCGGAGATTGACCGGCAGCAGGTGGAGGGCAAGCGCGTAGCGTTCCGCGCAGACGCCGCGTTCGCGAAGCCCGAGATCTACGACGCGCTCGAGCAGCGCGACGTGGACTATGCCATTCGCATGCCGGCGAACAAGAGCTTGGAGCTGGAAATCGAAGACATCCTCTTTCGTCCGCCGGGACGGCCGAGCTGCAAGCCCTTGGTGCGCTACCAGAGTTTCCGCTATCAGGCCAAGAGCTGGACCACGCCCAGACGGATCGTCGCCAAGGTGGAGCACCACCAAGGTGAGCTGTTCCCTCGCGTCGGCTTCATCGTGACCAACATGGCCCTCCCGAGCCGCTCGGTCGTGCGGTTTTACAACAAGCGCGGTACGGCGGAGCAATGGATCAAGGAAGGCAAGCAGGCCACCCACTGGACGCGGCTGTCGTGCCATCGTTTCCGGGCGAACGAGGTGCGCCTGCAACTGAGCGTCCTGGCCTACAATCTGGGCAACTTGTGGCGCAGACTGGTCCTTCCGCTGCGGGTCAAGCGCTGGTCGCTCACGAGTCTCCAGCAGCGACTGGTGAAAACTGGGGGCCGGCTGGTGAAGCATGCGCGGTACTACTGGCTTCTGCTGGCGGAAGGGCATCTCACGCGGCGGCTGTTCGGCGACATGCTGCGGAGGATCTGGGCGCTACCCGTGCCGGCAGGCTGACGCGCGGCCTGAAGTGCAACGAAGCCCGCCCGGCGATGACACGGGGCACACGTGTGGAGCGGTGTCTGAGAAATGCCCGAAAAGCAGGGGTTCCAGTCGGTCGCACGTCGGCGCGGGCTCAGATGAAGGCCTTTGAAGCTGAACGATTGTGCGACGATCGAAGTTTTTGTGCGATCGGCGGCGATCGGGTGTATAAACGTGCCATCAGGGGCAGGCAAAACGGAAATCCCGGTAAAGACTTCTCTGACGCCGGAAGACACGCAGCAGGTGGCCGCACGTCTCCAGCAGGCCAATGCCGCCTTCGCCCAGGGTTATCCCGGCGAAACCGGCCGTCGCCAGCCCGTGCATACGGTTTACGGCGGGGCGCATCTGTTCAAGACAGGATCCGCCCAACGGCTTGGGTCTCAGGCACAGCGCGCGCTCGAGCAATTCGCGCCGGATTTCGTGACCTTCGCCAAAGCCATCAGCCTGCCGGGTGCTGAGCGCCTGCCGGATTCCCTGGAGCAGACTCCCAACCTGAAGGCGCGCCTGAGTACGGACCCGGAGTCCGTTCGGAGCCAGAACCGCCCGGCCTGGCTGGCGCACACCATCTACGCCCGCGTGGTGGAAAAACTCAGCCGCGAACCGGTGGAAGATTTCCGCATTGATTTCGAAGACGGCTGCGGAAACCGTCCCGACGCGGAAGAGGACGGCCACGCGGCCTCAGCCGCCGGCGAAGTCACTGCCGGCATGGCCTCGGGCACGCTGCCGCCCTTTATCGGGATTCGCATCAAGCCCTTCTCCGAAGAACTCCGCCAGCGCAGCATCCGCACGCTCGACATCTTCCTCACCGCGCTCGCAGAGAAAACTAGCGGAAAACTACCGGCCAACTTCGTCGTCACCCTCCCCAAGGTTGCCCTGCCCGAACAAGTAGCCGCCCTGGCTGATCTCTTCGACCTGTTCAAGCTGCGCATCCGTCTCGCGCCGGGCTCACTGAAACTGGAGCTGATGGTCGAAACCCCGCAGGCCATCATCAACCAGCGCGGCGAGTCGAACCTCCCCCGCCTGCTCGATGCCGCCCGCGGCCGCTGCGTGGCAGCGCACTTCGGCACCTATGACTACACCGCCAGTTGCAGCATCACCGCTGCCCACCAGCACATGACCCACCCCGCCTGCGATTTCGCCCGCCACATGATGCAGGTGGCGCTGGCCGGCACCGGAATCTGGCTCTCCGACGGCGCCACCAACGTCTTGCCCGTCCCGCCCCACCGGGCGGTTGCGGACGGCCCGCCGCTGACGCCGGAGCAGGCCGAAGCAAACCGCCGCGTCGTCCACCGCGCCTGGAAGCTGCATTACGACCACATCCAGCATTCGCTCACCCACGCCTACTACCAGGGCTGGGACCTGCACCCCGCCCAGCTTCCCACCCGCTACGCCGCCGTCTACGCCTTCTTTCTGGATGGCCTAGAAGCAGCCTCCGAGCGCCTGCGCAACTTCGTGGAAAAGGCGGCCCGGGCGACACTGGCGGGCGACGTGTTCGACGACGCCGCCACCGGCCAGGGCCTGCTGAACTTTTTTCTCCGCGCCATCAATTGCGGCGCCATCACCGAGAAAGAAGCGCTGCCCTTGACCGGCCTGACCGTACAGGAGCTGCGCCTGGGATCGTTCCTCAAAATCCTGAAGAATCGAACAAAATAGGAAGCCAGCAGAGCAGGCATTCCTGCCTACCCAATGGCCAGACTTATCGGAAAGTTGCGGCGCGCACCGCTCTCACGCGCTGCGGATGAGCTTGGCGGCTCCCCACCCCGCTAGAACCAGTACCGCCAGGATGGCCCAGTTGTACTGGTGCCCGTAGGTCATAGGAAAGTGGTTGCTCAGCATGATGAAGACCACCGGCACCACCATGAAGGTGTTGTGCTTGGAGCGCAGCTTGGCCCGGGCGGCCAGGGCGGCGTCGGGCTTCTTGCCCTCCTTGGTGGCGGCGATCATCCGCCGCTGCGCCGGCAGAATCCGCAGCCAGACGTTGGCCGCCATCAGTGTGCCGAACATGGCCCCGACGTGCATGTAGGCCGCGCGACCACTCAGCACTTGCGTCAGCCCGTAGGCAACGCCCACCACCAGCAGGTAGGAAACCGCCGCAGCCACCACCTCAGCTCGGCCCACCGGCGATTGCCACATCAGGTCATAGACAACCCACGCAACCACCAGCAGGCCCAGCCCGATGCCGACGCCGGCGCCAACCGAGATATCGGCCACGTCGGTGTCCACCAGCACGCCGCCCATGTAATAGACCAGCACCAGCAAAACCATGCCGCTCAGCCAGGTCAGCGCCGCCTCCCACCGGAACCAGTGCAGCTTGCGCGGCAGCAGTTCCGGGACCTTCTGCTTTTCGACCACGTAGAACCCGCCGCTGTGGACCATCCACACCTGCGCGACCGTGTTCTCTTTGGCGCCGGCGTTCTCTTCCGCGCTCAGGCGGCCGTCGAGCCAAGTGAAGAAGTAGGTCTGGCCAATCCATAGAATGCCGACGAAAATATGAAACCACCGCACCAGCAGATCGAGCCATCCACTCAGGTTGAAATCCATCGGAATTGGCTAGCTCCCGCGGTAGGTCGAGTAACCGAACGGGCTCAGCAGCAGCGGCACGTGGTAGTGCTGCGCCGTGTCCAGCACGGTGAAGACCACCGTCACCTGCGGATAGAAACCCGTGAGCTTCTGGGAAGAAAAATACGCCGCCGTATCAAACCTGAGCCGGTAGGTTCCCGCTGCCAGGGGAGAACCATCAGGGAGAAGAGACTGTAGCCGCCCCTCAGCATCGGTGGTGCCTTTCCCCAACTTGTTCCAGTCGCCCTTGGCGGACTGAACCTCCAGCACCACCGGCACACCGCCGGCCGGTCGGCCTTGTGCAGTATCGAGCACGTGGGTGGTGATGGCGCTCATGCTTGCAGCAGTTTCTCCAGCCGCAGGCGCGTAATGCGGCGTTGCTCCTCAGCGGCGATGCGGAACTCCGTCGCGGCATCATTCTGGAGGCGTTGCTCGAGAAGCGCAAGCATCTCCTCGCTGCTTTTTCCGGTCGCGCAGACGATGAAGACATAGCCGAATCACTCCTGATAAGCGAGGTTGCCTTCCCGGAGCGCCGCCTGCGTCTCTGCGAGCGCGTCTCGCGTTCCAGCCTGCTCCTCTTCCGACCAGCGCCGCGCTTCAGCTGATGTCGCCTGCGCGGCGCGCTTCTCGCCGATTTTCGGGTGCCGGCTGAAAGCTTCCAACCAATCCTCCCGGCCGAGTTCCCACCAAATCTCGCCGGCAGCCTGCAAGAGTGCTTCCATGTCCGGGAACGACCGCCGGTTGGCCATCCGGCGCGCCCACCGGGTGGAGCCGCAACAAGTGCGCAGCGCCGCCTCGGCTTCTTCCCGTGACTGAGTGTTCAGTCGCCTCAGCCCGTCGTTCATTCTTTCACCCGTGCAATGCTCCCGAACACGCGCAGCCGGGCCACGCCGCCGTCCGGGAAAATGTTGAAGCGAATGTGCGTCAGCGGCCCGACAGCTTTGATTTCTTTTTCGAAAGAGTGCCGCTTGTCCGCCTCCAACCGCGTGCGCGGCAGCAACTCCTTCCACGAGACCGACGAGCCTGTCAGCTTGTCAATTGAGGCGCCTCCCACCTGACAACCTTCCAGCGAACAACTTTCCGGGAAGTTGCCCTTGAAGTGGGACGTGTCCACCTCTACCCGGTGGATGGTGCCGGCTGTCCCCAGTTTGATAATCGTCCAATCGTGGCCCGGCCCGCGCCGCCGCCGCGTCTCCCAGCCGTCGCCCATGTTCTTCGCGCGCCCCGGCATGATTAAGTTGTGCCGCGAGCCGAAGAACATGTCGCTCGACGCCACCACCAGCCCCCCGTTCTCGACCGCCGCCAGGTTGATGTCGTCCGCCTGCGCCGCCGCAAGCTGCTTCCAGTCCGGAACTACTTCCCCATGTATCCGCAGTCGCGCCACGCCCCCGTCCGGGAACATCTTGAAGCGGATGTGGGTGAAGCGCTCCCGGTTCTCAATCGCAAACAAGTTTTGCGTGTCGCCTTTCAACGGGGACTTGGGGAGAATCTCGACCCACTTCATCGAGACGCTCGTCAGCCGTTCAACCCTTGCGCCCGCCTCAGCGGCGCAGGCCTCAATCGCGCACTGCTCGGGGTAGTTGCCCTTGAAATGGCTGGTGTCCACCACCACTCCCCGCAGGATGCCGGGAAGGCCCAGCCGGATGAGGCACCAGTCGTGTCCCGGCGACCGCCGTCGCCGCGTCTCCCACCCGTCCATCCATTTACCCCGCTCGGTGTACTTATCTTTGACGAAAATTGGCTGGCTGCTCTTGAGCAGGTTTTCCTTGGGCGCAAAGAAGTCGTCGTTGGCGGCCAACACTGCGCCGCCCACGCGCTCACAGGCCAAGTCAACCAGTTCCGTGAAGTCGGGCAGCATTCTTTGTCCCTCAGTATCGCTTCCATGGAACCGGACAGGAAACCACCCTACCGGTTCCGCAGGCTACTCCCTCCGCTCTTCACGCTTGATTGAGTTCAGCAGGAAATCTTCCAGGAGGTTCAGTGTTACCCGCAGGCGGTAGCGCGCCGTGGAGCGGAAGTCGGCGATGGGAGAAATCTCCTCCGCCAGCGCCACCTTGGCGGCGTCGAGGGCAGCAGTGCCCATCTCTTGACCCTTTAGCACGGCCTCGGTCTTCACACACCGGATAACCGTGGGCGCTACGCTTCCCAGCGCGATGCGGATGTCTCGAACCGTGTCGCCCTCCACCTCGGCCAGCCCGGCGAAACACACTTTGGAAATTGCCTGGGCTTTGCGCGTCCCCACCTTACGGTAATACTGTCTTCGTGACTTGGCCGTGCGCGGCAGCCGGATGCGGCCGATCAGCTCCTCCGGCCGCAGGTTCATCTGTTTGTACCCGGTGTGAAAACCCGATAGGGAACCCAGCGCGACCCGCGCGCCGAGACCAGCTCCAACTCCGCATCGTACACCAGCAGCGCCGGCGGGGAGTCCGCTGCCGGCGAGGCGTTGGCGATGTTCCCGCCCAGCGTGCCCCGGTTCTGCGTCGCCACTCCGCCCGTCTCCCGGGCCGCCTGGCAGAGCAAGGGGAACTCCCGCTGCAACGTTGCGTTCCCCAGTACCTGGCTGTAAGTCGTCAGCGCGCCCAGCGTGACCTGCTCCGCCGTTACCTCGATGTCCTTGAGTTCCGACAAGCGCCACAGGCCAAGGAATTTCCGGTACGAAAGCGCGCCGGCCTCGAACAGCACCATCAGGTCGGTGTCGCCCGCAAAAGCTTTCCAGACGCCGGGCTCGCGCTCCAGCAGCGCCAGCGCTTCCGGCAGGCTTCGGGGAGCTTGCAGATCGTAGGCAGGCAGATAGGACCTCATACCTTGGCCTGCATCCTCTGGCACGCCCGGACGACAGCCGCAAAAATTTTCGTGTACCCGGTGCAGCGACACAGGTTGCCCGCCAGCCCGGTGCGAATCTCCGCCTCGCCGGGGTCGGGGACCCGCTCCAACAGGTTCACCGCCGCCAGGATCATCCCCGGCGTGCAAATCCCGCACTGCGCCCCGCCCGAGGAGATAAACGCCTCCTGCACGGCGTGCAAGCGCTCGCCGTCGGCAACTCCTTCGATGGTGGTGATCTCCGCCCCCTCGACCTGCAAGACCGGCACCAGACAACTGTTCACCAACTCGCCGTCGATCAAGACCGAACAGGCACCGCATTCCCCCTCGCCGCAGCCCTCCTTGGTCCCCGTCAACTGCAATTCCTCCCGCAACACGTCCAGCAAGCGCGCCATCGGGTACACACGCAGCGTTCGCTGCTTCCCATTCACCGTGCAGTTGACGGCCGACTTCGCCACCGCGTCAGGCACGGTTCGCCTCCAGCGCTTCCAGCAATGCTTCCGGCAGCACCGGGAGGTGGTCGAAGCCGATGCCGATGGCATCCTCGATCGCATTCACAATGGCCGGGGCGGTGCCGTCCAGGGGAAGCTCACCGAGGCCCTTGGCGCCGCCGGGGCCGTAGCCGTACGGGACTTCCTCAAAGAAGACGCGGATGGGAGGCGCATCCGCCGCCGTCGGCATAATGTAGTTGGTCATCCGATTGTTGACCATGCGACCCTCTTGCCACACCACGTTTTCGTACAGGGCATACCCGATTCCCTGCGCCACCCCACCTTCAATCTGCCCGGCAGCCAGTACCGGGTGGGCCACTTTCCCCACCTCCTGCACCGCCACAAAGTCATCCACGCAAACTTCGTAAGTGAGGGAATCGACCGTCACCTCAGCTACGTACACCGCCCAGGCGTAGGTGCTGTAGGCATCGCCGCGATAGTTTTCTTCATCCCAGTGAATCTCCGGCGGGGTCTGATACTGGCTGAAGGATTTGAGCGGGCCAAACTTTCTGATGTGGTCGCCGCACGCCCGCGCAAACTCTGCGCGGGAATAGCCTTCCCGCAGGAATCCCTTGCCGAGCAAAGTTTGTTTCAACCCCAGCGCCGCCGATTCCACCAGCTTGCCCACGATCATGCAGGTGCGCGAAGCCACCGTGGGGCCGCTGTTGGGAACCACACTGGTGTCCGGCGGCGCCACTTCAATCAGATCGTAGTCCAGCCCCAAAGCGTCAGCGGCAATTTGCGAGAGAATGGTGTTGGTGCCCTGCCCGATTTCCGTGCTGGCCGCCAGCACCCGCACTCGCCCCTCGGCGGTGGCCTCCACGCCCACCACCGAAGCCAACTGGGTCTCGCCGGCGCCGGTGAACCCCGCCCCGTGCATGAAGGAAGCGAAGCCAATTCCTTTCTGATTGCGATTGTTTTTGTTCTCCCGCGCGAAGCGTTCGAGTTTTGCGCGGTAGTCAGAAAGCTCGAACGCGCGCTCCAGCAGCCAGCCCATGTCCACCTGTTCGCGGATCACCTGCCCGGTGGCGGTGGTCTGCCCCTCGCGGACGAAATTGCGGCGGCGAAACTCCTCCGGGCTCAAGCCCACTGCGCGGGCCACCTTGTTCAAGTGGCGCTCCAGCGCAAAGGTGCTCTGGGGCGCGCCGAAGCCGCGAAAAGCGCCGTGCGGCGGCGCATTGGTGGCGACGGCGTGGCTGCGAATGCGAATGTTCGGGCAAGCGTAAGGTCCGGCGGCGTGAATGGTACCGCGCGAGAGCACCACCGCCGACAAGGTGGCGTAGGCGCCCCCATCGATCACGAAATCAATTTCCATCCCCAGCAGCTTTCCCTCTTTGCTCACGGCGGTCCGGTGCCTCGTGCGCGAGGGATGCCGCTTGGTGGTGGCCACCATGTCTTCCGCGCGGTCGTAAATAATCTTGACCGGCTTGCCTGACTTCCAGGCCAGCAGCGCGGCGTGGCCTGCCATCATGGAGGGATACTCTTCCTTGCCGCCAAAGCCCCCGCCGGTGGCCGCCTGGATGACGCGCACTTTCTCCTCCGGCAGACCGAACAACGGCACCAGCGCCTTGTGCACGTAGTAGGGGCATTGCAGCGAGCCCCAGACCGTCACGCCTTCTTCCGGCGTGGCAATGGCAACCATGCCGTTGTTCTCGATGTAGAGTTGCTCCTGGGCGCCGGTCCGGTATTCGCCCTCGACGATGAAGTCCGCGCCGGCCCAGACGTCGTCCACGTTGCCCTTGTCCACCCGGATGGATTTCAGAAGGTTGTCTTCCCCCCAGACGACTTTCTTCCTGCTCAGTGAATCCTCGAGGGTGAAAACCGCAGGGAGCGGATCGATCTCCAGGCGCACCTGTCGGCGTGCTTCTTCCAGCAAGTACTTGTCGGGGTGGGCGAGAAGGACGACCGGCTCTTCGGGATGGTTGACGACGCCGTCGGCCAGAAACGGCTGATCCGCAAGAATCAGGGCCACATAGTTCCGCCCCGGAATATCTTTCGCCGTTACAACCGTGAATTCATTCCACGGAATGCCGCCCTCAAACGAAATCCCGCGGATGCGTCCGCGCGCGCAGGGGCTGCGCACCGTGGCGCCGTACAACATGCCGGGGAAAGTAAAATCGTCGCGGGACCGACCGTCCCACCACTTGCGTCTGCATCTTTGCAATCCCGGAAGCCTGCCGTGCAAACCTCACATTCAATATTCACTCTTGTCCGTCTTTTGCTCCCACAGGGGAAAAGCCTTGAGGGCTTCCTCGCGCATGATCTGCGTCATCGGAATCCTTTTTTGCGCCAACGGGAGCTGCAACTGCTCGCGAATATACGCGTCGTCAAACCCGTAGCGGGCGGCATCCTCGCTGGTGCTGGCGAAATACACCTGGGCGGGCCGCGCCCAGTAAAGCGCCGCCATACACATCGGGCACGGTTCGCAGGTGGCATAAATCTCGCAGCCCGTCAGTTGAAAATGACCGAGCACCCGGCACGCTTCGCGGATCGCCACGATTTCGGCGTGAGCGGTGGGATCATTGCTGGAAGCCACCCGGTTGGTTCCCTGCGCGATCATCTTGCCCTCTTTGACAATCACGGTGGCAAACGGCCCCCCATTGCCCGAGCGTACATTCTCGATGGACAACTCAATCGCTCTTGCCATGAAGGGATTTTGCATAGCCTCAACCCCGATACTGGTGGAACGGGAACGGCGTCCCCGGTGTTCACGAAACTCTGTTTAAGAAAACATGCTCGTATCGGCCTTCGACTTTCGGAGTCTTGCCCCCGCATCCGCGCGCGAAAAAAAAAAGAAGTCCCCCCGGGGCAAACCAGCAAGCTTCCGCTCCCTTGCATAAAAGGATGAACTCGGCGGTTCCGCCCGCACGTGATTATACGCTTGTGGCTTCGCCTTTCAAGCCGGCGGGATGACCAAAGAAAAGGGCCGCTCCTGAGAGCGACCCTGTCTCTACTGCTCGGCGGATTCTGGCCCCTCCTGCGGCGCGGGCAGAGCCACCCAACCGGGCGGCTCTGCCCACCGCAGAAAGAATGTTAGGGAACGGGACAACTAGCACCGGTGCAATCGATCCGGCCCTGGATGGTCGGCGTGATGGGCGTGTTCGCCGCGATGTAATCCGCCACCACCTTGTCCATGAAGTCCCGGCTGACGGCCCGGCTGGAGAAGTTCGGGTAGCCATCGCCGCCGCTCGCCATGAAGTCGTTCTCAGCCAGGGTGTAGTTTGACGCTACGGTCAGATCGACCACGGCGCCGGTGCAACTGCCGTCCGCCGCCTGGCGAACCGCACCCGTGACCCGGCTGTCGACCGCCGCGTCGATGTCGTAGCTGAAACAGAGGCCCGAGACCTGAGCAAAGCAAAGCGCCCGCTGATGCCCGGCACGGCCGACACACCTCGTTCCAGCATCGTCTTCAGCTCAGCTCCGTTCAGTTGCAGGGTGACCACAACGTTTCCGAAGGGGAGCACCGTCAGCACCTGGCCGCTGGTGATATCGAAGTTTGGACCGGTGAAGGGCGGGCAGAAGTCGGTGGGGCTGTCGACCGTCGGGCAGGTCAGGTTGGCCCTCAAACCACCCGAGTTGGTAATGGCGAAGTCGGTGCCATAAGTGGTCCGCATGGCATCGGTGGTGACGTCGCCGACCAGCGACTCGCAGGTTCGTCCACTGCTCTGCCCGCACGAGTCGGCGCGCGGGATGGAGACGGTGGATTGGCCGATGACCACGCCGAGCAGGGCGTCAAGCTGTGTGCGCAGCGGGTCGAGCAGCGCGACGATCGCCGGGTCCGGCGTCACCGCGTTGCTGAACGGCGTGACGAATTCGACCGAGCGGTCAATGATGCGACCGTTCTGCGGGTCAACGGTCAACAGTGTGCGCGAATAGGTCCTACCCTTGCTGCGGTTCTCCACCACCAGCGCGTTGTTGATGATCCCTTCGAACTGCACGTCGGTGTGGTCGCCGAAGATGATGTCGAAGCCGCCGACATTGTTGGCGAAGTCAATGAGCGGGCCCATCGGCGCCCCCGTGCCCGGGTCGAACCCGGTGACGCCTAAGTGCGTAATCGCAACCAACACCTTGGCGCCCGCCCGCCGAGCCGCGGCCCGGGCCTTGTTGGCGGCCGGGACGGGATCGGTGACTTCAATGGTGCCAAATCTGCCCGGGAAGACCAGCGTAGGCGCCTCGGGGTTGGTGATGCCGACGACGCCCACTTTCACTCCCCCGACGTCGAATATCTCGAACCGTTGTACGCCCGATTAGGTTATCGTCCAGGTTCTTCAAGTTGGCCGACACGTACTGAAAATCCGCAAGATCAATAATCTGCTGCAGGTCCATGATCCCCCCGTCGAAGTTATGGTTCCCGAAGGTATCGACATCGAAACCCATCAGATTCATGGCCTGTACGGCGGGCACCTCCTTGAAGAAGCTCGAGAGCGGCGGCGAGGCGCCATAGGCGTCGCCCGCGGTGAGCGTCAAAGTGTTGGGATTGGCTATTCGGTCGGCCATCCAATAGGCGGAAAGCTCGGCGGCTCCCCCGATGTTGCCCACCCCGAAAACAGAGAGCGGATCGAGCTGGGCGTGCCAGTCGGAAATGGTCAGGAACTGGATCTCAACCGGCTCTCGCCCCGCCTTGGCCGTGAATACCCCAGTGGCTGTGACGGCAGCTACCAACAACAAGACTGCCAGACCGATCAGCGCGAAACGGTAAGAGCGATTCATTTTCATGCCCCCCTCCATGCATCGGTTCTCAAGAATTGGGAATGGCTTTCGGATTGAAAGAATATCTTCTGGACAGAATCCACCCCTCCCCCCCTATACTCTACCACAGCAAGCCTCCTGCCAACCGAGGTTCCCTGCGTTTCCGGCATTCCTTGAGTTTGCAGCGGGTTATGCGGCCAGGGGTGGACCTGAAGTTGTCGCCTTCTTCGCGGGGCACAACCCGCTGCGTCTATTGTGCAAAAAACTTCACGATAGGAAAATCACAGCCGGAGCTAGGCGCTGAGAAACAACAGCGCTCGGCCTGCCGGCATCCCGTCGGCGTTACAATTTGAAGGCTCACCGCGTTTCGGGTAGGATGGCGTGGGGTATTGATGGAGCCCGCCCACTGCAAGGCGCTTTTTTCCCGCCGCGTGGGCGCAGGCGAACCCGCCTCAGGGGGGACGTTGCGATGGCACGACCTGTGCGTTGCGGTCTAATTCAGGCGCGGTGTGAACTCTCGCCGGAAAAGCACTCGCTCGAAAAAATCAAGCGGGAGATGATCCGCAAGCACGAGCGGTTGATTGCTCAGGCCGCCCGCCAGCGGGTGCAGATTCTCTGCTTGCAGGAGATCTTCTCCGGGCCCTACTTCTGCGCCGAGCAGGACATCCGTTGGTATCCTCAGGCCGAGCGCATCCCCGACGGCCCCACGGTCCGCTGGGCGCAAAAACTCGCCAAGAAGCACCGCATGGTGATTGTCCTTCCCATCTACGAAGAAGGAATGACCGGCGTGTACTACAACACCGCCGCCGTCCTCGACGCCGACGGCAGCTACCGGGGCAAGTACCGCAAGCACCACATCCCACATACCCATCCGGGCTTTTGGGAAAAGTTCTACTTCACACCCGGCGACACCGGCTATCCCGTCTTTGAGACGCGCTACGCCAGGGTGGGCGTCTACATCTGCTACGACCGTCACTTCCCCGAGGGCGCTCGCGTCCTGGGTCTGAACGGGGCCGAGATTGTCTTCAACCCCTCCGCCACTGTGGCAGGGTTGTCAGAATACCTGTGGGAACTGGAGCAGCCCGCCCACGCCGTCGCCAACGCCTACTTCATCGGCGCCATCAACCGCGTGGGCCACGAGCAACCGTGGGATATCGGCGAGTTCTACGGCAAGAGCTACTTCTGCGACCCGCGGGGAAAGATTGTCGCACAGGCCAGCCGAGACAAAGACGAAGTCCTCGTGACTGACTTGGATCTCGACCAAATCCAGGAAGTGCGCTCCACCTGGCAATTCTACCGCGACCGCCGGCCCGAGACCTATGACCCCCTGGCCGGCCGCTAACCCGGAGAGGCCGGTAGATGTATGAAGCCACTGTCGGGAACGCACTAATGCCCGGCGCCGACACAATCCTATGACAACGAGGTGGCGCGATGGGCGCAACTAAACTCACACAGGAAAAAGTAGGAGAGACCATGAAACGGGACGAAGTGCTACAAAAGCACAAACAATATCTCTTTCCCTGCGTGGTCAACTACTACGCCCAGCCGCTGGTGGTGGACCACGCCCGCGCCCAGTACATCTTCGACACCGACGGCCGCCGCTACCTCGACTTTTTCGGCGGCATCCTCACCATCAGTGTCGGGCACTGTAACGAGAAGGTCACCGGCAAGGTGAAGGCCCAGATTGACCGCCTGCAACACACCTCCACGCTCTATCCCAACCAAGCCATCGTGGCCCTGGCGGAAAAGCTGGCACAGATCACCCCCGGAAAGCTCCAGAAAAGTTTCTTCACCAACAGCGGCACCGAAGCCAATGAAACCGCGGTCTTGCTGGCGCGGATGGCGACCGGCAGCTTTGAGGTGGTGGCGCTGCGGCACGGTTACAGCGGTCACTCGCTGGTAGCCAAGTCGCTCACCGGGCAAGCGCCCTGGCGGCGCGGCGGCGTCATCAACGTAGGTGTGACGCATGCGATGAGCCCCTACTGCTACCGCTGCCCGCTGGGAATGCGTTACCCCGACTGCGGCGTGGCCTGCGCCAAAGATGTCGAGGATCTCATCCAAACCAGCACTTCGGGCCGCATCGCCGCCTTCCTGGCCGAGCCCATCCAGGGCGTGGGCGGGTTCATCACGCCCCCGCTGGAGTATTTCAAAAAGGTTTTCAAGATCATCAAGAAATTCGGCGGGCTCTTCATCGCCGACGAGGTGCAGACCGGCTTCGGGCGCACCGGCAAGAAGTGGTTCGGCATCGAGCACTGGGACGTGGAGCCGGACATCCTCACCACCGCCAAGGGCATGGCCAACGGCACGCCCGTGGGCGCTACTATCGCCAAACCCGAAATCGCCGACGCTTTCCAGGGGATGACCATTTCCACTTTCGGCGGCAACCCGGTGACGGCGGTGGCCGCGCGCGCCACGATTGAAGTGATTGAAGAAGAAAAGTTGCTCGACAACGCCCACACCGTCGGCGCGCACTTCCGCAGCAAGCTGGAAGAGTTGCAAGCAAAATACCCGCTCATCGGCGACGTGCGCGGCATGGGCCTGATGCAAGCGCTGGAGCTGGTCAAAGACCGGCAGGCCAAAGAGCCGGCGTCGCAGGAGCTGGTGCAACTGATGGAGCGCTGCAAAGAGAATGGGTTACTGATTGGCAAGGGCGGCCTGTGGGGCAACGTGGTGCGGCTCTCGCCCCCGCTGAACGCCAGCAAGACCGATGTGGACGAAGCCGTGCGCATCCTGGACAAGTCCTTTGCCCAAGTGAAACTCTAGCGGCAAGCGCCCGGTGGCAGAGCTCACTGAGCTGGAACGAAAAGGTGGGGAACACACCCAGTGTCCAATCCTGCGCCTGCCCGCGCTTTTCAGCAAAGTCTCCGCGGCTAGGTACGGTAGTCGTTCCCGGTGGCTGGGGCCCTTCGACTCCGCTCCCCTCGACTCCGCTCGGGACAGGCAGGACAGGCCACCGGGCTGGACACGAAAAAACGCGGGCTAACACACTTATTGTCCAACCCAGCGGCCTGCCTGCGGTAGGCAGGCAGGGGCCGCTGGGTTGGACGTAGGGTTGGGTTTGACGGGAGGCTCCCCCGTGTTCGAAGTGGTGGCTTTTCACTCATGACTGAGACGAGCGACACGACTGCAATTCCCGCGAGCGAGAGCGGCGCGCGCAGTTGGCTATGGAACAAAGACTTGGCCGCCGTCCCGCAGGAGAAGCGCACCTGGGGTACTTACAACTACACGGCGCTCTGGGTGGCGATGAGCGTCAACATCCCCACCTACATGCTGGCCAGCGGCATGATCGCCGGCGGCATGAATTGGAAGCAGGCCATCTTCACCGTCTTCCTGGGCAACCTGCTGGTGCTCATCCCCATGCTGCTCAACGCCCATGCCGGCGCGCGCTACGGCATTCCCTTCCCGGTCTTCGCCCGCGCCTCCTTTGGGGTGTTGGGCGCGAACGTCCCGGCGATTTTGCGTGCGCTGGTGGCCTGCGGATGGTTCGGGATTCAAACCTGGATCGGCGGCCAAGCCATCAACGCCATGATGATCGCGCTGGTGCCGGCCTGGGCGGACTATCAACTGGGCGTATGGCTTTGCTTCGGTTTTTTCTGGTTGTTGAACGTTGCAGTCATTCTCCGAGGCATTCACACCATCCGTTTTCTGCAAGGGATCAGCGCTCCCTTTCTGCTTCTGATCGGACTGGCCTTGTTGGGGTGGGCGCGCGCGCAGGCGGGCGGCTTCGGGCCCATGCTCTCCACCCCCTCGAAGTTCCAAACCTTCGGCGAGTTCTTCCGCTTCTTTGTCCCGGCGCTGACGGGAGTGGTGGGTTTCTGGGCCACGGTGGCGCTGAACATTCCCGACTTTACCCGCTACGCGCGCAGCCAGCGGGCGCAGGTGATGGGCCAGGCGCTGGGCTTGCCGGCGACGATGACGTTCTACTCGTTCATCGGAGTGGCGGTGACCTCCGCCACCGTGATCATCTTCGGCGAGGCGCTCTGGGACCCGGTGGTGGTGCTTAGCAAGCTCGGCCATCCGCTGGCCGTACTGGTGGCGATGGCGGCCTTGCTGGTCGCCACGCTGAACGTCAACGTGGCCGCCAACATCGTCTCCCCTGCCAACGATTTCTCCAATCTCTACCCACGGCGCATCAGCTTCAAGATGGGCGGGCTGATCACCTGCGTGCTGGGCTTGGTCATGCAGCCGTGGAGACTGCTGGAAAGCCACGGCACCTACATCTTCGGCTGGCTGGTGGGCTACTCCAGCCTGCTCGGCCCCATCGCCGGCGTGATGATCGCCGACTACTTCGTGGTGCGTAAAAAGATCATCGCGGTCGAGGACCTCTATCGGCGGGGCGGGTTCTACGAGTTTAAGCGCGGGACCAACTGGCGTGCGGTGGGGGCGCTGGCGGCCGGCATCGCCGTGGCGCTGGTAGGGCTGGTGGTTCCGGAACTGCGCCTGCTCTACGACTATGCCTGGTTCGTTGGTTTCGGCGTCGCCTTCCTCGCCTATCTCGCCCTCATGCGCAGCGCGGAGCGGCAGCGAACGCCCTCTTCGTGACCAGCAACTGCAAGTAACGAGTCAAGATCAGTGCTGTTGCGACACCGTGCGCGCCCGTCAGGGCACGCCTGCCTGCCGCAGGCAGGGCTTTAGCCGTGCCGACAAAGCCGAAAGAAAACGGTGGCTTTAGCCACTGAGGCCTCAGGGGCTAAAGCCCTTCTTGAAAGTGCGTGCCTTGCGGCAGGGTTGAAACCCTGCCCTGACGACCGGTTCGGCGGGCTCGCCTGACTCTTCGCTTAGGACTTGAACCGCGGCAGGATTTCGCGCTGATAGTCTTCCAGCGTCTTCTCTTCCTCGCCCGACATCAGATAGATATTGAACTGGGTCACGCCCACGCGCACCAGTGTTTCCAGCTTCTCCCGGTGGGCGTCGGCCGGGCCGACCAGGCAAAATCGGTCCACCACCTCATCGGACACAAACTCCGCATTGTCGCTGCCGACTTCGCAGTGGTGCTGATAGTTATAGCCCGCGCGGTTCTTCACATAGGCGGTGAGAGCTGCGGGAAGCTCCTCCAGCTTGTAGCGGCTGATCAAATCGACCACGTGGTTGGACACCAACGCCGGAAACCACCGGACATGTTCGCGCGCAGCCTTCACATCATCGGACATCCACACCGGCGCAGCCGACATGACCTCGATGGACTTCGGGTCGCGCCCCGCTTCCCGGGCGCCCTCCTTCACAAAGCCCAGGCACCAGGAGATCAAGTCCGGGTCGGCGAATTGCAGAATGACGCCGTCGGCGATCTTGCCGGCCAGGCGCATCACCTTGGGCCCGTAGCCCGCCACCCACACGCGCGGCGGCGACCCATTGGCCCAACTCAAACGCACGGGCTGCCCGTCGTACATCACTTCGCGCCCGGCGTTCAAGTCTCGAAATACGCGCACGGCCTCTTCCAACTTTGCAACCGTAGTGGGCTTCTTGCCCAAGACACGCCGCGAACTGTCTCCGCGCCCGATGCCCAATTGCATCCGGCCGCCGGAAATCAGATTGAGGGTGGCAAAGAGGCTGGAGGTCACGGTCATATCCCGCACCACCGGATTGGTGACCAGAGTGCCCAGCCGCATTCGCTCGGTGTTGGCTGCCATCAACGTCAGTAACGGATAGGGATCTTTCCAAAGGATGTGCGAATCGAAACTCCAGCCGTAGAGAAACCCGGCCGTCTCCGCCTGTCGGGTCAGCGCCAAGATGCGCTCGACCGGCATGTCTGCTTTGAAAGTAATGCCGAATTCCATTGTGCCCTCGCCCCCCGCGCCTTGAGTTGGTGCCAACTCCCGCTATCTTAGCGGGTCGCGTTTCCGGTGTCCAGCAAAGAGCCGGCGTGGTGAGTCACTTTGGTCCAGCCCAGCGGCCCCAGCCGCTGGGAAAGGGGCACCTTCCCGGTGGCAGGGGCCACCGGGTTGGACGTGAGAGGAAAGAGTGCCTGAATCGAAAGCCTAGCGGGAAATTGACCCCCCTACCAGAGCCGGCGCTGCGTTGACGCCGCCGCGCGCCTTGGCTACCATAGCCTCGCTCTCCGAGGGGGGGACATGCAATTCGATACGCTCATCCAGGGCGGCACCGTCGTCACCGCCACCGATACCTACGCGGCCGACATCGGCATCTCCGGCGGGCGCATCACCGCCATCGCCCAGCAGTTGCCCCGGGAGACAGCCCGCCAGGTGCTCTCCGCCCAGGGGTGCTACGTCATGCCCGGCGGCATTGACGTCCACACTCACATCGACATGCCCTTCGGCGGCACCACTACCGCCGACGATTTCGAAAGTGGCACCATCGCCGCCGCCTTCGGCGGTACCACCACGCTGATTGACTTCGCCATCCAGTACAAAGGCCAGACCCTCCGCACCGCCTTCGACACCTGGATGAAGAAAGCCGAGCGCAAGGCCGCCATTGACTACGCCTTCCACTGCGTCATCACCGACCTGCCCGACGCCCGCCTGGACGACATGGACGCCCTAGTGCGCGAAGGCGTCTCCAGCTTCAAGCTCTTCATGGCCTACCCCGGAGTGTTCATGCTGGAAGACGCCCTGATCTTCAAGGCCATGTCGCAGGCGGCGCGCAACGGCGCCTTGATCTGCATGCACGCCGAGAACGGCGGCGCCATTGACGTCATCGTCCAGCGGGCGCTGGCCGAAGGCAAGACCGCGCCCAAGTACCACGCGCTGACCCGGCCCACTACCGCCGAAGCAGAAGCCACCGGGCGCGCCATTGCACTGGCTGAGATGGCGGGCGCGCCGGTCTACATCGTCCACCTCTCTTGCAACGACGCGCTGGAAAAAGTGCGCGAGGCCCGCGACCGCGGCCTGCCCGCCTACGCCGAAACCTGCCCGCAGTACCTTTTCCTCTCGCTCGAAAACATGGATGTGCCCGGCTTTGAAGCAGCCAAGTACGTCTTCACCCCGCCGCTGCGGGAGAAGTGGCACCAGGAAAAACTCTGGGCCGGGTTGGCGGCGGATCATTTGCAGGCCGTCTCCACCGACCACTGTCCCTTCTGCTACAAGGAGCAGAAAGAGATGGGCAAAGGCGACTTCAGCAAAATTCCCAACGGCGGCCCCGGCATCGAGCACCGCCTCAGCCTGGTCTTCACCGGCGGGGTGCACGGCAAGCGGTTTTCGCTCAACCGCTTTGTGGAGTTGGTTTCCACCACGCCAGCCAAGCTCTTCGGCCTCTATCCGCGCAAGGGCAGCGTCGCCATAGGCGCCGACGCTGACTTGATCCTCTTCGACCCCAACAAAGAAGAAACCATCAGCGCCAAGACCCACCACATGAAGGTGGACTACTCGATGTTCGAAGGCATCCGCGTCAAGGGCGTGCCGCGCCAAGTGCTGGTGGGCGGCCGCCTCGTGATTGACAAGGGGAAGTTCGTGGGCAAGCCCGGCCAGGGCCAGTTCCTCAAACGCCAGACCTACTCCGGCCTGTGACGCCCGCCCTCTAAAGAAGGAAGCCCGCGCGGTCTCGTAGGCTTGGCCCCTGAAGTTCCGAGCCAAGCTTGGGCAGTTGACAGTTTGATGTACACCCAGGCTCGGAGGTTTGAACCACATGAGTGAAGTCATTCCTGCACGTTTCCTTGAACTGTTTCAGAAAAAATCCTTTGGCCATTTGGCGACGCTGCTGCCGAATGGAACGCCCCAGACCTCGCCGGTGTGGGTTGATTTCGACGACACCCACGTGCTGGTGAACTCGGCGCGTGGCCGCCTGAAAGACAAGAACATGCGCCAGCGACCGCAGGTCGCCCTTTCGATTCAAGACCCCGACGATCCCTACCGTTACCTGGAAGTGCGCGGCCGGGTGGTGGAGATCACCGAGCAGGGCGCCGATGAACACATCGACCGCTTGGCCAAGAGATACCTGGGACTGGATCGCTACCCCTACCGCCAGCCCGGCGAAGTGCGCGTCATCTACAAGATCAAACCCGAGCGAACCAGTGCCCTTGGCTCCTGAAGAGTAGTGCGCGGGGTGAGGCCGCCTGTCCCGCCTGTCCCGAGCAACGTCGAGGGAAGCGGAGTCGAGGGGAGCAGAGCGAAGGAAACCCACACCGACCTCCTCATGCGAGGTCCAACTCCAACATCAGAGGTGGGCCAGTTTTTCAGGGTCAGGTCAGTTGTCCAGGTTTGTGCCGGCTAGGGTTGGAGGACCAGCCGGCCGGTGACTGACTTGGCTTCCAGCAGGTGGTGCGCGTGCACCGCTTCTTCCAGCGGAAGCTTTTCGGAGACCACCACCTGAACCTTCTCGGCGGCAACCAGATCGAACGCCTGCTCCAGCTCCGCCACCGAGGTAGCGTAGGAGCCAATCACTTCCAACTCCTTAAGAATCACCAAGCCGGGGTTGAACGACGCCTTGCCACCGGCAACGTTGCCGAGTACCACCAACCGCCCCCCGCTCTTGAGCGCGTGCAAGCTTTCGTCCAGCGTGACGCTCCCCACCACTTCCAAGACAATGTCCACGTGCCCCACCAGCTTCTTCACGGCTTGGGCGAACTCCAGCCGCGGGGCATAAACAACCTCGTGGGCGCCCCAGCGCTTCAGCCCTTCCACTTTTGATTCCGAGGTCGTCACCGCCACCACCCGCGCTCCCAGCCAGCGCAGCAGTTGAATGGTGTGAATGCCCAGCCCGCCACTGGCGCCGGTGACCAAAACTGTCTGGCCGGGTTCGACCCGGGCGCGGCTCTTGAGCGCATGCACCGCCGTGCCCAGCGTGCAGGCCGTGACCGCCGCGGCCGCATCGGAAAGAGAATCCGGCACCCGCGCCAATACGTGCTCCGGGGTGACGAAATACTCGGCGTACCCGCCAGGCACCTGCTCGCCGAAGAACACTGCCCCACCCCGGCAAAGTGTGGGCCGGCTGTCGGTACAATAGACGCAGCGGCCGCAGTTGATACGTTGCAGGCAGGCCACGCGGTCGCCCGGGCGAAACTTCGTTACTTCCGCGCCCACTTCGATCACCTCGCCCGCCACTTCGTGCCCCAGGATGGCGGGCAGGCGCGTGCGCAGCAGACTTCCCCGGCGATTGATTACGTCGTGGAAGCAGACGCCGCACGCCCGCACCCGCAGCAAGAGTTCGCGCGCGCCCGGCCGGGGCTCGGCCACTTCCTGCACGCTCAGGTTTTCCGCCGGGCCGAATTCGTGCAGCACCACCGCTTTCATGCTTGAGCCTGTGCGCCCGCCTGCCGCTTCAGTACCGGGCGGAACTTGTAGCCATAGACAATCAGCCCTTGCTCGGCGTCGGAGCGCAGCCGCCGCAGCACCATCTCTACTTCCTGACCGATGCCGATTCCCTCCGGCTCCACGTCGGTCAACTGCGCCACCAGGCGAACCCCTTCCCGCAACTCAATCAGCGCCGTCAGGCTGCCGACCGAATCCTGAAACCCGCGCGCCGCGTGCAACATGCGGGCGAACGAAAGTACGCGCCCCTGCCCGCTCAACCGAACCGGCTCCAGTGCAGCCGAGCCGCAGCCCAGGCAGCGCGTGCGGGAGGGGAAATGCACCTGCCGGCAGGCGGTGCAGCGCGCGGCCTGGAGCTGATAGAACGCCGGCTGCAAGCGGCGGTAGCGCGGCAGATTCATACGTCCACCCCCAGCAGGTGCGTGACCGCCACCGAGGCCATCCCACCGATGCTCTGCGCCATCCCGATGCGAACGTTGCCGAGTTGCGCTTCGCCCGCGCGCCCGCGCAACTGGTCCACCGCTTCCACAATCTGGTAGGTGCCGCTGGCCCCAACCGGATGGCCGCGCGCCTTCAGTCCGCCCTGGGTGGAAATCGGCAGCTTGCCGTTGCGGTGGATGTTGCACTCCTGCGCGAAGCGCACCCCCTGGCCACGCTCCGCAAACCCGCACGCCTCCAGCGACAGCGCCGAGACGATGGTAAAAGCATCGTGCAGCTCGAAGAAATTGATCTCCTTGGGACTCACTCCAGCCTGCTGATACACCCGCCGGGCCGATAGGTAGGCGGACTCAAACCAGAGCGGGTCCTTGCGCGGCCCCAGCCCAATCGTATCGGTGGCGGTGGAGGACGCCAGAATTTGCACCGGCCGCTGGGTGAACGAGCGCGCTTTCTCGGTGGGACACAGCACCACCGCCGCCGCGCCGTCGCACACCGGCGAAGAATCCAGAATCGAAATGGGCTCGGCCACCATGGGCGAGCCGAGAAAATCTTTCTCGTCGATCGCCTCGCGAAACATCGCTTGCGGGTTGTGGACGCCGTTTTCGTGCGCCGTAATCACGAAGGGAGCAAAGTCGCGGCGGGCGTAACCGTAGCGCTCCATGTAGAGCCGCATCAGGAGGGCGTTCAACGCGGTGAAGGTAACGCCGTGGGCAGCTTCGTAGTCGGCATCGGCAGCGGTGGCCAGCCCGGAGGTGACGCCGTCGCCGCCCAGGTCGGTCATCTTCTCCACTCCCACCGCCACCACCAGGTCGTGCGCGCCGGAACCCACTGCCAGATGCGCCGCCCGCACCACTGCACCGCCGGAAGCGCACGCGGCTTCAATCTTGAGCGCTTCGATACCGGGGAAGCCGGCAAAATCCGCCACCAGCGTGGCCAGGTTTTCCTGCTCGCACAGACCGCCAGAGAGCATATTGCCCGCAAAGAGAGCGTCGGGGCGCTCGACCCCGGCATCGGCCAACGCGGCCTGCACGGCCTCCACCGCCAGCTCGCGCAGGGACTTTTGCCAGTGCTCGCCCACCGGAGTTTGCCCAACGCCAATGATGCTGACCGAACGCATCTTCTCTCCCTTCCGAGTGAATCTTATTCGCGGTGAATCTTTTTCATCAGCCGCAGATACAAACCGTAGTCGGCGATTTCGCGCCGCCGGGCGATGTAGTCCCGCACGCTCGGCACGCCGTTGCGCAGCGCTCGCAGGCGCGGGGTGACCACAATGGACATGCTGTCGCTGCCCGCCCCCGAACCATAGGACGTGAACAAAATCCGGTCGCCGGGCTCGGCAATGTCCAACACCGCCGCCAGCCCCAGCAGCGACGACCCGGCGTAAGTGTTGCCGATGAGCGGCACCAGAAAGCCCGGCTCGATCTGCTCTTTCCGAAAGCCCAGCTCCTTCGCCAACCGGCGTACGAACTTGGGGTTCGGTTGATGAAAGACCGCCCAGCGGTAGTCCTTCGGTGTGCGCCCCAACTCGTCCAACAGCGCGCGGGTGGCGTGGAGAGAATGGTGGAAGTAGGCCATGTCGCCGGTGAAGCGCTGCCCGTGCTGCGGGTAGTGCTGGTGAGCGTGGCGGAAAAAGTCGGGCGTATCGGTGACGTAGGACAGGCTGCCTTCGATCTCGGCCGCGGCCTGCTCGGCGCGTCCGAACAGGAAGGCGGCGCCGCCCGCCGCCGCGGTGTATTCCAGCGAATCCCCCGGCTGCGACTGCGCCGTGTCCATTCCAATCGCCAGCGCGTAGGAAGCCATGCCCGACCCCACGTAGGCGATGGCGGTCTGCATGGCCTCGGAACCGGCCTTGCAGGCAAACTCCATGTCGGCGGCGCTGACGTAAGGGGTCAGCCCCAAAACCTCGGCGACGATGGTGGAGGTGGGCTTGACGGCGTAAGGCTTCGATTCGCTTCCCACCCACACCGCGCGGATCTGGCCGGGCGGGACGTCCACCCGGCGCAGCGCATTCTGCGCCGCCTCGATGCTCATCGTGGCCGTGTCTTCATCCGGTCCGGGAACCGACTTGGCGCGGATGGGCACGCGGCTGCGCTCCCGCCCCCAGCAGTCTGCGATGGCCTCAGTACGCACACGCCAACGCGGCACGTAGGCGCCGTAGCTGGCGATGCCCACCGCGTGCTGGGTCCGCATCAGAGTTCCCTGAGCCGGCATGGAACCTCAAACCCTCCCAAACAATGGGCGCAAGTGTACGGGCAGGCAAAGAAAAGTCAAATTTATTATTTCTACAGACACATAAGTTATTCTTATGCTATACTCCAGCACGACAGCCAACGTGGGATCGCTCTTATAGGCGGTGCGGCAATGGATTTCCACCAACTGGAAGTCTTCTTAGCGGTGGCGCGGGAGAGAAGTTTTTCGCGCGCGGCCAAAACTCTCCTGCGCACCCAGCCCGCCATCAGCCTGGCCATCCGCCGCCTGGAGGAGGAGCTGGGGGAGTCGCTCTTCGACCGCTCCAGCAAATCCGCCGCACTGACGGACGCGGGCGAGCTGCTGCTGGACTACGCCCAGCGCCTCACCAACCTGCGCCGGGAAATTCCCGCCGCCGTCAGCGAGCTGCGCAGCCTGCACCGCGGGCGCGTGCGCGTGGGCGCGAATGAAACCGGCGCGCTCTACCTGCTGCCCCTGATCGCCCGCTACCGCCGGCTCTACCCGCACGTGCGGGTGGAAATTGTCCGCAGCCTGGGGCGCAACATCCCGCGCGAGCTGCTCCAGCGCAGCCTCGACCTGGGCGTGCTCTCCTACCAACCCCGCGATCCGCACCTGGCGTCGGTGGTCGTCTTTCGGGACCGTCTGAGCTTCATCGTCTATCCCGCCCATCCTCTGGCGCGCCGGCGGCGGGTCTCCATTCAGGCGCTGGGCCAGGAGATTTTTGCCGCCCACAACATCCGCTCGCACTACCGCGAGCTGGTGCTGCGCACCTTCGAGAAACACCGCGTCCCCCTGCACATGGACATTGAGCTGCCCACGGTGGAGTCCATCAAAAAATTTGTGCAAATGCGGCAGGCGGTGGCGCTGGTGCCGCGCATGTGCATCGAAGCGGAGCTGGCGAACCGGGCGGTGGTGGAAGTGGAAGTCCCAGAGCTGCGCATCGAGCGCAAGCTGCGCGTGGTCTATCGCCGCGGCGATCCTTTTTCGCACGCGGCGCGCTCTTTTCTCCAGGTGGTGAGGACGCAAGCGCAAGGCGCTGCCTAGCCTAGCCGCCCCGAGCAGAGAGGCAGTTGCCCCACAGCCAGCGAGAAGAAACCCAGGGCGAAGGTTTTGTCTGCGCTTGTCCGTGACGATCGAGCGCCACATCTAATTGAAAAGATAGGCGAGAGCCGCTTGCCCAATCAGCGGTGGGAGTTTGGCAACTCCTGTGCTACCCTTGTCATCGGAGTGTTTAGGGAGGAAGGTTGCCTAGTACGTCCAAAGTTTTGACCCTGGCACTGGCAGCAGCCCTGCTTGCGCACCCGCTGGCGGGCGTGGCCGCCTGTTGGCAGCAGGACACGGCGCGGGCCACCTGCCCCCCTCCCTGCTCCATGCCGCAGGAACCCTCGACAGTGGACCCGTTGGTGAGCGCGGCGGCGGGAAGCTCCTGTTGCCAAATCACATCCACTGCGCCAGCCCCGCAAGCGCGCACCATCAAAGCTCAAGCCGGCAATCTCCTGACTCTGGTTCCTCCTGCACCCTCCCTCGCCACCGCCTCTTCAGACACACCTGCGCCGGTTCTGGCCGGAGGTGAAGTTCCCCGAAGTACGACCCCTTCTCTGCAAGCTCTCTTCTGCGTATTGTTGTTCTAGCTTTCTCCCCTTCCCTTTTGGCGCGCCATTGCTAACAGGCGCGCGAGCCATCTGAAAATTCTCTAGCAAGGGAGAGAGGTTCCCCATGTCGAATGTAAAAGTTGTTGTTCCCCTGTTGGCGCTGCTGCTGCCCGCAGGGTTGCTCGCCCAACCAACAAGGCCGGCGGCGGAAGTCGTCACGGAAGTTGTTTCAGCCCGACAGCCAGTGCCAGCGGAAGAAGCCCGCCTGCGGCTGGAAGCATTAGTGCAGGAAGCCCTGGAAAACAACCCCGGGGTGCAGAGCGCCCTGCGCCGGGTGGAAGCGTGGCGCCGGCGCGTGCCGCAGTCCCGCTCGTTCCCTGACCCGGTGCTGGGGGTCAGCTGGATGGGCAACCTCACCCCCTTCGACGTGCAGGAAGGCGATCCCTCCAGCTTCCGCAGCATCACCGCCAGGCAGAAGATTCCCTTCCCCGGCAAACTGAAGCTGCGCGGGCAGATCGCCGGCCGCGAAGCGGAAGCCGCTTGGTGGGACTACGAAACCATTCGCCGCCGCGTGGTCGCCCAGGTCAAGGCCGCCTACTACAACTACTTCTACTACCACCAGGCCATCGAGATCACCCGCAAGAACAAAGACCTGCTGGGGAAACTGGCTAAGATCGCCGAGGTGCGCTACCAGGTCGGCAAAGGCATCCAGCAGGACGTGCTCCGGGCGCAGGTGGAACTTTCCCGCATCTTGCAGCGGCTCACGGTGCTGGAGCAGCAAGAGAAAACCGCGCAGGTCCGGCTGAACACGCTGCTCTACCGTCAGCCCGACGCCCCGCTCCCTCCGCCGGCAGTCTTTGAACAATCGCAGCTCACTTACTCCCTGGAATCCCTCTATCAACTGGCGCGCGAAAATGACACCGGCTTGCAGCGCGAGCAGCAGATGATCGAGCGCAACCAATTGGCCGTGAACCTGGCCCGCAAGGAGTTTTACCCCGACCTCAGCATCGGTTACGTGTACCAGAACCGCCCGCTGATGCCGGAAATGCACGGCGTTACTTTCAGCATCAACATCCCGGTTTTCTACAAGAGCAAGCAACGGGAAGGTGTGAACGAGGCCACGCTGGAGCTGCTCAGCGCCCGCCGCAGCCGCGACAACCGCGAGACCCTTCTCTCGTTCGAGGTCAAGCAACACTACCTGGCCGCCAAAGCGGCCGACGAGCTGGCGCGGCTCTACTCGCAGGCGATTGTGCCCCAGTCCTCGCTAGCCCTGGACTCAGCCCTGGCCGCCTATGAGGTGGGCAGCGTGGACTTCCTCACCGTGCTCGACAGCTTCGTCACCGTGCTGGACTACGAAATCAACTACTACCGCGAGCTGTCCAACTACCAAATCGCCCTCGCCCGCCTGGAACCCCTGGTGAGCGTCCCGTTGACGAATTGAAGGAGCGTAAGACTATGATCGTCTTAAGCCGAACCAAACTTTTCCTTCTGGCCGTGGCCGCCCTCGCCCTGGGCGCAGCCATCGGCCTGGGCATCGCCTACCGGCAGGAGATTCGCGCCTGGGCCGGCGGCCAGAACAACACTGCCGCTGTTGACTCCAGCGGTCACGACCTGAGCCAGCCTGAAATGGCCGGCATGGACCTTCCGAGCCAACGCAAGGTGCTTTACTGGTACGACCCCATGCACCCCGCCTACACCTCCGACCAGCCCGGCATCGCCCCCGACTGCGGGATGAACCTGGTGCCCAAGTACGCCGACGAAGTCGAAGCCATGCAGGACAGGCCGCCGGGAACCGTCATGCTGAGCGCGGAGAAACAGCAACTCATCGGAGTCCGCACCACCGAAGTTCGTCGCGCGCCCTTGCAGCGAACTATCCGCACAGTCGGGCGCGTGGAAGCGGATGAAACCAAGATTGCTCACATCCACGTGAAAGTCTCGGGCTGGGTTGAGACCGTCTACGTGGACTTCGTGGGCAAGCTGGTCCGCAAGGGCCAGCCCCTGTTCACCTTCTACAGTCCGGATTTGGTCTCCACCCAACAGGAGTACCTGATTGCCCGGCGGGGCCAGAAGCGCCTGGGGGAATCGTCCTACCAGGACGTGGCCCGGAGCGCCGAATCGTTGCTGCGGGCGGCGCGCAACCGCCTGCGCCTGTGGGACATCAGCGACGAGCAAATCCAACAACTGGAAGAGAGCAGCCAGGTCACCCGCACCATGACCATCTATTCCCCCATCAACGGCTTCGTCACCCACCGCAACCTCTACGAGCAGGCCTACGTCAAACCCGACACCGAGCTCTACATGCTGGCCGACCTTTCCACCATCTGGGTCTATGCGGACATCTACGAGTATGAAGTCCCCTTCGTGCGCGTGGGCCAACGCGCGATCATGCAGCTCAGCTACTTTCCCGGCAAGACCTACGCCGGCCGGGTCAGCTACATCTACCCCACGCTCGACTCCAAGACCCGCACCGTTCGGGTGCGGCTGGACTTCCGCAACCCCGGCTTCGCGCTCAAGCCCGGCATGTTTGCCGACGTGGAACTCAAGATCAACTATGGCACGCAGACCCTCATCCCCAGCGAAGCGGTGCTGGACTCCGGGCTGCGCCAGATTGTTTTCATCGCCAAGCCGGGCGGATTCTTCGAGCCGCGGGAAGTTCAATTGGGAGCGCGGCTCGAAAATCAGTACATCGTCCTGAGCGGCCTTGAGCCGGGCCAAACCATCGTCACCTCCGGCAATTTCTTGATCGACTCCGAGAGCCGCCTCAGCACCGCCGCCGGGGGTATTTCGCACCAGCACTAGGCAGCACTAGAAAGGTGTCACCATGAACTATCGAACTCTGTTCGCCGCGCTCATCGGCTTGGGCTTGGTAGGCGCCACCGTCGGGGGCGGGCTCTACGTCTGGCGCGGGCAGCGGCCCGCCTTCTGCGAGCTCTCCGGCCGCCCCATTCACGGCAACATGCACGTCCTGGTGCAAGTCAACGGGAAGAAATTGCACGCCTGCTGCCCGCGCTGCCCGCTCACCCTGGCGGCGCAAGAGGGCAAGCGCGTCCGCCTGCTCGAAGTCACCGACTACGTCACCGGCCGGGCGCTCACCCCCTCCGACGCCTACTTTGTGGACGGCAGCCGGGTGGAGGTCTGCACCGCTCCGCGCCTGAAACTGGATGAGATGCGCACAGCCTACGTGCGTCTGTTCGACCGCTGCGGCCCCAGCCTGCTCGCTTTTGCCCGCGAAGAGGAAGCGCGCGACTTCATCGCCCGCTTTGGCGGTCGCCTCCAGCAGCTGGACGCGCTACTGCGCCCGGCAGCGTCCCAGCAATCACCCGCAGGAGACCCTTCCAATGATTGAGAAGATCATCGCCTGGAGCGCAAGAAACAAGTTCTACGTCTTCCTCGGTACATTGTTCGCGGTCGCCTGGGGAATCTGGGCGGCCTACAACACCCCGCTCGACGCCATCCCCGACCTCTCCGACGTGCAGGTGATTGTCTTTGCGGAATGGAAAGGACGCAGCCCCGACCTGGTGGAAGATCAAGTCACCTACCCGGTCGTCACCGCGCTGCTCTCCGCACCCCAGGTCAAAGTTGTGCGCGGCTACTCTTTCTTTGGGCTGTCCTTCGTCTACATCATCTTTGAGGATGGCACCGACATTTACTGGGCTCGCTCGCGCGTGCTGGAGTACATGCAAGGCGTGCTGGGCAATCTCCCCGCCGGTGTCACGCCCACCCTGGGCCCCGACGCCACCGGCGTGGGCTGGGCCTTCGAGTACGCCCTGGTGGACAAGAGCGGGCGCCACGATCTCTCCGAGCTGCGGACGTTGCAGGACTGGTACGTGCGCTACTGGCTGGCGAGCGTGCCGGGCGTCTCGGAAGTCGCCAGCGTGGGCGGCTTCGTCAAGCAGTACCAAGTGGAGCTCGATCCCAACCGCCTGCTGGCTTACAACCTGCCGGTCAATCGCGTCATTGACGCCATCCGCCGCAGCAACAACGACGTGGGCGGGCGGGTGGTGGAATTCACCGGGCGCGAATACATGGTGCGCGGCCTGGGCTACATCCGGAACGTGGCCGACATCGAAGAGATCGCCGTCGGCACCAACGAAAACGGAACTCCCATCTACGTCCGCGACATTGCCAACGTCCACCTGGGGCCCGACATCCGCCGCGGGATCGCCGAACTGAACGGCGAAGGCGAAGTGGTGGGCGGAATCGTGGTGGTACGCTTCGGCGAAAACGCCCTGGCCGTCATTGAACGGGTCAAGGAAAAGATCGAACAGATCAAAGGGTCACTTCCTGAGGGCGTCGAGCTGGTGCCGGTGTACGACCGCTCCGAGCTCATCCTGCGCTCCATCGACAACTTGAAGGAAAAGTTGGTGGAAGAAATTGCCATCGTGAGTTTGGTCTGCCTGATTTTTCTCTTCCACTTCCGCAGCGCGCTGGTGGTGATTCTCATGCTCCCCATCGCCATCCTGATGTCGCTGGTGGCGATGTACTACATCGACCTCAACTCCAACATCATGTCGCTGGCCGGCATCGCCATCGCCATCGGCGCCATGGTGGACGCCGCCATCGTGATGATCGAGAACGCCCACAAGCGCCTGGAGAAATGGGAGCACGAGGGCCGGCCCGGCAGCCGCAATGTTGTCGTGATCGAAGCCGCCAAGGAAGTAGGCAAGCCGCTCTTCTTCTCCCTGCTCATCATCACCGTCTCCTTCCTGCCGGTCTTCACCCTGGAGGCGCAGGAAGGGCGCCTGTTCAAGCCGCTGGCGTTTACCAAAACCTTCGCCATGTTCTTCGCTTCCGTGCTCTCGGTCACGCTGGTGCCGGTGTTGATGCTGCTGCTCATCCGCGGCAAGATCGCGCCCGAGCACAAGAACCCGCTCAATCGCTTCCTGATCTGGGCCTATGACCCTTTCGTCCACCTGGCGCTGCGCTTTCCCAAGACGGTGCTGCTGCTGGCCCTGCTGGCTCTGCTGGCCACCGTCCCCGCCTTCATGAAGCTGGGCTCGGAGTTCATGCCGCCGCTCTACGAAGGCTCCCTGCTCTACATGCCCACCGGCTTGCCGGGCATGTCGATTGCCGAAGCCGGGCGCGTGCTCCAGCTCCAGGACAAGATCGTCATGCAGTTTCCCGAGGTGGAATCGGTCTTTGGCAAGGCGGGCCGCGCCCGCACCCCCACCGACCCAGCTCCGCTGACCATGATGGAAAATACCATCGTGCTCAAACCGGAAAGCGAGTGGCGCCCCGGGATGACGCCGGAGAAGCTCATCAACGAGATGGACGCCGCCCTGAAGATTCCCGGCATCTCCAACTCCTGGACCATGCCCATCAAGGGGCGCATTGACATGCTCACCACCGGCATCCGCACCCCGGTCGGCATCAAGATCCTCGGCCCCGACCTGAAGGTGATCGAGAAAGTCGGTGAAGAATTGGAGCGCGCCCTGCGCGACGTCCCCGGCACGCGCAACATCTACGCCGAGCGGGTGGTGAGCGGGTACTTCTACGACTTCGTGATCGACCGCCGCGCCGTGGCCCGCTATGGACTCACCGTGGGCGACGTCGAGGACGTGATCGAAACCGCCGTCGGCGGCAAGAACATCACCAGCACCATCGAAGGGCGCGAGCGCTTTCCCATCAATGTGCGCTATGCCCGCGAGTTGCGCGACGAGCCCTCCAAACTGGAACGGGTCTTGGTTGCCACCCCCACCGGCGCCCAGGTTCCTCTCTCCCAACTGGCGCGCATGCGCATGACCATGGGGCCCCCAGCCATCAAGAGCGAAGACGCGGAACTGGTGGGCTACGTCTTCGTGGACGTAACCGGGCGCGACCTGGGCGGTTACGTCCAGGAAGCCCAACAGGTGGTGCAGGAAAAAGTGCAGATGCCTCCCGGCTACCACCTGCTCTGGAGCGGCCAGTACGAGTACATGCAACGCGCCAAGCAGCGACTGATCTACGTCGTGCCCCTGACCCTGCTCATCATCGTGGTGTTGCTCTACTCCAATTTCAACTCGATGGGAAAAACGATGATCGTGCTGCTCTCGGTTCCGTTCTCGCTGGTGGGCGGAATCTGGCTGATCTACTTGCTGGGCTACAACCTGAGCGTGGCGGTGTGGGTGGGCTTCATCGCCCTGGCGGGCGTGGCGGCCGAAACCGGCGTGGTAATGATCGTCTATCTGGACGAGGTCTTCGAGCGCCGCCTGCGGGAAGGCACCATGGCCACCGCCAAGAATCTCTACGACGCCATCATCGAAGGCGCGGTTATGCGCGTGCGCCCCAAGTTGATGACCGTCACCGCCATCATGGCCGGCCTGCTGCCCATCATGTGGAGCCACGGCACCGGCGCCGACGTCATGAAGCGCATCGCCGCGCCCATGGTGGGCGGCATGGTCACGTCCACCATCCTCACCTTGATCGTCATCCCCGTGATCTACGAAATGTGGCGCGGCTGGCAGCTCCGCCGAGCTGCACCGACCACCGTGGAGGAAAACTATGACTGATGCCGGACTCCTGTGGGTTCGACCGCAGGCCATCGAGAAGCGCCGGTGGATATCGCGAAAGGAGACTCCGTGATGAGAAATAGCATATGGATAGCCGCAGTGCTTTCACTGGCTGCGTTGTTACTCTCATCCGGTTGTTCGAACTCAGAACAGCCGCCTGCCAAGCCCCAGTCGCCGCCGGCGGCACAGTCCGCCCCGGTGCCGCCCCCCGCGCACGGCGCGTCGCCAGCAGCCCGCGCACGCACCACACCGCCGACGCCGCCCTATCACAGCAGCGCCGCTGCCGCCCGACCGTTGCCGCGCACCCTGCCGCCGGAATACTTCCGCCGCTCCCCGCTGGTGGCGCGCGCTTATCAAATCGCCGGCGAGATTCCCACAGTGATTGCCCAGCAACCCTGCTACTGCCGCTGCGACAGGATCGGCCACCGCAGCCTGCTCGACTGCTACGCCTCCGACCACGGCGCCGGTTGACTCCTCTGCATCAAGGAGGTCCTCCTTGCTGACCAACTGACGAAATCGGGCAAAACCCCGGCGGAAATCCGGCAAGCCATCATCCGGGGCGAATGGCGTAACGTGGACGCCAAATCGGCGCTTCAGTAACTAACCCATCTCCGGGTGCGTGTTCTTGGGCTTGACACCTGAGCGGTTTCCATGTTAACTAACCAGTTAGTTAATATATGCCCCGCCCACTCACAGCTCGCTCCGCCTTGCTCGTTGCCGCCGAGCACATCTTTGCGGAGCGCGGCCTGGCCGGCGCTCGCACCGGGGAGATCGCTTCCGCTGCCCACATCAACAAGGCCATGCTGCACTACTACTTCGAAACCAAGGAAAAACTCTACCAAGCCGTGCTGGAAAGCCTCTTCCAGCAACTCCACCTTAGCCTCCGCGAACCTTTGAGCCGCACCCCTGCCCCGCGTGCCGCCCTGCTGGGTTTTGTGGATCGCTACATCAACTTCTTGCAGCAACACCCTAACTATCCTCGCCTCCTGCAACGGGAAATCATGGAGAGAGGTCCCTATCTGCACGTGGTGGTGGAGCGCTACCTGGGCCCGATTTTCAGCAGCCTGGCGCGCATCCTGCGTGCCGGAATTCGCCGGGGTGAATTCCGCTCCGTAGATGTCAACCAGACGGTGGTGTCTCTCATCGCTATCACCGTTTTCTACTTTGCCGCCACCCCGGTCATGAGCCTGGTGTTGGGCAGCAATGCCTACGACGCCCGGCGGGTGGCGGCGCGGAAGCGCGCGGTGGTGGATTTTGTCCGCCACGGCTTGCTGCGATCGCCACACCAAAAGCCGAGCGCCGCCACCAACAGGAAGCGCGCAAAGAAGAGATAGAGAAAGAGATAACGTCGAACCGAGCCTGCCCACTGTTGAGTGAAAGTGAACGACCATGAAAAAACCTCTGATCCTGTTTCTGATCATCCTGGCCGCGGCCATCGCGGCAGTCATCCGCTTTTATCCACGCCTGGTGGCCGAGCCTCCGCCCGACGACACCTTGCTGGTTTCGGGCAACATCGAAGCCCACGAGAGTTTGCTGAGCTTCAAGGTGCAAGGACGCATCGTGGAGCTGCCCGTAGAGGAAGGCCAATGGGTGGAGGAAGGCGCCGTCATCGCGCGGCTGGAGGATGCTGACTTTCGCCAGCAGGTTGCGCTCGACCAAGCCAGCTTGCAGGTCCGGGACGCCGAGCTGTCTTTGGCCCGGGCCGGGTCGCGCCGCCAGGAAGTGGCCGCGGCGGAGCAAACCATACGCGAGGCTGAAGCCGACCTGGAGCAGCGAAAAATCGACTTCGCGCGCGCTGAAACGCTCTATCGCGAAGAGGTCGGCTCGCAAGAGGCCCGCGACCTGGAAGAAGCCCAACGGAAGCGCGCCGAAGCTGTCCTGCAGCGCACCCGGGAGCGCCATGACCAAATTGTAGAAGGCACGCGCCCGGAAGAGCTCGCCATCGCGCGCGCCAACGTTCAGCGAGCCCGCGAAGCCTTGCGCCTCTCGCGCATCCAACTGGGCTACACCGTGCTGCGCGCGCCCACCGCTGGTGTGGTCCTGGTGCGGCAGGCCGAACTGGGCGAAGTGGTCGCGCCCGGCACGCCGGTGGTCACGCTGGCCGACCTGGATCACGTCTGGCTGCGAGGCTACATCAGCGAGACCGACCTGGGACGAATTCGCTGGGGCCAGCCCGCCACCCTGCGCACCGACACCTATCCCGACAAGCCCTACCGCGGGCGCGTGTCCTTTATCGCCTCCAAGGCCGAGTTCACTCCCAAGAGCATTGAGACCCATCGAGAGCGAGTGACGCTGGTCTACCGCATCAAGATCGAGGTGGAAAATCCCAACTACGAGCTCAAGCCCGGCATGCCGGCCGACGCCATCATCGAAACCAATTCGCAGTAACTCCCATGACCGATCGCAACGCTTCCATCGCTGTCGCCGGATTGACCAAGTGCTTTCCGGGCGTGCTGGCGGTGGACCGGCTGAGCTTCAACGTCGCTCCCGGAGAGATTTTCGGTCTGGTGGGGCCGGACGGCGCCGGCAAGACCACCACCCTGCGCATGCTGGCGGGTGTGCTCCCGCCCGACCAGGGCTCGGCGCGCGTGGCCGGCTGCGACGTGGTGGACGATCCCGAAGGCGTCAAGAACCACATCAGCTACATGCCGCAGCGCTTCGGCCTCTACGATGACCTGACGGTGGAAGAGAACATTCGCTTCTACGCCGACCTCTTCGGCGTCACGCGCCGCCACCGGGAGCAACGCGCCGCGCGCCTGCTGGCTGCCTCCGGCATGAGCGAGTTCCGCCATCGCCTGGCGGGAAAGCTCTCCGGCGGGATGAAGCAAAAGCTGGGCCTCACCTGCGCGCTCATCCACACGCCGCAGGTCATCCTGCTGGACGAGCCCACTCTGGGCGTTGATCCCATTTCGCGCCGCGATTTCTGGCGCATCCTGTACGAGTTGCTGGCGGAGGGCGTCACCATTCTGATCTCGACTTCCTACCTGGACGAGGCCGAGCGCTGCCATCGCCTGGCTCTGTTGCACGAGGGGCGGCTGCTGTTCTGCGATACGCCCACCCGCTTGAAGACCCGCCTACCGGGTGCGGTGGTCGCCGTCCGCTCGCCCGATGCCCGACGGCTGCGGGACGTGTTGACCGGCGCCGACGGCGTCACCGGCCTGGTCCTGGTCGGTGACGGCGTCCACTTGGTGGTGGACGAGGCACAGCGGCGCATCCCGGAGCTTGAAGCGCGGCTGGCGGCGAGCGGTTTGCCCTTCACTAAGTTGGCGCAAATCACCCCCACCATCGAAGACCTTTTCGTGGCGGCGGTAGAGGGCAGAACCGTCGCGGGGGAGCAATGAACCAAAACAGTAACTCGGTGGTGGTCGAAAGTCTCGTCAAGCGGTTCGGCGACTTCACCGCGGTTGACCACGTCAGCTTCGAGACTCGCCGGGGCGAAATCTTCGGCTTCCTGGGACCGAACGGCGCCGGCAAGTCCACCACCATCCGCATGTTGTGCGGGCTGCTCCAGCCCACGTCGGGCCGGGCGCGGGTGGCGGGCTTTGACGTTGTCCGCCAGCCGGACGCTGTGCGACAACGCATCGGCTATATGTCACAAAAGTTTTCGCTCTACAACGACCTGCGCGTGGGTGAAAACCTGCGCTTCTTCGCCGGCCTCTACAACGTAGATTCGGAGGTGCTCAGCGAGCGCATTCACTGGGCGCTGGAGATGGCGGGGCTGGCCGGACGCGAAGCGGCGCTGACCGACACCCTGGCCGGCGGGTGGAAGCAGCGGCTGGCGCTGGGCTGCGCGGTGCTCCACCGCCCGCCGATTCTTTTCCTCGACGAGCCCACCTCCGGCGTTGATCCCATCTCGCGCCGCCAATTCTGGGACCTCATCCACCGCATGGCCGCAGAAGGCGTGACAGTTTTTGTGACCACGCACTACATGGACGAAGCGGAGTACTGCAACCGTCTGGCGTTGATCCATCGCGGGCAACTGGTGGCGCTGGGCACACCCACCGAGGTGAAGCAACGCCACATGAAGGGCGAACTGTTGCTGGTGGAAGCCGAACCGCTGGCGCGGGCCAGCGAGGTGTTGTCGTCGGCGCCGGGCGTGGTGGATGCGGCCGTGTTCGGCAACGCACTGCACCTGGTGGTACCGCAGGCCGCTCCGGCCATTCCGGCGTTGCGGCACTACCTAGAGGAGCGCGGCCTGCGGGTGGCGCGGCTGGAAGCGATTGAGCCCACTCTGGAAGATGTCTTCGTTTCTCTGACCAGCGGCCGCGCGGAACCCGGCCCGGAGGGCAGCTAGCGATGCGGTGGAACCGCTTTGCCGCCCTGGCCCGCAAAGAAGTGATCCAGATTCGCCGCGATGCGCGCAGCCTGCTGATTGTGGTCGCGATGCCGATAATGATGATGATGCTGCTGGGTTACGGCGTTTCGCTCGACATCAAGCACATTCCAACCTACGTGTTCGACCGGGAAGGCAGCCAGCAGAGCCAGGACCTGCTGAAGCGCTTCCAGGCTTCGGAGTATTTCGAGGTGGTGCAAAGCGTGGAGAGCTACGCCGCCCTGGTCCGGGCGATTGACGCCGGCCGGTGCCAGTTGGGCGTGGTGGTTCCGCACGACTTCTCCCGGCAGTTGCAGGCCGGCCGGACAACGCAAGTGCAGGCGTTGGTGGACGCCACCGACGACAACACCGCCAACCTCATCTTCGGCTACACCGAGGCGGTGGTACGCAGCTTTTCCCAGGAGGTGCAGCTCGACTGGTTGGGGCGTCTGGGACAGTCGCAAGTGCAAGTTCCTTTGAGCGTGGACGCGCGCATCTGGTTCAACGAAAACCTCGAAAGCAAAGCTTTCATCGTGCCGGGGGTGGTGGCCATCGTGATGGCGGTGATCGGCACGTTCCTCACTGCGCTCACGATCGCCCGGGAGTGGGAGCGGGGTACGATGGAGCAACTTATTTCTACCCCGGTCACTCCGCTGGAGGTCATGCTCGGCAAGCTGGTGCCCTACTTTGCGATTGGGCTGTTTGATACCGCGCTCTGCACCGCCATCGGAGTATGGTGGTTCAGGATTCCCTTCCGCGGGCATGTGAGCACACTGTTTGCAGCCTCTGTCCTTTTCCTGGTGGTGGTGCTGGGGTTAGGGTACTTCATCTCGGTGGTGGCTAAGACGCAACTGGCCGCCAGTCAAACCGCGCTGGTCGCAACCTTTCTGCCGGCGTTCCTGCTTTCGGGGTTCATCTTTTCTATTGATCAGATGCCCGCGCCCATCCGCGCCCTCACCCACATCGTTCCCGCTCGTTACTACGTCGCCACTCTGAAGAGCATCTTCCTCAAGGGCGCCACCACGGCCACCCTGAAGTGGGAGATGCTGGCGCTGGTCGTCTTTGCGCTGGTGGTGGGAACCGTAGCCACGCGAGTTTTCCGGAAGAAGCTGAGCTGAGGCAGGAACGATGCTGGCTCGACTGCGGCAAATGCTGATCAAGGAGTTCATCCAGGTCTTCCGCGATAAGCGCACCCGCTTTGTCCTTTTCGTGCCCCCCATCATTCAGATGATGATATTCGGCTACGCCGCCACCTTTGAGATTCATAATGTGCCCATTGCTGTGCTCGACCTTGACCGCAGCCCAGAGAGCCGCGAGCTGGTATCCCGCTTCACCGCCAGCGGCCACTTTCAAATCCGCGCGCGCTACCTGGATCACAGGCGCCAGATTGCCGAGTACATTGACCGAGGTGAGGTCATCCTTGCAATTCAATTGCATCCGGGCTTTGCGCAGCGGCTGCGCAAAGGCCAGACCGCGCCGGTGCAAGTGATTCTGGACGGCACCAACTCCAACACCGCGCTGATTGCATTGGGCTACGTCAACCAGATTGCTGACCGGTTCGCCCGCGACTACCGGCGCGACCGCCTCCGGCGCACGGCTCCGCTCACCGCAGCGCAAGCGCCGACGGTTGAGCTGGAGCGGCGGCCCTGGTACAACCCCGACCTGCGCAGCCGGTGGTTTTTCGTCCCTGGTGTGATCGGCAGCCTGATACTGGTGATGGTGGTGAACCTGACCGCCTTTTCCATCGTGCGGGAACGCGAGCTCGGCACGCTGGAACAGATTATGGTCACGCCCATTCGCCCGCGGGAATTCATTTTGGGCAAGACCCTGCCCTACTTCCTGATCGGGCTGGCCGACACGGCGCTGATCGCGCTGGTGGGCACGCTCTGGTTCCGGATTCCCTTCCAGGGTGAGCTCTGGATGCTGCTGCTGGGAACCGTTCTCTTTTTGCTCAGTATGCTGGGGGTAGGGCTGTTTATCTCGACCATCTCGGCCACGCAGCAACAGGCTATGGTTACAGCTTTCTTCTTCATCATGCCCGCCATCGTTTTTTCCGGATTCAGCTTTCCCATCAGCAGCATGCCGGAGGCGTTGCAATATATTTCCTACGCCGATCCGCTGCGGTATTTTCTGGTGATCCTGCGCGGTGTTTATCTGAAAGGCGTGGGGCTGGAGGCGCTGTGGACTCAAATGGCAGCGACGGCGATCATCGGCGTCGCCCTGCTGGCCATCAGCGTCCTGCGCTTCCACAAGTCGCTGGACTAGAAAATCTCCCACTGAAATGGAAGAAGGGAAATCTCAGGAAAGAACTACGCCAGAACTTCTCGCACGCGGCTGATGGCCCAGTCGATTTCCTCGCGCTCGATCACCAACGGGGGCGCGAAGCGGATGACCTGCTGGTGGGTTTCTTTGCAGAGGAGGCCTTTCTCCATCAGTTTCTCGCAGAACGGCCGCGCCGGGCCCGACTCCGCCTTGAGCTCCACGCCGATGAGCAGCCCCTGCCCGCGCACCTCCTGCACGTGCGGCGAGCGAATCTCCCGCAGCCGGGACATAAAATAGGTTCCCATCTCCTGCGCGCGCTCTGACAATTTCTCTTCCACAATGATGCGCAGCGCCTCCTGCGCGAGCGCGCAGGCGAGCGGGTTGCCGCCGAAGGTGGAGCCGTGATCGCCGGGCTGGAAAACGCCCAGAATTTCTTTGGGCGCCACCACCGCTGACACCGGATAGAAGCCGCCGCCCAGCGCCTTGCCGACGATGTACATGTCGGGCCGGATCTCTTCGTGCTCGCAGCAGAAGAGCCGGCCGGTGCGGCCCAGCCCGGTCTGGATTTCGTCGGCGATCAACAGAACCCTTTCCGCCGTACAAAGCTCCCGTAGTGCGCGGAGAAAACCCGCCGGCGGAACCACCACCCCCGCTTCGCCCTGAATCGGCTCCACCAGAACGCCGACGGTGTTCGGACCCACCGCTGTGCGGACAGCTTCGGCGTCGCCGTAGGGAACAATCCGAAAGCCGGGCGTGAAGGGGCCAAAGCCGGCCCGGTACTGCGGCTCACTGGAAAAACCGACAATGGTGGTGGTGCGGCCGTGGAAGTTGTTTTCGAAAACAATAATCTCGGCTTTGTCCGCCTCCACACCCTTCTTAGTGTAGCCCCACTTGCGGGCCGCCTTGATGGCGGTCTCAACCGCCTCCGCGCCCGAGTTCATCGGGAGGACCATTTCCATCCCGCACAGTTGCGCCAGTTCTTGCAAGAGCGAGCCCATGCGGTCGTTGTGGAAGGCGCGGGAGGTGAGCGTGAGTTTCTCCACCTGCTGCTTGGCGACGGCCACCAGACGCGGATGGCAGTGTCCCTGGTTGAGGGCGGAGTAGGCGGAGAGGCAGTCCATGTACTTCTTGCCTCTAACGTCCCAGACCCAGACACGCTGGCCGCGCTCGATGACAATCGGCAGAGGATGGTAGTTGTGCGCGCCGAAGGTTTCGGCGAGGTGGATGTGTTCCTGCGTCCGGCTCAGGGGCGTCGCAGGCGGCTGGTTCTTCACACTTCTCTCCAGGACTCTGGTTAGAAGAAATTTCAGTCTATCACACGGTGTTTTTGGCGACTAGAACAATGGTTGCCGGAAACGCTTCCTCGATGGAAACCGAGGGCAGGTTTACATCCTTGCTGCGCGCGAAGTAGTCAGCGCTCGGGTCCGGCGGAAGGGACCGCCAGGAATTGTCCTCCCCGATGCGCGGGAAGAAGTCGGACAGCCGATCTGTGCGGACCCTAGCCTGGAATCAGGCTACCCCGCGCACAGGAGCAGAGGAAGCCCATTGCGCGTGCGGTCCCTGTTCCTTCTTCGCGGACTACGGCAAGGCAGGAAAGAAAGTATGAAGCGATGGAACTTCTCGGTGAGACCGTCAACCAGTCGCCGAATGCGCTAGCGCACGCGCCGTACGCTTCCTGCGAATGGGGCGGTCATTCTTGGCGCCGCAGGTGGCACAGCGGTCGCCGCGCCACCAACCTCCGTAACAGCGGCGGCAGCGCGTCGAGCGCCGGAAGACCAAGCGGGGTGGAGCTATTGCTGGTTCGGGCACGATTCCTCCGCCTGGATTCCACAGTGCCGGAGAAATTCCCTGTCGGTGTCGCTCAGGTCGTCAGATCCCTTCCACGCCGTGGCTCGGTCGGCTCCTGACAGGACGCCCGCTCCGTGGACTGAATTCGCAAACAGAACGTCGCGGTAAATCAGGATGCGGGTCTCGCCGTTGTCGGTCCGCTCAATATGGATGAGGTCGGCCTGGACCAGCTTCTCCTTCCATCGCCGAACCACATCGGTCGAAGTGCCCAGCACAACCGCCAAGTCGCCGTCGCTGGCCGACCAGCCGGTGGCGGCCATGTCGGCATAGGCCACCAAGAGCCAGATGGCAGCGCCGATTTCCCGCCGCATCTCGGAAAAGGTCAGAGCGCACTCGCGTCTGTCGTCGATCATCGTGGTACTCCTTTACGTGGCTCGCAGGCCCTCGCCTTCTTTCGCGTGTTCCGGCGACCAGGGAATCCGCCTCTCCCTACCTCCGCCCACTCCACCACCGCCCCACACCGCTACTGGCTTTGTGGGGGCCCTCCTGCTTTGCGCTCGTCGGCGCCCCCTCTACTCTATTTCTTCGGCAGTAAACAGATGCTCTTTACAGGCCGAGGAGGATTAACAGTGGCTCACAAAGGGAAAAACCGGACACCAAAAGCGCCCCGACACAGCGGCTTTTGGCGGTGGTTGTGGCTGCTTTCCTACACCGGGAAACGTCCCCGAGGGAGCGTGCGCGACAGACTAGAGGGGCAGGCGAAGCCGAGCTTCGCAACCCCGGCTTTTACGCCGGTTTTCCAGGGTGAGGGTTCCGCCGTGGGCCTCGGCAATTTGGCGACTCAACACCAGACCAATGCCGGAGCCCCCCGGCTTGGTGGTAAAGAAAGGCACAAACAAGTTGGCGGTATTGGAAAGGCTGGGCCCCTCGTCCAACACCCACAACTGCAAGTAACCATTGATACTTTCCCACCCGACCGTGGTTCCGCCGCCGACTTCGTCCAGGCGCGGCAGGTCGGCGGGCTCGAAAATCGGGACACGGCGGGGTGGCTTGACCCGGCGGCAGGCAAAAACTAGACTAGCGCTTCGTCGTCGGACAGAAGACTTCCGTAGCGGCCAGCCGAGTTGAAGAATCAGATAGCTTTGCCAGCCGTCCCGTTGCAACCAAGCAGGAGGCTCGCCTAACCCTGAGCCCACTTGCCTGACGGGCAGGCCCGGCAAAACAAAGAGCCGCGCCCCAGACGGGTGGCCGGCCACGCGAGAGACTCTTGAGCCCACGCAGAGCCAGCCCGCCTCCGCGGGCAAGCGGAAGCAAACTTTCAGAAAAGGAAGCCATTCAGCGCGCCCAGCAGGGCGACGCCGAGGCCTTCGAGGTCCTCTACCACCTCCACAAAGGGCGCGTCTATTCGCTCTGCCTCCGCATGGTGGGCAAGCCGCCCGAGGCGGAAGACCTGGCCCAGGAAGCCTTCCTGCAACTGTTCCGCAAAATCCACACCTTTCGGGGGGAGTCGCGCTTCTCCACCTGGCTGCACCGCCTGGCCGTGAACGTGGTGCTAATGAAACTGCGCCGCAAGAGCCTGCCCCAGGTCTCTTTGGAAGAAACGGTGGAGCCCGACGAAGCCGGCGAAGGCCCACGGCGGGAGTTCGGAGAACTAGACCCGCGACTGACGAGCTCGCTTGACCGGGTGGTGCTGGAAAACACCATCCAGCAGTTGCCGGCGGGCTACCGGCAGGTCTTTGCGCTGCACGACATCGAGGGGTATGAGCACAACGAGATTGCCAGCATGCTGGGCTGCTCGATCGGCAACTCCAAATCCCAGCTCCACAAAGCCCGCCTGCGGCTGCGGGAGCTGTTGCGGAAAGGCACAAAAAAATCTTCCGGGGGGCCAACATAAGGCAAGCTTTTGCCATCAAAGAAATAGGAGGCAGGCATGGGGCTTGCCCGGACGATGAGAATTTGATAAGAATCACGCAACCATGAATTGCCAGGAGTTCAAACAGTTCGCAAGCGCCGTCCTCGACGGCGAGGCCGGGCCGGAGGTCTTTGCCCATCTGGCCGGCTGCCACCGCTGCCGGGTGCTGGTGGACGAACTGGCTGCCATCATTCACGCCAGCCACAGCCTTCCCAGCCACGACCCCAGCCCGCAGCTTTGGGTGCGCCTGCGGGCGATTGCTCAAGCCGAGGAGTTGTGGGGAAGAACCTCCTGGTGGGAACGCCTCCTCCCCATTCCGCCCCGGCTGGCTTTTGCCAGCGGCATGGCGGCACTAATACTGCTGCTGGGGGTCGGCTTGGTAGGCTACCCGCAACCGGGGGCCGAGCTGGCTGACTTGGCTCCGGCCACCGACCTGGAAGTTGCTCAGGGAGAACTGGTGGGCGAGCCCGGCTACGCAGTCCGCTATCAAATTCATCTCATCCAGATGGAGCGCAACGTTCTCGACGAATCCACCCCGGTGGATGACAACCAGTTCGACTTGGTGGAGCAGCCCCTGAACGTCGTTTCCCGCGCCATCGAGCAATCGCAGTCGTACCTGGCCGACTATCCGGGCGACTCGCTGGCCCGCGACCAGTTGCATTACCTCTATCGGCAGAAAGCCTCGGTCTTGTACGCGGTCACCAACCCCGTCTGGCAAGAATACGGGGACTAATCGCCATGAAGAGCAGGCACTTCTCCTCTTTCCTTCTACTGTCTCTGGTTTTGCTGTTGTCCCAGGCCGCCGCCGCCCAGCGGGTCGAAAGGGTTTTCCCCGCCCCACCCGGCACGGTACTTGAAATCGTCAACCTCAACGGCCAGGTGGTGGTGCAGGGCTGGGACCGACCCCAAGTGCGGGTGGTGGGCGTGCGCCGGTCCGGCGCGGTGGAAATCCACATGAAGGACGTCGCCAGCCAGATTCACATCCACACCCACCTGCTCCAGACGGAGACGCCTCCCAGCGAACGTACGGTCAACTACGAGATCTGGGCCCCGCCCTACATCAGCTTGATGGCCAAGCTGGAGACCGGATCGCTGCGGGTGGAGAACATCAGTGAGGTCATCACGGTGGAGACGGTGGTGGCCGATGTCCTGCTGCGCGACCTCTCCGGCCACATCTCCGTAGAAACCATGAACGGCAGCGTACAGGTGGAGCGCTGTTCGGGGCGGATGGAAATCACCTCCATCAGCGGCTCCCTCCGCTTCCTGCAGCCGCGAACCCGCCGCTTGGTCGCCAAGACCACTTCCGGCGACATCTACTTCACGGGCAGCCTGCTCCGGGCCGCCGCCTACAAGTTCTACAACCATGAGGGCAGCATCGAACTGCGGCTGCCGGCCAACGCCTCCTTCGAGTTGACGGCCAATTCCGTCAAGGGGCAGGTGTCCAACGAATTCCCCCTCACGCCCAGTTCCCACGGCCGCCTGCCCCAGCGCAGCGACCAACACCGCCTGTTCGGCACCGTCCACAGCGGCGAGGCCATGGTGCAAGTCACTTCCTTCAGTGGTACAATCCGCATTCGCGCGCAGTAGCTAGTTTTCGCGCCGGGTTGCGCCGCACTAGCCAGAATGAACGCCGGGCCGATCTCCATCCACCGACTGGTGTTTCTGCTTGGGTTCATGGGCTGCGGAAAAACCACCGTCGGCCGGCTGCTGGCGCAACGATTGGGGTGGAACTGGGTGGACTTGGACGAGGAAATCCAGCGCCGGCAGGGCCGCACCATCAAGCAAATCTTCGCCCAACACGGCGAACCCTATTTTCGCCAGTTCGAACGCGCCCTGCTGGAAGAAACCACCCGCACCGCCGCCGACCAACCCACCGTGGTCGCGCTGGGCGGCGGCACTTTTGCCCAGCCCGACAACTGCCAACTAATTCGCTCCCACAGCGGCCTCACGATCTGGCTCTACTGCCCCCTGCCGGAACTCCGTCGGCGCTGCCAGGACGCCACCAACCGCCCCTTGTTCCGCGATGCGGCCCACTTCCAGCAGCTCTACCAGCAACGCTTGCCCTACTACGAAAAGGCCGACTTTCGTGTCGATGCCAGCCGGCGCGACCCGGCTGCGGTGGTGGAGGAGATTCTCCGATGCGTTATCTTCTAGGAAGGCTAACAGGACCGAGCCTGGGTCTCGCCCTGGGACTGGCGTTGGCTGCGGCTTCGCCCTTGCTCGGACAACCGAGCAAAGATCAGCAGGGCGTCCTTCGCATCGAAGTCGAGGGGAAGGTAGTCGGCACCGAGCGCTATCAAATCGTCCACGCCGGCTCCACCATCCGCGCCCAGGCAGAAATCCAACTCGAAGTGGCTGGCGAAACCGTGCGGCAAAACACCAGCCTGGTGCTCTCCCGCAACTACGAACTGCTCAGCTATGAGTGGCGGCTGGAAAAACCCCGGAAAAGCTTCGTCCGCATCGGAATGGTGGACGGGCGCGCCCGGGTCACCTTTCCCCGCCCCGACGGCAAGGAAGAAGAGCAGCAGTTCGAATTCGGCGCCGACCGGGTGGCGCTGCTGGACAACAATGTCTTCCACCACTTTCTTCTGCTGGCCCACTTCTACGATGTCGAAAAAGGCGGGCCGCAGACCATCAGGGTGTTTGTGCCCCAGAGCGTGCAACCGGGCCAGGTCACGATGGAAGCCAAAGGAGTGGAAACGGTAGAAGTGAGCGGCAAAAAGGTTCTCGCCCGGCGCTTGGATGTCACCACCGGAGGTAATCAGATCCTACTCTGGATCAGCGATAAAAAGGGGATCGTGCGCCTACACGTCCCGCAGTCCCACGTGACCGTTCAACTCCAGGACTGAGGGGCGCTACACTACCCGCTGGTCGCTTTTCCCGTCCGCCGACTCCCGCAACCGGAGCTGCTCCCGCAACTCTTTCTCCAGTTCGCGCTGGCGTTCCTTCCACTGGTGCTACCAGTCTTGCTCATACTGGCGCCACTGCTGCTGCCACTGTTCGCCCCGCTCCAGCCACTGGTCCTGCCACTCCCTCTCGAGCTCCTCGGCGAACTGCTGCGCCTCGGCGGCGTAGGCTCGAATGTGGGCGCCTAGCTCCTCCAGTTCAGGCTTCAGGTCGAAAATTTCCACGCTGCGGCGGGGCGACGAGGAGCGCCGAGGCCGCTCGATCTCAACCTCCAGCGCCTGCTGCTCGCGATCGCGAATCACGATCACCGTGAGCTTCTCTTTCTCCCGCGTGGCCTCCGCCAGCGCGTGCCGGAGCTGCGAGACCGACCCCACTTCCTCCTCGTCCACCCGCACGATTACGTCCCCGGCTTTCAGGCCGCCCTTCTCCGCCGGGGTGCCCGTCAATACCTCGCGCACCAGCACCCCCTCGCCCTGTTGGACGCCGAAATAGTCCGCCAGTTGCGCGGTCAGGTCATCGGCCGTGATCCCCAGGCGCGGCCGGCGGTCAAACACACCCAAGGGACGCATCACACGGACGTCAACCTCGGGGATGTGGATGCGCGGCATACGGAAGTGCGCCTCTCGCTCTTCCAACTCCGCCATCAGGCTGCGGGTCTGCCCGCCGCGGCTGACCTGCAAAGTGACGCTGCGGCCCGCCGGGGTCTCCCGCACCAACCGAATCAGGTGGCTGGCGCTTCGCACCCGCTCGCCGTCGAACTTCAGGATCACGTCGTCCTCTTGCAGCCCAGCCTTGGCCGCCGGGCTGTCTTCGGCGACCTCAGTGACCAGCGCGCCGTACTCGCCCGGCAGCTTCAGCTCGCGCGCCTTTTCCGCCGTTACCTCGCGGATGCTGACTCCCAACCGGGCCCGCCCGCCGATCGAACCGATGAAGACGGAGCGAAACTCTCCCCTTCCTTCGTCGTCATCCCTGTCCTGCGCCTGGACGAACAGCGCGCCCGAAGCCGCCAGCGCCAGCAGTAGCGCACCCAGCAACCAAACCGATCGTTTACGTGTCATAGCAATTCTCCACCCCTAAATAGGATTGCTCCCATTGAAAACCCAGCCTCACAGCGGCTCCTCCGTTTCCCCCACGTGGATGTTGCCGCGGATGGTGCGTAAGCGAATCCGAACGCCGCCCCGGCCCAGCCGTGTTCTCCACCACGTATCGCCGGGGGTTTCACTGGCGGTGAAAAGGTAGCTGCCCAGAACCTGTCCGGCCAGCGTGCTCGCTTCCACATCCGCATTGGCCCCGGCGGGAAGCTGGAGGAAAACGTCGCCGCTTAGAGTCTCCAAGCGCAGTGAAGCCGCCGGGTCGGGCAGGGCGCGCAACACCACCGCTATGTTCCCATTGAGGGCGTGGGCCGCCACCCGGCCGGCCACATTTACCTGCCGTATGTTCCCGTTCAGGCTGCGGGCGTCCACACTGCCTTCCACGTTCTGGACGGCAATGTCGCCCTCCACCGTGCGCAGCCGCTCCAACTCCACTTGGCGCGGGACGCGCAGCCGGTAGTCCACCCGCACCGGCTCCGCCGAGCCGCCCGCGTAGAGGGTGCGAAACACGAGCGAACCCTCGCCGCGCTCAACCGCCACCCGCACGTCGTCGAGCCGCCCGCCACTCCCCCGCGCTGTCTTGATGACGGTGATCTCCGCTTCCGCCCGGTCCCAGCCTTCGATCCAGATGTTGCCCTGCACGTTCTCCACCGCCAGGCTCTCTCCCGGCGGCAGCGGATAGCGCGCCGTCCAAACCTGTTGTTCCGCCGCCACGGCCGGAACTCCGGCCAGCAAACCCAGAACCGCCGCAAGTAGAATGGTCCGCTTCATCCCGGTCTCCTTCTCTGCTCCCATTTCAAGCAGTCTCCTGCGTGAAACACTGCCGTCCTGATACGAGGGCGAAAACCACACCGCCCGTCCGTGCCTTAGTTCTTTCGCTCCTGCGGAGAAATGCGCCTTAGTTCGCTCCAGTAGCCGTCCAGCTCGCTCTCCAACTCGCTCAGCTCCTGCTCCAGTTCCTGCATGCGTTCCTCGCTTTCCCGGTTCTGTCCGCGGCGCTGCTGGTCCAGCTGCCGGCGCTGTTCTTCCCGCTGCTCTCGTTGCTGCTCCCGGAGTTCTTTTCTGCGCTCCTGCTGCTCCAACCGGCGCTTCTTCCGTTCGCGCTTGCGTTCCAGGCGCTCCTGCTCCCGCTCTCGTCGGCGCTGCTCCTTTTCCAGCAGACGCTGCCAGTAGATTTCATACTTCTGCTCGTACTTCTCCAGGACTTTCGGGTCCAGCTTGCGGATGATGATGTTGCCGGCCACGGTGCGGATGCGCAGCACCTCTCCGCCGCCGTTCAGCGCCCCCCACCCATGCAACTGGCGAACGGGCCGGGCTTGCCCGCCCTCGATCTGCAACGGAAAGTCGGACACAATTTTGTGCCCGGACGCCTTGTCCACCACCGCCTCGATGGTCAGCGGCAGGTCGGCGGGCAGATAAACTTGGATGTCGCCCATGGAGGTTTCCAGTTGCGAGGCGACAAAGACCTTCTGGCTGGCGGCCAGGGCGGCCAGAATGTGACCGGCGGAAGTGGCGGCGCGAATGGCGCCCTGCACCTCGAAGAGGTCGATGCTGCCGCCGGCGGTTTCCACCACCACCTTCCCGCGGGCGCCGCGCAAATGAATGCTGCCTCCGGCCGTCTGGGCGTTGATGCTGCCGCCCGACTGGCCGATCAGGATTTTCCCGCCCGCCGTTCGCGCCGTCATCGGGCCGGTGGCGCCGCGCAGAATCACGTCGCCCCCCGCCGTCTCCGCGCGCAGGGGGCCTTCGACCGAGCCCACCACGATTACGCCGCCGCTGGTCTCCAGGGTGGCGTCCCCTTTGACGTCGCCCACCCGGATGCTGCCGCCGGCCGTGCGGGCCTGGACGCGGTTGCCAATGTTGCCGAGCGTGATGCTCCCGCCGGCAGTCTCAACCGTCACCACGCCGGCGATGTCCCCGGTGGAGATGCTGCCCCCGGCCGTCACAGCCTTCAATTGCCCCTGGAGGGTTTGAACTGCGATGCCGCCCCCACTGGTCTCCAGTTCCAGGTTGTAGCGCAGAGGAACCGCGATCTGGAATTCAACTGAAAGATTGCCGCGACGCCGCCGGCTGGGACGGTCGAACTCGCCCGCCAGCGCCACGGCCCCGTTCAGACGCTGCGCCCGGACCACGTACCGGCGCAGATACTCGCGGGCCACGGCCTCATCGCTAGTATAAACCCGTTTCAGAACTCGGCAGCTCACTTCCCGATCTGTTCCCGGCGTCACGCGCACTGACCCAAAGCTGGCGTTCAAGCGCAGCGTGCCCCCGGGCCGGGTCGGCACCGCGCAACGGACCTCCTGCACCCACGCGCGGCCCTCCCGCCGAAGTTCACCGGACTGAACACTCGCTTCCTGCGCGGCCAGCCCTGACAAGGACGGGGCCAGCGACGGCATCAGACCCAACCCCAACGCCATCACCGCGCCCAAAAATAACCGAGCTCGAATCACGTTCCACATAGGAATGCTAAAACTCCTCTCCACTCAAATCACGCACCGCCTTGGTGCATTGCATCCGCACGTAAGAGCTGGTGTCTTGGGTGGCCAGCTCGCGCAACGCCGGCAGCACGGCTTGGTCGGCGTTGGCGACCAGAAAATCCACCGCGCCAATCCGCACGCCCAAGTTGGTCTCCTTCTTCAGCAACTCCAGGAAGGCATCGCGGACTTCCGGCGACCAGCCCAGCTCCTGCACCGCGTCCAGTGCCCGGTAGCGGACGCCGTCGTTGGGGTCGTTGAGCATGGCATAGACCAGGGTGCGCTGCACTTCGGGGGTGGCGCCGCGCACCAGCAAAGCATCCAGGGTGTCGCGCCGGATGCCGGGATTGTCGTAGTTGCGCACCGCGTACTGCAAGACCTGCCGGATGCGCGGGTCGTCCAGCGAACCTTCCAGCGTCACGCGCCGCCCGGTGTCCAGCGTAATGCGCACCTCGCCCGTCTGCGGGTCCGGCGTCACCTGGCTGATGCCGGTGATGTTCCCCAGGTCCGCGCCCGCAAACCCGCCATTGCTCGCGGGCAGGTTCACGCGCGGACGTAGCGTCCAGCCCAACCCGAAGCCGAGCACCAGGATGGTCAGCACGCTGGCCGCTCGGGAAGCATGCAGTGCCAGAACACCCCGGAACCAACCGCGCAGCAGCCCCCGCCAGCCGAACTCTTCCCGGTCGAGAGCTTCCTCCAGCCGCTGCCGGGCCTCCACCAGCAACTCCGGCGAAGACTCAACCGCCGGGCGCTGGCCCAGTAGTTGATGCAGGTTGCGGGTCTCCTCCAGTGCCTGGCGGCAGCGCGCGCAGCCCGCCGAGTGGGCCTCCAGAGCGGCACGCTCTTCGCCCGGCAGTTCGTCGTAGAGATAGAGCAGCAGACTGTCTTGAAAGTCTTTACACTTCATGGCTCTTTCTCCTCGCAAAACCTCTCTACACAAGCTCACTGAGTTCCACCCGCAACTTCTGGGTGGCGCGGAACAGGCAATTTTTGGCCGTCTCTTCGCTGGTGCCGATCAGGTCGCCGATGGCGCGCAGCTTCAAGCCCTGGTAGTGCCGCATCTCGAACACCACCCGTTCGCGCGGGTTCAGGCGGGCCAGCGCCCGCCCGATGCGCCGCCCAATCTCCCGCGCCCGCAAAGTCTGCTCGGGATTGACGGCGGGACTCTGGTCGGCGATTCTCTGGAAGTATTCCGATTCGCCCTCCGCCTGCATCGGCGCCTGCGTTTCCTTGCGGGTGTTCTGCCGCCGCAGGTGATCCAAGCAGACGTTGGTCACCACCCGATAGAGCCAAGTGGAAAACCGCGCCTCGAAGCGGAAGCGCGACAGCGAGCGGTACACTTTCAAGAAAGCCTCCTGGTACAAATCCTGCGCCTCATCCGGGCTGCGGACCATCTGCAAAGCGATGCGCAAGACGTTGCGGTCGTAGAGACGCACTAGGTCATCGAAGGCGGCGCGGTCGCCGCCCTGCGCCCGCCGAATCAGAGCACGCTCATCCACCCCCGCTAAGCGCGCGCTTCCCACGGGAACTTTTCCAGCTAGCTCCAAGCAAATGCCATCCATTGCCAGATTAGCGCATCCTGTTTCTCACTGGATTAGACGGGCGCGCCGACAAAAGGTAAGCCACGGCCCCGGTGTGCGTAAGACCAACAGAGGAAAAGGGTTACTGCTGCCCGAGAGCCTGCCGGCACCGGTGCTCCACTTCCTCGGCCTGCTCCTGCCAGAGGAAGTTGCGCGCCTCCTGAGCCAGTTGCTTCGCCTGCGTGGCTGCGCCCAGAGCGCGCTGATGAAAAAGGCGGACCATGCGCCGGTCGTCCAGCGCCTCGGGACCAAAGGCGGCACCAAGCTGCAACAAGTGGCGGGCGGTTCCGACCGCCACGGCCGCGGGCTCGAACTCCAGTTCGGGAGTCAGGGGACGGTTGCCGGCCAGCAGCTTCAGCATGTCGGCCAGGCCCTGCGCGACTCTCCCCCGTTGGGCGCGCTCCCTTTCCTCCTCCTCCAGCCAGTTTCCCTCCCGCACCCGGTCGAGGGTGGCGCTGCCATCTTCAACCTGCGGGGGGTCAAAGCCGAGACGCAGCGGAGCCGCCAGGTACTCCTGCTCGCCGCTGTCGAGGGCCTCAAGTAAATCGGTGCCCAGCCCGCGCACCTGGCCGAAGTAGTCCAAGGCCATGCTGCGCATCTGGGCGGCGTGGGGAGCCTCGCCCGCCCGTTGGTGCCCTTCCAGATAAATCTCGGCCATGTCCTTATAAGCCCGGGCCATTCCCCCCAGCAAAACCAGGCGGAGCAACTGCGCGCGGCGTCCGATTGGCGTGTCGGGCGCTTCCTTGATGGCCCGGCCCAGCGAGTCAACTGCTGGCAGGTAGCGCCCGTTGGTGATTTGCTCCTGCGCCCGCGCGTAGAGAGCTTCCGGGCTGCGGGACACGATCGGCCCACTGCACGCGGCCAACAGAGCCGCCAGCAAAAGAATCCCCGCCGGCGGCCCACAACGCAAAACGATTTCGCCTGGCAGTTTCAAGGCAGATTCATCCTCGTGCCGTTCCAACTATCTGTTCGATGCTATTCCCTCGCCCCTCCTTGGATGCCCTGCAAAACATAAGTGTAATGCAAAAGCGCATCAAGTTGGAACGGCACTAGTGACGCCGCCTGCCCAAGTCAAACCGGCGTTGCAGCCAGCGCAACCCGGTGTAGGCGGCCACGCACAGAAAAAAGTCGAGCACCAACCCGCGGTCGAACGCAAAGGGTTGGTGTTCCCAGGCCGCGGGCAAGCGCGGCACCAGCAGAAAGAAATACACCACGTTGCCGGCCAGGATGGCCCCCAGAAACTCCGCCACCCGACGGCCATAAGATGAGTCCACGCGGCGCCCCCCTCAGCGGTCGGTGGCGGGTCAATTCACGCCGCCCTTTTGATTCAGGCACTCTTCTCTTTCGCGTCCAACCCGGTGGCCCCTGCCACCGGGAAGATGTCCCTTTCCCAGCGGCAGGGGCCGCTGGGCTGGACAGATTGATTCACTACTCAGCGGGCAAAGGGATTGTATTCAATCCGAGGCAAGATTAGAATCCTGCCTAGCCCGGCAAACCGCCCCGCCTGGCGACAGGATGGACCGCCCGTGTCGGTTGAACAGCAACTCTCGATAGAACACCAAATCAAGGAACTGGAAGAGCAGTTCACCCTGCTGGAGCGCGTGGGCCAGGTGAACCAGGTCATCCTGGAGGAGCTCACCAAGCGGACCACCCCGCCAGCCGATCTGGGCCAGGCGCGCGGATTCCTGCGGTCGGCCAAGGACCTGTTCAAGCACGGCGACGAAGAAACCGCCGAGCAACTGCTGCTGCAGGCGCGCGAGGCCTCGCAACCGGCGCAGCAGTGGCTGGCGGTGGGCGACCTCGCCATCAGCCCCTTCGCCCTGCGCACCCATCTGCAGAAAGGCAAGCCCAACGGCAGGCTGCAACTGGAGTTGATTCGCTACTTCCTGGTCAAGCAGCCCCACGCCCACAACGACCGCGACAAACTCGACTACCTGCTCAGCTCCTACTTCGCCATCGAGCAGAACGGCGAAGTGCAGCCGCGCTATGCCGCGCCGGGCGAGCTGGAAGAAGTGGTGCAAGACCTCTCCGCCGCAAACTCTCCCCCCGAGCTGGCTCCGCCTGCTGAAATGATGCTGCACGAGCTGGGCTCTTTGATGGCCAACCTGGCGGAGTTCGCCGAGTTCGACCAGTTGGCCAACGCCCGCATTGTCGAGCGCGCCCGCACCCTCAAGATCAACCTGGGAGAGGACTTCTACCATCCCAAGGTGCTGCCCTGGCTGATTCGCTTCAACATCGCCTTTCGGCGGCAGTTTGAAGCGCTCTTCCGCGAGCAACTGGAAGGCATCCGCGAGCTCGCCCAGGCGCGGATAGATGAAGCGTGGAACCTCATCCAGCAAATCGAGGAGGCCTACGAGGAGGTGGCGCTGCCGGGCGCCGAGCCCATTCTGCGCGTCTCCGACCCGGCCGAGAGCCAGCCGCCCGCGGCGCTCACCTGGGAGGCAGGCGAGGAGCGTGTTCCGCTCCACCGCTTGCGCCGCAGCGGCGAGGAACCCCAGGAAGAGCAGGAGCTGAAGGGAATCATCGGGCGGATTGCCCGCTTCGTCGCCAAGCTCTCAGTCCAGGACCTGCAATCGGAAAAAGTCCTCTTCCCCCTGCGGCGCACGCAATTGGAACTGGCGGCGTGGGGGCTGGAGGCCTTCCGCGCCAACCCGGACGAAGGCCCCGAGGCGGTGCGCACCCTTCGCACCGGGCTGGGCATGGTGGCCTGGATGGAAGAAGAGTTGGCGCTCTACCAGGAGAAACGCGGCGACCGCTACCTCTCCAAGCCGCACTTTGATTTCCTCAGCTACGGCGTGGCGCGCTCGCTCAACCTGCTCACCACCATCCGCAGCCTGATCCGCATCGACGGCACCGAGGCCGAAGCCGCCTGGTTCCGGGCGCTGCTGCAACTCGCCCTCCGCCTCGCCAACACCCTCAACCACCTCACCCCCGTCTTCGCCGAATCTACTCGCCCCTAATCAAAACCAAGACAGTTCGGAAGAGGTACCTGTCTGCCCTGCCTGCCGCTTGCCCGCCGCCCGCCTGCCAGTCGAGCAGGTGGCGGGCAGGCTGGCCGCGCATGAACCTTACGCAACGACTCGTTGACTGGCTTCGAGCTAGTGCCTAACATCGGCTGCGCTATCTCCGTCGAAGAAACGCACGGGCTTGCAGGCAGGGTCTTGGTGGGAGCGAAAAACGCAGAACAACTGGTCGAAACTCTAAACGCCCTGGCCCGCGAACCCTCCGACCCGACCTTCCGAGCCGAAGCAGACACCGTCCTCATCATCAGCCGGCCCAGCGGTGCGGTTGCTCATATTCTCCTGCTGGCGGTTTGGCTGGTAGTGCCGGCTTGGCTTGTGGTCGAGGAGCAGAGTGCTTTCAACTACGGCTTGGCGGCGTTCTGGTTTCTGCTCTGGGGTCGCACCTTCCTGAGCCTTACCCTGAGTGACACCAAGGTCAGAATCGACCTGCGCCAGCAGACCATCTCCGTCGCCAACATGAACCCGGTCATCGGCTGGTTAAGGAAGCTCTGGCCCTTCAAGCTGCGCTGGGAGGGCGACTATCCCTGGAGCGTCATTGAGCGCTTCTTCGTCAGCTACAAAGTCCACACCAAAATGCTCAGCGGCCATCTGGTCCGCTTCTCCACCCTCGACGGCAAGAAAGTCCCGGTCGCCGAGTTTGCCAAGACCCACGTCGCCGCAGCCCTCGTCACCTCCCTGCGGCAAATCACAGGTGTACGCACCGACGGGTAGGGCAAGGCTTGCCTGCCTGCTCGGCGCCCAGCCGAATGTTCTTGAGGGCGTAGTTGACCAGCGCCGGGTCCGACCCCACCTGGAACAGCACGCCGTCGGCAATGCGCCCGGCCGCGAAGCCGTAGGCTTTGGCGTCAATGCCGGGCGGCGGCAGCTTAGAATTCAATGGCTACTCCGGGCTTTGGTGGTCTACAATTGCGTTAATGGAAACCCCACTACGGGAACAAATCCAGAAAGGTCTCGACCGAGCCTTCGAGTTAATAAAACTGCTACTTTCACTTGCCGTCGGGGGAGTTGTTTTTATTGCAGCTTTTATCCGGGAACCCCCAAGCGTTTCGCCTGCTAAATGGCTCGTGTTGGCTTCGTTAATTTTGTTTCTAGCTGCAATGGGCTTGTTTTGGTATGCGCTGGAAAAGACAATGGACGCAGAGGTGTATGTGCGCCGTGGAAACGCTGTACGAACAGATGAAAGTTTCCAGGCAGCATATCTTGCGGTACGGATCGGAAAAGCATGTTTTTTCTCAGCTGTCACCTCAATGGCGGTTTTGGGGTCACTGGTAGTCATAGCTTGGCCCTAGCTCCTACCTCCACCACCAGGCTGCGGTCCAGATAGCGAGCGCCACACCGCCTCCGGCTGGATGACTTGTCCTTTGTCTTTTTCAGCCATCGGCGCTATGCTCCTGCGAGCAGATACCTTCCTGGGGGGTTGAAATGGTCGCAGCGCTGATAATCTTGCAAGCAGCCATCCTTGGCGTTCTCATTGGCGGCGGCTTCTGGCTTCGCCACGTTGTCAATCAACAACTCCGGCTCAAAGACAGCCAGAATGAAGCTTTGCGAGCGGAAAGGGATCAGGCAAGGGCTGCATCTGCGCCCGCACTCGCGCATGACTTGATAACGACGAGCAAGGCGCTCGATGAAATGGCAGGGCAAAAACAAAAGCTCCAGGAAGACCTCAACCAGCTTAGAACTCAAGCAGGCAAGCCAGGAGCTGACGGCACGGAAAGGTTCATTCACGGAGTAGGATTCGGATGCCTCGAAGGAGCAATGACAATTAGGTACCACCTTTATGATTACCTTACTTCGCATAAAGGTGAGCCTGCCTTGCCGACACAATTCATGGACATGTTGGCAACACAACACAACGAGCTCCTTGCCAAAGCACAAGGCGCATTGAAGGGAAAGGAGCCAAACCTCACAAATGCCAATCGATATCTCTCGGAAGGTCCGTAGACTGCTCACGCTTTGCCTCCGAAGAGCAGGCGGAACTGGCCGTTGACTTCGGCCAGGGCGTGCGAGAGCCCGTTTTAATAAGACTAGTCCGGAAGAGGTGCTCCGCACCCGCAGGTAGGGCAAGGCCTTGCTTGTCCTGTTTATCCTGAGCGAAGTCGAAGGAAGCGGAGCCGAAGGAAACCTTGCCGCGGCAGGGGACAAGCCCCTTCAGGGTGAACCCTGCCCTACCTTGCTCGCGTCAGGGCACGGCTTTAGCCGTGCCGTAAAGCGCCACCCTAGATTCGCGGCTTTAGCCGCTGAGGCCCTCAGGGGCTAAAGTCCCGTGAGTGCTCGGCGAATAACGGCAGGGTTAAAACCCTGCCCTGACGATTTGGGTTGTACGCCCAACGGGGTGCGGGGTGCGCGGCTGATGCTATAGTAGCGCGCGGGATGGAACTTGCGCTCTCGTCGCCGCTGACCGCTCTGCCGGGCGTAGGCCCCAGCCGCGCTGAGCAGTTGCAGCAGAAGGGCCTGGCCACGGTCGAAGACCTGCTCTACTACCTCCCCTTTCGCTACGAAGACCGCATCCACTTCACCCCGGTGGGCGAGCTGCGCCCCGGCATGAAGACCTGCGTCGCCGCCGAGGTGATGACCGCCGGGCTGGTGCGCTTCCGCGGGCGCGGCCGCCGGGGCGTCTTCCACTTGGCGGCGAGCGACAAGACCGGCATCCTCTACGCCAAGTGGTTCTACGGCGACTACCTCACGCGCGTCTTCCGCCCCGGCCAGCGCGTGGTGCTCTACGGCAAGGTCGAAGAAGACCCCTACCGCCCCGGCCAGTTGCAGATGATTCAGCCCCAGCACGAAATCCTCTCCGCGCGGGGCGAGGCGACCGACTCCACCGAGTCGGGCCGCATCGTGCCCATCTACGAAGCCGCCGGGCCGGTCAGCTCGCGCGTCTTCCGCCGGCTGGTCCACTACGCGCTCGAACACCTCGCGTCCCGCCTGCCCGACCCCCTGCCCGCGAACCTTCGCGCCGAGCACGGCTTTGCCCCGCGCCGCGCCGCGCTCCAGCAAGCGCACTTCCCTCCCCCCGACGCCAACCTGGAATTGCTGGAAGCCTTCCGCACCCCCGCGCAGCAGCGCTTGATCTACGAAGAGTTCTTCTTCCTGGAGCTGGGTCTGGCGCTGCGTCGCCAGCGGGCGCGGCAGGCGCGCGGCATCACCTTCGCGCTCAACGACAACATCCGCCAGGCCATCAAGAAGATTCTTCCCTTCCACCCCACCGCCGCCCAGAAGCGCGTGCTGAAGGAGATCGCCGGCGACATGCAGCAGCCCTTCCCCATGAACCGCCTGCTGCAAGGCGACGTCGGCTCCGGCAAGACCATCGTAGCGTTCGAGGCTGCCATTATCGCAATGGAAAACGGCTACCAAGTGGCGCTGATGGCGCCCACCGAAATCCTGGCCGAGCAGCACTACCTCTCCGCCGTGCAACGCTTCGCGCAGACGCCCTACCGCATCGGCCTGCTGGTCAGCGGCCTGCCCGCCAAGGAAAAAAAGCAGACCCGCTCCGACCTGGAGAACGGCGACCTGGACCTGCTGGTGGGCACGCACGCGCTGCTGGAAAAAGGGGTCGCCTTCCACCGCCTGGGCTTCATCATCGTGGACGAGCAGCACCGCTTCGGCGTCATGCAGCGCCTGGAGCTGATCCGCAAGGCGCGGGGCGCCAACGCCCACCCCGACGTGCTGGTGATGACCGCCACGCCCATCCCGCGCACGCTGGCGCTCACGCTCTACAGCGACCTGGAGATGAGCCTGCTCGATGAGCTGCCGCCCGGCCGCACTGCCATCAAAACCCGCTGGGTCACCGACGAGCGCTCGGCCGGCGTCTGGGACTTCCTCCGCAAGCAGGCCAGCGCCGGACGGCAGGCCTACATTGTTTATCCGGTGATTGACGAGTCCAAACAGGAGCTCAAAGCTGCGACCAAAGAGTACGAGCGCCTGTCCAAAAATGTTTTCGACCGGCTGCGCCTGGGCCTGCTGCACGGGCGCCTGCGCCGGGAAGAAAAAGGCCAGGTGATGGAAGCCTTCCGCCGTGGCACGACCCAAATCCTGGTGGCGACCAGCGTGGTGGAGGTGGGCGTGGACGTGCCCAACGCCACCGTGATGGTCATCGAGCACGCCGAGCGCTTCGGCCTGGCGCAACTACACCAACTGCGCGGGCGCATCGGGCGCGGCCGCCACGCCTCCCACTGCATCCTGATGACGCCCGCCAACGTCGGCGACGTGGCCCGCGAGCGGCTCGACACCATGACGCAGACGCAGGACGGCTTCAAGATTGCCGAACTCGACCTCAAGCTGCGCGGCCCGGGCGAGTTCCTCGGCACACGTCAGCACGGCTTCGTGAATTTTCGCATCGCCAACCTGTTGCGCGACCAGGAGCTGTTGTCGGCGGCCAAGAACGATGCCTTCGAGTTTGTGGCCGCACGCCCGCCCGAGTTCGACGCCACGGTCGAATACTTGCGGCGCTCCTGGCAGCGGCGCTACCAGTTGGCCGACGTCGCCTGATGCGCATCATCGCAGGCCAGTTCCGGAGCCGCCGGCTGAAGACCCTGGCCGGTGAGCGCACGCGCCCCACCAGCGACCGCCTGCGCGAGACCCTCTTCAACCTGATTGGAGCCGCGGTGGTGGATTCGATGTTCGCCGACTGCTACGCCGGCTCGGGCGCGGTCGGCCTGGAGGCGCTCAGCCGCGGCGCGCGCCGGGCCTATTTTTTTGAAAGCCACCGTGCGGCAAGCAAAGTAATCCGGAAAAATCTAGCAGCGTTGAAGATTGAGGAAGGCTACGAGATTTTGGCGCTCGATGTCTGCGCCGGACTGAAGACGCTCGAACACAAGAGCGTGCGCCTCGACCTGGTTTTCCTCGACCCGCCCTACCAGGCGGCGGAAGAATACCGACGCGCCCTAACCTCGCTGGGTGAAAGCTCTCTGCTCGCCCCCAACGCCCTCGTCGTCGCCGAACACGACAAGCACCACACCCTGGCTGAATCTTACGGCTCGCTCCAGCGCACTCGCACTCGCACCCAGGGCGACGCCACCCTTGCCTTTTACCGCCCCGTGGCAGGTGCCACGGGGCTCGGCGCGTGAGGGTAAAGCTCTGCTAAGTAAAAAAGAAAACAGTTCGGAAGAGGTGCTCTGCACCCGCCCAATTGTTCCGAGTCAACGATTTTTCGGCGGGGCACCTGCCTGCCTACCGCAGGCAGGCCGCCGATCCAGTGGCGCAGACATTCCTCTCTGCGGCAAGTACGGGAGACACTGCCCACCGGGGCAGACAGAAATGTCTGCCCTACTGGGTGTTGGGGGGATCAGGCCTCTCTAGGCAACAACCAAACTCCCTCAGTGGCGCAGACATTCTTGTCTGCGGTGGTCGGGATTTTCTTCCGGCGCGAAAAGGGTTGATTCGTCGAAGGGTTAATTAGTTTAATGGGGCGCTTGTTCCGCTTTGCAGCGGGAGGGCACGAGGCTGGAGCGCAAGACTAGGGGGGATGAATCAATGAACAAGCTGCGGATGGTGGGTGTGGTTGCCCTGTCGGTCACGGTACTGGCGGGGCTTGGCTGCGCGCGGGGCGGGGGGCCGGCGGCGGACGCCGTAACCCCGGAGACCCTGCGCGCGCACACCGAGTTCCTGGCCGATGACTTGCTCGAAGGCCGCGCGCCCGCCAGTCGAGGCTCCGAGTTGGCGGCGACCTACATCGCGGCGCAGTTCCGCCGGCTGGGGTTGGAGCCGGCGGGCGAAGACGGAACCTATTTCCAAAGCGTGCCCGTAGTTGGCAAGACGGTCACCAACACCCCCCGCCTGCGTGTCTTCGGCCGAGGCCGCCGGCTGAGCTTCCCGTACCAAAATGATTTCGTGGGTGAAACCGACCTGGAGCAGGCCTCCCTGGCCGTACGGGGCGAGCTGGTGTTCGCCGGCTACGGCACCACCGCGCCCGAGTTTGACTGGGACGACTTCAAGGATGTGGACGTAGAAGGAAAAATCCTGCTGCTGCTGGTGAACGATCCCCCCGCAACAGACGAGGAGCCCAACTTTTTCGGCGGCAAGGCGCTGACCTACTACGGCCGCTGGACCTACAAGTACGAAGAAGCCGCGCGGCAGGGCGCCGCCGGTGCCATCCTCATCCACACCACCGAGTCCGCCGGCTATCCTTGGAAAGTCGTGCAAAGCTCCTGGACCGGCGAACAATTCTCGCTGGAGCGCGGGCCCAATTCCCCGCCCCCGCTGCCGCTCAAATCCTGGGTCAGCCGGGAGGCGGCGACGAAGATACTAGGACTGGCAGGGGAAACGCTGGAGGAGTTGCAGCAGGTGGCCACTCGGCGCGACTTCCACCCCATACCGCTGGGCGTCACGGTCTCGACCCAATTGCGGCAGAAGGTGCGGCGCATCGCCTCCCCCAACGTCGCCGGGCTGCTGCGGGGCGGCACGCGGGCCGAGCAGTACGTCGCTTATATGGCGCACTACGACCACCTGGGCATGAGCCAGGCGGCGAACGGCGACGCCATCTACAACGGCGCCGCTGACAACGCCGTAGGCGTGGCGGCCTTGCTGACGATTACGGAAGCCTTCGCCCGCGCGCCGCAACCACCACAACGCTCCATCCTTTTCCTGGCGGTGACGGCGGAGGAGTCCGGCTTGTTGGGCTCGGCCTACTACGCCCAGAACCCTCTGCTCCCCCTGGCGCAAACGGCGGCGGTGGTCAACATTGACGGCGCCAACACCATCGGGCCCACGCGCGACATCACCTTGATCGGCTACGGCAAGTCCGATCTGGACGGCGTAGTGGAAGCCGCCGCCGGCGCGCTGGGCATGACCGTGCAGCCCGACCAGTTCCCCGAGCAGGGCTTCTTCTACCGCAGCGACCAGTTCAGCCTGGCCAAGGTGGGCGTGCCGGCGGTCTATCTCGACAACGGCCTGGACGTCATCGACCAGCCCGAGGGCTACGGCAAGCAGAAATTCGACGAGTACGTCGCCAACGACTACCACCAGCCCAGCGACGAGATCAAGCCGGACTGGGACTGGTCGGGCACGGTGCAGCAGACGCGGCTGCTGCTGGACATCGGCTGGCGGGTGGCCCAACAGCGGGAACTGCCGCGCTGGAACGAAAGCGCCGAGTTCAAAGCCGCGCGCGACGCCTCGCTCGAATGAATGCCGGTGAGCGGTTATGAACCTCTCGAAAAATACGCTGGCCGTGGCGGTCGGCCTGCTTCTGTCGCTGGCGGCCTGCCGGCAGGCTGAAGCTCCGCCGGCGAGCACGGGAGCGACCTACCTGGAGGAAATTCAGAGTTTCCAGCAGGAGCGCGACCGCCGGTTCCGCAGCCCGTTCTCGCAGCTTGCGATGGTGCACCGCGCCTACCTGCCGCAGGCAGGGTAGGCAGGCGTTGGCGGGCTTCCCTCGACTTCGCTCGGGACAAGCCGCTCGGAATGACACTCGAGCTATTTCCTCAGCACTCTGCTAGAGCAGCGATTCGATTTCCGGCAGGATGGCGAGGTGGGAGTAGTCGTAGCCGTTGATGGTGTAGAGCGCGGCACCGCCCGGTCGGGGACGGTTTTCGTCGTCGGGCGCGCGCGTCAGCCGAAGGAAGCGGCTGATCTGGTAGTCCTCCTCCAGGGCAGAGAGTTCCCGCTCCAACTCTTGCTTGGGCAGACCGAGCTCGGAGAGGTGGATGGCCCGGTCGTAGCCGTCGGCCAGCTCGTGGTAGCGGGCGACCAGTTCCTTCAGTTGCATCCGCGCTCCCCGCTGCGGAACTGCACGACCGCCATCCTAGCACGAACGCCCGCCCAAGAGAATCCGCAGCGGAGAGCCTTGCGTCCCGGTGGCAGGGGCCACCGGGTTGGACGGGGGGAGCTTGCAAGAGTTGCAGCCGAAGCGGGGTGATGTTCGCCTTTCTCAAAGATGTCCAGCCCAGCGGCCCCAGCCGCTGGGGAAGGGAGGCGCCTTTCAGCCCGCACGGGCGCTCGCAACACCCTGCCTTGCCATTCCGAAGAGTCCGTCTCGGGCCTGCCTGCGCCTGCCTGCCGCAGGCAGGGTAGGCAGGCTTGCCCCGCCGACGGCGGGGCTGCGCTCGGAATGACAACTCGGCCCCCGCCAAGCGCGAAGGCGGCTTGACGGCGCGGGGCGCTTGGGTAGAATGGAGCGACCCCTGAGCCCAGGCAAGGGGAAAGTCGCATCCAAATTCCCATTTGCTCAAGACACCGCAGAGAGAGGCGAAACCATGGAAGAAATTCAGATCGGCCAGGAAGCGCCCGACTTCGAACTGCCCTGCGTGACCGACACCGAGAAAGGCAGCTTCAAGCTCTCCAGCCGGCGCGGCCAGCAGAACGTGGTGCTGGCGTTCTACGCGCTGAACTGGACACCCACTTGAAGCGCGGAGATGCCCGCGCTGGAGGCGGCGCAAGACCGCTTCCGCGCGCTCAATGCCCAGGTCGTGGGCATCAGCGTTGACTCCATTCCCAGTCACGCCGCCTGGCTGGAGAAGATTGGCAAGCTCAGTTTTCCTCTGTGCAGCGACTTCTACCCACACGGCGAGGTCATCCAGCAGTACGGCCTGCTGCGCGAAGGGCCGCCCTTCCCCGGCATCAGCAACCGCGCGGTGGTGATCGTAGGCAAGGACGGCAACGTCGCCTGGAAAAAAGTGTACGACCTGCCCACCGAACCCGACGTCAACGAAATCCTGCAAGCCCTCAAACCCCTCGCCTAGACGGTGACGAAGAGGCCGGTGACGTACATGACCGCCAAGCCGAGCGCGAAGCCGGCCAGGCTGGGGCCGCTCGCCAGCGCAGCCGCGCCAGCTTCCCTCATTTGGTGGCGGGTTATTTCGATCACAACCTGAAAGACCGCGCCGGCGCCGATGGCAAGGAACAGCACCGCCCACAGCGCAGTGTAGGCGAAAGCCCCCAGCAGCGTGCCGGCAATGGTGGGCGCGCCCGCCAACAAGCCGAGCCAAACCAAGTGCGACCACCGAAAATCCGACCGCACCACCGGCGCTATCACCGCCACGCCCTCGGTCAAGTTATGGAGCGTGAAGCCCAGCACCAGGTGCGTGCCCATCGAGACCGCGCCCAGCGCGTAGGCTCCGCCAATCGCCAACCCTTCGCCCAGGTTGTGCACACCGATGCCGAAGGCGACGGTGTAAGCCAGCAGCAAACTGGCACCCGCCTCCGATGACTGCCGCCGTCGCTGCTTGAGCCAGCCCGAGACGGCGTAGAGCCCCAGCAGACTGATGGACAATCCGATCAAAATCAGCGCCACACCCTGATAGGGTCCCGGCACGTGCTCGGTGTTTTCCAGCGCCTCTTCCAGCGCGTCCACGCCCAGGAAGACCAGCAGCCCCACCGTCAAGCTGAGTAGAAAGAAGTACCAGCGCTGCGGCAGCACCCGCAGAAACGGCAGCCAGCCAATCCCCAGAAACACCGGGATGACGCCGACGTAGATGCCCAGCAGCGCGAAGCGGCCCAGCATGGCCGGGCCGGCGGTAGGCGTCTCGGCGGCGATTTCAATCTCGTGCGTGAAGATCAGGCTGTTGGTGGTGATGAGAACGATCTCGTAGGGCTCGCCCGGCGTCCACGGGTAGGGAATGCTGACCACCGCCCGGCCCAGCCGCGCAATGGTGGGGTCGGGGCTGACGGCGAACTCCCAACTGGCCCGGTTCAGGAAGCCCACCTGCACCTGCGCAATCGTCACCGCCTCGGGGCCGGTGTTGATGACGTGGGCGCGGATTTCGCCCGGGCGCAGCACGATGCGCTCGAATTCCAGCTTCTCAATCGGAGCCGGCGCGGCCAGATTGAGCCCCGTGCCCTGCGTGACCAGGAAATACAAAATGCCCGCCAGCAGCAGCACCGGCAGCAGCGCGCTGGCGATCACAACCGCGCGCGACGACTTCCCTGCTGTGTTTCTTTCTGCTTGCGCCATTTTTTCCTTTGGCCCTGTCATTCTGAGGAGCCTGCAGGCGACGAAGAATCCCCTACACGGCCTTTTCAATTACGGGGGGATTCTTCGCTTCGCTCAGAACGACAAAAAGAAAACGTGACTCGGTGCGATGTTCCTTCAAGAATACCCTCCCTGGCACTCCTACGGCTGGCGGTGCGCCGCCTGCGTTTTCTCCACCACGTTGAACCAGCCCATCAAGCCCTGCTCCATGTGCTCGGTGACGTGACACTGGAACATGTAAGTGCCGGGGTAGTCGTACTGAAACTCCAGCATGGCGCGCTCGGCGATGCTCAGGGTCTTGACGTCGGTGTACTCGCTCGGCGTCAGCGACGTGCCGGTGGGATAGAGCTGGTATAGATTCGCGTGCAGGTGCGGCACCATCGCCTCCTCGAAAAAGTTCACTACGTACATCCGCACCGGCTCGCCCTGGGCGAGCTCAATCGGGTTGTCGGCGTACTGAAACGCGCGCCCGTTCCAGGCGTAGAATTCGGCCTCGCCGTCGCGGTCCAGGTCGAAGGCGCTCATCACCATCGCCAACTCGCGCATGGGCGGGCGGCCCGGCTTGGGATCGATGATCATCAGCCCGTACAAGCCGTTGTGGATGTGCTGGGAAGTCGGCATGGAGTGGCAGTGGTAGGGCATGATGCCGAAGGGACGCGCGATGAACTCGTAGGTGTAAGACCCGCCCGGCGGCACCAGCTCAAACACGCCGTCGGCGGAAGCGGGATGGATGCCGTGGAAGTGAATCGTGTGCGGCAAGCTCCCTTTGTTCACCAGCGTCACTCGCAGCAGCTCGCCCTCGGTCACGCGCAGGACCGGGCCGGGCACGGTGCGGTTGAAGGTCCACGCCGGGATGGTTACGCCGGGCGCCACCTCGTGCGGCACGTCCTCTTCAATCACCAGCGTGTACTCCCGCACGCCGTCGGGAGCGGGGCCGGGCGGTGGAGGCGTGGGGTCGTACACCTGCGTGGCGTCGAAGCGCCGCTCGGAGGGGTCACTGTACTGATAGCGCCCGCTGCCCAGCGTGGGCGGCAGGTGCCGCGCGTGGCCGGCCGCCACTGCCCGGGCCTGCGGGCTCGAGTCAGCCTGGTCAGCGGCCTCCCGGCCGGGTGGCCACAGCAACAATCCCGCCGCCATCGCCAAAACCAACACTGCCGCCAGCAACATCCGTGTCCTGTTCTTCATGGCTTCCTCGCTTGGCTCCCCGTCCGAATATTAATCAAGGTTAACTTCCAGTATTAATACCCCTTAAACCAGGTCCCGTCAAGAGCCGAGGCGGCCCCCCTCCTGCTGCGCTCAAAAGACGACACCCGTCTCCAAAAACCATTGCCGGTTCCCGCGTTGCTGACGGTGCTCGACGGTGATTCGCACGATGTAGGATGTTAAGGTAAGGGAAACGCAAGGTTGATATGCGGAATGAGCGCCGGGGGGCGATCGCTCCCGGTGCGATCGTCCACCCGCAAAGCCAGGGCCAACCACGGCCTCGGAATGAACTCGGTTTCCCAACTAATCCGCGTGTCCTTTTGCCCCGTCCGTTCGCGACCAAACCCAACGGCGGCGGTGGAGAAGAACGGGCCGCGATTGTAGCTGCCCACCAAACCGAACAACCGGCGCTCCGCCCCCAGGAAGACGTGCCCACCGAAGGAACTCAACCCGTGCCGGTAGTAACTCTCGAGCAACGCGCCCTTGGGGCGCAACTCGAATTCAAACCCGCGTTCCCGATTCACGCGCCCGGTGAGCGGAATCACCAACTCACCCGCGAACGGCATAGTAACGGAGTTGTACCAGCCGTCGGCCCGCCGCCGGCCTCGAGTCCACTGGTGGCTGAGCCGTACGGCGGGGGAGCGCCCGGCCAGAGAAAAACTGCGCAAGCCGCTCAGACGCGAACTGAGTGCTGGTTTCCCCGCCAAGCCGGCCGAAAACGCCAGCGGGGTGGAAAGCGAAAGTCGCCGAGAGACGTCGACCTGGGTAAGAGACCGGAACTGCCCCACGGTTACGTAGGCGCTCCCCACCGGCAACGACACAAAGAGATCCTCGAACCGGCCGTGTCGTTCCACGCGGCGGCCGTCACTGCCCACCTGCTGGCTGATCGGCAGCCACTCGAGAAAATAGAAGGCGCGCGTACGGCCTACGGGACCGCCGGAAATGATTTCCACCCGGTTCGGCAGGCCGCGGCCGCGGTCTCGGCTGGCCTCGACTTGTCCCCGCCACGTGGCCCAGACCGCAAAGGGCCAGGTCCTCTCCTGAGGGGGATCGCCCAGGAAACGGTAACCCCGAGCCAGAAAATCTTCGCCGAACTGATTGAGTTTGGTCGGAATTACGTGGCACGTGGTGCAAGGTTGTTTGTACCGGCGGGCAAAATACGGTACCGCACCGCCCTCCTCCTGCCCGAGCCACAACACCATCAGGAGCATTGCCGCCGCGGCCACCGAAAGGCGAAGTCACATAGTTGTCCTCTCATCGATAATTAACTACAGTGAAGACGTAAAGTTAATCTACGTTAACAAAGACTATTAATACACCTTAACCAGGAAGCTGTCAAGGGTTCTTGTCGGCCCTCCACAAACAAGGAAGGCAACTCGTGCTGGAACTGGAGAATAAAGCCCCAATCGGCGGCACCGCCGGTCAGCCCGAGCGGGAACGACACTCCAATCTCGGTGAGCGAGCCGCCGCGGCCGACGAACCCGTAGCGAAGACCGGGGGCGAAAAACACTTCGGTTGCGCGCACCCGTTGCCCTGCCTCGATGTCATCGGCGCGGCTACCGCCCACTTCCAGCAGGACGTGGAGGTCGTGGCTGGCGCCGAAAGTCGTCTCGCGTTCGAGCGGACGAAACCCGAGGGCCACAGCCCCCGCCACCTGGCTGAGGTCAAATTCGGGGCCGGTGCCGTCGGCAAAAGCGGGCACGCCGGGCGTGACGCCCAGGTTGACGGACGCAGCCACGAAGACCGGCCCGGCCCACTCCTTGGCGGCGGCGAGGTCCCAGGCGTAGCCGACCTTCCCGGTTCCCAGACCTCGGCGACGGCTGGCAACGGGCGCCACCACCTGCGGCCCCATCGTCAGGGTGAAGGGTGCGAAGGACTCATCCAGCAGCCGGTAGCGCACCCCGAACAGTAGATCGGCGGCCCCGCCCTCGCTGAAAGTGGTAACGCCCAGCAGGCGCTCGCGGGCGTGCAGCGCGCCGAACTCAAAGTCCACTTCCCAACGGTCGGTCAGGCCCCACTCGAAGCGGCCCGCGCCGGTGTAGGCGCGCGTGCGGACGCCGCCGGAAGACAAGTACCACTGGTTGGCCCAAATGATCTGCGGCGAGTTCTTCTTCTGCGTGTAGGGCCCGCCGGTCAGGAAGAAATAGTCCGGCTCCTCGGCCGCCTCGGTGGGGGGCACTTGGATTCCTTGCGCCCGTACGGGCCCCGCGGCCAGCGCAAAAATCAGCAGCAGGCCGAACCGCCGCCCGCAAGGGACTGAAAACATCCTTCCTCCTCTATTTAACCACAGTTAATAGTTTATATTAATATCAGTTAAATATGTCTCGGTCAAGCCCCTGATGCCACCTCCTGCGGCCATTTCCACCCGCCTCGACGCGGCGTGAGCGTGTAGATTAAGATAAAGCCGCGCAGGTGCCGATATTCATAAGGGCTTGCGCTGGCGCAGGGCCTTGCGGTATAGATATCGCTTTGCTTGGGACGCAGAAATGGCAACCTCAGTAGGAACGACAGTTCGCATGGCCTCAAGTGCGGCGGAGCTGCTGAACTCGGAACCAGCGGAGCTGCAAAACCCGCAACGGGAAGCGGCTTTCTTCTACGGGCTGTTTCTGCGCGGCCACACGCTGGAGCAATTGCGCCGTGATATTGACGTGCCGGGCGAGGTAATCTCGCGCTGGCAGCGGCTCTGGCGCCACGAGCCGCACGCGTGGAGCCAGTTGGAAAGAATCCTGCGTCACCGGCGACAGGTGCTGGCCATCTTCAACATGCTGGTCAGCCTGGAAGTCGCCCTCTCCCACCTCCGACAGTAATCCTTCTCTTCCACTCTCATTCCGAGGACCCTGCCCACCCCAGGCGGGCCTGCCTGCGCTTGCCTGCGGTAGGCAGGCTTGCCCCGCCGACGGCGGGGCTGCGCCCGGAATGACCCGCCTCCGCTAAAGCTACGGCGGGCGAGCAGGTCGGCGGGGTCGGCAAGACAGAAGAAACAACCAAGGCGTCCGAAGCGGGTGCCCCCGTACAGGGATAAATGCCGCCCCCCTTCCAAACTGACTAAATTTGCAGAAGGAAATACGCGGCTAGCTGGCGGCTCGGGCGGGGGCGGGGACG
>CBDFHE010000014.1:0-146855 GCA_965247455.1 Candidatus Acidiferrales bacterium
CACCGGCTCGGCTTTCTGCGCGACGCTGACTCCGTCAGCATGAACGGCGACCGGCTGATCGCTGACGCCAAGCAGACCGCGCTGGCGCTGATTGCGCAGGGCTATCGGCCCGGCTCGCCCCGCACCGACATCCGCGTGCCGGGCGAGGCCGCCTACGCGCAGATGAAGCTCGGCGTCCACATGATGCAGCGCGCCGGCTACGCCAGCGAGCACGACGGCGTGGTGGCCTCCAAGCTCGCCTATATCCTCTCCGGCGGCGCGCTCAATCCTTCCCAGACGGTCAGCGAGCAGTACCTGCTCGACCTCGAGCGCGAAGCGTTTGTCAGTCTCTGCGGGGAACCAAAGACGCAGGAGCGCATCCAATCATTGTTGAAGACCGGCAAGCCGCTGCGGAACTGATCCCCGCGCACGAGCCGGCAAAGACGTGAATAAGTAGGAGCAGAGCGATGCAAGAAGCTGTGATTGCTTCGGTGGTTCGCACCCCGGTGGGGAAGGCGCCCCGGGGAACTTTGCGCGCCGTGCGGCCCGACGACTTGGCCGCCCTTGCCATTAAGGAAGCCGTTGCCCGTGTGCCGGGCCTGAAGCCGGAGGAGGTGGAAGACGTCATCCTGGGCTGCGCCATGCCGGAGGCGGAGCAGGGAATGAACGTCGCCCGTATCGCCTCCCTGCGCGCCGGCATTCCCAACAGCGTCTCGGCCTGTACGGTCAACCGCTTCTGCGCTTCCGGTTTGCAGGCGATTGCGCAGGCGGCTGAGCGCATCATGTGCGGCTTTGCCGACGTCATCATCGCCGGCGGCACCGAGTCCATGAGCCTGGTGCCGATGGGCGGCCACAAGATTGCGCCCAACCCCACCCTGGTGGCCGACTACCCCGACGCCTATCTCTCCATGGGCCTGACGGCGGAGAACCTGGCCCGCAAGTACAAGATCAATCGGGAGCAGCAGGATGCGTTCGCGCTGGCCAGCCACCAGAAGGCGCTGGCCGCCATCGAGGCGGGCAAGTTCAAAGAGGAGACCGTTCCGGTCGAGGCCAGCTATCGCGTGCTCGAAAACGGCAAGCCGACCGAGAAAAAGATTCACTTCGACACTGACGAAGGGCCCCGGCGCGACACCTCCGCCCAAGCTCTGGCGGCGCTCAGGCCGGCGTTTCACGCCCGGGGCACGGTGACGGCGGGCAACGCCTCGCAGATGAGTGACGGCGCTGCAGCCGCGGTGGTCATGAGCGCGCGTCGCGCCAAGGAGCTGGGCGTCCAGCCGCTGGCCCGCTTTGTTTGCTACGCCACCGCCGGCGTCGCTCCGGAAGAGATGGGCATCGGCCCCGCGCTCGCCATCCCCAAGGCGTTGAAGATGGCCGGGCTGCGCCTGGATCAGGTGGACTTGATTGAGTTGAACGAAGCCTTCGCTGCGCAGGCGCTGACGGTCTTTCAGTTGGCGGAACTTGACAGCTCCCGCGTCAACGTCAATGGCGGGGCCGTCGCCTTGGGGCACCCCTTGGGTTGTACCGGAGCCAAGCTGACCGCCACCTTGCTGTATGAGTTGCGCCGGCGTCAGGCGCGCTTCGGCATGGTCACCATGTGTGTGGGTGGCGGCATGGGCGCCGCCGGCATCTTCGAGCGGATGGACTAGAACTCGCCCGCAGGTGTTGTTTCCAGTTCGTTCACGGGCCGCGTTTCGGCCCTGTCTAATAAAGAAAGAAGGTGGAAGAATGGCACGAGCAGGAATTTGGTACTTCGCCTACGCCTCCAACATGAACCGCGCCCAGGTGAAGCAGCGGGTGGGGGAGCCGGGGGAAGAAAAAGTCGCCCGGCTGGAGAACTATGAGCTAAACTTTGACAAGATTGCCCGCGGCGGCACCGGAACGGCCAACATCGCTTCCGCTGAGGGCAAGGTGGTGTACGGCGTGCTCTACCGCGTGAGCCAAAGCCAACTCAAAACGTTCGACCGCTTTGAAGGCGTGCCCGACCACTACCGCCGCAGCGAAGTAAAGGTGGTGGACGAGCAAGGCAACCAGACCGGCGCGCAGGTCTATCTGGCCCGCAAGGTGCGCAAGGGCCTTAAGCCCGACCGCTTCTACTTGCAGCGCATCGTGCAAGGTGCAGAGGAACACGATTTGCCCGCCGACTACATCGAGGCATTGAAGAAAATCACTCCTGCCTAGGAAAGACAGCCATGGCGACCACACCCACCCCAACAGCAATTCGGGGAGGAAGTTTTCTGATTGAAGACCGCTCCCCGGACCAGGTTTTCATCCCGGAAGAGTTCAGCGACGAGCAGCGCCAGATCGGTCAGACGACCAGGGAGTTTATCGCCAACGAGGTCTTGCCCCAGACGGAAGAGCTCGAACAGCACAAGGAAGGCTTGACCCAGTCGCTGCTGCGCAAGGCGGGCGAGCTAGGTTTGCTGGGAGGAGAGATTCCCGAAGCCTACGAGGGGTTGGGCTTGGACAAGATTTCCACCACCCTCATTGCGGAAAAGATTGCGGGCTATGGCGGCTTCGCTACCTCCTTCGGAGCGCAGGCCGGCATTGGCACGCTCCCCATTGTTTATTTTGGCACTGAAGCGCAGAAGAAAAAGTATCTCCCCAAGCTGGTCACCGGAGAGCTGCTGACCTCCTACTGTTTGAGCGAAGCCGAGGCCGGCTCCGACGCCCTGGCCGCCAAGACCCGCGCCGACCTGACTCCGGACGGCAAGCACTACAGCCTGAACGGGCAGAAGATGTGGATCACCAACGGCGGCTTTGCCGATCTCTTCATTGTCTTCGCCAAGGTGGACGGGGAAAAGTTTTCCTGCTTCATCGTCGAGCGCAACACCCCCGGCTTCTCCACCGGCGCGGAAGAGAAGAAGATGGGCATCAAGGGTTCCTCCACCGTACCGATTTTTTTCGACAACGCCAAGGTTCCGGCGGAAAACCTGCTGCACGAAGTGGGCCGCGGCCACATCGTCGCCTTCAACATCCTCAACTCCGGGCGCTTCAAGCTGGCAGCCTCCGCCATCGGGGGCGGGAAGAACGCTCTGGGCGAGTCGGTCCGCTACGCCAAGGAGCGCAAGGCTTTTGGCCAGCCCATCGCCGACTTCGGCCTGATCCAGCACAAGCTGGCCGAGATGGCCATCCGTTCCTACGTCGCCGAGTCCATGCTCTATCGCACCGCCGGGCTGATTGATGCCGCGCTGGCGGGAGTAGATCACGCGAGTGGAGAGGCCGCCCAGCACGCTATGAAAGCGCTGGAGGAGTATGCGATCGAGTGCTCCATCAACAAAGTCTATGCCAGTGAAGTCCTCGACTACATTGTGGACGAGATGGTGCAAATTTACGGCGGCTACGGCTACCACGAAGAGTATCCTGCCGCCCGCGCCTACCGCGACTCCCGCATCAATCGCATCTTCGAAGGCACCAACGAGATCAATCGCCTGCTGATCGTGGACATGCTCTTCAAGCGCGCCACCAAGGGTCAGTTGCCGCTGCTGTCCGCCGCCAAGAAAGTCGCCGGCGAATTGATGAGCGCCGCGCCCGCCGGTTTAGCATCTTCCGAAACGCTCGCTGCCGAGGCGGCGCTGGTTTCGGCCGGCAAGAAAGCTTTCCTGTTCGCTTCCGGCGTGGCTGCGCAGAAGTACATGGACAAGCTGCGCGATGAACAGGAAGTGGTGGGCGTGCTGGCTGACATTGTCATGGACACCTACGCTGCCGAGAGCGCCCTGCTGCGCGCCCGCAAGATCGTTTCACAGAAGGGTACGGCCGACGTCCTGCCGGTGGTCATGACGCAGGTGTTCGTCCGCGACGCGCTCGACCGCGTGGAGCAGAACGCCCGCACGGCCCTGGCCGCTTGCGCTGCCGGCGACACGCTGCGTTCTCAACTGGCCTTGCTGCGCCGGTTGCTAAAGCGCGAGCCGGTCGACGCCATAGCGCTGCGGCGCAAGGTCGCCCGCGCCGCCATCGAAGCCGGTCGCTACCCCATCTAGCCGCGTATGCCATCGTCCGCTTCCTCTCGTCCTCCGGTTGCGTGTGCGTGGTTGCGCCAGTTGGCCGCCGGGTATTTGCTGGGCCCGTGGAAACTTTCTTCCCACCACAAAAACGGCCTGTGGGGTTACACCTTCGAGCGGCGGCAGGGGCGGGCACGGGTCGGCTTCTTCGTAGGTTTTCTCACCGGCAAGGCCAGAGTTCTCGCCTGGACTCAAGCGAGCCCGCCCGAGTGCCTGGTGTTCGCCTTTGCGCATCCCGTTTCTTCTCCCCTCCACCAGCAATTGGTTGAGCAGGAAGGCAGCGTCTTTCGCCGCGCCTATGAGCTGTTGACCAAGTACACCGTGCGCCGCCCGCGCTTTGTCTTCGACCCGCAGCAACGGGCGGCGATTGCGCGCCACGTTCCCCTGGCGCAGTTTCCCCCGCGCGAGCGCGCAAAATACGCGCGCAATTTCTTTATTGAGAGCTTGACGATTCTGGTCCGAACTCGCCTGCCGGCAATCCTTCTGGAACTACAACTCGTGGAAGACTGAAGCCAGCCTGCTAGGGGGCGCGCCCTAGTCGGGCAGGGCGGCGGCAATCTGCCGCTGGAAGCGCAGGCAGCGGCGGCGGATGGCTTCGGTGTCGAGCGTGCGCAGGCGGCGGCGCTCCATCAGGATTCCCCCCTCCACAATCACGGTCTGGACGGCGTCGGCGCGAGTGGCATAGACCAGTTGGGATTCGGGTTGGTAGGCGGGCAGGGCATTGGGGCCCGAGGTCGCCACCGTGATGATGTCCGCCTTCTTGCCCGCTTCCAGCGATCCAATCTGGTTATCGAGACCCAAAGCGGCGGCGCTGCCGCGTGTAGCCAGCCGCAGTGCGGTGCGGGCGGGGAGTTGGGTGGGGTCGAGCGTGTGCACTTTGTGGAGCTTGGCCGCGGTCGCCATCTCCCCGAACATGTCGAGGTCGTTGTTGCTGGCGGGGCCGTCCGTTCCCAGCCCGACGGTCAGTCCGGCGTCCAGCATTTGCGGGACGGGCGCGACGCCGCTGCCCAATTTCATGTTGCTTTCCGGGCAGTGCACCACACTCACCCTACGTTCGGCCAGCAACCGGATTTCTTCCTCGTCCAGCCAGACACAATGCGCGGCGACAACCTTGCCGTCCAGCACGCCCAGGTTTGCCAAGTGGCGCACGGGCGTGGTGGCGTAGCGCTCGCGCACCATTGCCATCTCGCCTTTTGATTCCGCCAGGTGCACCTGCACGGGAGCGTCGTAGCGGGCGGCCAACTGTTGCACCCGGCGGAAAGTTTCCGGCGCGACCGTGTAGCAGGAGTGGGGAAATAGAGAGGGAGTGATGCGGGGATGGCCGCGCCAATCGGCCAGGAATTTTTCTGCACGACGCAGGCCGGCGGCTGAGTTTTTGGCGTCGGGCGTGGGCACGTCAAAGATGCCCTGGCCGGGCACGGCGCGCAGCCCGGTTTCCTCGGCGGCCTGGGCCACAACTTCGGCGAAGAAAAACCCGTCGGCGAAGGTGGTGGTGCCGGAGGCGATCATCTCCCAGCAGGCCAGGCGCGCGCCCCAGCGAACAAAGTCCGCCGAGACAAAGCGAGCTTCCAGTGGAAACATATATTTTTCCAGCCAGGTCAGCAGCTCCTGGTCATCGCTCACGCCGCGGAAGAGCGTCATGGCGACGTGGCTGTGGGCGTTGACTAGGCCGGGGAGGACGAGGTGGTCTCGGGCGTCGAGCACGCGGCGGCTGCGGTAGCGGCGCTCGATGGCGCGGCGCGGTCCCACCGCCACGATCTTGTCTTTTTGGATGGCGACGGCACCGTCCGGGTGGACGGTGTTGAGATCGTCAAGGGTCAGGACGGTTCCGCCCAGCAGGAGCAGGTCAGCCGCTTGGGGCTGCGAGGCGCTGCTTTTTTTCTTCTTTCTCTTCATGGTCGAGGTTGCCGCTGGGCGCGCGTCTTACTGCCAGCGGCGCAGAAACTCCTGCTGCGCCGGTGTCAGGGAATCAATCGCCATGCCCAGCGTTGCAAGTTTCACGCAGGCAATTTCCTGGTCAATGTCGCCGGGCAGAGGATAGACACGCGGGCTGAGCTTTCCCCGGTTGCGCGCCAAGTGGTAGATGGCCAGCGCCTGCACGGCGAAAGATAGATCCATGATTTCCACCGGGTGGCCGTCGCCCCCGGCCAAGTTGACCAGCAAGCCCTGGCAGAGCAGATGCAGCCGGCGCCCGTTGGGCAGCCGGTATTCGGTGATGTGGCGGCGCACCTCGCGCTTCTCCACCGCCAGCTCTTCCAGCGCGGGGACGTCAATTTCCACGTCCACGCCGCCGGCGTTGGCGAGCACGGCGCCGTCCTTCATTCGCTCAAAGTGCTCGCGGCGAAGAACGGCGTTGCTTCCGGTCGAGGGGATGAAGAAGTCCCCCACCTCGGCGCCCTGCTCCATCGGCATGACCGCGAAGCCGTCCGCGACTGCTTCCAGTGCCCGCACCGAGTCCACTTCGCACACCACCACGCGCGCATTCAGACCCGCTGCCCGCTGCGCCAAGCCTTTTCCGCACCAGCCGTAGCCCGCCAGCACCACGGTCTTGCCGCCCAGATAGAGATTGGTGTTGGCCATGAGAGCCGTGAAGACTGACTGGCCGGTGCCGTAGCGGTTGTCGAAGAGGTGCTTGCACAGGGCGTCGTTGCCGGCAATCACGGGGAAGGCCAGCACCCCCTCGCGCTCCAGGTTGCGCGCTTTGGTGACGCCGGAAGTGGTTTGCTCGGAGGCGCCCCAGACTTTGCTCTGGAGGTGCTTGCGGGAGGTGTGCAAAATGCGGGTCAGCTCCACCCGGTCGTCCACCAGCAAAGCGGGCTCGGTGTCCACTACGCGCTCCAGATTTTTCTGGAACTCTTCGGCGCCGGCGTCGGCCACTGCGAAGACGGTCACACCTTCTTGCGCCACTCCGGCGGCAACGTCGTCCTGCACGTAGCCCGGCCCGGTTCCGGCCAGGGCAACATTGGCCCCGGCCCGGTGCAGCAGGATAGTCAAGTAGGCGGTCTTAGCTTCCAGCGGGACGCAGACTCCGACGTTGACGCCGCGCAGGGTTCCGTCGTTCAAGTATTTCTCCCAGACGGCGTTGAGCACGGCGGCGTGCTGCTCGACCCAGCGAATCTTGCGTTGGCCCTCGGGGGCCAGTTTCGGGTCTTTAACAATCGATGGCGGCATGTGGGTCCTCGCTTATGATTCGCGCCAGCTTTGCTGGTAGGCTTCCTGCTCGGCGGTGGTTTTCTCCAACCGCACGCCCAGCAGCTCCAGCCGGGTGCGGGCAATGGCAAAGTCAATCTCCTCCGGAAGGGGCACAACGCCGGGCTTCAGTTCATCGGCGTGTTGGGCTAGGTAGTGGACGGCCAACGCCTGTACGGAAAAGCTCAAATCCATGATCTCCACCGGATGGCCGTCGGAGGCAGCGATGTTGACCAGCGCGCCTTGCGCCAGCAGGTGCAGGCGGCGGCCGTCGCGCAGGACGTATTCGGTCACGTGCCGGCGGACCTCGCGCTCCTCGCGCGCCAGTTGCCGCAGCGCCGGCACGTCAATTTCGTGCGCGTAGTTGCCGGCGTTGGCCAGCAGCGCTCCGTCTTTCATGCGCTCGAAGTGCTCGCGGCGCAGCACGCCTATGCTGCCGGTGGCGGTGAGGAAGAGGTCGCCCAGTGGCGCCGCTTCCGCCAGCGACATGACCGCGAAGCCGTCGGCCAGAGCTTCCAACGCCTTCACCGGATCCACTTCGACGACGATGACGCGGGCGCCGAAGCCGCGGGCGTAGAACGCCAGACCGCGCCCGGTCCAGCCGTAGCCCGCCACTACGGTGGCCTTGCCGGCGATGAGCAGATTGGTGGCGCTCATAACGGCGGTCAGGGTGGATTGCCCGGTGCCGTAGCGGTTGTCGAAGAGCTGCTTGCAGCGGGCGTTGTTGGCGGCGATGACCGGGATTTTCAGCGCGCCCTCGCGCTGCATGGCTTGCAGGCGGATGATCCCGCTGGTGGTTTCTTCGGAGGCGCCTCGGACGCCGGGCAGGAGCCGGGGGCGGTGTTGGTGCAGGCGGGCCACCAGCTCGGCGCTGTCGTCCACGATGAACTCGGGCCGGCTGTCGAGCGTTTGCAAGAGGTGGCGGTCGAAGCTGGCCGCATCAACCCCGTGCAGGGCGTGGACGCGCAGGCCGCGCTTGACCAGCGCCGCCGCCACGTCGTCCTGGGTGCTGAAGGGGTTGCTGCCCGTGACAGTTACTTCCGCTCCGGCTTCCTGGAAGAGCCAGGCCAGGTAGGCGGTTTTGGCTTCCAGGTGGATGGCGAGGGCGATGCGCCGGCCGCGCAGCGAGCCGTCATCGAGACAACTCCGTTTGATCGCATTCAGGGTGTGGGAGCGGATAGCCACCCATTCGATTTTGCGCTCGCCCTCTGGGGCCAGGGAGAGATCGCGGATGGTGGAAGCAGCAGGCATCGGAGCTGGAACCCCCAACAGTGCGGGCGGGCAACCCCGCATGAAGCGGCTGATTCTACCATTGGTTGGGCGATCAGTGTCGCCGGTCGGGCAGGGCCAAGCCGGCACAATGGGAGGAGTCCACCTGCGGTTTTCGCCTGCTGGTCCTCACTGGCTAACGAACACTTTGAGCAACGTCTGAGCGCCGTTCAAAGCCGAAAGTGAGCAATCTAACCGACAAAGCTTGAAAGGAACTGTATAGGAATGGTGTGGTAGAGTAGACGACTGAAAGGGGCGTATGTAATCCCCGCAACCCTCGGCGGGTAGGGACTCGGTTTTCAATCTGGTTGGAACTCCCGATGAAAGTTGAGTTGTAAGAAAGTTGTATTCATGAGCCACATAGAAGCCAATCGAAACGCTGGCGGCAACGGAAGCGCGGGAGTGGACAGTCCGGCGAAGGGGTCGAACGGGAGCGGCGCCCCGCAGGACGGAGGCAAGCTCATCGTCCTGACCGCGCCGCTGACGGAAACCATTGACCACGCCGGCTTCTTCATCCAGATGGGCATGGCGTCCATGCCGGTTTGGTTGGAGGGTGCGCTGGACCGCAAGTACCCTGAGTGGCGCAAGGTGGAGTACAACCCGGATGGCTCGGCCCGGTACATGCCGGCCGGGGTGCGGCTGGTGCAGACGTCGCTGGAGCGCGAATTCAAAAAGGACGACATCGTCGCCTGCTACCCCGACGACCTCCACAAGTTTATCGGTCCCCGCACGCGGGTGGTGGCGGTCTCGACCCACAACCCGCTGGGAGTGACCTTCGCCGCCGGCGTCTATACTTCGATTTTCGGCACGTCGAAAGAACCCATCAACTCCAAGTATGCAAAGCTCGCCTTCGAGAAAATCAACGCCAGCCCCTTCCGGAAAAATTTCAAAGTCATTGTCGGGGGGTCGGGCGGCTGGCAGATCATCCAAACCAACAGCTACCAGCAGCTAGGCGTGGATTGCGTGGTGGAGGGGCGCAGCGAATCTGCGGACTCGATGGCGTTGTTCCATAAGGCGATTCACGGAGAGGCTCTGCCGCGCGAAATCAACGTGGCCCATCCCACCACCCGCGACTCCATCCTGATGCCTGACACCCGCACCACCTTCGGCGTGGTCGAGATGACCACCGGCTGCGGCCGGCGCTGCCAGTTTTGCGTGCCGGACCTGAACCCGCAGATTGACCTTCCCAAAGAGAAAATCATGCAGGGGGTCCGCGCCAACGTCAGAGATGGAAACAAGATGATCTCGCTGGCGACGGAAGACATGTTCATCTGGGGCCAGGTGCACACCGACACGCCCTTCTTCTTCCCCAACCGCGAGGCGTTGCTGGACTTGTACGCGGAGATCGTGAATACGCCCGGGGTGGAGCACCACGTCCTGAGCCACTGCACCATCGCGCCCTTTGTGGTGGACCCCCTATTGGTCAAGAAGCTGACGGACGTTTTGCTGCCTAAGAGCCCGGTGCACCTGCCGCGCGTGAGCCATCATCCGCAGAAGAAGGCCTTGACCCCTTTGGCGGGACTCGAAACCGGCTCGGTTCGGATGGCCAAGAAGATCATGCCCAGCAAGGCGGTTCCGTTTTCCATCGAAGACTGGCCCAGCATTGTGCTGGAAGGCCTGCGCGTGATGAACGAAAACAACTGGTTCCCGATGTTCACGCTGATGGTCGGCAACCCGGGCGAGACCGACGAAGATACAATGGCCACACTGGACGTGGTGTATGAAATGGAGCGGCGCGGCCTGTTCGCCTTCCTGGTGCCGTCGGTTTTCACTCCGCTACACGGTACCCGCATGGAAAAAGAAGTCGGCGTGACGGAAACCCGGCAGCTCAGCCCGCTCCAGTGGCAGTTGATCATGAAGTGCTGGAAGAACAACTTGCGCCCGGGGATGTATAGCTGGTGGGGGCCGCTGGCGTGGCGCTTGGGCTCATTCCTGTTGTGGCTGTACAGGTTGCGGCGGCTCAATGGACCGAATTTCACCTGGGCCCTGCTCATGTTTGCCAGCGCTCTGCCGGAAAAGGTGATGGAGCGAATGGGCAAGATTTACATCGGCAAGCCGCTGAAGACCAAGAGCCGCAAGGAGCTGTTGGCTTCGATCCGCCCCAGCTACCGGCGGTATCTCCGTCCCGACACCGGCGACATGCCCGACGGCTACACGCCGCCCCCGTCTAAGCCCAAGGGCTTAGAGATTCTGCAATCCGTTTCCTGAACTGACCTGAAAGCTGCCACAGAACAATAAAGAGGGGTGGGAGTATTCCTCCAACCTCAGGATGGCAGGTAACCTCAAAGGCAAGCTGCTCTTCATCCACGGCACCAGCGACATCAACGTCCCTTTCGCGGAGACCATGAAGATGGTGGAGGCGCTCATCCGGGTGGGCAAACCCTACGACTTGCTGGTGTTTCCCGAGCAGCCCCACGCTTCTTCTAAGTGGACGCCTGTCAGTTTCGGATATATGCAGGAAGCCATTCGCCGCTACTTCCAGGAGCACCTGAAACCCTGAATCGGCGATCTCGCGCCGACTACGTCACCCGAACTAGCGGAGGAGTTCGTTTAGGCTGTTTTTGTGAGTTTTTGGTAGCAGTTTTGGTAGCAGTTTCCGATAGGCGAGGGCTAAGTGATTGAAATTGAAAGGGTGGCGCGCCCGGAGGCCTGCCTGCCGCAGGCAGGGATTCGATTGTCCTGCTTGCCCTGAGCCTGTTGAAGGGAGCCTGTCGAAGAAAACCCCCGACCCGCTGGCCGCGGGAACGAAAAGCAAGTGGCGCGCCCGGAGGGATTCGAACCCCCGACCTTCTGGTTCGTAGCCAGACGCTCTATCCAGCTGAGCTACGAGCGCGCCGGAAGCAAAACCATTTTAGAGGTCGGCAGGAGTTTAGTCAACGCACCGAGGAGCGCGCGCTGGCGGTTCCTTTTCGCCGCTCGTTCGCTGACACATTGTTACAGGGAGGGACACGCCCATTCCCAAAGCAGCGGGCGTCTTCCCGTCTTGGAACAGGCGGGTGGAAGGGCGGAGCGCAGCGGCGGTCTAAGTGGTCGCTTTGCAGCCATATCCGGTAGCGGCGATTTTGGCGGCCACCGTGCTCTGCTAGCAGAGGAAGAGTGGCGGCTCGCGCTCTGCGGAACCAGCAGCCCGGGGGGAGTAGGGGGCGCAACACCCGCACTTGTTCCTGGGCTGCTGGTTGGTATTTCTCCTTGGCTCCGTCAAGCGAGGAGAAAGCTGCATCGCCAACCCTCAGTCCGGATCGGACTACCTCAGCCCGACTCGGACTCCCACCCAAAAAGTGTGGGTTGCCACCTTCCCCTTACCTTGGGCCGGCTTGTCGCCCCACGAAAGCCTGCGGCGCGCAGAGCAGTCCCGGTCTTGCCAGTCAAGAAGAGATCAGGAAGAGATGGAATTGACTTCCACCCGCTCAGTGAGCGGAATGCCCGCGCGCCGCACCCAATGGACCACTTCGCCCTCCTTCAAGCGCGAGGCGTCGAAGCGAATCCTGGCCACTTGTTTTTCTTCGTCCAATTGCAGCGCCAGGATTCCGTACTGGCCCGGCAACTCGCCCAGGCATTTCAGCTGCGCCGGTGCCAGCGGGCCGGTGTAACGGTAGCTCACTTCCAGGTACGTCACCCTTGATTCCCTCACGCAAGCAAGCGTGATTATAGACTATACACAACCGCGCCGGGCGGCTCGCATCTGCCGGAGCATGGCTGCCGATTGGTTGTTATAATTGCGGGTGAGCAGCCGCACAGGAAAGGCCAAGCACAATGCACGACCACAAGTTGCACCGGACTTCAGTGAAAGACCCGGTCTGCGGCATGGACGTCAATCCCGATTCAGCCGCCGCCAAGTACGAGCACGAGGGGGTGACGTACTTCTTCTGCAATCCCGGCTGCCTGGAGAAGTTCCGCGCCCAGCCGGCCCGGTACCTGAGCGGCGCCTCTGCGCCCAGCGTACCTCTTGTTTCTCTGGGGACCCCCAAGCCGGCTGGCGATAGCGCCGACTACACCTGTCCCATGGATCCGGAAGTCCGCCAACCGGGGCCGGGCTCTTGTCCCAAGTGCGGCATGGCGCTGGAGCCGCTGACGGTTGCGGCTCCGCTGAGCAAGACAGAATACGTGTGCCCCATGCACCCAGAGGTGGTGCGCAGCCAGCCGGGCTCCTGCCCCATTTGCGGGATGGCCTTGGAGCCTCGGACTGCAACGGTGGAAGAAGAGGCCAACCCGGAGTTGCTGGACATGACTCGTCGGTTTTGGACCAGCGTTGTCTTTTCCGCTCCCATCCTTTTCTTCGCCATGGCGGAGATGATTCTGGGCCGGCCGTTTGCCCGTCTCCTGTCCGGGTTGCCGCTGGTTTGGATTCAGTTCGCCCTTGCCACGCCGGTGGTGCTCTGGGGCGGTTGGCCGTTTTTCCAGCGCGGCTGGGCCTCGGTCGTCAACCGCAGCCTGAACATGTTCACCCTCATCGCCCTCGGCACCGGCACGGCTTATTTCTACAGCGTAGTGGCCGCCCTCGCTCCGGGCCTCTTCCCAGACTCCTTCCGAACTGAAAGCGGCGAAGTAGCGGTGTACTTCGAAGCCGCCGCCGTCATCGTCACCTTGGTGCTTTTGGGACAGGTGCTCGAACTCCGCGCCCGCAGCCAGACCAGTAGCGCCATCAAAGCTCTCTTGGGCCTGGCGCCCAAGACCGCCCGCATTGTCCGGGAGGACGGCACCGAAATCGACATTCCGCTGGAGCACGTCGAACCCGGTGACCGCCTCTGGGTTCGCCCGGGGGAAAAGATTCCCGTGGACGGCGTGGTCCTGGACGGCAACAGCTCGGTGGACGAGTCCATGATCACGGGCGAGCCCATCCCGGTGGAGAAGACCGAGGGCAACCGCGTCACCGGCGGCACCGTCAACGGCACCGGCAGCTTCGTCATGCGGGCCGAGCGCGTGGGCAGCGAGACACTGCTGGCGCACATCGTTCGCCTGGTCAGTGAAGCCCAGCGCAGCCGCGCCCCCATCCAACGCCTGGCCGACGTGGTGGCCTCCTACTTTGTGCCTGCGGTGGTGTTGGTGGCTGTGACTACTTTCATCGTCTGGGCTTTGGTCGGGCCGGAGCCGCGCTTGGCCTACGCTCTCGTCGCTGCGGTGGCGGTGCTCATCATCGCCTGCCCCTGCGCGCTGGGGCTGGCGACGCCCATGTCCATCATGGTCGGAACCGGCCGCGGCGCCACCGCCGGCGTGCTCATCAAGAACGCCGAGGCGCTCGAGGTTCTGGAAAAGGTGGACACGCTGGTGGTGGACAAGACCGGCACGCTCACCGAAGGCAAGCCGCGCCTTACTTCGGTGGTGGCGTTGCAAGGCAGGAGTGAGCCGGATCTTCTGCGGTTGGCCGCCAGCCTAGAACGGGCCAGCGAGCATCCTCTGGCCTCGGCCATCGTCGCTGGCGCGCGCGAGAAAGACCTGGAGTTAGCTGACGTCAAGGACTTCCGCTCCCTCACCGGCAAGGGCGTGGTCGGGACCGTGGACGGTCATACCGTCGCCCTCGGCAACCTCAAGCTGCTGGAAGAGCTGGTCATTGACCCCGGCGCTTTGGCCGGACAGGCCGAGGGGCTGCGGCGCGACGGCCAGACGGTCCTGTTCGTCGCCGTCAATGGCAGACCGACCGGGCTACTGGGCGTGGCCGACCCCATCAAGCAGTCCACCCCCGAGGCCATTCAGATGCTGCACCGCGACGGTGTCCGCATTGTCATGCTGACCGGCGACAGCCGCACCACCGCCGAAGCCGTGGCGCGAAAACTGGGGCTCGATCAGGTGGAGGCCGAAGTTCTGCCCGAACAGAAGAGCGAGGTGGTGAAGCGCCTCCAGGCTCAGGGCCGCGTGGTGGCGATGGCGGGCGACGGCATCAACGACGCCCCCGCGCTGGCGCAGGCCCAAGTCGGCATCGCTATGGGCACCGGCACCGACGTGGCGATGGAAACCGCCGGGGTTACCCTGGTCAAAGGCGACCTGCGCGGCATCGCGCGTGCCCGGCGCCTCAGCCGCGGCGCCATGCGCAACATCCGGCAGAACCTCTTTTTCGCCTTCGTTTACAACTCGCTCGGTGTTCCGCTGGCGGCGGGCGTGCTCTATCCCGTCTTCGGGCTGCTGCTCAGCCCCATTATCGCCAGCGCCGCCATGACCTTCAGCTCGGTCTCAGTCATCAGCAACGCCCTCCGCCTCCGCAAGCTCCCCTTGTAGCCGGGCCTAGCAGGCTCCCCCGCACAAAGGATAAGTACCAGTTCGGAAGAGGTGCGGAGTTTATCCCCGTACGGGGGCACCCGCAGCCCGCGTGCCGCCGCCTGGAGTCCCGGTGGCAGGGGCCACCGGGTTGGACGCCTCAGGGGCCTCCCGCGGAAGTTTTGTTCAAGGGTTCGCTCCACTGGTGTGCTTTCCTTCGGCAAGGCACAAGGCCTTGCCCTACCCCCCTGGCGGCGCAGACAGGTAGGGCAGGGGCTTGTCCCCTGCCGCTTGCTCAATAATCGGTGGGGCAGACATTCTTGTCTGCCTCCCCAGCACTACGCAGACAGGAATGTCTGCGCTACCGTTATTTATTTATTATTTATCTTTGCACGCTTCAGGTAGCACGAAGAAGCCGCCTTGTTCCGCTTGCCCTGCCTGTCCCGAGCGTAGCCGAGGGAAGCAAAGTCGAAGGGGTACCTGCCACCGAGCTGGCTTGCCCTCCGAAGCCTTGGCGAAGGAGGGTAGCGGCGAAGAAGCCGCCTTGTCCCGCTTGTCCTGTCTGTCCCGAGCGTAGCCGAGGGAAGCAAAGCCGAAGGGATCGAAGCCGAGGGAAGGCTTCTTCGTCGGTCTGTTTCACTCTCAGCTTGAAGGAGTATCGAGCAGGTCTTGCAGGAACTGCATCACCGAGAGGCCGTCCCACTCCAGCGGGCCGATGACTTTCCGCACCAGCAGGCCATTCTTGCTGATGATGTAGGTCTCCGGGTACATAAAGGTGCCGTAGAGGGTGGAGATGCGCTTCTCCGGGTCGTGGTGGTTGGGGAAGGTGATGCCGTGTTCGCGCAAGAAGCTCCGGTAGGCGGCGCGGTTCTCGTCCACGCTGATGCCCAACACCACCAATCCTTCATCTGAAAGTGATTCGTGCAGCCGCTGCAACGACGGCATCTCATCCACGCAGGGCGGGCACCAGGTGGCCCAGAAGTTCAGCACCACCACCCGCCCGCGCAGGGCTGCCAGCTCGGTTGTCTGCCCGTCGAGGGTAAAGGAGAAGTTGGGCGCGGGTTGGGATTCGCGTGGCGCCTCAAAGTGGGTGCGCGGCGCCACCAGCGCGGCCGTCAAAGCCAGCCCCACCAGGCCGAGCACCACGGGAGTGATTTTGTCTTTCATGCCGGGTCTTTCACACCGGTTTCAAATCCGCTATACTTTTTGACTTCGCGAGCTTACTTCGCTTCCGGGGGTCTTTCGTCCACCGCCAATGGTCGTCCCGCAAGTCAGTGTCATTGTAGCCGCACGGAACGAAGAAGCCAATGTCTCCGCCGCCGTGGAGTCGTTGGCGGCGCAGACCGTGCCGGTGGAGCTGATTGTCGTCAACGACGGCTCTACCGACCGCACCGGAGCCATCCTGGCCGAGCTGAGCGCGAGGCTGCCGCAACTGCGCGTAGTCGAAACCCACGGCCTGCCGGCAGGTTGGACCGGCAAGAACCACGCCCTCGCCCGCGGCGTGGAGGAAGCCCGCGCACCCTGGCTGCTGTTCACCGACGCTGACGTGCGGCACGCCTCCCACGCGGTTGAAATAGGTCTGGCGCTGGCGCGGGAGACGGGCGCTGATGTGGTTTCCTTTTCGCCCCAACAAGAGATGCGCACTTGGTGGGAGCGGGCCGTGATTCCGTTCGTCTATTGCTGCCTGGCGGAGGAATACCCCTACCGGCAGGTGAGCGACGCGCAGCAGCCGCAGGCGGCTGCCAACGGGCAATGGCTGCTGGTCCGGCGCGACGCTTACAAGGCTGTGGGCGGCCACGCTGCCGTCCGGGGCGAGATTCTGGAAGACGTGGCGCTGGCCCGCCGCCTGAAGCGTGCAGGGTATCGCCTGCATTTTGCTTTGGGCGCAGACGTGGCGCGCACCCGCATGTACCGTTTGGGAGGATGTGGGAAGGCTGGTCGAAGAATCTTTTTCTTCTCTTCCGGCGGCGCAAGCGCGCCGTGGTCCGGATGGCGGCGGGCGCTGCACTGGATGGGCTGGCCGCGCTGCTGTTCCTGCTAGGCTTGGCCGGGATGCAGGGGGGAGGGCCGTCAAGTTCACTGATTTTTCTTTCCAGTGCGGGCGTGGTTGTTTTCCGCTATGCCCGCTATGCGCAGGCGCTGCGCCGGAATCGTTTTCCGTGGTGGTGCATCTTTTACTACACTGTGGGCAGCATTCTTTTTGCGCTCTTGCTGGCTTCCTCGGCCGCCAAGCACCTGAGCGGGCAGCCGCTCAAATGGAAAGGACGCGACTACGCCGTTACCACCGAATGATCTACCTGACGCGCAAGATTGAGTTCTCCGCCTCGCACTACTACTGGAACCCGGAGTTCACGCCGGAAGAAAACCGGCGCGTCTTCGGCAAGTGCGCCAACCGGCACGGGCACGGGCACAACTACGTGCTGGAGGTGACGGTGGCGGGCGAGCCCGACCCCGTCACCGGCATGGTGCTTGACTTGAAAGAACTGAAGCAGATTTTGGAGCGCGAGGTAATGGAAGTCTTCGACCACAAGTTCATCAACCAGGAGGTGCCGCAGCTCAACGGGCAGATTCCCACCAGCGAGAACATCGCCCGCATCATTTGGACCCTGCTGGAAGGAAAAGTTCCCGGCGGGCGCCTGCACCACATTCGCCTCTACGAAACACCGGATTTGTTTGTGGACTACTACGGAGGCAACGCCGCGCGATGATCTACCTCACCCGCCGCTATCGCTTCAGCGCCTCTCACCGGCTGCACAGTCCGCGCCTGTCCGAGAGGGAAAATGAGCGCGTCTTCGGCAAGTGCAACAACCCGGGCGGGCACGGCCACAACTACGTGCTGGAAGTCACCGTCAGCGGCAAGACTGACCCCAAGACGGGGATGGTGGTGGACCTGGCCCAGCTCGATCGTTTTGTGGGGGAGGAGGTTCTGGAGCGTTTCGACCATGCCTATCTGAACGCCGATGCGGAGAGTTTCGGCGACCGGGTGCCCACCACCGAGAATCTCTGCATGGATATTTTCCGCCGCCTGCGGGCCGGGTTTGCCGCTGCGCCGGTGGCGCGGGTGCGGTTGGAAGAGACCAGTTTGAATTCGTTTGAATACCGGGACGAGGAAGGAAGGACACCATGAAGATTGATCGGACCGAAGTGGAATTTTCCGGGTCGGAGACCGCGGCCGAAGAGATCGCGGGTCTGTACGGGCGCATCCTGGCGTTGCTGGGGGAAGACCCGGAGCGGGAGGGTTTGCAGGGCACGCCCAAGCGGGTGGCGCACGCTTTACGCTTCTTGACCAGCGGCTATCGGCAGAACCTCGACAAGGTCATCAACGCGGCTTACTTTTCGGTTGCGTACGACGAGATGATCATTGTCAAAGACATTGAAGTCTTCAGCCTGTGCGAGCACCACCTGCTGCCGTTTTTCGGCAAGTGCCACATCGCCTACATCCCAAACCAAAAGGTGGTGGGGTTGAGCAAACTGCCCCGGCTGGTGAACTTTTATGCGCGGCGGCTACAACTCCAGGAGCGTTTGAGCAGTCAGATTGCCCAGGCTATTTGGGAGAAGCTGGAGCCGCAGGGGGTGGGGGTGATTGTAGAAGCGCGCCACCTGTGCATGTTGATGCGCGGGGTGGAGAAGCAGCACTCCACCGCCGTCACCAGCGCCATGCTGGGCTGCTTCCGCGACAATCCGCAGACGCGGCAAGAGTTCCTGGCCCTGGTGCGGCAGAAAGGCGACTAGCCGCCCGCAGGAAGCTCTTTGCAATTGTGCGGCCCTGTGTTATCGTACTGGCGGATGAAACGAGGAGAATAGGAAAGGAGAACGGCTCGGCAAAGCTATGGGTCTGGCGCAGGAAAGCAAATCAGCGGTGATCGGTCAACATCGTCTCCACGCGAGCGATACCGGCTCGCCGGAAGTGCAGATTGCGCTTCTGAGCGGGCGCATCAACGGTCTGACCGACCATTTCAAGACCCACGGCAAGGACCATGCATCCCGGCGCGGTTTGATTCAGATGGTAAGCCGCCGCCGGCGCCTGCTGGATTATTTGAGGAACAACGAGCCCGGGCGGTACAAGCAAATTGTTGAGAAGCTCGGCTTACGGAAGTAAGGCGGCTCCCGGCGGGGCAGCCTGCCAGCCAACAGTTCGTCGGTCCCACCAGCAAGGCACGGGTAGCACCCCGCAGCCGCAAGCCAGCCGGATGATTTTTTGAGTTTTCAGCAGATGGTTTCCGGCGCAGGGTGTAGCACAGGTTTTTCCGCTCTCGATTCCACTCCTGCATTCATCTCAATTTCAATCAGACAGGGCAGCGGTGCCGCACTGCGCTCCCCCTCCAGGGTGAGTGCGGGAGACGGCCCCGGCTGCCGGAGGAACTATGACACAGCAAGTAGTAATTGACATCGGCGGACGTCCGCTGACAATTGAAACCGGTCGTCTGGCTAAGCAAGCCAATGGCAGTGTGCAGGTGCGCTTTGGCGACACGGTGGTTTTGGTTACGGCCTGCATTCAGACCGAGCCGCGGCAAGGGCTTGACTTCTTTCCGCTCACCTGCGAGTACCGCGAATACCAGTACGCCGCCGGCCGGATTCCGGGTGGCTTCTTCAAACGCGAAGGACGGCCGAGTGAAAAGGAGATCGTCACCTGCCGGTTGATGGACCGACCGCTGCGGCCGCTGTTTCCGGAAGGGTTTCGCAACGAGACCCAGGTGATCGCGATGGTGCTTTCGGCCGACACCGACAATGACCCGGATGTGATCGCGCTGGTGGGTGCTTCGGCTGCGCTTTATATCTCCGACATTCCTTTCCACACTCCCATCGCTTCGGTGCGGGTGGGATTGGTGGACGGCGCTTTGGTGGCCAACCCCACCTACGCTCAGCAGGTGAACAGCCTGCTGAACATCGTGGTGGCGGGATCGAAAGAAGCCATCGTGATGGTGGAGGCGGGCGCGGCGGAGGTGACGGAAGAGACCATCGTGGATGCTTTGCAGTTCGCCCACGAACAAATTCGCAAGATCGTCGCCGGCATCGAGGAGCTGCATGGGCAGATCCAGCCCAAGAAGTGGGAGGCGGCCGGGCCGGAGGTGAATCAAGAGTACTACCAGCAGATCGCTTCGCAGTACGGCCAGCGGCTGGCGGACGCCTGCAACACCGAGAAGCACTCCAAGAAGGAAAGTCACCAGTTGGTGACTGCGCTCAAGAAAGAGTTGGCGGAGTCCATCCCGGAAGAGGAGGAAGACCGCCGCAAGGAGGCGTCGCGTTACTTCTCCACACTGCGGGAAGAGATTTTCCGCCGCGATGTTCTGGAGAATAAGCGGCGTCCCGACGGTCGCGCCTTCGATAAGGTGCGCGCCATCAGCTGCGAAGTGGGGGTGCTGCCGCGCACGCACGGCTCGGCGCTCTTCACTCGCGGCGAGACCCAGGCGCTGGTGACCGCCACGCTCGGTACCAAGGAGGACGTGCAGCGGCTCGACCTGCTGGCGGAAGAGGACGCCAAGAAGAAGTTCATGCTGCATTACAACTTCCCGCCGTTCTCGGTGGGCGAGGTCAAGTTCCTGCGCGGGCCCAGCCGGCGCGAGATTGGCCACGGTGCGCTGGCGGAGCGGGCCTTGCGGCAGGGTATGCCGGGCGAGGATGACTTTCCCTACACCGTCCGCGTGGTCTCCGACATTTTGGAGTCCAACGGCTCATCTTCGATGGCGACCGTGTGCGGCGGCTCGTTGGCTTTGATGGACGCGGGCGTGCCGACCAAGGCGCAGGTGGCCGGGATTGCCATGGGTTTGGTGATGGGCGAAGGCGGCAAGTACGGAATCCTCACCGACATCGCCGGGGCCGAAGACCACTACGGCGACATGGACTTCAAGGTGGCGGGCACCGCCAAGGGCATCACCGCTTTGCAGATGGACATCAAAGTCGGCGGCGTGACCTCGGAGATCCTGTCCGAGGCTCTCCAGCAGGCCAAGAAGGCGAGGCTGGAGATACTCGACATCATGAACCGGGCGCTGGGCCAGCCGCGCGAGGCCATCTCGCCCTATGCCCCCCACATCTTCACCTTGACCATCCCCCGGGACAAAATCGGCGGACTGATCGGGCCGGGCGGAAAGGTCATCCGCGGCATCGTCGAAGCCACCGGCGCCAAGATTGACGTGATGGACGACGGCAAGGTGAACGTCTTCGCGGTGGATGAGGCAGCGGCCAAGCAGGCCATGCAGATGGTCCAGGACGTCACCGCCACCGCTGAGGTGGGGAAGACCTACCTGGGCAAGGTGGTGCGGCTGGTGGACTTCGGCGCTTTCGTCGAAATCTTTCCCGGCACCGACGGGCTGCTGCACATCAGCGAGGTCGCCGAGCAGCGCATTCGTGACGTCCGCGACGAGCTGAAAGAAGGCGACCAGGTGATAGTCAAAGTCTTGACGGTGGAGGGTAACAAGATTCGCCTTAGCCGCAAGGCGGTGCTGCGCGAGCAGCGCGCGAAGGAGCGTCGCGGCGCCAGTTAGCTAGGAAACTTCTGCGAAGAAGCGAGAACGGCCGACGGTAACCCCGTCGGCCGTTTTTGTGTAGAATTGCGCCCTCATGCAACCACGGCATTGGTTGGGGTTCGGCCTGCTGGCCTTGATCTGGGGCACCACTTGGCTGGGCATCAAGCTTGTGGTGCGGGAGATGCCCCCGCTCACCGCCGCGGGTGTGCGCTTTGCAGTGGCGGCGTTGCTGCTGGCCGCCTTTGCGCGCTGGCAGGGCCGGTCGCTCTCCTGGAGCCGATTCCGCCGCCAGGAGCGGCGCCTGCTGCTTCTGCTCTCCGTCATCATGATTGGCCTCCCCTACGGCCTGGTTTTCTATGCCGAGCAGCACATCTCCTCCGCGCTCACCGCCATTCTGTTTTCGTCTCATTCCGTCTTTGTTCTGCTGTTCGATTCGCTGCACTCCCGGCGCAATCTGTTTAGGGGCGGGCGGCTGGCTGGCTTGCTGTTGGCTGCCGGCGGGATTACGTTGATTTTTCTGCCGCGCTTGAGCGGTTCGGCGGCTGAGCTGTCGGGCGTAGTAGCGGTGCTGGGACTTGCGCTCTCAAGCGGGTTGGCAACAGTCCTGGCCAAGTACGGCGCGCACGATATTGACCCGGTGGTGGGCGTCACCTGGCAGATGGCAGGCGGGGCCGTGTGGCTGCTGGCGGTGGGATATGTGCTGGAGCGGCCTGGATGGGAAAGCTATTCCCCCCAGGCATGGGGGGCGCTGCTCTACCTGATTGTGTTTGGTTCTTGCGTGACCTTCGTGCTTTACTTCACGCTCTTGAAGCGCATGGCGCCGGTGCAGCTTTCGACCTTGACCTTCATTGAGCCCCTGATTGCAGTGGCGGCCGGATGGCTGGTGCTGGGGGAGCGTTTGGGCGGCTATTCTCTGCTAGGAGCAGTGATCGTGCTGGCGGGAGTGGTGCTGGTGCACCGGGAGGAGTCCACACCTTTCGCCGGTGGATGAGTGATGTCGATAGCACCGTTCATTGCGTTCCTGGTTGCACTGGGGCTGGTGGCCGGCACCTTCGGAGGTCTGCTGGGCCTGGGGGGCAGCATACTGCTGGTACCCGTTCTGACGTTCCTCGGTTTTCCTATGGTGACAGCAGTTGGAACAGGGCTGCTGTGCGTGGTCGCCACCTCCTGCGCCGCCGCCAGCGTGTACGTTGAGCGGGGTTGGGCCGACGTGCGGCTGGGCATGCTGCTGGAATTGGCGACGGTGCTGGGAGCTATTAGCGGGGCGCTGGTGATGCCGCTGCTCTCGGAGACGCTGTTGAAAGGATTGTTCGGTGCTTTCATGCTCTATGCTGCCGTGTTGTTGTGGCGCCGCCCGCCGGGCGAGGCGGAGGAGGTGGGGGAAACTCTTCCTGACTACCGAGTGCGCAACCGCGCGCTGGGGACGGGCGTGTGCTACGGGGTGGGAATCGTGTCCGCCATGCTTGGCATCGGCGGCGGGCCGATTCAGGTTCCGCTGATGTATCTCGGCATGGGCGTGCCGCTCAAGATGGCGGCTGCCACCAGCAGTTTTCTGATGGGGATGACAGCGGCAGCGGGCGCGCTGATCTACTACGGACGCGGGCAGGTGATGGTGGCGCTGACCGCGCCGCTGGTGGTGGGCGTGTTCCTGGGAGCGCAGTTGGGCTCGCGCCTGGCGCACCGGGTTCACAGCCGTTGGGTGCACGTCCTGTTGATTCTGGGGTTGCTGGCGCTGGCTGTGATGATGGTGGGTGAAGCTTTCGGTTTTTCCTTGCGAGGACCGGCATGAGTTCCACCGGCCCCTATCGCTGGATTGCCGGGACGCTGCGCTGGGGTTCCTATCTGTCGGCGCTGCTGTTGGCGGTCGGTGTGGTCTGGGTGGCGCTTGATCCCTCGGTTCCGATTCAGGTCGGACCGGGCATGCCCGTTCGGGTGCTGGGCGAGCAGTTGGCGACGGGCAATCCTTACGCACTCATGCAACTCGGCCTGCTGGTGTTGCTGGCGACGCCGCTGCTGCGCGTCGTTGTGGCCGCCGGGTCTTTCTGGCGCAGAAAGGAATGGCGCTACACTGTGATTTCTCTGCTGGTGTTGCTCAGTGTCTTGATCAGCGTGTGGCTGTCCGGCGGTCGTTAGGCAGAAACGCGGCGGATGCGGGCGCCGACTGCGCGCAGCTTTTCTTCAAACCGTTCGTAGCCGCGGTCGAGGTGATAGACGCGATCGATTGTGGTTTCGCCTTCGGCTGCCAGGCCCGCCAGCACCAGGGAAGCGCTGGCGCGCAAGTCGGAAGCAATCACGCCCGCGCCCGACAGAGGCGTGCGCCCGCGCACTACTGCTTGTCGGCCTTCCACGGTAATGTCCGCGCCCATCCGTACCAGCTCCAGGACGTGCAGGAAGCGATTCTCGAAAATGCTTTCGGTGATCCGGGTCGTGCCTTCGGCCTGCGTCATCAGCGCCATGTACTGCGCCTGCATGTCGGTGGGGAAGCCGGGGTATTCCTCGGTGGTCAGGTCGGCGGGCCGCAGCCGTTCGGGGCGGGCCACTACTACGCAGCCGCGTTCTTTCTCCGTCACGGTCAGGCCGGCGGCTTCCAGTTGCCGCAGGACGGCGTGCAGGTGCTCGCAGTCGCAGTTGCTCACTTCCAGTTCGCCGCCGGTGATGGCCCCGGCCAGGAAAAAGGTGGCGGCCTCGATGCGGTCGGGAATGACGCGGTGCGCGGCCCCGTGCAGCTTGCTGACGCCACGGACGCGGAGGGTGGAGGTGCCCTCGCCTTCAATCTGCGCCCCCATCGCGCGCAGCAGGCGGGCCAGGTCAGCCACTTCCGGCTCGCGCGCGGCGTTTTCCAGTAGGGTCTCGCCTTCCGCCAGGCAGGCGGCCATGAGGAGGTTTTCCGTCCCGGTCACGGTGATTTTGTCGAACTGCACGCGTGCGCCGCGCAGGCCCTTGGTCTGGGCGTTCACGTAGCCGTGCTCGACCGTGAATTGCGCGCCCAGTTTCTCCAGCCCTTTCAGATGAATGTCAATCGGGCGGGCGCCGATGGCGCAGCCGCCCGGTAGCGACACCCGCGCCTCTCCGGTACGAGCCAGCAGCGGCCCCAAGGTCAACACGGAGGCGCGCATGGTTCGGACCATCCGGTAGGGGGCTTCGGGCCGGACGATGCGCTCGGCGCAGAGCTTCAGTTCGCCGTCGGGCCGGTAGTCCTCCGGCTCGGCGGCAACGCCCATGTGCTGAAGAAGATCCTTCATGGTGAAGATGTCGCGCACGCGGGGCACGTTGGACAGGTGGAGCGGCTCGGAAGAGAGCAGCGCGGCGGCCATTGCAGGCAAGGCGGCGTTCTTGGCGCCGCTGACTGCGATGCGCCCCTGCAACGGAACTCCGCCTTCAATCACAAACCGGTCCATAGCCAGGTCCTAAGATACACCAATGGCACGCCCAATTATCTTTCTCCCAGGGCTTGGGCGACGTGGCCGTGGCTGTGGCGGAGGTGGCGCTCGGCCTGGGCGCGGGAACAACCGAGCCGGCCCATGACAATGGCCGCTTTCAAGTTGCCGCCCGAGCGCTGGATCAATCGTCGAGCTTGCGCCGGAGAGCACCCGAGCGCAAGTTGCAGGACGCGCTGGCCGCGGCGGCGCAGCTTGGCGTTGCTCATCTGCACGTTGACCATCAGGTTGCGATAGACGTGCCCTAGACGCACCAGTGCCGCTGTGCTCAGCATGTTCAGGACGAGTTTTTGCGCCGTGCCTGCCTTGAGGCGGGTGGAACCGGCTATGACTTCCGGGCCGGTGGCGGGACAGATGGCTACCTGCGCGCGTCGCGCCACCGGCGAGCGCGGGTTGCTGGTGACGGCGACCGTGAACGCGCGCTGCTTGCGCGCCTGTGCCAGCGCACCCAGGACGTAGGGCGTGGCGCCGCTGGCGGTGAGCACAACTACTACGTCTCCAGCACGCGCGCCACAGCGACGCACGTCGCGCGCCCCGGCTGCGCGTGAGTCTTCTGTGGCTTCCGAAGAGCGGAACATCGCCCGGCGCCCCCCGGCCAGAATAGCCTGCACCTTGCGCGGCGAAACCTGGAAGGTGGGCGGAATTTCCGCTGCATCCAGAACGCCCAGGCGCCCGCTGGTGCCGGCGCCGAGGTAGAAGAGTCGCCCGCCGCGCCGGAGCGACGTCACAATGGCATCTACCGCGCGGGCGATCTGCGGCAACTGTCGGCGGACCGCCGCGTGTACGCGGGCGTCCTCCCGGTTCATCACTTGCAGAAGTTTTCTGGTGGAGAGCCGGTCTAAGTGCGTGGTGCGAGGATTGGGGCGCTCGGTGACAGGGAGCGATGCGCGTTTCATCCGAAAGTCTCCCAGCCGCGGCGAGTGAAGTCAAAGTAGAGCAACAGCGCGGCAGTGACGGCGCCGGCCAGCAGAAGCAAGCCAAGTGTCCAGAATCCCAGTAACAGTTTGCCGGTGGCGAAGAGCGCCAGATAGACCATCGCCCAGCCCAGCACCCAGGCGCGCAGGTTGGCCCAACCCGCAGCGGTGCTGCGCACCTCGGGAGCCTGCGCTGCTACGGGTCGCCAGCCGGTGGCAGCCGGGCGCACGCGGCGAAAGAAGTTCAGCAGGTGGTCGGCGGGCTCGGGTCGCGTCAGGAAAGTCACCGCCAGCCAGACGGCGGAGCAGACCGCGGTGGTGGTGAGCATGTTCTTCGCAAAGAGCAACTGCTCGCCGCCGGTGAAGGGTTGCCAATGGTGCAGCGCGAGTGAGGTGAAGAAGGCGGCGACCATGGCGGAGATTTCGCTCCAGGCGTTGATGCGCCACCAGTACCAGCGCAGGAGATAGACCGCGCCGGTGCCGGCGCCGACCATCAGCATAATCTGCCAAGCGCCACGGATGGTTTCCAGGTAGTAGGTAACTCCGCCCGCCAACAGCATCAACAGGATAGTAGCCACCTGAGCCGCGCGCAGGTGGTGCTGCTCCGTGGCGCGCGGGCGGAGGAAGCGGCGGTAGAAGTCGTTGATGACGTAGGACGCGCCCCAGTTCAGGTGAGTGCTGATGGTGGACATGTAGGCGGCCAGGAAAGCGGCCAGCATCAGCCCGCGCAGGCTGGCGGGCAGGTGGTCCACCATCACCTGCACGTAGCCGGCTTCCTTGTCGGCTAGGTCGGGGTAGAGGACCACCGAGGCGAGCGCCACCAGAATCCACGGCCAGGGGCGCAGGGCGTAGTGGGCGATGTTGAACCAGAGCGTGGCCCAGAGCGAATGCTTCTCGTCGCGGGCGCAGAAGATGCGCTGCGCCACGTAGCCGCCGCCGCCCGGCTCGGCGCCGGGATACCAGCTGGCCCACCAGTTGACGCCGATAAAAACCAGAAAGGCGGTGAGCGGCATCCAGGCGGAGTCGGCCGCCGGTAGGAAGTCGAGCAGCGAGCCGCCACCGGCGTTGGCGGCTTCCAGCGCCAGCAGTTTGGTCTTCAACGCTTCCAGGCCACCCACAGCGGCGACGGCGAAGTAGGCCAGGGCGATGGTCATGCTCATCATCAGGGCGAATTGCAGCAGGTCGGTGATGAGCACGCCCCACAGACCGGCCATGGTGGTGTAGACGGCGGTCAGGGCCAGACAGAGCAGCACGGCGGTGAGGCGCGAGAGGCCGAGCGTCAATTGGAAGACCTTGGCCATGGCCAGGTTGACCCAGCCCATGATGAGGCAGTTCATCAGCACGCCCAGGTAAAGGGCGCGGAAGCCGCGCAGGAAAGCCGCTGGGCGGCCGGCGTAGCGCAGTTCGATGAACTCCACGTCGGTCAGCACACCGGCGCGGCGCCACAGGCGGGCGAAGAAGAACACGGTCAGCATTCCGCTCAGCAGCAGCGACCACCACAGCCAGTTGCCGGCGATGCCGAAGCTGGCGGTCAGGCCGGTCACGGCCAGCGGGGTGTCCACGGCGAAAGTGGTGGCGACCATCGAGGTGCCGGCGATCCACCAGGGAACGCCGCGCCCGGAGACGAAGAAGTCGGCCAGGCTGCGCTGCGCGCGAAGGCGCAAGCGCCAGGCGATGCCGAAAGAAACCAGGAAGTAGGTGATCAGGCAGAGCCAGTCGATGAGAGAGAGTTGCACGCGACTACTCTTTCAGTGTTCCGTGCGCTGCTGCGGCTGAAGCGTCGGCCGGCGCCAGTCCCAGGGCTTCTACCACCGCGTCGTGCACCCGGGGACGGAAGTGACGGATGCGGCGGTTCTCGCGAGTGGGGTGGACGCGGTTGGTGAGCAGGACGACGAACAGCTCTTTTTCCGGATCAATCCAGATGGAGGTGCCGGTGAAGCCGGTGTGGCCGAAGGCGTGGGGGGAGAAGTATTGGCCAGCGGAGGCGTAGGCGGGCGGATCGGAAGGGGTGTCCCAACCGAGAGCGCGGGTGGACTCAGGCAGCGGCTGCCGGGCCGTAAACAGTTCGATGGTGCTGCGCTGCAGGATGCGCTGGTGGGCGTAGGTGCCGCCGTTGAGCAGGAGCTGGCAGAAGACGGCCAGGTCGCGCGCGGTGGAAAATAATCCGGCGTGGGGTGCGACGCCGCCCACCACCCAGGCGTTTTCGTCGTGCACTTCTCCCTGCACGACGCGGTTGCGAAACTCGCGGTCGTCCTCGGTGGGAGCGATGCGGCTGCGCCAGGCGGCGGGCGGATTGAAGAGAATGTTCTTCATGCCCAGCGGGTCGAAGAGGTTCGTGCGCAGGAATTCGTCCAGCGATTGGCCGCTCAAGCGCTCGATGATTTCGCCCAGCAGAATGATGCCCAGGTCACTATAAACGGCGCGCGAGCCGGTGGGGTATTCGAGCGGCAGCGCATAGACGCGCTGGAGGAGTTCCTCGCGACTCTCCACCTCTTGAAAGAAGCGCAGGTAGCCGGGCAGGCCGCTGGAGTGGGTGAGCAGGTGGCGCACCTGAATGCGGCGCTTGGCCGCCGGGTCGACGCCCTGCGCCAGCTCGGGCAGGAAGCGTGTGACGGGCGCATCCAGCGGCAGCACGCCGCGCTGGTAGAGCAGCATGGCGGCGGTGGTGGTGCCGACCACTTTTGTCAGCGAGGCCAGGTCGTAGAGCGTGTCGGCGCGCACAGACGGGGCATTCTGCTCGTAGGTGAAGCGCCCGAAGGGATGCAGCGCCACCAGGCGGCTTTGATGACCGACGGCCAGCACGCCGCCGGGGGTGACGCCCTCAGCCACGGCTGCGTCGAGCAGGGAGAAAACCGGGGCAAAGTGTTCTTCGTCGCTGGGGCGCGGCGCGGCCAGCTCGACAGGCAACGCCGACCGAACCAGTCCCGCGCCTCGGTTGGCTACACCGGGTATGGTAACCGGAAGCTTGCCGCCGATGGCGGTCTGGCCGAAGAGCGCGCGGACGGCGGCGCGTTCGGCCACCGCGGCGGTGCTGAAAGTGGCGAGCACGGTACCGGCGCCGGGAAAACGCTCGGCCAGGTACGGGCTGCCCAGAATCACCAGTACGGTGGGCTTGCCGTCGGCGAGCACGCGCTCCACCAACTCCGCCAGCTCGTCGGGGAAGCCCAGGTCTCCCTTGCCGCTCGCCACCCGGACAAACACCGCCACCATGCTCCAGTCGTAGAGGTCGGGCGAGGGCAGTTCAACTTCCTCCGGCGTGAAGTAAAGAGGGTCGGCGCGCACGGTGAGCAAGGAATCGACGCGCGGTTTGATTTCTTTCTCTAGGACGTTGCCGGGAAAAGCATGCGCGTCGGCCGAGAGGATGAGGAGAAAGCCGCGCTGGGGGCGGGCGGAATCAAGAGGGAGCAAACCGGCGCGATCGCGGAGGAGGGTGACACCGTGGTCGGCCATCTCCCGCGCTTGCTGCTCGAATTCGGGGCTCGCCAGCACGGCTTCCAGCCGGCTGGGTTCCACCCGGGTCGAGCGGTGGAGGTTCAGGCGGGCTTTGGCTGCGAGGATTCGCCGGACCGATTCGTCCAGGCGGGTCTCACTCAGGCAGCCGGCTTCGACCGCGCGCTTGAGGGCGGTAAAGGCGACTTCCGGCTGGGGCGACATGAGAATGACGTCAACACCGGCTTCGACGGCGCGGACGGCGGCCTCGCCGGCCCAGTAGTTTTCGGCGATGGCGTTCATCGCCATGGCGTCGGTGATGATGAGGCCGTCGAAACGCATCTCTCGACGAAGCAGGTCGGTGAGCAGCGCGGACGAGAAAGTGGCCGGCAGTTGCGGCGCGGGCTCGATGGCGGGCACGACCAGGTGGCCCGGCATGATGGCGCTGACGCCGGCGGCAATGGCGGCGCGAAAGGGGAGGAGTTCAACCGCATCCAGCCGGGCGCGGTCCACGGCGATCACCGGCAGACTGAGGTGGCTGTCGGTGGCGGTATCGCCATGGCCGGGGAAGTGCTTGGCGGTGCAGAGCGCGCCGTTTTCTTCGCAGCCGCGCACAAAGGCAGCTACCATCTCGGCCACCTGCTCAGGGTCTTCGCCGAAGGAGCGGATGTTAATGACGGGGTTGAGGGGGTTGTTATTGACGTCGGCCACCGGCACCAGGATCCAGTGCACGCCCAGGGCGCGGGCTTCAATGGCGGCGGCGCGACCCAGGGCTTCGGCATACTTGGGATCGCCGGTGGCACCGACGGCCATGTTGTGCGGGAAGACGGTGGTGGGGTGGACGCGGAAGCTGGCGCCGCGCTCGAAGTCGCCCGCCACCAACAAGGGCGTGCGGGCCAGTTGTTGCAGGCGATTGGTCAAGCGGGCCAGAGCGTAGACTTCAGCCAGCTCGACGCCGCTGGGCTTGCGGGAGCGGGTGGCGACCACGAAGCCGCCCACGTGCAGCTCCCGGACTTGCCGAGACAGACGAGCAAACTCCTCACTCTCGTTGTTGGAAAAGGCGCCGAAGTAGGGCACCATCAGGAGTTGCCCGACTTTTTCCTCCAGGGTCAGGCGCTTAAGGGTGCGCTCGACCCAGCGCCGAGCGGCGCGCGGAAGCTGCTTGCCGGAGTCGCCTTGGGCGAAGGCAGGGGTCGCGCTTAGTGGCAGCAGGAGAAAGAACAACAGCAGGCAGGCGGTGCGTCGCAGGCGAGACTCCACTGGGGCGTGAACCACTCCTCCGCAGAATTACTTGACCCTGCCAGGGGCAGCTCGTATATAGCACAGCCGGAAGCGGGTTGCGAATGCTTTTGCGCCGACTGAAAGCGGTTGCAGTGCTGGCAGCGCTGGTGCTGCTGGTGTTTCTGCTGCGCGGGAGCCGGTGGTGGCCGCTGGCTCCCACCGGAGAGGCTCCCGTGCGAACCGGGATTGATGTGCTGGCAGCCGACGGCTTCGCGTTGCTGGCGGGCAAGCGTGTCGGGTTGATTACGAACCAGACCGGGCGAACGCGCGACGGCCGGCGGACGGTTGACCTGCTGGCGGCGGCGCCGGAGGTGAAGTTGGCGGCACTATTTTCTCCCGAGCATGGGATGGAAGGTGTGCGAACGGGACGCGTGGAAAATGGCGCCGACTCGGCCACCGGTCTGCGAGTGTACAGTCTGTACGGCCAGACGCGGCGGCCCACGGCGGAGATGCTGGAAGGACTGGACGCACTCGTCTTTGACATTCAGGATGCCGGCGTGCGCTACTACACTTACATCACCACCATGGGCTATGCGATGGAAGAGGCGGCGCGGCGCGGCATCGAGTTCGTGGTGCTCGACCGGCCCAACCCATTGAACGGGCGCGCGGTCGAAGGGCCGATCTTGGACGCCGACCGGCTGAGCTTTGAGGGCTACTTTCCCTTGCCGCTACGCCACGGGATGACGCTGGGTGAGTTGGCGCGGCTGTTCAACCGGGAGAAAGGGATCGGCGCGCGGCTGACGGTGGTGCCGCTGGCGGGTTGGCGGCGCGAGCAGTGGTTCGACCAAACGGGGTTGGAGTGGGTCAATCCCTCGCTCAACCTGCGCAGCCTGGCGGGAAACACTCTTTATCCGGCGGTGGAGTTGCTGCGCGCGGGCGGAGTGTCGGTGGGGCGGGGAACCGGGGCGCCCTTTGAATTGTTCGGCGCGCCGTGGATGGAGGCAGAAAAACTAGCGGGCTATCTGAACCAGCGTGGCGTTCCCGGTGTGCGCTTTGAACCGCTGCGCTTTCGGCCCACCGCCGACGTGCACGCCGACCAGGATTGTCAGGGCGTGCGATTGGTGCTGACCGACCGTGAAGTGCTCGACGTCGGACGGTTGGGGATGGAGCTGCTGGCGGCGCTGCACCGTTTCTACCCGAATGATTTCGAATTGGTAAAGACCATCCGCTTGCTAGGGTCGGCGCGGACGCTGGCGCGGCTGGAAGCGGGTGACGGCCCCAAGGAAATCGTAACAGAGTGGGACGAAGCGTTGGCAGAGTTTCGGAAACTGCGCGCGCCCTACCTGCTTTACGACTGAGACCTACTGGGGCGCGGTGTACGTGACGTCCAACCCGGTGGCCTGTCCTGAGCACAGCCGAAGGGCTCCTGCCACCGGGAAGGTGTTCCTCCTCCCAGCGGCCTGCCTGCCCGCCGTGGCGGGCAGGCAGGCCCGAGGCGGATTCCTCGGAATGACAAAGGGAGAGACTTTTTTAGTCGTCTGTTAGTTCTGCGTGGGAGCGCGGCGGTGCCAGAACCAGTAGAGCGGCAGCCCTGCCGCCATGAACAGCAAACCCAGCCCGGTTTCCATCGGGCTGTTGAATGCAATGTTGAGAATGAAAACCGCAGCCACCGCCACGAAGGCAGCCGGCACCCAGGGGTAGCCCAGCGTGCGGTAGGGGCGCGGTAGGTCGGGCTGCTTGCGGCGGAGGACGAAGACCGAAGCGGTGGTCATGCCGTAGAAAAGCCAGAGCCCGAAGATGGTATAGGTGAAGAGCTTGTCGAAGGCGTCGCGGTTGTTTCCGAAGATCAGGATCAGCACGCAGGAAAAGACCGCCTGCAACAGTAGCGCCTTGGCCGGGGTGCGGTGGAGGGGGTGGACCTGCGCCATGAAGCGGAAGAAGAGGCGGTCGCGCGCCATGGCGTAGGGGATGCGGGCGCCGCTGAGGATGGCGGCGTTGAGGGTGGCAAAGGTGGAGATGAGCGCGCCCAGGGTGATGATGATTCCGCCCCATTCGCCCAGGAAGCTGCGGGCCATCTCCTGCGCCACGCGCTCGGTGCCCTGCACGGTTGCGAGCGGCAGGATGTAGAAGTAGGCGGCGTTGACGAAGAGATACACCAGCATCACACCCAGGGTGCCGAAAATGAGCGCGCGCGGGATGTTGCGCTCCGGGTCGCGCACTTCCTCGCCCACCATGGTCAGGTTGTTCCAGCCGTCGTAAGCCCACAACGCCGCCACCAGCGCCACCCCGAAGGCGCTGAAGGTGCCCACGCCTTTGGGCGCGGCCAGGAAAGGCTCGAAGGCCGACGGGGCTGCGTGTCCGAGGGCAAAGGCCAACGCCGCCAGCGTCAGGATGATGGCGACCTTCAGCACGGTGAACACAGTCTGCACCGCGCCGCCCAGGATGACGCCCAGGTAGTTGATAACCGTCAGGCCGATGATGGCGGAGAGCGAGATCACCTGCGCGCCGGTCAGCGACCAGGTGGCGAAGCCCAGCGGCAGGCGCAGCATCTCCTCGTGCAGGGCACTGAAGAAGTAGCCCAGGAAAACCGCGAAGGCGGTGGCGATGGTGGCGATGGAACCGGTCTTGCCGATGACGAACGCTTCCCACCCGTAGAGGTAGCCCCAGAGCGGCCCGTAGGCGCGGCGGAGGAAAACGTACTCGCCCCCCGCTTGCGGCATGGCAGCGCCCAGCTCGGCGTAGCTCAGCGCGCCGGCCAGCGAGAGCACCCCGCCCACAATCCAGACCAGGAAGACCAATCCCACCGAGTCCACCTGCCGGGCGATGGAGGAGGGCACCAGAAAAATCCCGGTGCCGATGATGGTGCCGGCCACGATGGAGCCGGCGCCCCAAATGCCCAGTCCGCGGATGAGTTGGGGTTGTGTGCTCATGTGTCCCTCTGCGGGTGCGACCCAGCGGCAGAAGCCGCTGGCCTGAACCTAGGCTTGATGATACTAAGAAGCCAACCGACCAGAAAAGTTGCCAGCGTGCCCACCAACACGTACCAGGTCCAGGCCAGGTTGGTGAAGAACTTGACGTAGAGCAGCAAGGCGAGCCCGGCCAGCATCCCGGCGGCCGCTCCGGTGGGCGTGGCGCGCGGCACCAAGCGGCCGAGTAGGAAGAGTCCCAGCAGGGAGCCGTAGGTGATGGAGGCGATGGCCAGCCCGGCTTCCAGCACCGAGCCCCAACCGCGCGCCAGCATGGCCAGGGCAACCAGCACGCCGCCCCAGGCAAGCGTCACCCAGCGCGAGCGTCGCAGCAGTTGCGCGGGACTGGCGCTGCCGCTGCCGAAAAGACGGTGGAAGTCAACCACGGTGGAAGCCGCCAGCGAGTTGAGAGTGGAACTGGAGGTGGACATAGCGGCCGCGAGCACGCCCGCCACCATCAGCCCGCTGAGGCCGGTGGGCAGATGCGTCACCATGAAGGTGGGGAAGATGCGGTCGGGGTTGTCGAACGCCGTTCCCGGCTGCGTGCTGTTGAGCTGGTAGAAGACATAGAGCCAAACGCCGATCAGCAGGAACAGGACAAACTGCCCGAAGACGATGAAGCCGCTCGCGATCAGCGCCCGGCGGCTTTCGCGCAGGTTGCGGGCGGCCAGCAGGCGCTGCACCATGAGCTGGTCGGTGCCGTGGCTGGCCATGGACAGGAAGGTGCCGCCCAGCAGGCCCGCCCAGAAGGTGTAGGTTGTGTCCCAGGCGAAGGAGAAATCCAGGAAGGCCAGCTTGTCCGCCGCCAGGCTCTGCACCAGGTCATAGGGAACTTGCTCGAGCAGCAGCCAGAGTGAAACCAGGCCGCCGCCGATGTAGATGAAGAACAGAACCACATCGGTCCAGATAACGGCCTTCATCCCGCCCAGGAAGGTGAAGAGCAGCGTCAGGCTCATTACCACCAGCACGGCGGTGAGTTCGGCCACCCGCACCTGCCGGTCGGTGAAGAGGCCAATCACGCGCGGCAGCACCAGTTGCACCACGATGGCGATGGCCCACAGGCGCACGGCGTCGGCCAACGCGCGCGTCACCAGGAAGAGCGCCGCCGCCAGCCGCCGCGTGACCTCCCCGAAGCGCCGCTCGATGTATTGGTAGGCGGTCAGAAGCTCCCCGCGGAAATACTGCGGCAGCAGCAGAAAACTAATCAGGAAGCGGGCAACGATGTAGCCCAGGGCAAGTTGCAGGAAAGCCAGGTTCGAGCCGTAGGCCAGGGCGGGGATGCCGATGATGGTCAGGGTCGAAGTCTCGGTGGCGACGATTGAAAGCGAGATGGCCCACCAGGGCGTGGTGCGGCGGCCGAGGAAGTAGTCGTTGATGTCGTGCTGGTGTCGGCGGAAATAAGCGCCCAGCAGGGTGACGCCAGCCAGGAAAGCGACAACGATAATCAGGTCAAGCCGGCCAAAACCCAAGCAGCCCCTCCCGTCGCCCGGCGCTTGAGATGCACGCGGAGTGTACTGGAAGCGCAACACAGTCCACAAGCCCATCCAAGTCCGGAAGAGGTGCCTGTCTGCCCTGCCTACCGCAGGCAGGCGCAGGCAGGCTTTGCACCCGCTCATAGGCGGAAGCCACCGGAGAAAGGCCGACGATGAACCCTGCCCCTTGGCGGCGCTCCCTTCGGCTTTGCCCTTCGCTCTCGCTCAGGACAGGCTCCCTTCGACAGGCTCAGGACAGGCGGGACAAGCTGGCTTCTTCGCCGGTTTGTCTGCCGGGAGCGACAAAACGCTGTGGTATGCTAACCGGAAATTGCAATGAGTTTTTTCCTCGGCATTGACGGCGGCGGCAGCAAGACCGAGTGCATGCTAGGGGATGAGTCGGGCGCGGTGCTGGCGCGCGCCCTCGGAGCCGGGGCCAACCTGCACCGCACGGACGCTACTTCGCTGCGGCAGCTTCTCACCGATTGTTTCCAGCAATTGCGCCGTTCCGCCAGCCTGCACGCGCTGGACTGCGAGGTGGTCTGCGCGGGCTTCGCCGGTGCAGGACAACCAGAAGCGCGACAAGGGGCGCGGGCAGTGTTGGCAGAACTGCTGCGCCCCCGCTGGCTCTACGTGGTGGGCGACATGGAAGTGGCGTTGGAGGCGGCTGTGGGCAGCGGCTGCGGCGTAGTGTTGCTGGCCGGTACCGGTTCGATTGCCTACGGCCGCAACGGCAAGGGAGAGGTGGCGCGGGCAGGAGGCGAAGGCCCGGCGGTGGGCGACGAAGGCAGCGGCTACGCTATCGGGCGCGCTGCCGTCGAGGCCGTTCTGCGGACCGGAAAAGGTTGCGCGCCGGAGACACGCTTGACCAAGCTCCTCTGCGACGCCTTGGGTGTTTCCCGCCCGGAGGAATTGGCCCGGCGCCTCTCGCCAGCCGACGCCACTGAGTTGGCGGCGCTGCTTCTCGTGGTGGTGGAGGTGGCCAGAGCGGGTGACGCCACCGCCCAGGAGATTTTGCGGCAGGCGGGAGAGACACTGGCCGGGGTGGCGGTGAAGGTTTTGCAGCAGCTCGATCTTTTGACAGGGGATGTGCGGCTGGCGACCAGCGGCGGCGTCTTTGCGGCCAGCGAGGAAGTTTTCGGCGCAGTGCGCGCAGCACTTGCGCAGGCGGCGCCGCGCGTGCGCGTGGACAGGCTGGCAGTATCCCCGGCCGAAGGGGCCCTGCGGTTGGGCCAGCGGTTGTGGCTGGAGGAAAGCGCCGGGGGTCGTAAGTAGAAGCGATGGCCGACGTGGAAGAACGCGTCCAGCGGGCCGAGCGCGGCGGGGCGGACGAGATTGCCTTGCTGCTGCATGACCCAGCGCAAGAAGTGCTGGAAGCGCTGCTGCGGAATCCTTCTCTGAGCGAAGAGCACCTGTTGATCTTGCTCAGCCGCAAAAACCTCCCGGAGGAGTTGCTGGAAGCCGTCGCCGGCCATCGGAGGCTGGCCGAGAGCCAGCGGGTGAAGGCGGCGCTGGTGCTCAACCCCAAGACGCCGCGGCTGCTCTCACTCAAGTTGATGAAGTTCCTCTACCTGTTTGACCTGGTGCGGGTGAGTCTCCAGCCGGCGGTTCCAACGGAAATCAAGCGGCTGGCCGAAGACCAGGTCATCGGCCGGCTGAAGCAGTTGCCGCTGGGGCAGCAGGTCAGCCTAGCGCGGCGCGCCTCGGCGCGGGTGGCAGCGGCGTTGTTGGGCCAGGGGAACCCGCCGGTGATTGCACCCGTCTTGGACAATTCCTATCTGACCGAAGCGGCCGTACTTTCGGTGCTGCGACGGGAGGATCTGCCCGGCGCGGTCGTAGAGGCGCTGGCGCACCATCCCAAGTGGTCGCGGCGCTACGACGTTCGGGTGCAACTGGTGCGCCACCCGCTCACACCGCTGGCGGTGGCGTTGGGTTTTCTGCCTGCGCTCAAGCCGGAAGACCTGCGCGTGCTGGTGGAGGACAAGAGCATGAACCCGGCCCTGCGGGACTACCTGCGGGCCGAAGTGGATCGCCGCCTGCGCCGTCGCCACCCCTAAGGTTTTTGGGTGGGGCGGAGCAGGACTTCGCTGACGAAGCTCTGCGGCTCCTGTTCCAGCAGCCAGCCCACCACCCGGGCCACGTCAGCGGCTTGCAGCATTTTGTTCGGGTCCTTGCCCGCGTGGGGGGTGAATTCCGTGTGCACGCTGCCCGGACAGATAACGCTGACGCGGATGTGGTAGCGGCGCAGGTCTTCCGCCATGCAGTAGGTCAGTCCTTGCAAGCCCCACTTGGAGGCGCAGTAGGCGCTGCCGCCCGCAAAGGCATTTTTCCCCGCCAGCGAGCTGATGTTGATGATGTGGCCGCTCTGCTGCTGAATCATCTGCGGGATGACGGTTTTGGAACAGTAGAAGACGCCGCGCAGGTTAGTGTTCAGTTGCCGGTCCCAGTCCGACTCCGAGAGCCGGTGCACAGGAGCGTAGACGCCCACCCCGGCGTTGTTCACCAGCACGTCCACCCGCCCGCCCCAATCCAGCAACTCCTGGAAGGCAGTTTCGACTTGGCGGGCATCCTGTACGTCGCAGGCCAGGGCCCGTACGGCGGGAACTGCGCCTTCGAGTTTGCGGGCGGCTTCCTGCAAGAGCTTTTGGTTGCGGGCCAGCAGGCCCAGGCGATACCCGCGCCGCCCCAGCTCTGCCGCCACCTGGACGCCGATGCCGCGGCTGGCCCCGGTGACGATGGCGACCGGAGATGAATTTCCCGACGATGCGCTCATGGAATCCTCCCGTGCGCTGGAAGCGGATTTCTCAGGTAACACTTTGCCCCCAAGCGTCATCTTACCAGTGAGGAGGGCGTGTGAGGAGGGGCCGCCGCGAGAGGAAACTAGCTCTTGCGCCCTGAGCGTGCGATGCTTATAATCGCCCGCTGTGCTGGGCGAGAGATTCTCTCCCGGTTGGTCTGAAAGCATAGAGGGACGCAAGGAGGCAGGAACGTAATGATACGGCAACCAACCCTTCTCTCCACCCTGGCGGTTGTAGTTCTGTTGGCAGGAGGGGCCGGGCAGCTCTTCGCCCAGCAGGCCCCACCCTACGGGGTGGAGGAGTACAACGCCTACGTGGCCACCGCCCGCGCCCAGAATCCGGGCGAACAGTTGCAGGCCATTGAGTCTTTCCTGCAGAGGTATCCGCAATCGGTGTTGCGCGCATTTGTCTATCCGACCCAGGCCCAGGCCGCCTTTGGGCTGAAGAATTACAAGAAAGCGATGGAGGTCGTGGACGCCTTCTGGGGATTGGATCGCGCGCAGGTTACAGAGACGTACAAGCAGTCCAAGTACAGCGACGCCCAGATCGAGAATTCTTATTTCATGACCCTGATTTTGTTCACCTACAGCTTCCTGCAAACGGTGAGCAACGGCACCGTGCCGCCGGGCGAATTGATGACTAGGGCCGCTGAGCGGGCCGGGGAGGGCCTACGACTCCACGCACGCCTGTATGGCCCGGCCCAGCCCCCGGCCGATGCCGCAGCGCGGCAGCAATTCGAGCAGCAGAAGCAGCAGCAGGAAACCGCCTTCCACAGCGTGCTCTCGTTCGTCGCTTGGCGCAGCAAGGACTACACCCAGGCGGCGCGCGAGTACACCTACCTGGTGGAGAAGAACCCCAACGAGGCCGTGCCCAATTACCGGCTGGGGTTGTCCCTGTTGCAGAAAGACTCCCCTGACTACTTGCATGGGTTCTGGCACGTGGCGCGGGCGATTGCGTTCAATGTGGGCCGCAAGGACAACGTAAAAGAGTTTCTGACCAACCGCGTGGCGGCTTACCAACAGGCGGTGCCGTCCTGCATTGAGAGCGATGTGGACGCTCTTATTTCCCAATCTACCCAGTCGGTGCATCCCCCGGCAGGCTGGTCGCTGGTGAGCGCCGATCAGGTGAACGCTGTCCGCCAGGACATGAGCGTCCGGCGCATTTTCGACGACTTGCAGGGCGGCGGTGAGGCCGGGCGCCTGATGTGGTTGGCAAGCTGCGGCACCGAAATTGGAGTGGGCGAAAACGCCCAGCCGCAAATGGCAGTGCTGCTGGTGGAAATCGCCCAGGCGGAGGAGAATCAGGTGACCCTCAAGGTCGCCGCCGGCCAGGAGGCCGCTGACTCCAAGACCCCCAACATGGAAGTAGTCTTGGACGATCCCGCCGCCGCCAACGGTTTCAAAGCCGAAGATGTGGTGCGGATTGCCGGCCAACTGGACAACTACCGGAGCGGGCCTCCCTTCGTGCTTCGGCTCACCAAGGGCAAGGTGAGGAAGACCGAGGAGGAATAAAGAGTAGTTCCGGGAAGCCAGCGAACCGAGTCCCCTCAGCTCGCTGTCGCCAGCGATTGCTCCTTCTCCCCGCCGGCGAGAGGGAGCTTTTTCTTTTGCGCTCGGGCCGGGTGGGCTTACCGGCGGCGATGGTTGCGGCTGAACTTATAGAGATCCATCTTCCGGCTCAAGGTATTGCGGTGGATGCCCAGGACTTTGGCGGTGCGGATTTGGTTTCCGCCGTGGCTATCGAGAGTTTTTCGAATGAACCGCTTTTCAAACTCCTGCAACGCTTCGTTCAGAAGAATCCCGCGTCCCACCAATTGATTGACCAGAGCCTCGAGTTGGTCTCTCACGGTCGCCCCTCCCCTGAACCGCTTAGTGAATTTCGCCCTTCTGCCCCCCTCGCAAATACTGCTAGCTATGCTCCTGCCGCCGGCGCGGGCAGCTCCCGGCCTGTCAACCGCCGGTAAGCTTCGCGGTAGCGCTCGCGGGTCGCCTCGATGATGTCCGAAGGTAAAGAAGGCGCCGGAGGCTGCTTGTTCCACCCGCTCTTCTCCAGGTAGTCTCGCACCAATTGTTTGTCGAAAGGCGGCTGCGGACGGCCGGGCTGATACCCATCGGCGGCCCAGAAGCGCGAGGAGTCGGGCGTCAGCACCTCGTCCACCAGCAGTAAGCGTTGGCTGTCCTCCGACCCCACTTCGTGGCCGAATTCAAACTTGGTGTCGGCCAGCAGCAGGCCCCGGCTGAGGGCGTAGTCGGCTGCTTTCCGGAAGATGCCGAGTGAAAGGGAGCGCAGCTCTTCGGCCAGTTCACCGCCCACCTGCTGCGCCATTTGGTCGAAGCTGATGTTCTGGTCGTGGCCGCTGGTGGCTTTGGTAGCCGGGGTGAAAATCGGTTCCGGCAATTGCTCGGACTCGCGCAGTCCCGCCGGCAGTCGCACGCCGCAGATGCGGCCCGTTTGGCGATACTCTTTCCAACCGGAGCCCGCCAGGTAGCCGCGCACCACGCATTCAATCGGAACCACCCGCGTGCGCCGTACCAGCATTGCCCGGCTTTCCAGTTGCGCGCGGTGGCGGCGGGCCGCCTGCGGGAACTCGTCCACGGTGGCGGTCAGGAAGTGGGTGGGCACCAGGTCGCGCAAAAACTCGAACCAGAACACGGAGAGCTGGGTCAGGACCCGGCCCTTGTCGGGAATCCCGGAAGGAAGCACCACGTCGAAGGCGGAAATGCGGTCGGTGGCGACAATCAGCAGGCGGTCGCCCAGGGCATAGAGGTCGCGGACTTTGCCACGGGCGAACAGCTCGATCCCGGGCAACTCCGTCTTCAGCAATAAAGTGTGCAGTGTAACCTCCACGGTCGTGAGGACGGCGGCATTCTAGTCAACCGGGGAGGAAAGTCAATGGAAAGGAAAAGCGAAGGGAAAAACTTTGCACTCGCGCTCTGAAGCGTCTAGCAGATGGCTGAGAGCGTCTCCCGAGGGGTCATTCCGATGCCCCTTTCTGTCATTCCGAGCGCAGCCTGCCTACCTACCGCTTGCCCGCCGTGGCGGGCAGGCAGGCCCGAGGCGGGCTCCTCGGAGTGACACCAGGGGAGGCTTTTTCAGCGACCGGCTAGTGTACTGTCCCGGAAATATATGAGCAAAGTCGTTCGACCTTAGCGAGGATGGATTCGGCCGTGGCGGTCCAGACGAAAGGACTGGTGTTGGCGTTGTAATGTTCGACGAAGCGCTCGATGTTACGGACGAGAGCCTTGACGCTGGAGAAGAACCTCGGCAATGGCCTTCTGGGTAATGATGCCGACCAGCGTTCGACTTGGTCATAGGTTGGGGTGAAATGAACGTGGTAGCGGGGACGCCGAGCGAGCCAAGACTTTGGGATGTTTGTGAGTAGCGGTTATCGACGATGAGATGGACGTCTTTGCGGCACACTGCCGTCGATCTCAGGAAAGTGAGGAACTCCTGAGCGTCGCGGTTTACAGCGGGTGATGACTCTCCCGGTGGCCACATCGAGAGCCGCGAACAGAGTGGTCGTGCCGTGACGTTTGTAATCATGGGTGACGCCTTCGACGTAGCCGAGGCCCATGGGGAGAACGGGCTGAGTTCGCTGAAGAGCTTGAACCTGGGTCTTCTCATCGACCGAGAGCACCACGGCGTGGTCCGGGGGATTGAGGTAGAGACCGACGATGTCGCGGACTTTCTCGACGAAGAACGGGTCGTTGGAAATCTTGAAATGCCGCTGGCGATGCGGCTGGACGCCGAACAGATCGAACCACCGCTGGACCGTGCTCTTTGAGACTCCCGTGTGTTCCGCCATGGAACGCACGCTCCAGTGCGAACGATCGGGAGGTTCGGTTTGCAGGGCCGTGTTGATGACTTCCGCAACACGTTCATCCTCATGCGTGCGGGGGCGTCCGGGACGCAGTTCATCGTGTAGTCCGGGGATTCCATGTTCACGATAGCGCTTTCGCCACTTGCCCACGGTCGTATTGGTGACACCCAGACGCCGGGCCACGGTAGAGCCGGGAACGCCTTCGGCGCAGGCCAGCACAATCTGGGCCCTCAGCACCAGACTATGCGGCAAGGTTCGGGAGCGGGCGAGGCTCCCCAGTTCCGATTCCTCACTCTCACTGAGAGTGAGGGGAGTAACGGGGCGACCGCGTGGCATGGGCATACCTCCAGAGGCCAAAGGTTGCCCATTAATATATCGCTTATTTCCGGGACAGTACACTAGGCGGCTTGGTCGAAGCGCACTGAGACAATCTGCGAGACCGCGCGCTGCATGGTCACGCCGTAGAGCAGGGAGGCGACCTCCATGGTTTTCTTGCTGTGGGTAATTAGAATGAACTGCGTCTGCGCGGCCATCTCGACCAGCAGGCGGGTGAAGCGCCCGATGTTGGTATCGTCCAGCGGCGCGTCCACTTCGTCCAGAATGCAGAACGGGCTGGGCGAGTAGCGGAAGATGGCAATCAGCAGCGCCAGCGCCGTCAGGGCTTTCTCGCCGCCGGAAAGCAGCAGCACGTTTTGCAGGCGCTTGCCGGGCGGTTGGCAGATCAAATCCACCCCGCTGTCGCCGGGGCTCTCCTCGTCGGTCAAGCGTAGGGTGGCCGCGCCGCCGCCGAAGAGCGTGCGGAAGGTTTCCGCAAAGTTCTGATTGATGACGGCGAAGGCCTGGTTGAAGCGCTGCCGGGAAACCTCATCAATTTCACTGATGGCGCGCCGGGTATCTTCGATGGAGGCCAGCAGGTCGTCGCGCTGTTTGAGCAGGAAGCCGTGGCGTTGCTCGCACTGCTGGAATTCCTCCAGCGCCATCATGTTGATGGGGCCGATGTTTTCCAGCTTGTACTTGATTTCGCGGTCGCGGGTTTCCGCCTCGGCCAGCGCGGCGCCGATCAGGCGGTAATTGGTCTGGAGGCACAAATCCTCGCCGGTCAGGCCGAATTCGGTTTGCACTGAGGTCTCGGCGTGCTCGCGCTCGGCCTGCTGGCGTGCTTGATTCACCTCCAGCGCGTGGCGCTGTTCGCGGGCAGTTTCCAGTTGCGTGCGTTGGGTGCGCACGGTCGCCTCGCGTTCCTGCAAACGTTGGCGAAGCTGGTTGCGCTCGGCGTCGCGCTCCTGGCAACGGGCTTCCTGCGCCTGTTTTTCCTGCCGGCGCTGCTCCACCGCCTGCGTCAGGTGTTCGATTTCCTGCACCAGTTCGGTTTGACGGGTTCGTAGGTGCGCTTCGGTTTCCTGCTGTTCCTGCTGGGCGGTGGCTAGGCGCTGGGTGGCCTCCTGCAGGCGAGCTTGTTCTGCGCGCACCGCCGTCAAGCGCTCCTCCAGCGCGGCCTGCCGCGTCCGCAGTTGCGCCAGTTGTGCCGCGGCCTGCTCGGCCTGCTCGCGGGCCGCTCGCGCCTCGGTTGTCAGGTGCTGGAAAGTTTCCTCCAGGCGGGCGAGTTGCTCTTCGGCGGCGGTCGCCTGCTCTTGAAGCTCGCCCAGGCGGGTGGAGGAGTTGCGCCGCTGGTTCTCGCTGGCGACGCATTCGGCTGCCAGCCGCGCCTCTTCTTTTTGCAGGCGCGCTCGCTGCTGGGCGAGGGCGTCGAGCTGCTGCTCCAACTGGAAAAGTTCCTTCTCCCGGGCGAAGAGCGTCTGTCGGGCGGCGTCCCGGTTGCTTTCCAGCTTCCGGCGGCGTTCTTGCTGTTCTGCCAGGGTGGACTCCGCCGAGCGAGTGCGCGGTTCGACTTCCGTGCGCTCGCGGGTGGCCTGTTGCAGTTCGCGTTGCAAGGAGTGGGCGCCGTGGCCGTTGCGGGCGCCGCCCCGGACCAGACGGCCGTGGTAGCAGGTGCCGTCGGTGGAGAGGAAGAAGAAGTGCGGGTAGGTGCGGGCCAGCTCTTCGGCCGCCGCCGCCGAGTTGACCAGGTAGGTGCGTGCCAGCTTGGGCAGCACCTGCTTGGCTTCCTCCCCCAGGGGGCCGTTGATGCGCACGTGGTCGGCGAGGGGCCCAACCAGGGCGTCGCTGTGCGGCGGACGCGGAGCTTCCGGGAGCGGGGTGGCGGGGTTCTGCCGGAAGGAATCCACCAGAAACGTGGCCTGGCCGGAGAGCTGCTGGCGGAGCAGGGAAACGCCGCTGCGCGCGGCATCGTAGGTTCCCACCACCACGTATTCCATTTCGTCGTGCAGGTAGTCTTCCAGCAGGGGCGCGTAATCGGGGTCGAACTCGGCGAAGTCGGCCACCACCCCCACGGCGCGAAACTCTGCCTGCTCAGAGCCGCCCCCGCCCCCCACCGCAGCTTGGCTGGCGGCGGGCGATTCCAGCAGCAGCTTCCGCACCGGCTCCGCAAAGGCGGTGCGGTGCTTGAGCAGGTCGGCCAGCGCCTGTTCCTGCGCCGCCGCGGTCGTCAGCGACTCGCGCAAGCCTTCCAGGCGCTGCTGCTCGGCTTGGCACTCTTGCTGGCAGCGCGCCAGCTCTTCCTCGACCGAGGCCAGGCTTTCGCGCGCCTGTTTCTGCTCCGCTTGGGTTCGCTCCAGGGCCACGCGGCAGCCGTTCTCTTCGGCGGCCAGGGCTTGTTCTTCTTGCTGGATGCGAGTGCGTTCCGCTCCGAAGCGGTGGATGCTCTGCGCGGAGGTTTCTGCGAATTGTTTGAGCTGGGCCAGCTCAGTCCGGACGGCGTTCAGGGTGTCGGCGTAAACCGTTCTCTGCTGCTGGAGGATCGGCAGTTCCGCTTCCAGAGCCAAAAGTTGCTCGCGCAGCATTTCCACGGTCTGGTTGAGGCGTTGACCTTCTTCCTGCAGGACGGCCAGCTCGGCTTCCAGCGCGACCCCGTGGTCCCGGCTGCGCTCAGCCTCGGTCGCGGTGCGGGCGGCTTCTTCTGCCAGGGTTTGCTGCTCGCTCTCCATCCCTGCCAGCCGTTGCCGGAGTTCCTCCTGCTGGCGGCGGGCGTCGGTCAGACGGGTTTGGGCGCGCTCCAGTTCGAGCAGTAGTTCGCCGGCACGGTTCTGCTCCTGGCGCAGCAGCGTTTCCAGTTCGTACTGGCGGGTCTGGTCGGTTTCCTGCTGCTGTTCCAGTTCCGCCAGCCCGGCTGCCGCCTCGGTGACCGTGGCGGTGTTGGCTTTGAGTTTTTGGGCCAGTGCGGTTTCTTCCCAGCGCAGGCGGTCGAGGCCGGTGGCCAACAGCACCCGGCGAAGTTCGGTCTGCTCGGTCTTCAACGCCTGGTAGCGGCGGGCGCGGGCCGCTTGGCGCTTGAGCGAGTTGAGCTGCTTGGCCACTTCCTCCAGAATGTCGTTGACGCGCAGCAGGTTCTGCTGGGCCGATTGCAGCTTGGCTTCCGCCAGCCGGCGTTTGGTTTTGTATTTGGTTACGCCGGCGGCTTCTTCCAGCAGGGCGCGCCGGTCCGCCGGACGCGAGGAGAGGATGCGTTCGATGCGGCCCTGCTCGATGATGGCGTAGGACTCCGGCCCCAGCCCCGTCCCCATGAACAACTCCTGGATGTCACGCAGGCGGCAGTACTCCCCGTTCAGATAGTATTGGCTGGTGCCGTCCCGGTAGAGGCGCCGGGTCACAACCACTTCACCGGGCAGCAGCTTCAAGTGCAGGCGGTTGGTGCGTTTCTTTTCGGTAGGCTTCGAGTCCTCGCTGCTAGCCGGCTCAGCCTCGGCGGCCTGAGCCGGCGGCTCCTCTGTCGGCTGAGGCGAGTCGCTCACAGCCGCGTCCGAAGCCGCGCTTTCGGGCGAGTCCGTGGAGGAGGGGTTCAGCCGCTCGGGGTCCACCAGCGTCAAGCTGACTTCTGCCAGATTCGTCGGCGGCCGGTCAGCGGTGCCGTTGAAGATACAGTCGGCCATGCGGCCGCCGCGCAAGGTTTTGGCGCTTTGCTCGCCCAGCACCCAGAGGATGGCGTCGGCGATGTTGGACTTGCCGCAGCCGTTGGGCCCCACTACCGCGGCGATGCCGGTGCCGGGGAAGACAATGCTGGTGCGCTCCGCGAACGACTTGAAGCCGAAGATTTCTACCTTGCGCAGGTGGAACAAGTGCGCCTCCCTGTCACCAAGTTCAGATGCAATCCGAGAGCGCAGAGGGTTGATCCCGGAGAACGTTTGGCAGGCCAAAATGGCTCCAGCCACAAGATGTAGGCGCTACGTTGCGGAACAGCGCAAATCCTAGCACAGCCCCAAGGGCTTGTAAAGAAAATGAGTGAAAAAGTGCGGCGCCTCTCTTGCGCACCCCGGCCTGTCCCGCTTCTCATTTCCACTTCCACCACAGTCCGGAAGAGGTGCCTGTCTGCCTGCCTACCGCAAGCAGGCTCAGGCAGGCTTGCCGAAGCGTACCTTGCCTTCATTGCTCGGTGTCTCCGTGCCTCTGTGGCAGGGAGTTTTGCACCAGTATTTGACCCTTTCAGAGAGTGTTAGCTAGAATGGTTCGTTTGGCGTTGTTCGAGGAACCATTGCTGTAGGCTTTTGCTGTAGGCTTCGCGCTGGATTCAATTCGATGCTGCGCTTCTACAACACGCTCAGCGGCAAGCCGGAGGAGTTCCAGCCGCTCCAAGCCGGCCGCGTCCGCATGTACACCTGCGGGCCCACGGTCTATGACCACGCCCACATCGGCAACTTCCGCACCTTTGTCTTTCAGGACATTCTCCGCCGCACCCTGCGCCTGTGCGGCTTCGAGCTCACCCACGTCATGAACATCACCGACGTGGACGACAAAATCATCCAGAAAGCCAACGCCGCCGGGGTCTCGATTCAGGAGATCGCCCGCAAGTACGAGCAGGTGCTGTTCGAGGATGCTGTACTGCTCAACATAGAGAAGCCGGGCAGGGTGGTGCGGGCCACCGAGCACATCCCGGAGATGATCGCGCTGGTCGCGCGGCTGGCGGAGAAGGGCTACACTTACACCAGCGAAGGCTCGATCTACTTCCGCATCGCCAAGTTTCCCGACTACGGCCGGCTGGCCAAGCTCGACATGAAGGGCATCCGGCCCGGCGCCCGCGTCGAGGCCGATACCTATGAGAAAGCCGACCCACGCGACTTTGCCCTCTGGAAGGCTTCTAAGCCTGACGAACCCGTCTGGGAGGCGCCCTTCGGCGCAGGCCGCCCCGGCTGGCACCTGGAATGCTCCGCCATGTCGATGAAGTACCTGGGCGAGAGCTTCGATATCCACACCGGCGGCACCGACCTGGTTTTCCCCCACCACACCAACGAGATTGCCCAGAGCGAAGCCGCCACCGGCAAGCCCTTCGTGCGCTTCTGGCTGCACGCCGAGTTTCTCATCGTCGAGGGCGAGAAAATGTCGAAGTCGCTGGGGAACTTCTACACCCTGCGCGACCTGCTGGCCAAAGGCCACAAGCCCTCCGCCATTCGCTACCTGCTCGCTTCCGTCCCCTACCGCCGCCAGCTCAACTTTACCTTCGACGGGCTGCATCAGGCGGCGCAGTCGGTGGAGCGTCTGCGCAATTTCCAGTTGCGGCTTCGGACGGAAAAATTCCCCCAGGGTCAGTCCGACGCCCTGCGGGAACGCACCGAGCGCGCCCGGCAGGAGTTCGACGCCGGGCTGGACGACGACCTCAACACCGCCGTCGCCTTGGCCGCGATCTTCAACCTCGTCCGCGACGCCAACACCGCCATGGACCGGGGCGAGTTCCGCCGCGGGGATGCGCCGGCGGTAGAAGCCTTGCTGGAGCGCTTCGACGGCATCTTTTCCGTCCTGGCCGACGACGACCGCCAAAAACTGGCGGCTCTGAAGGACAAGTTGGAAGTTGCGGTTACCGTCCCAGTGGGGAACGGCTACTTGAGCGACTCCCAGGTGGACCGTCTGCTGGCCGAGCGCCGGCAGGCCCGCGCCTCCCGCGACTTTGCCCGCGCTGACCAGATTCGCCAGGAGTTGGCCAACGGTGGTATCATGGTCGAGGACACCCGCGACGGTGTTCGCTGGAAGCGGAAATGAGAACCTTCCACATAGGCGCGTTGCCCCGGCTTTGCCTTCCTGCCACTGCCCGCCCCGGTCTCTTCGGCGTGGACTAATCTTTCTCCTTTCAACCTGTTGCAGCTCGTCCCTGCGAGCAGATAGCAACCCAGAAAGGAGAAATCCGATGAGCAAAACCGAATCGATCTTGGAAGCCAAGCTTCCGCAGTTGAAGACCCCCCTGCCGGGGCCCAATGCCCGGCGCATCATTGACGGTGATGCGCGCCTCATCTCCCCCTCCTACACCCGCAGCTACCCGCTGGTCATCCGCCGTGGGCGCGGCGGCCTTCGAGCGCGGCTTGCTGGTGCTGGGCTGCGGGGCCAACACCCTGCGGCTGGCTCCTCCGCTGGTCATCGATCAGGAGCAAGCTGACTGCGCCTTGCGCATTCTGGACGAAGCCCTGACCGAGGTCGAAAAAAGAAGCTGACGAGCGGTCGCCTAAGGCCGTATTGTTCTGGTCGGTGGCGATAGCGTCTGTGATTGCCTGCCGCAAGCGCGGGATATCGTCAGGACGGCAGGGGGCAAGCCCCTGCCCTACCTCCGGATGCTTCCGCTGCACGAGAAACAGGTAGGGCAAGGCCTTGTGCCTTGCCGAAGGAAAGCACACCATGGGGGAGGTCCTTCTCGAAAGGCCCGGGCTGGCGGGGCTCCGCTACCAGAATCTAATCGTCCGGAAGAGGTGCGGAGTCTATCCCCGTAGGGGGCACCCGCTTTTTCGTCAGGGCCCGTACGGGCCGTTATGCGTTACTCTCCAGGGAGCTTTTTGAAGCGATGTCGGGGCCGTGCTCGAGCACGGCCCCGGCGGAGCGAAGATCCCGCTTCAGCGGGAAGCCCTTGAGGTCCGCATTCGTGGTCTCTCCCAGCGGCCTGCCTGCGGTAGGCAGGCTGGGGCTCGTCCTGAAGGCTTCAGCCCGAGGCTTCTGCCCGAGGGCTCGCCCTGAAGGGCCGCTGGGCTGGACAGTAGTTGAGAATGGCGAGCATCAATCAGCTTTGGCATTTCGACTCCGGCAACCCTCCAACGTCCAACCCGGTGGCTCCTGCCACCGGGACTCCGGCACGGCTCCCCGCATTATGGAGGGAAGGGCAGTGAACCTCTTCGCCCGATTCATGTTTGGCTTGGTGAGCGTCCTGGCGGCGCGCCGGGGCTTGGGGCCGCAACAGGCCGAAACCGAGGCGGACGAACGCCGCCAGCGCCTCCGCACCGGCGTCCGGGCCGAAACCCTGGCTTACTGGTACCTGCGCCGCCAGGGGTACATCATCGTCCGCCGCAACTTCCGCTCGCCGCATGGACGGGGGGAGATTGACCTAATCGGATGGGATGGCGACGTGCTCGCCTTTATCGAGGTAAAGGCGCGCACCACCGCCAGCGGTGGCCCGCCGGAGGCGGCGGTGAACCCCGGCAAGCAACACAAGCTGCGCGGCACCGCGCGCGAATACCTGATTCGGCATCGCCTGGGCGAAGTCCCCTACCGCTTAGACGTCCTGGCGCTGGAGGCCCGGCGCGGGTCGGCGCCCGTGGTCCGGCTGCACAAAGGCGCCTTCGGCGGCGGCTGAGATCTGCCCGTGCGCAATCAACTCTTGGCAGGTGGAAGCGGATGTAGTATCTAATCCTTCGGTTTGGACGCGCCGATGATTGACTAGAGAGCAAGGAACCTCAGGTGCCGGAGCTACGCAAGGACCCCATCCTCGGGCGTTGGGTCATCATCTCCACCGACCGCGCCAAGCGCCCCAGCGACTACGCCAAGGAACCGGTCGTAATCAAGGGGGGAAGTTTCTGTCCGTTTTGCACCGGCAATGAGGACAAGACCCCGCCGGAAATCATGGCCCTGCGCTCCAACGGCACCCCGGCCGATACGCCGGGCTGGAGCCTGCGGGTGGTGCCCAACAAGTTCCCGGCCCTGCGGATTGAAGGGGAGCTCGAGCGCACCGGCGAGGGCCTGTTTGACCGCGTCAGCGGGATCGGTGCCCACGAGGTCATCATCGAGTCGCCCGACCATCAGGCCAGCTTGGCCCAGTTGCCCGAAAAGCGCATCGAGGACGTTTTGAGGGCGTTCCGCGACCGCATGGTGGACCTCAAGAACGACCCGCGCTTCAAGTACGTTCTGATCTTCAAGAACCATGGATTGGCCGCTGGCGCTTCGCTCGAACACAGCCACTCGCAGCTCATCGCTCTTCCTATTGTGCCCAAGCGTGTGCGCGAAGAGGTGGACGGCGCCAAGCAGTACTATTTGATGAAGGAGCGCTGCGTCTTCTGCGACATCATCCGCCAGGAGAAGCAAACCCAGGCGCGCGTGGTCTCCGAAGACGAGCACTTCCTCACCGTGGCGCCCTATGCGCCCCGCTTTCCCTTCGAGACTTGGATTCTGCCCAAGCAACACGGCGCTTTTTTTGAGGACACGGCGGCAGCTACCTACCCGCATCTCGCCCGCGCCCTCAAGCGGTTACTCCTGCGCGCCGAGCAACTGCTCGACCGCCCCGCCTACAACTTTGTCCTGCACACCAGTCCCATGCGGGAAGAAACTGAGCTTTACTACCACTGGCACATCGAGTACATGCCCAAGCTGACCCGTGTGGCCGGCTTCGAGTGGGGCACCGGCTTCTACATCAACGCCACCCCGCCGGAGGAATCCGCCCGCGCGCTGCGCGAGCTGGAACTGCGCGCCGCCCCTGCGCCCGCCACCCCCGGCTCCTAGCCCCGCCCCGCCCGCCACGCCAAGCGCAGGTAGTGTGCTAATTTCGCACCGAGCCCCCTGGCCCCTGCCGGGGAGAGATTGTCTGCATAACCGCATCAAGATGCCGCTCGAGCGCACACTAACTGGACACCCAGTCAGAAGACGATTCGACTTGGAGCGGCTCTACTCTATCCTGTCCCTTGCTGTGTGACGCGCAAGCAGGAGTTTCGCTATACTGGCAATTGAAGGCGCGGTACCCAAGTGGCCTAAGGGAGAGGTCTGCAAAACCTCCATTCGTGGGTTCGAATCCCACCCGCGCCTCCAGCTATATTGCAGGGCCACGCAGGAACCTTCGCACTACCGTTGTTGTGTGCTGTAGTTCCCCGGGCCGCCGTAGCCTTGGCGAAGGCGCGCCCACCCGCGCCTCCACTCCCGCCGTCCGGCGGGAGTGTCCTGAGCGAGCGCAGCGAGTCGAAGGACAGCCACTCGTAGGTTTTCTTCGCTAGCGCTCAGAATAAACTCCTCCCACCCGCGCTTCCAGTTCTCCCCTTTCGCATTGATCGAGGTTGTGCGGCCGTCGCTGTCCTTCGTCAAAGCAGGCCGGTCCACCGAAGCCTGCCTATCGCAGGCAGGCCCGCGCCTCCACTGTTCGCCTTCCGTCTCGATGGGGGTTGCGTGACCATTGCTATCCTTCGGCAAGAGTGGGACCGATTCCCTAGAAGCTTATCCGGGGGAGTAAAAACTCACGTTGACCTTGCTCCTGCCGCGGCGATAGGATGAGAGCACCCGGGATAACCACGAAGCGAAGGGCAAGCTCAGAAGACGCAAGGCCTGTGCTTCGGCACGTCCCGCAAGAGCGATGAAACGGGTTGACAGAATCAGTTTAATTTTGAAACACAAAGGCCGCACGGTTTGGTCTGTGACCCCCGCTGCCTCGGTCTACGAGGCAATCGAAATGATGGCCGAAAAGCAAGCGGGGGCCTTGTTGGTGATCTCCGAGGGCAAGCTGGTGGGGGTCATCTCCGAGCGTGATTACACCCGCAAAGTTATTCTGAAAGGAAAATCCTCCAAGCAAACTCGGGTCAAGGAAATCATGACCAGTCCGGCGGTCTTCGTTACGCCGGAGCATACCGTGGACGAGTGCATGAAAGTTATGACTCGCAATCGCATACGTCATCTTCCGGTGGTGGAAAGCGAAAAAGTGGTGGGAGTTGTTTCCATTGGTGATTTGGTGCACTGGATCATCTCAGTGCAAGAGGAAACCATCGGCCAACTGGAGAACTACATCACCGGAAAGTATCCGGCGTGATGCGCTGACCGCCTCTCCTTCCTCGGCCACGCGATTCAAAACTTGCTCCGACTGCCGGGCTGCGGAGAAATTTCCCCATCTGGAAGCGCGAGAGTTCTCTAGGTTTCCTTGAGGGCGGCCACGAGGTCCAACGCCATCTTTTTTGCATCGCCAAAAAGCATAAGCGTATTGTCGGCCGCAAAGAGGGGATTGGGAATGCCCGCGAATCCCGGGCTGAGGCTACGCTTGACGATGACAACCGAACGCGCCTCATCCACATTGAGGATCGGCATGCCGGCAATGGGAATCGAAGGGTCGGAATCCCGGGCCAAAGGGTTGACCACGTCGTTGGCTCCAACCACCAGCACCACATCCGTTTGCCGGAAAGTGGGATTGATCTGGTCCATATCTTTCAGCTTTTCGTAAGAAATGTTGGCCTCCGCCAGCAGCACGTTCATGTGTCCTGGCATGCGCCCGGCCACGGGATGAATCGCAAAGTCCACCTCGACTCCTTTGGATTCCAACAGGTTGGCCAGGTCTTGGATGGCGTACTGGGCCTGCGCGACCGCCATCCCGTATCCGGGGGCGATCACCACCCGCCGGGCACCGTCCAACAACATCGCCACTTCCTCGGCTGAGGCTGCTTTCACCCGACCGGCGTAGATATCCTCGCTCTCAGCTACCGTGGCGACCACCGCGCCTACCCCGGCGAACACGACGTTGGGCAAGGACCGGTTCATCGCCCGGCACATCAGGGCGGTGAGGATGAACCCCGCAGCACCCACCAGCGAGCCCGCAATTATAAGCACGCTATTGTTCAGGACCCACCCGTGACCCGCAGCCGCAATGCCCGAATAAGCATTGAGGAGCGAGATGACCACAGGCATGTCGGCCCCGCCGATGGGTATCACCAACATGATCCCAAGCAGAGAAGCAACTCCGACCAGGATCCAGAACGACAGCGAAGAGGTAGGATCTCCCACCAGCCAGGCACTCAGGCCCAGGCAGGCTAATACCAGCGCACCGTTGATCACGTGCCGGCCCGGCAGCAAGATGGGGCGTTCCTTGATCAGTCCCTGAAGCTTGCCAAAGGCGATGCCGCTCCCGGTGAAGGAGATAGCGCCGATCAACGCAGCGCCCGCAGCCGACAACGTGAACTGGAAATCTATCTCTTCGACAAACCCTCCCCGGAGGGCTTCTTCCAAGGCGGCCCCCACGGCCAGCGCTGAGGCGCCGCCTCCGAAGGCGTTGAAGATGGCGACCACTTGCGGGATAGCGGTCATGGGGGCGCGGTAGGCCATGGCCGCGCCGATCAAGGCCCCCACCACTATGCCAGCCACGATGACTTCGACGCTGACGATGCGCTTGTCCAAAAGGGTAACCACAATCGCCAGGAGCATGCCCGCCGACCCCAGCAGGTTGCCCCGCACCGCCGTGCGGGGATGGGAGAGTCCCTTGAGGCCGAGGATAAAGAGGACTGCCGCAACGAGGTAAAAAAGGTTGATGAGTTCTTTTGACATCCCTAGTTTTTCCCGCGGAACATCCCCAGCATACGGTGCGTCACCAGGAAGCCTCCCACCACGTTGGCCGTCGCCATGGCCACGGCGATGAACCCGAGAATCGTGGTGAGCGTAGTCAACTGCATGCCCGACGTCACCAACGTTCCCACCAGCGTGATGCCTGAGATTGCATTCGCTCCCGACATGAGCGGCGTGTGCAAAAGCGGTGGCACCTTGGTGATTACCTCAAAGCCCACAAACAGGGCCAAGACAAATATGGTCAGAGCTGCAACGAAGACTTCCATCAGGAGTTACTCCTTTCATCGGTTGGCGCGCTGGACGCGGGCAGGCCGAGCAGCTCGCGCACCCGAGCGTTGACCACCTCTCCCTGGTGCGTGAGGAGAGTGTCCCGAATGATCTGGTCTTCCAGGTTGAGGCGGAGCTCGCCGTTTTTCACCAGGTTTTGGAGAAAGGCGGTGACGTTTTTGGCGTACATCTGGCTGGCGTGGTAGGGGATGGTGGAGGGAAGGTTGGTGGGCCCCAGTATAGTGACTCCGTGCGCCTCTAGCGCTTCTCCGGGCCGAGTGAGCTCGCAGTTGCCACCCCCCTCGGCAGCCAGGTCCACGATGACGGACCCCGGGCGCATCCCCTCGACCATCGCTTGCGTGAGCAGCGTGGGCGCTTTCTTGCCGGGAATCGCCGCGGTGGTGATGACCACGTCGCTTTCGGCCACCGCCTGCGCCATCATCTCTCGCTGGCGGCGGTAGAACTCCTCGCCCATGGCCTGAGCGTACCCGCCTGACGCCTCCGCTTTCTCGGTTTGCAGCTCCAAGACAAGGAACTTTGCCCCCAGGCTTTCCACCTGCTCTTTCACCGCTGGTCGGACATCGTAAGCCTGCACCACTGCACCCAGGCGGCGGGAGGTGGCGATGGCCTGGAGCCCGGCTACGCCTGCCCCCACCACAAACACCCGGGCTGGGGTGATGGTTCCAGCGGCGGTAATCATCATGGGGTACATCTTCTGAAGCGCACCGGCGCCCAACAGGGCGGCTTTGTAGCCCGCGATCGTGGCCATTGCGCTCAGCGCATCCATCGGTTGTGCCCGGCTGATGCGCGGGAGCAGCTCCAGCGCAAAGGCGGTAATGCCTCTGCTTGCAAGTTCCCGTGCGGTTTCCGGCGCTCCCAAAGGGTTCAGGAGACCGAGCACTACTTGGCCAGAGCGGAGCAACTCCAGATCGGCGTGACTGGCATCCGGGTTGCCGCCCAAGCCGTGCACTTGCAGGAGCACATCGGCCGAGGAGAAGAGTTGAGCCCGATCCGGTGCAAGGCGCGCCCCCTGCTCCTGGTAGGCGGCGTCGGGGAAACCCGCCTTCTTGCCCGCCCCTGCTTCCACCACCACTTCCAGCCCCGCCTTGGTCAAGGCAGGCACCACCGCCGGCACCAGCGCAACGCGCCGCTCATGCGGATAGGACTCGACCGGTACTCCGACGATCATCTAAACCTCTAAAGCAAAGCGCGAGGGTGCTCTATCACGCCTGCCAGTGGGACTTTTTTCCGGATCAAGGGAAAAGCGCCCCCCACTTCGGCGGCCATCTTAGGCTGCCTCCGCGGGCAAGTCAACGTGAAGGGCCAATCAGGGAAATTGGGAGACCTAAGGCCGGGGGCCGCCTTTTCCTCGCGCTGTTCTTGCAGTGATTTGCTGAACCCCTTGAATCGGAATTGACTGTCCTAAAGGAGTTAGGAAAAGAGTGGCGCGCCCTAGGGGACGATTTCAGAACTCTTCCTGCCAGTGAGTTGTTGGGTGTATTTGCCCGGATCGATCAAATGCAGTTGTCAATCTGAGCCAGAAGAGAACCTTTTTGGCACTATCGGCAGGGGTGTAAACTCAACGATAATCCAACGCAAATCCCATTGTCTTGGCATCCGGCCTTCAATTCAGCAAGAATTACGTTGCTCTACTCCCTCTAAGGCCGAACCAATTCCTTTCTGTGTCGAGAAAGATGGCGAATGATCCCCAGGCCATCTCCTTGGGTTCCTGAGTGAAGGTGACTCCCCGAGAAGTCATTTCCTCGTACTTCCTTTGGATATCCTCGCACTCGAACACGACATAAGGTTTTCGTTCTGCCCAGTCCTTCATCATCGACTTCGGGTAGATCACCAAACACGATTCGGCGCCTTCCGGACCGACCTCTAGCCAGCTTGGGTTCGGTCCCATAGGTTGACTGCGGTGCACTACAAACCCGACTTTCTCGGTCCAGAATTTCAAGGCCTCTTCCTGATTCTCAACGTAAACGGCTACGGTTGCGATCTTCATGCGATCAACCTCCTTTCCCTCTTTTCATTGAAAGTGAACTCTTCAAGGCATTCGATATTACGACAAAGTTTCGACGAACCCCGTAGGCCAGCTCGTCGCGAACTTTGACCTAGAGCGCGTGCCAAAAGCAACTTGACAGCAACTTTCCCCTGTGCTACAAGCCCCGCGTCGGCATCAAGACAACTTGGAGGGCTAAAGGGGTGAGGGGACCCCTAGAGTCATAGAAGCCCTCTAGGTCACTCCTTCTAGCCTCTGACAAATTTGGGAGTAATCAATGAGCCATGCTCTGACTTTTCGCACAGTTGCTTTCTCGGGGAGAGGGAGCGTTCATGCTGCCTGGTTCTTGCTGGCTTTGCTAGTATTCTTTGCTCCCTCCGCCAGCGCGCAGAACTGGGAGGAGATTCTACCGGCCATGGGCACGGCCCCGGCTCTGGGCCGGCTCGGCCTACGATCCGGTCAGCAATCGCTTGATCGTCTTCGGAGGAGAAGAAGTCCTTTGCCTTGGTTTTTGCCCGGCCACCAGCGATGTGTTTGTGCTGACCAATGCCAACGGATTGGTCGGCCTTCGTGACTGGATCCAGTTGGATACGACCGGCGGGCCACGGCCTGAGCGTTTTTCACCGGTGGTCGGATATGACTCGGTGTCGAACCGACTGATTGTCTCCGGGGGATTGGGCCCCGTGGATCCGAATACGAATACCGCGTTCCGCACCGACACCTGGGTGCTGACCAACGCCAACGGGGTGGGAGGTACCCCTGTATGGACCCAGATTGAACCGGGCGGGGGCCCGCCCCGGCTCTGGGCCGGCTCGGCCTACGATCCCGCTACCAATCATTTGATGGTTTTTGGCGGAGAAGATGGGACAGATGAGACAAGGGGTATTTGCTTTGGTTTTACTTGCCAGGACCCCCCGAACCCCCCGGTCGCCCCGGCCACCAGCGATGTCTTTGTGTTGAGCAACGCCAACGGCTTGGGGGCGGAGCCGACTGTCTGGACGCAGCTGACTCCGACCGGCGGGCCACCGCCTGAGCGTTTTTCACCCGTGGTGGAGCATGATTCGGCGACCAACCGCCTGATGGTTTCGGGGGGAATCGGCCCCTTGGATCCGAATACGAACCTCGGGTTCCGCACCGACACCTGGGTGCTGACCAACGCCAACGGGACGGGAGGTACCTCTGAATGGATTAAACTGGGTGAACCGGGCAGCGACCTGGCCCCGCCCCGGCTCTGGGCTGGCTCGGCCTACGATCCCGCCACCAATCGCTTGATGGTTTTTGGAGGACAAGATGGGACAGATGAGACAATTGGTATTTGCCTTGGCTTTTGCCCGGCCACCAGCGATGTGTATGTGTTGAGCAACGCCAACGGGTTGGGCGGCCTGGCCTTCTGGACGCAGTTGGCTCCGACCGGCGGGCCGCCGCCTGAGCGTTTTTCTCCCGTGGTGGAGCATGATTCGGCGACCAACCGCCTGATGGTCTTCGGGGGAGTGGGCCCCTTGGATCCGAATACAAATACCGGGTTCCGCACCGACAGCTGGGTGCTGATTCTGGAATTTCTTGAACTGAACCAGTCGCCGGTAGCCGGGGCGGGTTCTCCGCAGACGGTCCAGTCGATCGGCCCCGAGGGCGCACCGGTAACGCTGGATGGGTCGGGGTCAAGCGATCCCGACGGTGATGCGTTGACGTTTACCTGGACGGGACCCTTTCCGGAAGGGGGCGGCACGGTAACCGGTGTAACTCCCACGGTCACGTTGCCAGTGGGATTGTCGGTCATTACCCTGGTGGTGAACGACGGGGTGTTGAATTCGGCGCCGGACGACGTCACCATAGAATTGTAGAGGAAGGAAACCAGCCTCCAACGGCCGAGGCGGGGCCCCTGCGAATCGTCCAATGCAGCAGTGTCGGGAGCACAGAGGTGACGCTGGACGGGTCGGGGTCAGGTGATCCCGACGGTGATGCGTTGACGTTTACCTGGACGGGACCTTTCCCGGAAGGCGGCGGCACCGTAACCGGAGTAAATCCCACGGTCACGTTGTCACTGGGATTCTCAGTCGTTACCCTGGTTGTGAACGACGGAGAGCTGGATTCCGCTCCGGATAATGCCCGCGTGATTGTCTTTGACCGTGTGGAAGGGCTCCTGGCGCCGCTGGCAAGTCTGCGCCCGGAAGCACAGCCTCCTATTTTCCCGGACCGCGCTTTCAAGCAAGGCCGGACGCTTCCTCTCAAGCTCCAGCTTTTCTGCGGGGCGACACTTCTGACGGACGCGGATGTGCCGCCGCCGGAGATAGTGTCGCTGGTGAGGATGGGAGATGCCATCGACCTTGAGATTGTGGACCTGGATGCGGGTGAAGCAGAATGATAGCGGCTTCCTGTTCAGGTTCTCGGGCGACAAATGGGTCTACAACCTGAGCACGGCGGGGCTGAACTCCGGCACCTACACCATCAGCATAAAGATGCCCGATGGTTTTAACCGGAGGACAGGATTCGTCCTAAAATAGAAAGAATGCTCACAGCTTCCTTTGCCTTCCTGCTAGAGTTCGACTTCCAGGTCATTTCCCGTGACTCGAATGGGAAAGCTCTTCACTCCCTGGGGAGCCGGCGGGCTGAGCACTGCCCCACTGGTGATCTTGAACTTCGCGCCGTGCCACGGGCAGGTGACCTCATCGCCCTCCAACTCCCCCTCGGCCAGTGGACCCCCACGGTGCGTACAGGTGTTATCGATGGCGTAATACTTGCCCTCTAGGTTGAAAAGGGCAATCTTCTTTCCCTGGACCTCCACCAGCTTTCCTTGGTTGGGTGCGATGTCGTCCGTTACTGCTACTTTGACATATTCGGGCATGCTCGCCTCCGGCACCGTCGCCCGTCCGGTTGTGCCTTATCCTGCCGGCTCCTTAAAGTAATCGGCGTTAATCGGTGTGAAGTTCGCCCACTTCTCGGGTAAGTCTTCCAGGGCGAAAATCGCCGTTACGGGGCACACCGGCACACACGCGCCACAGTCAATGCACTCGTCTGGATGGATGTAGAGCTGCGGGACTTCGTCGAAGTTCTTTCCTCCCTGATTCGCTGGCCCACCGTGGTAATCCCTCTCTTTGGCCGGATGAATGCAATCTACGGGACACACATCCACGCACGCGGTGTCCATCGTGCCGATGCAAGGTTCAGCAATAATGTAAGCCATAATCCAATCTTAGCCCCCATCCGCAGGCAAGTCAACGCGCATAGACTGCCAGGCTCAGCCGTGCATCCAGCTTTTCAGCTTCTCACTCACCCGAGTACTGGGGGATGAAAAGCTGCAAAACTGTGGTGGAATGTTGGGAGGCCGCAGGCAAGTCAACGCGGGCGATCGGCTTCTTAATCGTAATCGCCTGCGCTCCGCACCCGTTCATCTAAAGCTGCTTCGCGCTTCTCGATGATCCCCTTCACGAACTGCAGCAATGCTTCTACTCTTCTGCTGAACTCGTATATATCAATCTGGCCGCTTTGCAGGGATTCATTAAGGAAGGCAAGGTGATCTGCAATACGGTTTTTCTCTTCAACCCCTAGTTTACGCATAACCCGGCCTTTCCTTGTCCTTGGGCTCATTCGAGCGGCCGCGCAAACGACAACTCATGTCCATCCGGATCAAGGATATGAAAGTACCGCTCTCCCCACGCCGCATCCCGCGGCCTCTCCGGCTCAAACCCCTTGCCTTTGAGGAATGCCCAACAGCCATCCACATCATCCACGTAAAAAACAACCCGCCCCCACCCATTGACCGGCGCCCCTTGCTCCAAGTTCAAGATGGCGTTCTTCTCATCCCCCATGCAAAGCGATGAGAACGACGAGCCCTCACCACCATAAATGACCCCAAGACCCAGCACATCCCGGTAGAAACGCACGGACGAGCGCACATCACTCACTTTGATCGTAACCGCCGAAATCCTCTCTACCTTCACACCGACTCCTTGCTACCGCAACCTCACCTGCTTCTCCTCCTTCACCGCCCGCGCAAGTCTATGTTCTTAGCTGCTAGCCCGAAGCCCGACCAGCGCTGTCGCATAAGCGCCCACCAAAAAGATTGCCCCGAGCCCACCCAGCAACGCGTCCACCGGACTTAGATCCAACGGCGCAAGGCCACGAAACGTCTGAGTCGCGCTCACCACAAGCACGACCGTGTAGCCAGCCGCAGCAAGGAGCACCGTCCACGTGCGTCGCCCTTCACTCCAACTAGTAAAAGAGAGGAGCCATGCTAGAACCGGCAACACCTGAAAGGCGTGGAGAGCTAGGGCATGCGGGACCTTCATGGCGCCCGCTGCGCCAAGCGAGTTGCCGCCGTGTGCAATCATGAGAGCGCCAAAAACCTGCCCGGTAACAAGCAGCACCATCCCCGCCCGAATCGCCCAGGCGAGACTCGGAGAGGCTTGCAGACGAAAGAAGGCCAAGATCGTAACCACCAAAATTACGGTCCCCGTAAAGCCGATGGCAACGCCGGCCAAGTCAAAAAGCGCCTGGTCAAAGTGCGTGTTGCTATTGAAATGGGAAGGCACGCCGCGCCACTGCTGGAAAGACACCCAGACCACTTCGTACAAGTTCGCAAGCCCGAGCGCAATCGAGAGGAGCCAGCCCGGCACACCCCACTTCGGGAGAAACGTCATGACCCAGGCGACGAAAATCGCCGTCAAACCAAAGGATTCGCCGAAGAGAATCGGCTTGCGCCAAGACACATCGCCTTCCAGAGAGCCACCCGCCACGACAAGCACAACACCGTGGAATACGGCGCTCGCCAGCAACAAGAAGCCGACAAAGTACAGGAACTTCTGGTATCCCTCTGCCTGGGCCCAGTACCCACGTAGCGAGCCACGCATAGCCTGGATCAGCGTGCTTGCCTGCTTGGTTTCTACCATGCAGTTTCCCTAGCTTTCCTGGAATCTCGTGGAGCGAACCCGACTCGTCGCCCGCCATCCTACGCCCCGCCCGCAGCCAGGTCAACGCGAAGGGGCTACTCCGCCTGCCCCGTGTCCTTTACGGGGGGAAGTTCATGCTACGCACGAAGTTTTGAAAGGCGGGGGGCGCGAATTAAATCAGTTCTTACTGGTAGGAACGAGACGGCGGAGTTCCTCGAATTACGGACCTGTCATGCCGATGGGAATCCCGGAGAAACCAACTGTTGTCCTCGCTTCGCGCTCTTCCCAAGTGCCATAAGGAAGATCGCATTCTTGCCCTTCGCATGGGGGGAGAAGAAGGTGATCACATCATCGTCATAGAACGTCAAGCCCGTCGCACCTAGGCGTTGCGCGTAAGCTGCCAGATACAGCTTGCCCCCTAGGATTCCTGCCTCGAGTTGGACGGCACGATAGCCTCGATTGCCGAAGCGCTCGAAAATAGACTGCAGATCAGCCAGAAAAAATACCGCCACGCTGGCCTCGGCCGGGAGTTCTTGTTCGAGACCGAGGTGGTAAGCTTCAGAGCGAAAATTGCCCTCCTTGAGACGCTCTAGGACGCCGCGTCTGGGGTGCAAGACATAGGCACCAGGAGTGAGACCCTCCACGCTATTGACAATTAGGTAAATATCGTTGAGGTGCGTACCAAGGGGACCGAGGAAATCTGCAGGAATACCCTGGGTCGCTCGACAGAGCATGGTTGAAAGCTGGGCGAAGGTGATCGATTCCTGAGTAAACTTTCGGGTTGAACCGCGTCGGAGGATGGCCTGTTCGATCGGGTCGAGAGACATTTCCTTCTCGCTGAGCGGCTGAAGCGGAACCGTCAGGCCCGTAGAGGCCGGGGACTCTACCACTGGCGGCCGGCCACGCCATTCGGCCACCTCTGCTACCGAGCGTAATGAAGAGGCTTCATGCATCTCCCGCATAGCGGGGTAATCCACCTCAGTTCCCGAAGAAGGAACAGTTTCGAGCTCCAATGGATGAATCGCGCTGGGGGGCGCTGGTGGCAAGCTAGGGACGTATCCAATGGGGACTGAAGAGAACGCTACTTCGCGTTCTGTTTCGAGGTCGAGCAGCCGGTTCACTCCAGTGTCTAGGAAACCGCAGACTACTCGCGCTGGGAGGCGCAGGGCTGTGCACATGGCCAACAAATTGGCGAGAATGGTGCCGTTGTCCCACCCAAAATGCCGGTAGGTTCGCGCTTGATACTTCCACGCATTGCGCCAATAAGTTCCGGTGCAGATTATGGTAACGGGGGCATGAGAGACCGCCGGCTCAGCTCCACTCGCTTGAGCCAGAACTTGGCGATAGTCCCCCGCGCGCAATTTTCGAAGCCCGAAGTCGCCCACCCCGAAGTGGTAGACACCAGCCTCCAAATCAGGAAGGTCGCCACACACGAGGTACAACTCGATCTCATACAGCGCCCCCGTGCACGATGCGGCGCGAAAGAAAATCTCCCCTCCGGGGTAGGGCCTCCGCTTCGTTATACCGGCCGAAAAATAAAGAATTTGCGCCAAGCTTTTCAAATCCGGCGTCACCGCTCCCTCTGCAGCGACTTTCGTTTGGGCGATGGCCGAGAGTGCAGCGATTCCTGTCTGCTGGACTTCACGAGGCAGAGACAAGGGATTGAGGGTCGGATAAATTTTGAAGGGAGACGGCTGATTCGCGAAGTCCAAATAATGCGGATTAGCGCGAACACTCTGATACGAGTGCTTCGTATCGTTGTGATAGGTCCAAGCTACTTGCCGGTCTCGGTTAGTCATCGTACCAGCGGTCTTTCCGAAGTGTAGGACTGGGCCTCAGAGGCAGCGCCAGCTCGCCTGCTAGAGGACCAACTTCAATGACTTCAAAGCGAGCGATGAGCGCAACTGAAATGGGATTTTCAACCATAGAGCCGGGATTTCCGTTTTGCCTGCCCCTGATGGCACGTTTATACACCCGATCGCCGCCGATCGCACAAAAACTTCGATCGTCGCACAATCGTTCAGCTTCAAAGGCCTTCATCTGAGCCCGCGCCGACGTGCGACCGACTGGAACCCCTGCTTTTCGGGCATTTCTCAGACACCGCTCCACACGTGTGCCCCGTGTCATCGCCGGGCGGGCTTCGTTGCACTTCAGGCCGCGCGTCAGCCTGCCGGCACGGGTAGCGCCCAGATCCTCCGCAGCATGTCGCCGAACAGCCGCCGCGTGAGATGCCCTTCCGCCAGCAGAAGCCAGTAGTACCGCGCATGCTTCACCAGCCGGCCCCCAGTTTTCACCAGTCGCTGCTGGAGACTCGTGAGCGACCAGCGCTTGACCCGCAGCGGAAGGACCAGTCTGCGCCACAAGTTGCCCAGATTGTAGGCCAGGACGCTCAGTTGCAGGCGCACCTCGTTCGCCCGGAAACGATGGCACGACAGCCGCGTCCAGTGGGTGGCCTGCTTGCCTTCCTTGATCCATTGCTCCGCCGTACCGCGCTTGTTGTAAAACCGCACGACCGAGCGGCTCGGGAGGGCCGTGTTGGTCACGATGAAGCCGACGCGAGGGAACAGCTCACCTTGGTGGTGCTCCACCTTGGCGACGATCCGTCTGGGCGTGGTCCAGCTCTTGGCCTGATAGCGGAAACTCTGGTAGCGCACCAAGGGCTTGCAGCTCGGCCGTCCCGGCGGACGAAAGAGGATGTCTTCGATTTCCAGCTCCAAGCTCTTGTTCGCCGGCATGCGAATGGCATAGTCCACGTCGCGCTGCTCGAGCGCGTCGTAGATCTCGGGCTTCGCGAACGCGGCGTCTGCGCGGAACGCTACGCGCTTGCCCTCCACCTGCTGCCGGTCAATCTCCGGTACGAGCAGGTCGTCCCAGTCGTCGGCGCTATGCACGTTGCCTGGCCGCAGCGTGGCGGCGAGGCAGTCCCCATGCTCGGTGAACAGAAACAGCGGGTGGTAGCAGACGGACTCGAAGTGCCCGTTATAGGCGCTCCCTTCCTGCGCCCCATGCACCGGGCTCTCGCTCGAATCCATGTCGAGCACGATCCGGTCGGCGCGCGTCGCCATCTCGGCCTGTGCAAGCACCTCCCGGTTCACGGCCCTCAACCCGACGAGATTCTCCTCGTGGGTCAGCAGCTCTGTCTCGAACCAATGCAGCGTCGATGTCAGCGCCGCACCCCGGTCCCAGCGCTTTGGCGACCCGATGAGACGAAATGTTGGGTCTGCCGACACGCGCCCCGCGTCGTTGAGATCTTCGTAGCCCGCGAGGCGACTGTAGACCGACTGCCGCAGGAGATCCACCACGCTGAACTGGGTGTTCATCCCCTGTCGGGAATCGCTCAGGTGCTCGGCGATGAGTGTCTCCAGCCCCAGACGTTCATCCAACTCGCGCACCAGAATGAGGCCAGCGTCAGAAGTGACGCGCGATCCCTGGAACGCGACTTTCAAGAAGCCGTTGAACGCGAACTGGAATGGCTCGTGTTGTAATTCACCCACCGGGTGTCACCCTCCGTAGTGTGGTTCCTTACGTCGGAGCCCCAAAACTCAAGGCGCAGCGACTGGTCCTGGCGATACGGTACCACAGCCAAATCGGAAATCCGGGTAGAGAGCACCCCACTGCTTGCCCGCCATCCTAGCCCCCGCCCGCAGGCAAGTCAACGCGAAGGGGACTAGTCACCTGTCGCGCTGGTGCAGCGGACTCAACCCCAAATACTTTGAGCGGTTTCCATCATGAGCCGGAGTTTGTGCGTCTGGTCTTCGAGTGAGATGCGGTTGCCAATAATCGAGGTAGCAAAGCCGCATTGCGGGCTGAGCGCCAGCCGCTCCAGCGGCACATATCGGCTCGCCTGGCCGATCCGTTTGTTGAGCTCCTCGCGTGTCTCTAGGCGGGATGACTTTGTCGTCAAAAGTCCCAGCACCACCAGCTTGTCCTCGGGCACGTGCCCGAGCGGCTCGAAGGAGCCGGAACGATCATCATCGTATTCGAGCAGCAACCGATGCGCTTTGATCTTTCGGAAAAGCGTGCGGGCGATCGGATCGTAGCTGCCTTCCGCTAGCCATCGACTGCCTTGGTTGCCTCGGCAGAGGTGAAAGCCAATGGTGACGTGAGACGAGGCAGCGCTCATGACGGCGTTGTCGAGTTCGATCGCCCGTTCGAGCCACCACTTCACGTTTCCCGCCTGTCGCTCATAAAAGGCGCGTGTACGGGGATCGAGCAGCAGCCCATAGTGCGGTGCGTCAATCTGGATGTAGGTGGCCCCCAGGCGCACGAGTTCCTCCACTTCCTCGCGAAGGATTTCGACCACAGCGGTCAAGAAAGACTCCAGTGTCGGATAGACATGGCCCGATCGCTCGCGCGACCAGAAGTTCACCCAGAGACTCGGACTGGGCAGGGTGATCTTTGCGGTACGGCGCGTCCGTGCCCGCAAATAGGAGAACTCCTCAGCCGAAAGGTGGCGACGCCGCCGGAGCTTGCCCACTACACCCAGCTTCAATGGCCGCTCGAGGTCCTGGTTGCCTACCGGTGAGTCTCCACGCCACTCGCCCCACAAGAACGCATCCAGGGTGTGTTCACCAAATCCTTCGACCGCCGCCGTCATCTGGCTCTGGAAAGACTGGCGGCGCATCTCGCCGTCGGTGACGACCTCCAGTCCAGCCTCCTCCTGCAGCTCGACCGCTTGATCCACCACTCGGTCTTCGATTTTCTTAAACTCCGCTGGTGTAAGTCCGCCCGCAACGAGTTGTTTTTGAGCAGAGAGCAATTCCGGCGGGCGAAGGAGGCTACCCACGACATCGGCCCGTGCATTAATCATAGTTGGTCAGGGAAACTCGTGTCCGTCAGCCCATCTTAGCCGGGATTTCCGTTTTGCCTGCCCCTGATGGCACGTTTATACACCCGATCGCCGCCGATCGCACAAAAACTTCGATCGTCGCACAATCGCTCAGCTTCAAAGGCCTTCATCTGAGCCCGCGCCGACGTGCGACCGACTGGAACCCCTGCTTTTCGGGCATTTCTCAGACACCGCTCCACACGTGTGCCCCGTGTCATCGCCGGGCGGGCTTCGTTGCACTTCAGGCCGCGCGTCAGCCTGCCGGCACGGGTAGCGCCCAGATCCTCCGCAGCATGTCGCCGAACAGCCGCCGCGTGAGATGCCCTTCCGCCAGCAGAAGCCAGTAGTACCGCGCATGCTTCACCAGCCGGCCCCCAGTTTTCACCAGTCGCTGCTGGAGACTCGTGAGCGACCAGCGCTTGACCCGCAGCGGAAGGACCAGTCTGCGCCACAAGTTGCCCAGATTGTAGGCCAGGACGCTCAGTTGCAGGCGCACCTCGTTCGCCCGGAAACGATGGCACGACAGCCGCGTCCAGTGGGTGGCCTGCTTGCCTTCCTTGATCCATTGCTCCGCCGTACCGCGCTTGTTGTAAAACCGCACGACCGAGCGGCTCGGGAGGGCCATGTTGGTCACGATGAAGCCGACGCGAGGGAACAGCTCACCTTGGTGGTGCTCCACCTTGGCGACGATCCGTCTGGGCGTGGTCCAGCTCTTGGCCTGATAGCGGAAACTCTGGTAGCGCACCAAGGGCTTGCAGCTCGGCCGTCCCGGCGGACGAAAGAGGATGTCTTCGATTTCCAGCTCCAAGCTCTTGTTCGCCGGCATGCGAATGGCATAGTCCACGTCGCGCTGCTCGAGCGCGTCGTAGATCTCGGGCTTCGCGAACGCGGCGTCTGCGCGGAACGCTACGCGCTTGCCCTCCACCTGCTGCCGGTCAATCTCCGGTACGAGCAGGTCGTCCCAGTCGTCGGCGCTATGCACGTTGCCTGGCCGCAGCGTGGCGGCGAGGCAGTCCCCATGCTCGGTGAACAGAAACAGCGGGTGGTAGCAGACGGACTCGAAGTGCCCGTTATAGGCGCTCCCTTCCTGCGCCCCATGCACCGGGCTCTCGCTCGAATCCATGTCGAGCACGATCCGGTCGGCGCGCGTCGCCATCTCGGCCTGTGCAAGCACCTCCCGGTTCACGGCCCTCAACCCGACGAGATTCTCCTCGTGGGTCAGCAGCTCTGTCTCGAACCAATGCAGCGTCGATGTCAGCGCCGCACCCCGGTCCCAGCGCTTTGGCGACCCGATGAGACGAAATGTTGGGTCTGCCGACACGCGCCCCGCGTCGTTGAGATCTTCGTAGCCCGCGAGGCGACTGTAGACCGACTGCCGCAGGAGATCCACCACGCTGAACTGGGTGTTCATCCCCTGTCGGGAATCGCTCAGGTGCTCGGCGATGAGTGTCTCCAGCCCCAGACGTTCATCCAACTCGCGCACCAGAATGAGGCCAGCGTCAGAAGTGACGCGCGATCCCTGGAACGCGACTTTCAAGAAGCCGTTGAACGCGAACTGGAATGGCTCGTGTTGTAATTCACCCACCGGGTGTCACCCTCCGTAGTGTGGTTCCTTACGTCGGAGCCCCAAAACTCAAGGCGCAGCGACTGGTCCTGGCGATACGGTACCACAGCCAAATCGGAAATCCGGGCTTAGACCGCACCCCGTCTGCAGGCAAGTCAATGTACTCGTCCACATGATGGGTGACACTTTCCGGAAAGAGAGGCCGTTCCGACATCCTAGCAACCCTTGCAAGAGAGGGAGGTGGGGCGGCTACTGCTAGCAGAAAGCCAGACCGGCAGTGAGGCGAGAAGCAAGAGCCCTCCGGCTGAGGAAAGAGACTCATTTCAGCAAGGCCCCGGGTTGCGCCGCAGGCCAGCTTGAGTGTCACGGATCATTCTGAACGAGTACACGCGAGGGGCCTACAGGGAGGGGGCGGTTACTCCTGAGAGCGGGTTTGGTTCGTCTGGATGGACTCGAATAAGAATGCTTCTGCCTGTCTTGATTCGTCTCCTAATTCCGAATGCGAGGAAAAACATCATTAGCGGGTGAGTCTTCCAGTTGGCGCGGTACCCTCGCCAGACAGCATCCTTATCAGTTACGATTTCTGCGGTTCCCCTAATGGTAGGGCCTTCCTTGCTGCCAATAAAGCAGACTACTCGTGGGTTGCGGCGCACTCGCTTCACCTTGTATGAATCGGTCTGGGTAGTGAATTCGATGCGACCCTTGTTCACAACGAGCCAAACTTGTATCTTCTTCAGCTCACCTGATTTCTTGTACGATCCAAACCACTGTTTGTAACGTCTTACAGCCCGCTCAAGTTTCGCTGTCACGTTTCTGGGTTATCCAATTTGGAACACTGCACCCATCTTAGGCAGCGCGCATAGGCAAGTCAACGCACCTAGACTGTCAGGCTCAGTAGTACATCCAGCTTTTCAGCTTCTCACACACCTGAGTACTGGGGGATGAAAAGCTGCAAAGCTGTGGTGGAATGCTGGGTGGAAGAATCCTACCTGGGTGATTTGCGGTAAAGTAGACGAGGGGGAGCTATTGCTCGTGCTGGCACGCTTCCTCCCCCTTGATTCCACACTGACCCAGAAACTCTCTGTCAGTTGCACTCAAGTCGCCCCATCCCTTGGAGTTGATCATCTCTGCCAAGTGTTGGCTTCTTGTTCCAGAGAATGAATTCTCAAATAAAACATCGCGGTTGATGACAATGTTAGTTCCCCCGTCTTGAGTGTCCTCGATACTGATGAGGCCGGTCTTGATCAACTTGATCTTCCATCGCAAGATTGTGAATGTGGAAGTTCCCAACACATGTGCGAGGTCATCGTCGTGGGCTGACCAGCCTTTGGCGGCCATGTCAGCATAGGTGACCAAGAGCCAGAGTGCGCCACCTACTTCCTTGCGTATCTCTGAGAGATCAAGGGTGGGTTTGTGTGTCTCGTTATTCACCTGGCCACCATAGCCAATGGGACATGGTCTATCCGACCAATTGGAAAGTAGCCTGTAGAAGGCAGAGGAGCCATAGGAGATTAGTCACTGGGGGTGGGTACGAGAGTACTAGCCTGCCCGCATTGTGCAAAGGTGATTGCCTAGCTTGAACTCTAGGCAACTCGGCGAGCACACTACTCCGGGAAGTGCAGGCCTGCCTGCCGCAGGCGAGCGGACCTTTCGGGCGGCCAGGCGGCACCCAGCCCCGGACAGACGGGGTTCGTTCATGCCTGGCCGCCTATCGGCTCAACGTTTGAAGCGACGGCGTAGCGCCAGGAAGGACAGGGCCAGTTGGGCGGGGATTGCGACCATCTCTGGAATTGCCAGTCGACGACCCCAGGTGGTGGCTGGTTCCACGGTGGGTCTCCGTTGGAAGGTGGCTACTTCCAGCGCAGCCCAAACTCCTGCCTTGAAGGTCCGCCACAATTCCCGCGCTCGTTCGTCATTAACCCATGCCCGGCGCCAGGATATGGATGCTTCCTGAGGACAGAAAGCAACCGTGCTGGTCTGCACTCCTTGTGGTCTCGAGTTTTCGGTCATGCGCAGCCCAAATGCGGGGAAAAGGAGAGCGCACAGAAGGAGCAACCCAAACAACACTGCCAACGCGCGAGTGTAGCTGCTCCCGTAGATACTCAACAACCGATAGGCATTGTGAACCGATACCCATTCACCCACTTTCTGCGCCCACAGATACTTCTCGTAGAGTCCCATGAACGGCTCCGCGCGCCCGAGTAGGAAGTTTCTGGGGTTGAGCCTCTTCATCTCCATGGCACCGATGAAGCAGTCTTCAGCCAGGTCGTAGTTGCGCGTCTTCTCGAAGTTGTTTACTAGTTGTCGGTAGGCCACGGCTACCAGGCCGTGTGCTTTGCCTTCGCCAGTGATGATGTCGAGCTCGTCTTGAAGAACCATCCGGCCTTGGAGGCGGTGCCAGTGGACATCTGTAAAACTGACCTCCTCGATGCAGCAATAGAGGTAGCGAGCTCGCACTCCGGCATCACTTTTTCTGTTGACTTGTTCAAAGAGTACTCGAGCTGGCTGTTCAAATCGCGCCCCGTGGAAGTCGGCGACTTGGGTGAACGTCGCGGCGACGAACTCGGCGGCGTGCGTGAACGTCGCCCAGCTAAAGTCGGCATCCAGAGCGAAGCCTACGTTGGTGAAATTCGCGCAGTCAGGGAACACGAAGTGGGTGAAGTCGTACTTATCCCTTGATCGGTGGTCCGAGGTACCGTCAAGTATGGCGTCAATTTCTTGCCGAAACTTGACTTTATCTTTCTTTGGGTCTCGTGAGTGCATCAGGCACACCGGTTCTTCATCGGCGCCAGTTGGTGAAGAATGAATCGGCCGTCCGCAGAGCCCCGAGTCGGACCTCTCAACCGGGCAGGCACCAGGCGAATTGGAATGCTGGGCCTTGGACATGGCGTGAAAGACTCTACCTCAAAAGGGGGAACTTCCGACGCATACTACTCGCAAGTGTACTCGGTGTGATGGCTTGGGGCAAGTCCATTCCCCAAAGCGGGCGGCAATACACAAACTTCTTTCAGCAAGCGTGACGGGCTAGGTTCGCCGGGCAAGAACAACGATCTCGGTCGCCCCCCATCATCCACCCGGAATCCGGCCCTCAGGCGACAGACCGCGAGATTCAGGCGGGTTTCGAGCAAGAGCCCTGCCCCCCGCCGGCAAGTCAACGCGATGTGCTATTCTAGGCGCGCTGGCATCTCCTCATTGCTAACATAGGATTCCCCGGAGCGAACCGATGCTGGATCAACTTAGGTCCGTCCTCTTGGCGTTTTGCCAATCACAAGCACAAGACAGCTTCTCCATTTTCAACGCTTCCGGGCAATTTGACGATCAGCGCAGCGACAAGGAAGGTCTCGCTCGAGCGTTGAACGCTGCGTTCCTCATCACTCTGTGTGGCGAACAGCACAGTCTGTTCCGGCAGGCGAGTGATTTTCTCACGCGTAGGACAAATTCACCCGACTGGGGAGAGATAGCCAAGTTTTACCTAAACGGCGTTGAGCTGGTTTGCCAGGAGATCGAAACGGCTTGCAAGAACAACCCAGATTTTGCTAATCGCCTGGGAAGCCTCTCCCAGTGGCTTGCAAACAGAGAAAGCCCGCGCCCTGCCGAGCAAGCAGCAGAAAAGTTGTGGTCGGTCTTTTTCCCGGAAGCCACCGGAATTCGGGGACATGAAAAGACGCGCGTGGAGGCCTTACGTAGAAAACGCACCGTTACCATCACGGAACTCAACCCCACTCCAATCACCAATCCGGCCAAACAGTTGTTGTTCACGTCGAATGTCCTGCTCACCCTGCCTTCACCAAAGGCATTCCCACATGAATTGGGCATCAGTGTCGATCTGAAAGAAAAGCTGCGCCGCGTAGCAGAAGAACCACAAGCGTTCTGGTATGACCACCCCATCCAGATGGGCGTAGAAGCTCACAAAAACGAGGTACTCTACGGCCTGCGGGCGTTGCAGACCGCTTTTGACTTCGAACGGCAACGTGGCACTGTCTCAGCCGGCACAAGGCTTACCTGCGTGCTGTCGGTTTCAGTTACCCATCGGGGCTTGCACGGAATTGCACGAAAGTATCTTGAGGAGGAATTGGCGCGCGCGGGCGGTCTAAAAGATATTGATGTTTACGTATTTACCGAAGCGGGTACCCAACGCCTGGTTGACGAAGTTCTCGCTCCGGCTGCTGACCGCTATCTGGGGCGCACCGACGCAACAGAAGCCTTGGGCGTGTTCGGTGTCGATGGAAAATATGGCAGGCACTACAGTTTTCTCAAAGCAGTGGCAGCCTTCTGGAACGTTCTCATCCAACCCGAGGTCTGTGCCACGTTCAAGATCGACCTCGACCAAGTTTTCCCGCAAGAAGAGCTGGTCGAACAAACCGGTGCTTCCGCTTTTGAACATTTCAGAACGCCGCTTTGGGGTGCACGCGGCGCAGACTCCAACGGACAACCGGTGGAATTGGGTATGATCGCCGGTGCGCTGGTCAACGCTCAGGACATCGGCAAGTCTCTATTTACACCCGATGTCCCCTTTCCACGAAACGCGGCTTCTCCGGATGAATACGTTTTCTTCAGCCTGTTGCCACAGGCCCTCTCGACTGAGGCGGAAATGCTGACTCGCTACACGACCGGAAAACTGGACGGAACCAAAGCGTGCATCCAGCGCATTCACGTGACCGGCGGCACCACGGGCATTCTGGTCGAACACCTCCGCCGTTTCCGCCCTTTCACCCCCTCCTTCATTGGCCGAGCAGAGGATCAGGCCTATGTCTTGTCAGTGTTTGCAAATCCCGGTTCGAGGCTCGCCTATGTTCACAAGGCTGGACTCATCATGCGCCACGACAAAGAAGCATTTGCCCAGGAGTCAATCCAGCGGGCCTACGTGGGAAAACTGATTGGTGACTACCTCCGCATCCTTTACTTTTCGGCCTATGCTGCGGTACTTGCCGACGATGTCGGAAAAGTGAAAGATACTCTTGATCCGTTCACTGGAGGTTTCATATCCAGGATTCCCACCACGGTTGTTTATCTGTGGTTTGCCCTCAAGGCCGCCGCGCTCTTTGCTGAAGACCATCCCGAGCGGGGGCTTGAGTTCATCATCACTGGTGGACCGCGTATTGCCGGCGCTTTGGGTTTCGTGGCCGGAAAGAACAGCATGCTTAAGCAACAGTACGAAAAAGAAAGGATCGGTTGGGGCGTGTACTACGACGCACTGGCGGCCGTAGAGAAGGCTTTAGAAAAGCGCGAGGACTTTGCCTTGGCGTTGCGCAAGAAAGCCGAACAAAACATCGAGCGATGCAGACTTCGCCTGGGCTAAGTAGGGTCGAGCAATGCGGAAACAAGAAAGAGGGTGCAGGCCTTGATCGAAAGTTGCGCAAAGCCCCACCGGCAGGCAAGTCAACGCAAGTGCCTCACTGGTTTTCGACCAGGAGTTCATCCATCCGTGAAAGGGCCTGCTGCAAATGGTTGGGATCGCCGCCAAAGCCGAGGCGCAGGTAGGAGGGCATGCCGAAATGCTCGCCGGGCACCAACAAGATACCTTTCCGTACCCGCAGCCGCTCGGCCAACTCCGCGGTCTTCTAGCCTCCGCCGCAGCGTATCCAGGCGATGCACCAGTTGCGGGTGGGACGTGGTTAAGCAGGTGGCGACCCACCTAACCCGGATTTCCGATTTGGCTGTGGTACCGTATCGCCAGGACCAGTCGCTGCGCCTTGAGTTTTGGGGCTCCGACGTAAGGAACCACACTACGGAGGGTGACACCCGGTGGGTGAATTACAACACGAGCCATTCCAGTTCGCGTTCAACGGCTTCTTGAAAGTCGCGTTCCAGGGATCGCGCGTCACTTCTGACGCTGGCCTCATTCTGGTGCGCGAGTTGGATGAACGTCTGGGGCTGGAGACACTCATCGCCGAGCACCTGAGCGATTCCCGACAGGGGATGAACACCCAGTTCAGCGTGGTGGATCTCCTGCGGCAGTCGGTCTACAGTCGCCTCGCGGGCTACGAAGATCTCAACGACGCGGGGCGCGTGTCGGCAGACCCAACATTTCGTCTCATCGGGTCGCCAAAGCGCTGGGACCGGGGTGCGGCGCTGACATCGACGCTGCATTGGTTCGAGACAGAGCTGCTGACCCACGAGGAGAATCTCGTCGGGTTGAGGGCCGTGAACCGGGAGGTGCTTGCACAGGCCGAGATGGCGACGCGCGCCGACCGGATCGTGCTCGACATGGATTCGAGCGAGAGCCCGGTGCATGGGGCGCAGGAAGGGAGCGCCTATAACGGGCACTTCGAGTCCGTCTGCTACCACCCGCTGTTTCTGTTCACCGAGCATGGGGACTGCCTCGCCGCCACGCTGCGGCCAGGCAACGTGCATAGCGCCGACGACTGGGACGACCTGCTCGTACCGGAGATTGACCGGCAGCAGGTGGAGGGCAAGCGCGTAGCGTTCCGCGCAGACGCCGCGTTCGCGAAGCCCGAGATCTACGACGCGCTCGAGCAGCGCGACGTGGACTATGCCATTCGCATGCCGGCGAACAAGAGCTTGGAGCTGGAAATCGAAGACATCCTCTTTCGTCCGCCGGGACGGCCGAGCTGCAAGCCCTTGGTGCGCTACCAGAGTTTCCGCTATCAGGCCAAGAGCTGGACCACGCCCAGACGGATCGTCGCCAAGGTGGAGCACCACCAAGGTGAGCTGTTCCCTCGCGTCGGCTTCATCGTGACCAACATGGCCCTCCCGAGCCGCTCGGTCGTGCGGTTTTACAACAAGCGCGGTACGGCGGAGCAATGGATCAAGGAAGGCAAGCAGGCCACCCACTGGACGCGGCTGTCGTGCCATCGTTTCCGGGCGAACGAGGTGCGCCTGCAACTGAGCGTCCTGGCCTACAATCTGGGCAACTTGTGGCGCAGACTGGTCCTTCCGCTGCGGGTCAAGCGCTGGTCGCTCACGAGTCTCCAGCAGCGACTGGTGAAAACTGGGGGCCGGCTGGTGAAGCATGCGCGGTACTACTGGCTTCTGCTGGCGGAAGGGCATCTCACGCGGCGGCTGTTCGGCGACATGCTGCGGAGGATCTGGGCGCTACCCGTGCCGGCAGGCTGACGCGCGGCCTGAAGTGCAACGAAGCCCGCCCGGCGATGACACGGGGCACACGTGTGGAGCGGTGTCTGAGAAATGCCCGAAAAGCAGGGGTTCCAGTCGGTCGCACGTCGGCGCGGGCTCAGATGAAGGCCTTTGAAGCTGAACGATTGTGCGACGATCGAAGTTTTTGTGCGATCGGCGGCGATCGGGTGTATAAACGTGCCATCAGGGGCAGGCAAAACGGAAATCCCGGCCTAAATCCCGAATCAGGGGATAGTTTTTCTGCAGGATGAAGCGTGTGCGCTGGCGGAGGCCCCGGTGGGCGGACGGGGAGAGCAGTGTACTAATTAGACTGTGCCGAGTCGGATGCGTACGCGTCGGTCAATTTCTTTGCGCTCTTCCCGAGACAACTCAGTGTGAGAATCGAGAACTTTTTGCCATTCTCCTGCGGTTCGATGGCTTTCTAAGCACTCGTTCACAATTCCCAATAACAGCGCGTCTCTCGCTGTTCTGGCTGCCGCCTTGGCCGCTTTAGACGAGACCGCGGCCCCCCGAGCCTGACGCCAAGCGAAGACCGCAGAAACGACAGCGGCGAGGGCAGCGAAACCTGCAATCCAAGTAGCTATCATCGTGGCCAAGTTTTCCCACGTTGAATGTGGGGAACTAAGATAGCCCAAAAACACTTGTTTCTGGGACACCAAGGAGTGCCGGTCAACCGGGCCGCAGAATCAGCCATTTACAGAAGCCGTCACGAAAGGGTTTTTGGGACGGCCCGGATGAGTCGCCTATTGTGAGAATCGACCTCGCGCGCGTCTGAAACCTGCGTCAATCAGCAGTCGATTTCAACCTGTACGCTCGGCCCAGGAACTTCCGGTCTAGCCCTATGCGCTCAAGGAACCATAACGCCTGTTCCCCCGTAGCCATCTTCGCAAGCTGGATGTAGCGGTGTGGCCCAGGTTCTTGTCTCCCCTGTTCCCATTCAGCCACGGTCTTCTTGGTGATGCCAGGCTTCGACGATAACCCGGTCTGGCTTAGGCCAACGCTACGACGAAACGCTTTGAGTTGCTGAGACCAACTAGGCAGTTTTCGAGTCATTCGTCCTCGTTGCTTCGCCATTCCTCACGACTACCGCATTCTCTCCGGTAGGGTCAAGTGTAGGGTTCCCGAGACTTTTCGGGTTAGTACTTTCGTACTCCCTCGATGGGAGCATTAACCTATTGAGTCCCGACGCTGTCCCGCTTAGTTTTGCCGCACTGCGTGAAGTTTTTGGAGGAGGCGAAAGCGAATGGAAAACGTACGGAAGCAGCAGCACAAACTCTCTCAATTTACTCTTTGTCTAATTGTCCTCGCGCTGGTCGTGGTTCTAGCGCCCTCCGCGCTCGCACAGACCAGCGGCACGGTGGCCATCAGCGGCATCGTCAACCCCGCGATCCGGGTGACCAGTGGAGGCTCAGCCACGCTGACTGGAAGCCTGGGCGGCGGCATCACGACCCAAAGCCCGTCCAACGGTGCGCTGGCTACGGTGGTGGATTTCGGTGACGTAGGCCCCGGCAACACCAACACCCGGGTTTGCTTCATCCAGCCGCTGTTTTTGCGCGCCAACGCTCCCAGCACCGTCAGCGCCGCCTTGACCGCTTCGGCCTTTGTCGGAGGCGCCGGCGACTTGGCCGCCACCGATATCGGCATCGGTTTTCAAAACCTGGTTGCGAGCGGGGGTAACGCCGATATTTCCACCACCACCGTCACCGGAATCTTCAACGCCGACCCGTGTGCCGCTGCCCTAGACGGAGACGGGATTCCGACCTTTTCGGCGACGCTGAACGACCTGGCCCTGGCGGTGCCGGGAACTGCGGTGATTGCGAGCACCGGCCCCATCTCCCTGCGCGGGAGCTTCAATTCGCCCAACAACCGCGCCGATTTGGACTTGGCGCTGTCGATCGTGCCCCAGGCCTTCACGGTCGGCACGTTTTCGGCCACGGTCACCCTGACGATGACCAGCCCGTAAGGGACAAGTAGGGGGGCATGCGAATCTTCGGTGCAGGTCTGGCGATTCTGCTCTGCGCTCCGCTGGGCGGGGCGCAGCCTCTCCTGTTGCGCATCTCCAGCGGCGGAAGCACCACCCTGGCAGGCAGCCTGGGCGGAGCCGTGCTTGTCCAGAGCCCGTCTGACACCGTTCTGCAAACGGTGATCCACTTCGGCGACGTTGGCCCCAACAACAACAACTCTTACGTCTGTCTGACCCAGCCGCTCTTCCTGCGCGCGCGCGTTCCCAGTTCGCTGCGTGCCGCGCTCACCATCAATTCGTTTGGCGCCGGCCCGGGGGACCTACAGACCACCGACATCGGCATCGGTTTTCAAAACCTGGTTGCGAGCGGGGGCAACGCCGACATTTCCACCACCACCGTAGCCGCCGGCTTTGACGCCGACCCGTGTGCCGCTCCCAAAGACAGCGACGGGGTTCCTACCTTTTCAGCCACGCTGAGTGATCTGGCGGCGGGCGCGCCGGGAACCACGATGATTCAAAGCGCCGGCCCTATTTCTCCGCAGGGAGGCCGCCGCAGCCAGCAGAACCGGGCGGAACTCACCCTGCGGCTGGCGATCGCGCCCCAGGCATTCACGGCGGGAAACTTTTCCGCCACCCTGACCCTGACACTGTCGAGTCCCTAGGATGTAGAGACGTGCTTCTTCGGATTCAGTGCGCTGGATTGCTGGTTCTGCTGGCCGCTCAGGCCGGTTGGGCCCAAGGCTGGCTGGTCACGCCCGCCCGGCAGGAGCTACTGGTGCGGCCGGGCGAGACCCGAACCTACGTGGTGCGGCTGAAACGCGAAGCCCTACAGGGCTCGTCGCCGGAGCCGGTTCGCTTTACCGCCGCGCCGGGCGACTGGGACATCAACCGGGCCGGGGACGTGCAGCTGGCGCCAGCGCAGTCCTTGCCGCAATCGGCCTGCGGGTGGATGACTTATAGCCCCGCCGGGTTTTCCCTACGCCCCGGGGGGAGGCGCCAGGTGCGGGTCAGCATTTCGGTGCCGCCGGAAACGCCGCCGGGGGTGTACCGTGCCGGTCTGTTTTTCGAAGAGCACTCGGTGCTCCCGCCGCGCTCCGACCAGGCCAGTCGGCTGGCGATTCGCTACCGCATGAGCAGCTTGATTTATGTGATGGTCCCGCCGCTCGAAAAGAAAGTGGAGGTGCGCGAAGTGGAAGTGACGGGCCTAGTCGCGGGAGGACTGGCACTGCGGGCGGTGCTCGACAATCTTGGGATTGCGCACCTGCGGCCGCAGCACTGGGTTGAGGTTCGCGACGCCGCGGGCCAACTGCTGCTGCGGACCGATCCCACGCCCACCATGGTTTTGTTGCCCGGACGGGAGCTGGAGGTGCGGCTTCGGGTTCCGCAAGAGTTGCCCGGCCCGGGTCCCTTTCAGGTCCGCTATATGGTGGACGCCGGACGCGACCTCCCCTTGCAAGTGACTCGCCTGAACTTGGTCGGAAGCGAATGACGGATGCGGAGAGTCTTGTCCGTCGGAAGCGTTTCCGGCGAACTCTCTCCTCTCTCGCCGTCGCTCTCAGCCTTGCAGTTTTTCCAAGCGAGACCAACGCACAGCAGGCTCCGACCCGGATGGTGGTGGAGGGGCGCCCGGTTCCTCTGACCAACGGAGTGCCGTCGCTGCGGAAAGGGAGGTTGTTTCTCCCGCTGTTTTCCATCACCGAGGCGCTGGGCGACACGGTGGAGAGCGACAGCGCGGGCCAGCGAATCCGCGTCCGGCTGGGCCACACCGGGGAAACGCGCACCTTCCTGCGCGTGACGGGGGAGGTTCGACGAGAGGGGTCAGTGCTGGGCGTGCTGCCCGATGCGGCAGAGGTAGTAATCGCCCTGCGGCCGGAGAACCAGCAACTGCCGCTGGACGTGCTGTCCTTGCTGCTGGAGGTCTCGGTTGAGGTCATTCCCGAGCAAGGGACGATCGCCATTCGGCGCGCGACTCAAATCCAGTTGGCGCCGCAGGTTCGACAGCGCCTACCGGTGGGATTGAGCCGGGTGGATTATTCCGAAACCCTGGGCTTCGTGGGCGACAACTACGGGCACACGGTCAGATTCGGCACCGAGGGCCAGCTCTACGACGGCATCCTGAACGGCGGGGTGGACCTCACCGGCGGCACCAGCCGGAGGGCGTTCAACTTCCTGCGGGGATTCGTTAGCTTGGAGCGGCCTTCGGGGCAGCGCTGGACCGGAGGCGACTTCACCCTGGGACGGGACTTCCGGCTGGCGGCGGCGCCGGTGCGCGGCTTCTCGCTCGACCAACCCATCGGCGACCACCGGTTGAGCCTCTTCGGAGGCGGCGCGCTGAGCGGGGCCACGGTGGGCGCGGGACAATTTTCGCTGCGCCAGTTCAACACCGGAGTGGCGGGGCTGCTGTGGAGCAACGTCAACCTGCGTGCCGGGCGCACAGGCCTGGGCTATGGGCTGGGCGGACTACACTTTGCCGGGGCCACCCGCCGGGGCAGCTTGTTCCTGCAACAACTCAGCCACCAGTCACGGCGAAACCAGTTCCATCTGGATGCCGGCGTGGGGCAATTCCGCGTCACTTCGCAGAACGCGCGCCGGACGGGAGCGGACTTTGGCCTGGACGTCACCGACTCCTTTCTCCTGCGGCGGCACACCTTTGTTTTCCGGGGGTCACACTTCGGGACGCGCTTCGTGACGCCCCAGGTGAATGATTCACGGCGCGGGCGGGACCTGCTGTCGGGCGCGTGGTCGGCTCCGTTCCTGAACGCCATAACGGTGGGGACCAGCTACACGCACACGCGGGTGCGATTGGGGACCCCGCAGCGCACCAACACCTACACCTGGTCGGCGGCCTACAACAACCCGCGCCGGTTCCTGCCCGAGGTCTCCGTCTTCCACACCATCGTGGGCGGAACCGGCCCGAATGACCTGAACAACTTCCACCTCAATCTCTCCCGGACACTGCGGCGGCTGCGGCCGTTCTTTTCCTACAACCGGCTGGGACTGCCCCGCAGCACGGTGCAGTCAACCACCTTCGGTGCCAGCGCCGACCTGCCCCGCCACGGGTCGTTGCAAGCCTACCAGAACGTTTCCAGCGGCGGACTGCTGAGCGGAGCGGTGGACTGGACGCCAGCCCGGTTGTGGGGCGGGCGGCTGTACGTGAGCGGTGGGCTGGGCTACCTGCACAATCCGTCGGGAACGCCGGGCGTCACCGCCACCCGCCTAACGGCGGGGGCGACCGTCGGGGCGCGGTTGCCGTCCGAGCATTCCCTCCAGTTCAGCTTCCAGAACAACGGCTTCCGCAATGAATTTCGCATCACCGTGGGAGGTGCGATTTTTGCGCGCCGCTCGGAGCTGCGGATGGCGTCGCAGGCGCAGCGGCAGGCGGTGGCTCGGCCCAGCCGGGTTCTGGGACGCCTGTACGTGGACCGGAACCGGAACGGACGCTTCGAACCCAAAACCGACTTTCCGCTGAGCCAGATTCGGTTGTGGCTCGACCATGCCCTGCTGGCAGTAACGGACGAGAGCGGCGCCTACCGCTACCCTACGGTCCTGGCTGGCCCGCACGAGCTGCGGGTGGACTTCGCCACCGTGCGCGCCGACTTGGCGCCGCTGAACGAGCTGGAGCGGACGCTGCAGATTCCGGCGGGAGTGGAGTTCACGCTCGACTTCAGTTTCGTCCAGACCGGGATGGTGCAGGGCGTGGCGTGGTTCGACGCCAACGGCAACGGCGTTTTCGACGCGGACGAAAACCCCGCGCCCGACCTCCGCATTCTGTGCAGTTGTGGGCAGGACGCGCTGACAACGGCGGACGGCAGCTTTATCCTGGGCGACGTTCTGCCGGGGGAAATCTACCTCTCGCTCGACTTGCAGGGCCTGCCGGTGCAATTTGAAGTGGAACCGAAACGAATCCAAGTGGTGGTTTCCGGGAGCAAAATAGATGGGCTGCGCTTTGCTCTCCAACCGGCGGCGCAGCGCATTGAGGAGCGGGAACTGCCGCCGCAGCCGCTTTTCCCCCGCCCGCAGCTTCCCTAGATTCCCAGCCGCAACAGAACCTGGTAGGCACCGGCGGGCGCGCCGGGCGGAACCTGAAGCTCGACCGGAACCAGCAGAGCGTTGTTGGGAGAGGAAAACGATCCGCGCACTGAGATGCGCGTTCCAGCCGCCACCGCCTTCTCTTCAACCTCCAGCAGCGCTTTGCCGGCGGGGAGGAATCCCGCCACGGCGGTGGGCGCCACCAGACGCCCGCTGCCGCTGACCTGCAGAGCGCCCAGAACCACGCGCAAGGGCTGCGGCCCGCTCAGTTGTGCCGCATGCAGTTGATAACTTTCCGCATTGGTGCGCAACGCCAGCAGCAGCGTAACTTTTCCCCCGGGCGCACTCGCCACGGTTGCTCGCTGGATGACCACCAATACGCTTTCGCGGCCCTGGGGCTGGACGCGAACTTCATGACCGATGCCAGCCGCCACTTCGACCGGCTGCAAGTTGAAGGCGGGGAGAACGCGGCCGGTAATGGAAACCTGGGCCGTGCTCTGCGCGAAGGCCGGCACGCCGGCCAGCAGAACGGCTGCCGCTGCGGTCGCAAAACATTCCCTGCGAAGAAACTTACTCCTCGGTTGCACCGGCATGCAAGACTCCCCCCACGCAGCACATCGGCGAGTAATGGACGCAAGTTTAGCAAAGAAAGCAGCCGGGAGTCGAGAGGAGACTATCGGGTGGGCGGGAGCAGCCGGGTGAGCGCGGCGATGTGGGTGGGGGTGGTGCCGCAGCATCCGCCGATGAGACGCGCGCCTCGGTCAAGGTACCGCGCCATCCAATCAGCGTAGTGTTGCGGTTCATCGTGCGGGAGGAATTTCCAGCCGGTGGTTTCCTCCGGTTGGCCCAGGTGGGCGTAGAGCCCGTGGGGTAGCCCGTCCGCGAGAGGAACGAAGCGGGGATAGACTTCCTCCATGGCTTCGGGGGTGGCGCAGTTGAGCAGCAAGCCGCGCAGGGTAGAACTGGCCGCCGAACGCAAGGCCGGGACGGCCTCTTCCAAAGGCTCGCCGGAGAGAAAGACACGTACCGGCAATCCGCATTGCCCGGATGTTCGCGCACTCGGGAGACAAAAACTCAGCGATTCAGTGGCTGGAAAAAGCCTATCAGGCCAAGGAATCTCCGCTGATTCGTCTCGCGGTCTTCTGGGATTGGGATGATCTGCGCTCCGATCTGCGTTTTCAGGAGTTGCTGCGGCGCATGAACCTCCCGGAATAGGTCCTCGCATTGATTTGGCCTAGCAAATCTTTTTGGGACGGTTTTTGGGAAGGCTCTGAAGGGCGCGGTAGGCCGTACCCCTGCCGATACCGAGTTGGGGCGGAAATCTCCGCCCAGGACGCGACTGTGCGCCTGAGAGAGGCTATTCTGGCGCGATCCACGGCTTTCCGGGGCCTGCCCAGCCTCTTGCCTTTGGCGCGCGCATTCCGAAGGCCAGCCCTTACCGCCCGGGGAAGCCCGTGGAAAACGGCTTTAGTGAGAGTTTTAACGGACGGCTGCGGGACGAGTGTCTGAATGCGCAGCCGGACGCCGTTCTCGAATGCTCATTGATCGAGGGCCGTCTGGTGAACTCGGGGCGATTGTCGCTCACTATCCGCTCTGGCAGTCCGTGGCTCTGTGCAAGCTCCTCCAGCACGCGTTTCGCCCGCTTTCCCTGTTAGCGAGGTGTCCGCCTAGATGGCCAGCGCTTCACGCGTGGAGTCATCGATCACATTCAGTATTCAGTGTCCGGAACTGCTGCCCACCCACCAGAGCGTCCGCCATCAACTCCATTGAGCAGCCGCAGTTGGCCTGCATCGGCACCGTAAACGGCAGCTGGCCCAGAACCGAGGTTTGCTTGCGTGAGGGAGAAACAGCGCTGCCTACACTCGCTAAGGATTTGATTTTATGAAAGGAAATCTGTCTATGAAGGCACCCCACCAAACTGTAGAAGCTGAAGCGAATTCGATGTGCGAATAATATTATGCGGGCTTTCGCCGACTTGCCGATTCGAGCTTGACTCCTGGGGGCCATACTCTATGATTGCGGTCGTCTGCTGTTTCGAGATCTAAACCGGGATTTCCGTTTTGCCTGCCCCTGATGGCACGTTTATACACCCGATCGCCGCCGATCGCACAAAAACTTCGATCGTCGCACAATCGTTCAGCTTCAAAGGCCTTCATCTGAGCCCGCGCCGACGTGCGACCGACTGGAACCCCTGCTTTTCGGGCATTTCTCAGACACCGCTCCACACGTGTGCCCCGTGTCATCGCCGGGCGGGCTTCGTTGCACTTCAGGCCGCGCGTCAGCCTGCCGGCACGGGTAGCGCCCAGATCCTCCGCAGCATGTCGCCGAACAGCCGCCGCGTGAGATGCCCTTCCGCCAGCAGAAGCCAGTAGTACCGCGCATGCTTCACCAGCCGGCCCCCAGTTTTCACCAGTCGCTGCTGGAGACTCGTGAGCGACCAGCGCTTGACCCGCAGCGGAAGGACCAGTCTGCGCCACAAGTTGCCCAGATTGTAGGCCAGGACGCTCAGTTGCAGGCGCACCTCGTTCGCCCGGAAACGATGGCACGACAGCCGCGTCCAGTGGGTGGCCTGCTTGCCTTCCTTGATCCATTGCTCCGCCGTACCGCGCTTGTTGTAAAACCGCACGACCGAGCGGCTCGGGAGGGCCATGTTGGTCACGATGAAGCCGACGCGAGGGAACAGCTCACCTTGGTGGTGCTCCACCTTGGCGACGATCCGTCTGGGCGTGGTCCAGCTCTTGGCCTGATAGCGGAAACTCTGGTAGCGCACCAAGGGCTTGCAGCTCGGCCGTCCCGGCGGACGAAAGAGGATGTCTTCGATTTCCAGCTCCAAGCTCTTGTTCGCCGGCATGCGAATGGCATAGTCCACGTCGCGCTGCTCGAGCGCGTCGTAGATCTCGGGCTTCGCGAACGCGGCGTCTGCGCGGAACGCTACGCGCTTGCCCTCCACCTGCTGCCGGTCAATCTCCGGTACGAGCAGGTCGTCCCAGTCGTCGGCGCTATGCACGTTGCCTGGCCGCAGCGTGGCGGCGAGGCAGTCCCCATGCTCGGTGAACAGAAACAGCGGGTGGTAGCAGACGGACTCGAAGTGCCCGTTATAGGCGCTCCCTTCCTGCGCCCCATGCACCGGGCTCTCGCTCGAATCCATGTCGAGCACGATCCGGTCGGCGCGCGTCGCCATCTCGGCCTGTGCAAGCACCTCCCGGTTCACGGCCCTCAACCCGACGAGATTCTCCTCGTGGGTCAGCAGCTCTGTCTCGAACCAATGCAGCGTCGATGTCAGCGCCGCACCCCGGTCCCAGCGCTTTGGCGACCCGATGAGACGAAATGTTGGGTCTGCCGACACGCGCCCCGCGTCGTTGAGATCTTCGTAGCCCGCGAGGCGACTGTAGACCGACTGCCGCAGGAGATCCACCACGCTGAACTGGGTGTTCATCCCCTGTCGGGAATCGCTCAGGTGCTCGGCGATGAGTGTCTCCAGCCCCAGACGTTCATCCAACTCGCGCACCAGAATGAGGCCAGCGTCAGAAGTGACGCGCGATCCCTGGAACGCGACTTTCAAGAAGCCGTTGAACGCGAACTGGAATGGCTCGTGTTGTAATTCACCCACCGGGTGTCACCCTCCGTAGTGTGGTTCCTTACGTCGGAGCCCCAAAACTCAAGGCGCAGCGACTGGTCCTGGCGATACGGTACCACAGCCAAATCGGAAATCCGGGCTTAAGTACGTCTCTAAGCCCCCGGCCGACAAGCCGGAGATTCTGGGGCGACTAGAAGTCGCTTTTCATGGGACAAGGCGGGTCCATGCTGTCGGGGTTTTCTACTCGTTTGTCGCTGCTGAAGAAGACCTCGAAGAGGCTGGCTGGAAGAATTGCCCAAAGTGTGGGGCGATCTTGGTGCTTCTGCCGGGCCGGCAAATGGTCGCGGATATGCAGGCGGAAGGTCTGACCTCTATTGGAGAATTTTGGCCGCGCAGTAAAGCTAAAAACTGGGTCAACTAGCCCGGTTGAAACCTTGGCTAACGTTAACGTGATGTTGGAAAACCAGAACTCGCAGACGGAAAGCCTTAGCGGGAAACTGTTTCCGTGCCCTCTCTGCGGTATCGCTTTGGATATACGCATTTCGTGCAAGCAGAAGCCTTATTGTGTCTGCAATCCGTGCGGAATTCAGCTTTTCTTCCGAGGAAAAACTGGAATTGAACGTCTGCACGAATTGGTTGAATCTGGAAAGCTAATTTCTGGCAAGGAAACCAGTACGAGCCTGGCGGTGACTCTGTATAATCGCCTGCAGCAGTTGAAAACGCAACGGGAGGGCCTAGAGATTAAACAAGGATTTAATTTCATTTTCCGCGATTCTGATCTCGATAATGCGATTTCCGCAGTTCAGGCAGAAATTGAGCGCGTTCAAGCTGATTTGGAGAAAGTAGCGCGCAGAAAGCGCGCGGGGAGGGGGAAATGAAACAAACCCTACTTTATGCGCGCGTTTCCAGCAAAGACCAGGAACGGGAAGGCTATTCTATTCCTGCGCAGCTAAAGCTTCTGCGCGAATACGCGCGTGCGCACGATCTCCAGATCGTGCGCGAATTCGTTGATGTAGAAACTGCGAAAGCGAGTGGGCGAAAGCAATTCGGGGAAATGCTGCGCTTTTTCCGGCAGAATCACGGTTGTCGGACACTGATTGTGGAGAAAACAGACCGTTTGTAACGGAATTTCCGCGACTGCGTGGCGCTTGAAGACTTGGGGGTGGAGATTCATCTGCCCAAAGAAGGCCAGATTATCAGCAAGGAGGCAAAATCGCAGGCCAAGCTGGTCCATGGCATCCAAGTCGTAATTGCGCGCAATTATATCGAAAATCTGCGGGAAGAGGTCCGCAAGGGGATGCGCGAAAAGGCCGAACAGGGGATCTACCCGAGTCGCCCGCCGCTGGGCTACCGCAATAATAAGCTCGAGCGCACGATTGAAGTGGAGCCGGATAAAGCGCCAATTGCACAGCGGATCTTCGAGTTGTACGGAACAGGGAAGCATTCGCTGTCAAATTTGCGGCGGGTTGTTGCGAGCGAAACCGGGCGTCTTTTTGCAAAGGGTTATCTGGACAAGATATTGAAGAATCCCTTTTATTCTGGGTTCTTTCTCTGGGAAGGGAAGACGTACAAGGGGACGCATACCCCGCTTGTTAGTAGTGAGCTTTACGAGCGGGTGCAGGGGGTTTTCCGGAGCCACAACCGGCCCAAACAGCGCAAGCACCAGTTTGCTTTTTCAGGATTGCTGCGGTGCTCATACGACAATTGCGCGGTCACGGCTGAGGTGAAAAAGGGCAGATACATCTACTATCACTGCACGGGCTACCGCGGGAAGTGCGCGTTGCCGTATTTCCGCGAAGAGAAGCTAGGAGTGCGGTTGGGCCAGGTGTTGAAGGATATCTACGTTCCTGACGATGTTCTAGGCTGGCTGCAGGGGGCTTTGCTGCGAGGCCAGGATCATGTGCGAAAGGAGAAGCAGCAACAGCAGCAGAGATTGCAACGTCGGTTGGCGGACGTACAGCGGCGAATCGATCAAGCTTACTTAGACAAACTGGATGGGAAGATCTCCGAAGAGTTTTGGTTGCGAAAGACCAATGAGTGGAATCTGGAAGAGCAACAAGTTTTGCTTGCGATTCAGGGGTTGGAGGAGGTCAAGCCGGACCGGATGCTGGATGGCGTGAGGATTCTAGAACTCGCAAACAAGGCCTATTTTCTTTACCTTAGGCAGAATCCCACCGAACAGGGTAAACTCCTCAGAATCGTACTTTCGAACTGTCTAGTTGACGCTGCAAGTCTTTATCCTACCTATAGAAAACCCTTTGACCTGATCCTGGGTGCGGCGAAAACAGGGGAATGGCGCGCCTGGGGCGACTCGAACGCCCGACCTCTGGTTCCGGAGACCAGCGCTCTATCCAACTGAGCTACAGGCGCACTCGAAACTAACTACTTTTTTCAGTGTAGGTCTTCAACCGGCAACCGTCAAGCCGGCCATCGCGCGGATAGCTGGCGAGCAATGCTTGCCCAGCCTTTCCATCATGTGCGTCTCTCGCACTCCGGAATCGAGTGCGCAGAGTGTCTGTTCCGCCTTTTCCTTTGACGGTCGTCACAAAGCTAATCGTGGCGATGAATTCCCTGTTTCTGCTATGCTATGCGCCCCGAGAGGCCACAATCTCCCGGGCTGCTTTTTGGCAGTCCCGCAAGCGAGGGATCGTTCTATCGGGAACCAAGGGCGAAGCCGAAGCCCACTTCAAAGTTCCCGGAAAGCGGGTGGTGAAGCCGGATGACCTGCTGCTCTACTCGTTGGAGGTCGCTGGAACGGACGGATACTGAGTGGAATTCTCTCGCCCCCTCATTCAAGCGCACGTCAGCCCGCGCACGGCCGCCATGCGGGACGTCTATCCGGAAGCCCTGGAAGCCGCCCGCCTGCGGATGCGAGAGGGGGAACCGATCAGTAACGTTCACCGCGCAGCCACGGAAGTTTTTGCCCGGCGCGGTTTTGGGCTCGGGCACCTCTCCGGCCACTCGATTGGCACGACCATGATCGAGCATCCGGCGGTGGGCGCGAATACCAACACGGTGCTGCGAGAGAATATGATCCTGACCTTTCACCCGCAGGTCATCGACCAGGACGGCAAGGTGTGCTTGTACACGCAGGATACCTACCGTGTGGGCCAGAGAAGGAAGGCGAGTGTCTGGCAGATGTCCCTTGGTGCTTCTTCACTGGAGAGGAAACCCGCGATAACAAGAACTGAGGACCGTTCTCCTGTCGTTAAGGCTCAGAATATGGACCCAGGTGCAAGAAGCTGAGATGCCCGGCACGAGATTGCAGGTATATCCTTCCCGCGCAATGACACTGCCGGCCGTGCGCTCTTGTTTGGAAGAGGTGCAATCTGGATCGCCGCTGACGCGCACGATGGCTGTTGGGCTTAGTCAGTGCACCGACCAGGAGCTGCCGTACCTTTTGTCAGCCGCTCGAGTGGTCCGCAAGCGCTTCTGCCCATCGGGGATCGTCACCTATTCCCGCAAGGTGTTCATCCCTTTGACGAATCTCTGCCGGGACTATTGTCGGTATTGCACCTTTCGCCGAGACCCGAATGAGCCCGGCGCTCACACCATGACTCCAGAGGAGGTGCTCCGCGTGGCCCGAGCGGGCGAGCGGCTTGGCTGCCGCGAGGCGCTCTTCAGCCTGGGGGACAAACCCGAGATGATCTTCCCGGAAATGCGCGCCCATCTGCGGCAGCTCGGTTACAAGTCCACCTTGGAATACCTGGAAGCGATGTGCGAGTTGGTGTTGCGTGAGACCAAGCTCCTGCCCCACGCCAATCCAGGGCTGCTGAGCGCTGGCTGGATGCGCCGCCTCCGCCGCACGAATCCGAGTATGGGGTTGATGCTGGAAACTACCAGCACGGCCCTGTTGCGTCCCGGTGGAGCCCACGACCGCGCACCCGACAAGGTCCCCGCGCTGCGGCTGCAAACTATCGAAGAGGCCGGCAAGCAGGGAATTCCTTTTACGACCGGACTCTTGATCGGCCTCGGTGAGACGCCCGAAGACCGGGTGGATACTTTGCTGGTTTTGCGCGAGCTGCACCGCCGCTACGGTCACATCCAGGAGGTCATCATCCAGAATTTCCGCTCCAAGCCGACCATACCAATGCGGCATTGGCCGGAGCCCACTCGCGGCGACCTGCTCAGAACGGTGGCGGTGGCCCGGCTGTTGCTGGGAAACATAAACGTACAGGCTCCACCCAACCTCAGCGCTCCCAACTACGAGGAGCTTCTCTCGGCGGGCATCAACGACTGGGGTGGAATCTCGCCGCTCACGCCCGATTACATCAACCCGGAAGCTCCCTGGCCTCACCTGGAGGAGCTGCAGCAGCGGACCGAAGCCGCCGGATTTGAGTTGAAGCAACGGTTGCCCGTCTATCCGGAATATGTCGAAGCGGTGACCGCCACTCCCGGGTTGCTCGCAGAAAAAGTACGGAGCACGGCCGATTCGCAGGGATACGCGAGGAACTCCCAGTGATCGTAGTGTTGACGGGTGGAACCGGCGGGGCCAAATTCGCGCAGGGACTGATGTGTGTCTTGCCCGCTCGAGAACTGACTTTCGTCGTGAATACGGGGGACGACTTCCGCTGGTGGGGTCTGCCTGTTTCCCCCGACCTTGATTCCATCACCTACGCTCTTGCAGATCTCCTGAGCCGAGATCGTGGCTGGGGCGTGGAGGGTGACACGTTTCACTGCCTGGAAGCGATGGGGCGGTTGGGAGCACCCACGTGGTTCCGGGTGGGCGACCGTGACCTGGCCACGCACCTCATGCGCGGCCAGCTTTTGGCTGCGGGTAAGACCTTGTCTGCGGCGACAATTGAAATCACGCGTCGGTTGGAGATTGACGCGCGAATCCTTCCCATGACAGACGCGTGTGTCGAGACCCGCATCCTGACCCCGGAAGGAGAGCTCAGTTTTGAGGAATATTTCGTTCGGGAGCGCTACCAAGTGCCGGTCGAGGGTGTTCGACTGAAAGGAATTGAAATGGCGCATCCTGCCCCGGGCGTCCTGGAAGCGATCGAAACGGCTGACGCTGTCCTTATAGCTCCGAGCAACCCCATCACCAGCATCGGCCCTATTCTGGCAGTGCCGGGCATCCGCAAAGCATTGGCGGAAACTCCTGCGCCCATCGGAGCTGTTAGCCCCATCGTGGGCAGCAGAGCCGTATCGGGGCCGGCTGGGACTTTGATGCAACTGCAAGGGCTGCCAGTTTCGCCCGAAGGCGTAGCCTGTTTTTATGCGGACTTCTTGGACGTGCTCATCGCTGACGAGCGTGATGCCTCGGCGCTGCGGGGAGTTTCGGTTCCAGGCGTCCGCTTCCATTGCACCCAAACGCTGATGAAGTCTCTCGATGACAAGGTGCAGTTGGCCCGGGCCGCAGTGGAGAGTACCCAACAGTCGCAGGTGGTGGGATGAGGAGGGCAGAAACAAGGATTTTGGTCCCGGTAAAAAACCGGGAGTACGCCAAACAGCGTCTCTCGTCTATTCTTGCCCCCTGGGAGCGGGAGTTGTTGGCCGAAGCTATGTTGAAAGACGTATTCACCATTCTAGGCACTTGGCCGGAGCGTCCGCCGGTGTCTGTGGTTACAAATGATGCGCGCGCTTGCGAGTTGGCGCGCCATTTTTCCTTCGAGATCATCCAAGACGCGGCGAACCACGGAGAAAGTGAAGCGATTTCCCTCGCCACCGCCGTCTGCGAAGAACAACGAACAGGCTCGCTTGTCCTCCCCGGTGATATTCCTCTGCTCCGGGTGAGCGAGGTTGAACAGGTATTGGCGGCGGCGCCCTCGGAGGGAACGGTGCTTGTGCCATCGGCCGATGGGCAGGGAAGCAACGCCGTGCTGCGGCGACCAGCGGGACTTTTTCCGCTGAGGTTTGGCGGCGAGAGTTTCACACGTCACTTGCAGCGGGCGCGCGCCACCGGAAAGCCGTGCGTTACCCTGGAGTTGCCGGGTATTGCACTGGATGTTGACACTCCACAAGACTTGAGCAGGCTGCTTGCCGTTGAGGGCAACACCCGTGCGCAGCAACTGCTGCAGTGCTGGAACCTCCCAGAGCGGTTGTTGGCAGTGGCCAACTCATGAGGGGATAATGTTGGAACTTCGGGTTATCCCCGTGCGGGGAATGGGAGACATCAAGCCGGGCGATGTGCTCGTGGACAAAATGCTCGGGGCCCTGCGCCGGCAGAGAGTCCGGTTGATCGCGGGAGACATTCTGGTGGTAACCCATAAGATTGTTTCCAAAGCAGCAGGACGAGTCGTACCCTTGGAGCAAGTGAAAGCTTCCCGGCGGGCTCGGCGGTGGGCCGCGCGGCATGGGCTGCGTGCGCAGGTGGTCGAGCTGGCTTTGTCGGAAAGCCGGCGAGTGGTCCGCCAGGGGCGCGGCGTCTTGATAACTGAGACGCGGCATGGATTTGTTTGCGCCAATAGCGGAGTGGATCTTTCCAATGTGGACGGAGGCAGAAGTGCCGCTTTGCTTCCTTTGGATCCAGACCGGGCGGCCGCGAAACTTAACAGAGCGATCAAGAGAAAGCTTGGCTTGTTCATCCCCATCATTATCAGCGATAGTTTCGGCCGGCCTTGGCGGAGAGGCTTGACCGAGGTGGCGATCGGGGTCGCCGGGATGCGGGCACTCAAGGATTTTCGTGGCAAACGGGATCCATATGGATATCGTTTGAAAGGAACTTTGGAGGCGGTGGCGGACGAATTGGCCTGCGCAGCGGGTCTGATGAGCGAGAAGTTTTTGGGCGCGCCTGTATGTGTTGTCCGAGGGTACTCCTATCAGCGCGGCAGGGGACGCGCCAGGGATTTGATCCGGCCCCGCTCCGAGGACTTGTTTCGCTGAGGAGGGAATTATGGGACCTGTTGTGAGCTGCACTGAACTGGAACAGTTTTTCACACTCAACTGGCGGGAGGTCGAATCTCGCTTGTCTTCATCGGTGCGCGCCTCGCTGGAAAAAATCCTGGAGAGCCAAGCGGGAGACTCGCTTTCGTATGAAGAATGTCTTCGGCTGGCGTACGCAGAGGGAGACGATTTGCTGGGTTTGTTGCTAGCGGCTGATCGGCTGCGCCGGGATCTGGTTGGCGACACTGTTACTTACGTAGTAAACCAAAATATCAACTTTACCAACGTCTGTTTCATCGGCTGCAAGTTCTGCGCTTTCAGCCGGAGTCCGAAAGATTCCGACGCCTATTTCCTTTCTTTGGAAGAAGTGGCTCAGAAAACCCGGGAAGCTTGGCAGCGAGGCGCCACCGAAGTCTGCATCCAAGGAGGGCTGCCACGGAATCTCCCTCCTTTTTACTATCGAGACATTCTTCGCACAGTGAAGCGAACAGCCCCGCGTATCCACGCTCATGCCTTCTCGCCCATGGAGATCACTTATGGGGTCGAGCTGACGGGGATGCCGTTGCCGGAGTATCTGACCATGCTCAAGGCAAACGGATTGGACACCCTGCCCGGTACAGCAGCCGAGATTCTGGACGACCAGGTTCGGGCTGTGCTTTCCCGGAACAAGCTTTCCACGCGGCAATGGGAAGAAGTCATTAGCACCGCGCACCGGTGCGGCATTCGTACCACCTCTACCTTGATGTACGGGCACCTTGAAACCCCAACCCACTGGGTCAATCAACTCCTGCGGTTCCGGCGCATCCAGCGGGCAACCGGCGGGTTTACGGAATTCGTTCCGCTCGGGTTCGTCCATTTCAATACTTTGCTCTTCCAACAAGGAAGAGTTCGCCCTGGACCGACGTTGGAGGAACATCTGAAGATTCATGCCCTCGGTCGTATTATCCTGGCGGGCGCCATCAACAACATCCAAGTCTCTTGGGTCAAGCTGGGGCGGCGCTTGTCTGATCTCTGCCTGCAGGCAGGAGCGAATGATTACGGTGGCACCTTGAAGGAAGAGAATATATCCCGTTTGGCTGGGGCCACCGCAGGCCAATACATCGGGCCGGAGGAGTTCCACGATCGGATTCGGGAGTTGGGGCGGATTCCGGCCGAGCGCAACACAACCTACACCCGCATCCAAGTGTTTCCCGAGAGCGCCACGGTCTCAGCGTCGGCGGTTCCCGCCGGAAAGTGAGAAAGTTCGATGAGTCGCCCGATTGCCATCGTGGGGGGAACCGGCCCGGAGGGATCGGGCTTGGCGCTGCGCTGGGTTCGTGCGGGGGAAACAGTCATTATTGGTTCCCGTGACGCGCAACGGGCGCAGCGCACGGCAGCGCAAGTTGCAGAAAAGACGGGCGCTCACGATCGCGTGCGAGGAGAAGAAAATGCGAGGGCGGTAGCGGCTGCTGACGTGGTTGTCCTTACCGTGCCCTTTTCCGGACAGGCCAGCTTGTTAAAGCAGTTGAAGCCAGCCTTCAAGCCGGGTGCCGTGCTGATTGACACCACGGTACCGCTAGCGGCCGTCGTGGGCGGGCGGGCGACGCGGACACTGGGCGTCTGGCAGGGGTCGGCCGCCGAGCAAGCGGCCGAACTGGTGCCGAAAGGCGTGGCCGTGGCTGCTGCCTTTCAAAATCTGTCGGCGGTTCTTTTGGATAGCGAGGCCCAGATTGAGTGTGACGTCATTGTTTGCAGTGATGACGATCGCGCCCGGCAGGTGGCCAACGAATTGGCTGAGAAAATCCCCGGCGTGCGGGCCCTCCATGGGGGAAAGCTGGAGAACGCCCGAATTGTGGAGCAACTGACAGCGCTGCTGGTTACGCTCAATAGCAAACACGGTGTCCATGGCGTCGGCATCCGCGTTACCGGCTTGCCCAACAAGGCAATGCGCCAGCCGCCGCGCGAGGAGAACTAAGGACTAACTCTAACCCCACGAGTAACCTGCCCGCAGGCATCAACTTCGCGCTCTTGATTTCTTCACAAATACTGCGTTCCGACTCGCACACGTCGGTTGGAACGAAGAACCCATTGAATTCTAACTCTTCTCTAAGCGTTTTCTAAGGTTGACGGGGGCAGTATGGAACGCGGATGGCTTTGCTGTTTGGGTTAAGAAGAGCAGCGTGGGGCCGAAGAAGTAAGCAAACGCGACAAGAGGATACGAACTATGGGAAAGTGGACGGCAGACAGCAAGCAGGCAGCACCGAACGGGCAGACGGGCTTCTTGGCGCAAGGGGTCAGGTTGGAAGGGACGCTGGAGTTGGCGAGCGCGTTCCGGATTGACGGCGAGGTCAAGGGGCCGGTGCGGTGCCAGGAGCGGCTGGTTTTGGGAGAGAACGGGCGGGTTGAAGGGGAGATTGAAGCGGCCATCGTTTCGGTGGCGGGGAAGATCAGCGGCAACGTTACGGGGAGGGACCGGGTAGAAATTCTGCCCAGCGGGATGGTGGAAGGCGAGGTGTACACCCCTTCGTTGGTGATCGAAGCTGGAGGCGTGCTGGAAGGTCACTGCCACATGCGCGCTGACGGCAAGCCGGCCAAAGCAGTGCGGCCCCCAGACGGGGCGACCCCACGACCAAACAGTTCTCGCTAGGCGGCAAGGAACTGAGCCGGTGCCGCAGCTCAGGCGGCGGATGCGGATTCAGCGTGACGGGAGGCTAGAGGTAGCGGCCCAGGGCGAACTGGCGCTCCGGGTTGCGCGGGGGGAGGCGCTGCTTGGAAGACGGGAAGCTCGCGCTCGTCACTGACGTTTGGACAGGCTGTGTTGGCAGGTGTGCCTTCGGGTGGACTTGCGCAAGAGGCGCTAGCGGTCGCATACGGTTTCGGTAGAACCAGGCTGCTGCGGCAAGCCCCAGGGCCGTGACCAGAACAAGCAAGGTTGCAACCATGCTTCCTCCCACAACTATGTCTCCAGTGACCCCATCGGCGCTGGGTACGAACTGCTTTAGCCTGACAGGGTTCCGCTCGTCCATGGTTGATGTTAACCGGCTGGTGGGGTGAATTCGAGTTCCGGTTGTCAATCAGTTGAGTGGTCGCTAGGCTGGAAATGATGGGAAAATTCTAATGCTGCTACCTCGTGCTCTGTGGGATACTTCGGCTGGTCATGACGACTGAACGCCGGGTTCATCAACGGATTAAACCTGAACAAATGCTGGTGGTGGAATACCCGGATTATCTGGGCCGGGTTGTGGACCTCAGCCCTTCGGGTGCCTTTATCGAGGACGAGCGCCCCCTCCGGCTCGGCGAAACGCTTCCCTTCAAGCTTTGGTTGAACTCGGTTGAAGCGGTTGAGGTGAGCGGAGTGATCCGCCGAGTGGAAGAGGGAAGCGGGATAGCGGTAGAGTTTGTTGGATTGAGAGAGACTGAGTACAACCGTCTGTGTGAGTTTCTGGATACCCGCCCCTTGTGGCAGATGTAGAAGCCTGCCCCCTGCGTTGATGTTTGAATCGTCGCTGCACACTGCCTGAGCCAGGGTCTGTCCGCCGAGTGGGTATTGATGCTATAGCTTCGTGCTGCGCGGGGAGGCAGGCGCCAAGGCGCCGTAGCATTGCCGGGACAGGGCCTGCGGGTGTTTCCATGAGTTTTATGGACTGGAGAAGCAAATGACGGGTGACGGACGTCGTCGGAGTCCCCGAGCCGCGCTCTCCATTCCTTTGCGGGTGAAGTGGACCACTGCCAGGGGAGAAGTCACCGAGGAGCAGACGCACACAGAGACGCTCAACGGTCACGGGGCCCGTATCCGCCTCAAGTCTCCTATCCGCATCGGGCTGGAAATGGAGATTGTCAATCTCGAGAACCAGGAATCAGCCCGGGCCTGCGTGGTGTGGGCCAGTGACCACTCAACCCATGAGGGCCAAAGAGTCGGAATCGAGTTCCTGACTCCGCGGGCGGCTTTCTGGGGGATAACCTACCCGCCCTAACCGCTCCCACGACCAGACCCGCGCCGCCGCCGATGAATAGAATCCTCACCTGACTTACCCCCGTTCCCGCTGGCGGGATTTTCAAGACAGCTTTACGCACCTGTCCCAAACCTGGCCTTCCGGCCAGTAGCCTTTGAGGGGGCGAGTGTGTCCAAATAGCAGTTGAGGGCAGGCAGGTGTGTCTGGCCAGGGAGTGACGGTGGGGAACAAGAATGCCGACTGACAAGAGCAAGCGAACGTACCCCCGCATCAAACCCAAGCAAGCCGTTCGGGTTGAATATCCCGACTTTGTGCCGCGGGTCCGAAACCTGAGCATCTCCGGCGCTTTCATTGAAGACGCGCGCCCTCTGCCGCGGGGACGCATCGTGCCCCTGCGGCTGTGGCTGGGCTACAAGGAACCGGTTACGATGAAAGCGATGGTCCGACGCGTAGAAGAGGGGCGCGAGATGGGGGTCGAGTTCTTGAGCATGGAGGAAGGCGACCGCAAGCGTTTGCGGGAGTTCGTGGGCGCCGCTCCGAGCTTGGAGACCTAGGCAACACAACCAGCAGATACTACAGCCACTGTTTTTCTTTCCCTCAGTATTCTTTTCTTCCGCCCGGAAGCTCTTCTCAGGTTTGCTGAAAGCCGGGAAGTTAGCGGATCAAGACTTACCGTTTCGCCCGTTTTCTACTGTGCAACTCGGCGGCGCATGATGGTTACGACCTCGGTTCCGCCGAACTTGGTTTTGGAAACTGTCAACCCGACCAGAACAAACCCCTGGGCTGCCGCTGCCTGCATCTCTTTATGCATGGTGGAGGTTTTCTTGGTGGCCAGCAACTTGTATTGGTATCGAAGCGGGGGATAGACCTCCAGGTCGCGCTCCAGAATCACCACCACTTCCTCGCCGCCAAAAGTGGATTTGAATACGGTCTGCCCGCGATACTCGAAGGCGGCGTCGGAGGCCTCTTGCATCTCTTTTTGCATGGTGGAGGTCTTGCTGGTGGCGAGCAGTTGGTATTGGTAGCGGGCGCCGGCTTCCGGCCCGACCGGCCGGCTCATGATGACGACGACTTCCGAGCCGCCAAAAGAGGTTTTGCCGCCCATGACAGTCTCAAACCGGAACCCGTCCTCCGCTGCTCGGTTCATTTCCTTTCGCATGGTTGAAGTCTTCTTGGTTGCCAGGAGGCGGTATTCGTACCGCTGGTTTTCTGTTTCGGGCTCAGGCGCTTGCGCGGTGGCGTCGGGTGAGGAGAGCATGCCGGTAAGCAACAGGCCGAGGATAACTACGGGCAGGTTTCTGTGCATGGATTCTCCCATGGGTTAGATTTGTAACTTGCGGCGGAGTCTATCGTGGATTTGCTTGGGGTGTCAACCGTGGGTCGGATACGCCGGTGGCCGCTCTGGGCTGCGGCAATCTCCTCGTCCACCGTGCCGCCTTGCGTTGGCGGCGTGGCGTCACGCAATCAACCAGCGGTAGATCCCCACCATGTTGATTACCAGAAAGACCGAGTGCAGAAGCACCAGGCTCAGCTCCCGCATGCGCCAGCCTGCCGATGTCCAACAGAGGGATGAGAGAGTGAACAGCAGGTAGCCCCAGCCACTGGTGGGGACGTTTGAGGCAATCCAGAGCGCGCCCAGGATGCCGGTCGCGGTACCGATCCATTTCAGCCATGCAGTCATGGGGGTGGAGTATAGGCGGAGCCGCAGGATCTCCCCAACATGTTTTTGGTGGCGGTGCGCCTCACTTGACTCGATGGACACAATCGCGCAGTATCCTCAAACAGAGATTAGAGCTTTCGGTCCCTGTACGTTCTCCCCTGTTGGTGGGGGCCGATCAGTCGGTGCAGGAGGTGTTCGGTGGTGTCCTCGCCTTTGGAATGGCTCCGAGAGCAGGTGAAAAACCTGGCCCTTAGTAAGCCGCGCCTGATGACGGTGGTGGTCTTTTTCTTCCTCTACACCGTTTCCAACTCAGTTCACTTCGCTACCTCTACGGTCCTGAAGATGTCCCCTTTCTGGCAGATGCTGGTGATGGGGGCGGTGCTGGCCACTTTCACGTCTTTGTTGATCTACGCCCGGATTTCCGATTTGGCTGTGGTACCGTATCGCCAGGACCAGTCGCTGCGCCTTGAGTTTTGGGGCTCCGACGTAAGGAACCACACTACGGAGGGTGACACCCGGTGGGTGAATTACAACACGAGCCATTCCAGTTCGCGTTCAACGGCTTCTTGAAAGTCGCGTTCCAGGGATCGCGCGTCACTTCTGACGCTGGCCTCATTCTGGTGCGCGAGTTGGATGAACGTCTGGGGCTGGAGACACTCATCGCCGAGCACCTGAGCGATTCCCGACAGGGGATGAACACCCAGTTCAGCGTGGTGGATCTCCTGCGGCAGTCGGTCTACAGTCGCCTCGCGGGCTACGAAGATCTCAACGACGCGGGGCGCGTGTCGGCAGACCCAACATTTCGTCTCATCGGGTCGCCAAAGCGCTGGGACCGGGGTGCGGCGCTGACATCGACGCTGCATTGGTTCGAGACAGAGCTGCTGACCCACGAGGAGAATCTCGTCGGGTTGAGGGCCGTGAACCGGGAGGTGCTTGCACAGGCCGAGATGGCGACGCGCGCCGACCGGATCGTGCTCGACATGGATTCGAGCGAGAGCCCGGTGCATGGGGCGCAGGAAGGGAGCGCCTATAACGGGCACTTCGAGTCCGTCTGCTACCACCCGCTGTTTCTGTTCACCGAGCATGGGGACTGCCTCGCCGCCACGCTGCGGCCAGGCAACGTGCATAGCGCCGACGACTGGGACGACCTGCTCGTACCGGAGATTGACCGGCAGCAGGTGGAGGGCAAGCGCGTAGCGTTCCGCGCAGACGCCGCGTTCGCGAAGCCCGAGATCTACGACGCGCTCGAGCAGCGCGACGTGGACTATGCCATTCGCATGCCGGCGAACAAGAGCTTGGAGCTGGAAATCGAAGACATCCTCTTTCGTCCGCCGGGACGGCCGAGCTGCAAGCCCTTGGTGCGCTACCAGAGTTTCCGCTATCAGGCCAAGAGCTGGGCCACGCCCAGACGGATCGTCGCCAAGGTGGAGCACCACCAAGGTGAGCTGTTCCCTCGCGTCGGCTTCATCGTGACCAACATGGCCCTCCCGAGCCGCTCGGTCGTGCGGTTTTACAACAAGCGCGGTACGGCGGAGCAATGGATCAAGGAAGGCAAGCAGGCCACCCACTGGACGCGGCTGTCGTGCCATCGTTTCCGGGCGAACGAGGTGCGCCTGCAACTGAGCGTCCTGGCCTACAATCTGGGCAACTTGTGGCGCAGACTGGTCCTTCCGCTGCGGGTCAAGCGCTGGTCGCTCACGAGTCTCCAGCAGCGACTGGTGAAAACTGGGGGCCGGCTGGTGAAGCATGCGCGGTACTACTGGCTTCTGCTGGCGGAAGGGCATCTCACGCGGCGGCTGTTCGGCGACATGCTGCGGAGGATCTGGGCGCTACCCGTGCCGGCAGGCTGACGCGCGGCCTGAAGTGCAACGAAGCCCGCCCGGCGATGACACGGGGCACACGTGTGGGGCGGTGTCTGAGAAATGCCCGAAAAGCAGGGGTTCCAGTCGGTCGCACGTCGGCGCGGGCTCAGATGAAGGCCTTTGAAGCTGAGCGATTGTGCGACGATCGAAGTTTTTGTGCGATCGGCGGCGATCGGGTGTATAAACGTGCCATCAGGGGCAGGCAAAACGGAAATCCCGGCTACGAGGTTGTCCAACAGCATCGCCGGGTCGCCGAGTTACAGAGTGCGACCAAGGTGGCCCGCACCATTCGGAACGATATCAACAATGCTTTCACGGCCATCCGCCTCTCCACGGAAAAGCTGCGGGAATTGAAAGGCTATGATGAGATCAGCGTGCGGAACATCCTGTCCCAGGCCACCTACATCCGCGACGCGCTCAATAAGCTCGCCGAACTGGAGAAGTAGCGGGCGCCTTCACTAGGACCCCGGCCTGAGAAGTCTGAGTGGCATCGCGCAGCCCTGGTAGGCGGACACCACTTCGCCAGCCCGACCTACGGTCGGTAGAGTTTCTGATTCTAATCCTTCTTTAATGAAATCCTTATTTCCAGCAATGAGACTCCCCCCGACTCTTATTCCGGTGGGGAGGTTGCCATGGCAGAGGTGAAATATCAGATGCAGAAGATGTGGGATGCTTTGAAGGATACAGATGTCGGTGAGGAAAGTCCGGGAACGATTCGGCGCGGGTTGCTTTACATGCTATTGGCCGCCGTCCTTTTCTACTTTGCGGGGGGATACAATCCGATGGAATTTCCGCTCAACGTCATCCCTTCCGTGCTAGATATTTTCTTACCCATGCTCTTTCTGGGCGGACTGGGTATGGTGCTGCTCGCGGTGATCCGCCGGCCCCGTTCAGCTCTAGCGGAGGTGAGATCGTAACAAGCCCCTCGTCTTCCCCTTTCCAGAAATTCTTCACCTAAGGGACAGATGATTTCTTGAACCTTCTGGCTGGCTTTCTGGGCAGCTTGTCGGATGGTGTCTCTCACTCTATCAGCTTGAGGGTTGCGCTCTAGGAAGCTCCTGCGCGCCCTAGAACGGCATTCTGGAGCCAAGTGGCGCCAAGTGAAGGAGTCACCTAAATGATTGCAATAAGTTCGGTGGGGTGAGCGATGGGATTTGAACCCACGACCCTCGGATCCACAGACTAATTCCAGAATGCTATCTCGTTGCTTTTCCTTGGCTCTGCCTACTGGATAGTTTACGGTTTTCTCTGATATTCGGCAGCAAATGGACCCAAGTTGGACCCAAGTGTTGACCGCCTGAGCTAATTTCTCCTCCGGGCCAGCGCGGGAGCGGGACATTTCCTCCTACCCGCAACCCTTCTAGCGTTTGCCCTTGCTCTAGTGGGCAATCTTTTGTGTTTCATCCCGTTGCTCAGCATGAGCCTGAATGTCTGTTGTGGGGTGTGAACTTTTCTTCCACCCCTGAATCTAGGTGGTTTTGCTACCCGAAATCTTGAGTCAGCATCTATACTAGAACTAGGTGGAAGAATGGCGCGAAAGCCGAAAGTGACTGAGAAACACCGCAAGGTAGCGCGTGCACTCAGGCGGGGAGTTACAGACCGGGAAGCCCTGCTTGAGGCTGGGTACAGTGAGGCTACTTCGCGGAAAGGGATCATCGACATGCAGAAGCGTACTCCTGCGCTTGCTCAGGCGATCCAGGAAGAAACCATGCAGCAGGCGCGAGAGTTGATTGCCCAACAGGCCCACAGTCTCAGCAAGGTAGAGTTAGAGCAGGTGGTCGAGATTGCCTTGGTTCGAAATACACTCCACGGGGAAGGAGATCGGAAAGGTTCGTCCTACGCCGCGAAACTGCTGGGAAGTTTGCGCCGGGTGAATGTGTTTGAACCGGATACGGCCGTAGGTGTGTTGGCAATGGAGATTCCCGCCGAGTGGCGCGACAGGTACTCTCTCTCGGATAAGAAAGTGGCGGAAATCGAGAGTCCAGCCCCTTCCGCTTTGCCTCCCGCGAAAGAACCCACAGGTGAATCCCAGCAGGAGACATGAGGAAGAACGGCAACGGCAACGGGAACGGGAACGGGATTCACCACAAACCCACCGAGAAGGAAGAGATACCTGTCACGAAATGCCAGCCTGGAAATGCAGTAGGAAGTTGCGAAGAGTTCAAGATTCAGTTCGACCCACGGCTAGGTTCACTGAGAGGGCTTCTCTTCGATCCGTGGAATGGCTGTTTCCACAGCAGGAAAGCGCGGGAAGCATGAGGCCAGACTGACGACACACTGCTTCCGGGCGTGCGCGAAGAGCCACTGAGTTGGCAGCCGGCGGTCATCCGCCACAATCCTCCTCGCCACTCCCTGCAAATTGGGATGATATGTGGCCTTTTGGCATGACGCCTATTCCAGTTGGCCGGTTTCAGGGTTAACAAAACGTATAACCCGGGATTTCCGTTTTGCCTGCCCCTGATGGCACGTTTATACACCCGATCGCCGCCGATCGCACAAAAACTTCGATCGTCGCACAATCGTTCAGCTTCAAAGGCCTTCATCTGAGCCCGCGCCGACGTGCGACCGACTGGAACCCCTGCTTTTCGGGCATTTCTCAGACACCGCTCCACACGTGTGCCCCGTGTCATCGCCGGGCGGGCTTCGTTGCACTTCAGGCCGCGCGTCAGCCTGCCGGCACGGGTAGCGCCCAGATCCTCCGCAGCATGTCGCCGAACAGCCGCCGCGTGAGATGCCCTTCCGCCAGCAGAAGCCAGTAGTACCGCGCATGCTTCACCAGCCGGCCCCCAGTTTTCACCAGTCGCTGCTGGAGACTCGTGAGCGACCAGCGCTTGACCCGCAGCGGAAGGACCAGTCTGCGCCACAAGTTGCCCAGATTGTAGGCCAGGACGCTCAGTTGCAGGCGCACCTCGTTCGCCCGGAAACGATGGCACGACAGCCGCGTCCAGTGGGTGGCCTGCTTGCCTTCCTTGATCCATTGCTCCGCCGTACCGCGCTTGTTGTAAAACCGCACGACCGAGCGGCTCGGGAGGGCCATGTTGGTCACGATGAAGCCGACGCGAGGGAACAGCTCACCTTGGTGGTGCTCCACCTTGGCGACGATCCGTCTGGGCGTGGTCCAGCTCTTGGCCTGATAGCGGAAACTCTGGTAGCGCACCAAGGGCTTGCAGCTCGGCCGTCCCGGCGGACGAAAGAGGATGTCTTCGATTTCCAGCTCCAAGCTCTTGTTCGCCGGCATGCGAATGGCATAGTCCACGTCGCGCTGCTCGAGCGCGTCGTAGATCTCGGGCTTCGCGAACGCGGCGTCTGCGCGGAACGCTACGCGCTTGCCCTCCACCTGCTGCCGGTCAATCTCCGGTACGAGCAGGTCGTCCCAGTCGTCGGCGCTATGCACGTTGCCTGGCCGCAGCGTGGCGGCGAGGCAGTCCCCATGCTCGGTGAACAGAAACAGCGGGTGGTAGCAGACGGACTCGAAGTGCCCGTTATAGGCGCTCCCTTCCTGCGCCCCATGCACCGGGCTCTCGCTCGAATCCATGTCGAGCACGATCCGGTCGGCGCGCGTCGCCATCTCGGCCTGTGCAAGCACCTCCCGGTTCACGGCCCTCAACCCGACGAGATTCTCCTCGTGGGTCAGCAGCTCTGTCTCGAACCAATGCAGCGTCGATGTCAGCGCCGCACCCCGGTCCCAGCGCTTTGGCGACCCGATGAGACGAAATGTTGGGTCTGCCGACACGCGCCCCGCGTCGTTGAGATCTTCGTAGCCCGCGAGGCGACTGTAGACCGACTGCCGCAGGAGATCCACCACGCTGAACTGGGTGTTCATCCCCTGTCGGGAATCGCTCAGGTGCTCGGCGATGAGTGTCTCCAGCCCCAGACGTTCATCCAACTCGCGCACCAGAATGAGGCCAGCGTCAGAAGTGACGCGCGATCCCTGGAACGCGACTTTCAAGAAGCCGTTGAACGCGAACTGGAATGGCTCGTGTTGTAATTCACCCACCGGGTGTCACCCTCCGTAGTGTGGTTCCTTACGTCGGAGCCCCAAAACTCAAGGCGCAGCGACTGGTCCTGGCGATACGGTACCACAGCCAAATCGGAAATCCGGGATAACTTCAGTGAGGCCTGCCAAGTCACGTAGTTGCTTTGTGGCTAGGAAACAACGGCGAGGAACAGCGAGATCATCAACGGTAACATTGCGGAACTCATCTTGAAGACGAGAAACCAAATTGCTGACATTTAAACCAAGCTGGTCATACAAACCTTTCAGGTCAGCACCTGAAACCTTTGGGCATCGGAATGAAAAGCAAAACAGGGACACTGCAATATAGCTTCTCCAGATGGGGTCATGCCTTGTTGTTTCGGAAATCTGTTCTGGCCGAATTTGCCGAAGGGCGTTCCACATTTCTTGCGTAAGTAGTTCTGGTTTGAACCCACGCTCGCCCATTCGTGCATCAATTACCACATCGCTAAAACAACTCACCAGTTTCGAGCCTATACTTTCGATAAAACGCTTTCGTGCGGGATTTTCTAGTGGTATTCCAGACTCATAACGCGTCGGAAACCCCTCGCTAGTCAGCAACACATGAAATAGTTCGTGAGCTAGGATTTGCTCAGTGTGTTCTCGATCAAATCCAGCCCTTACCCTCACAACTATATCGGTGTTTGTCGTCTGGGTTCGTCCCTGAAACTCCGCCGCATCTTGCGCGGACAGTTCTTCTATACGAACGGGAGTCCTGCTCTGTTGCTGTACCTCCTCCCATAGGCGTTGAAGATTTTCGGAATACTTCTTGTCCACATTCACCTCTCCGCTAGACGATGAAAGAACAATCGCAAGTACTATGGTGCCGATAAGTCCTATGCCCCGAATAAGCACAAATCTCACGAAGGACTAGCTCACCTTCTTTCTATCCCTCACTTCCTTCAATCTCTTCAAGCACTTTGTCGGCTCTCTCGACATCCGGTTCTTTGACTTGCAGCTCTATAGGGCCAAAGACATTGCCATCTCCCCAGCTCCGCCCGAGCCTATGTTCACTTGCGGTGAAACACTCAATGCCTTCTGACTCCAGCTTTCCTTTCGCGAGATTGGCACTGAACGGGTCATTAAATGTGGCAATCGTGACTAGCTTAAGTGATGTTTCAGAGGGGATTGCTCGTTCGGACGAGTATTCCCGGTGCAGACGGTTCGCCTCCTGATCCAAATGTCTGTTCCGAAGCTCCCCCAGGAGAGCATCCTGCGCCTCATCGGTGAGGGTGTCCAACTCCTCAGCGAGAGCTAATAACTCCCCATCGTCCATCCCAGAATAGATACTCCCAATGTCGCCCACGTTTCCGCTAGCTCGCTTTCTTCCTATCCCTAATCGCCATCATCCTCTTGAGCACGTCACCCTGCGTCATAATCCCTCGTTCTTCCAGCAACTCCACAATGGCTGTTAGTTGCAGGGTGTTGGAGAGGGTTAGTTCTTCCACGCGGACAGTCACTCGTTCTTGGACAGACTGTTTGGCCATGTTGCCTCCAGCTACTTTGTGTCTCTACAAGTATAGAACTTCGCGAACACCGGCAGATGGTCTGACAATCTGTCTGCGACCAGTGGGGAGATTCCCAAAAAGCTGACCAGATCAAAGACACCACCAATGCCGGTGAAATCTTCGCCTGTTGGGGTTTGCCGAAATACTATGTTGTCGTTCAGGTTTGTTCCCCAAACCATCGTACTCTGTCCGGCTACGACATAACTTACATCCGGCAGTGTTCCCAGGGTAGTCCCCCAAGGCGGGGCTGCGTTCAGGTCGCCCAAAAGGATGACATCATCGTTCCCTGTGTCGGCAGCTTGAACTGATTCGTAAATGCGTCTCAAAGCCCTGAGGTCACGTTCAAGTGCGCCTGCGTCGGGATCGGTATGAGCAACAATCAGTGCAAAGTCGAAGCCACACCCAACATCTTCGTGCTTGGTTTCGAGCCACACAACTAGTGGATCACGGCACATATTATGGGCCACATTCGGACTATCAGGAAAAGTCGCCTGAGCCACTAACTCGATCTTTTCGGGATCGTACAAAACAGCATACTGCTCCGTGCGGCCCCCAGCACAACCAGTTCGAGGGCCTAGCACGTATTCATAGGAACGATTGTAGGCGGCTTGGAGATGCTCCGTGAGGCGGTTCATCACCATAACGCCCTGACTGGCTGCATCCGTGATCTCTTGAATGGCTACAACATCAAATTGAGCAATAACTAAAGCAATCCGTGCCAAACGCAGAGGGTCACTTGATTTCGTTTTGCCAAACTGCTGAATGTTCCAAGATGCAATAGTGATGGTTGCTGGTTCTTGTGACTGAACGGAAAGACAAAGACAGCCAACAACCCCAAGGGCGGCAAGAGTAGCCGTACTTTTTCCCATTGGTGCCTTCCTATCGACTGGCTAGTTGCAGAAATTCTGCGCCGAAAGCTGTGGGGGTGTCAAGGTGGAAGGCCGGGCTTCTGCGTGACGCCTTATTCGCCCACCATCCTCAGCAAGAGGTCAGGCCAAAAGATTATAAAGGCGACCACGGCTCCCACCGCGATGACGGTAATCACAAAGAAGAGAATCCTGGAATGACGAGTCATCTTTGTCGCCCCATATCCTGATTAGCTTGATACTAGGGCGCATTTCTTACCGAGTCAATCAAGACAGGCTTGACCCTGTTCAGAAATCGCCTGACACCCTTACTTCGTCAGTGAGGGTGCCGGTGGGGGGCTAGTGTATCATCCTCTCGATGACTCAGCTCGCTAAACCATCTCACACCCACACCTGCGACATCTGCCAAGGGGAATTTCTCTGCTGGGAAAAGGACTGTCCTATCGCTGAGAGATTCGTCTGCGACGATTGCGCAGATGATGAGTTAGAGAAAAACGAACTGGTCTAAGCTTACTCCGGGAAGTTCATGCCTGCCCGTCCGCAGGCGGGCGGCGGAGGCGGGGAGAGCGACAGCGGGGCGGTCTGTGGCATTTTGAATAGTGGGGCCGCCGGAGGCAGTAAGTCATGTGTAAATTGGAGAGTTATCAAAAGAGACGATTGCCGCAGCTACGGCAACGATTGCCCTCATGTTGAGTAAACACCAGGCCGCACTTGGGACAAGAAATTAGTATGCGGCTGCTTTGACAGAAAATACATACATCATTTCCAATCTCATATGTCATCCAGGCGTGACAATCTTCGCATAAGGCAGTGTTCGTAACAGCGTCTTGATGCATCTTGAAAAGCAATCTACGTCTTGACCCTGTTTAAAGTCAAGTTGTGGGCAGGCTGCCTTCTAGGATTCCAGCAGCAAATTCCAAAAAAGAAACTCCCGTCCGTGATTGGCAGCGAACGGGAGTCACTAAGGGGTCAATCAAAAGCTATGCAAAGCCTAACCGAAGCACTCACCAAAGTCAAACCCGCTCGTATTGGCTATTTCACCATTCGCGGAAGCCGCTAACGCAACCCACAAGTGTAGGGTTCCCGAGACGTTCCGAGTTGGTACTTTCGTACCTACCGACAGTGACCCTTGCTCTATTGTCAGAGAGCGTTCCCTCTATAGGATAGTTTCAGCGCCAGAAAAAAGTAGGACGCCATGAGCATGAGAAGCCTGACAATGGCAGCGGCGCTGCTACTGAGCTATTTCGCAGTAGGCACGCAAACAGCGAGCGCCGGTGGCCTAGACGACAAACTACCCGCCCTGGACGGCCTTGCACGCTACGGCTGCGCGGTCAAAGGGCCGATTCTGCAAGTCGATCACGCCGATCCCAGCGGAAGAACCAGGACAGTCTGGTCGGTCACTTTCTGGGCGGAGCACATCAGGGCATTCGGGAAGAAGGCCCGCAAGGACTGGAAGCTCTTGTACTCCTTCCGAAAGAAGCGCAGAAAGGGACTGACCGACTGCGACAAATTCATGGAGCGGGTCAGTAAAGCCACGCGGGAGCAACCGGGTTGTACATCTAGCGTCCTGGCCGCCCAAAGAAATCTCGACGGTAGCAACTGAATCTCTGTGGGCCTTCCAGTTACTTGGGTCTGATCCAGCGAGGGTCGTCTTCCTTGCCTGGTCGAATGCGGAGGTTTTCGTGGGGAAAACTCCGCCCCAAGAGAAAACCGACAATTCCACTCAGCAAGCAAACTCCTAGAACTCCAGTCACGTGAAGAGTGAAGAATAGAACCAGGATTGCTAGGCCTAAAATCAAATCGGTGCGATCAATGTCATCCATGGTTGTTTACTCCTATCTCTTCCAACCTTTCCCTCGATGGCTTTCAGCTTAGGGAGAGGGCCAGAGGGACGGACAAATCTTGAGAAACCACAGGTACGAGGTTGATATACTAGAGCGAGGGGAGTGAACTGGCCGGCGCACTGAAATTCGTGCTCCTTAAGAGCTACGACGGCGGCAAGCATTGGGAACGGGCGGACAGGTACGCCGACTTTGTCTCCGCGACCAAAGCGGCCATGGTTATGCGGCGGCAAAACCCTTCCCTCCGTGTCCGCGTGGACGTGGAGACGATGCGCCAGTCGACACCCAAGGCCGCGCGCCGGAAACGTCGCCAGCGGTAGCTCGCCGAAGGTTGCAGAGCATCGACCCTAACTCACCTTCTTCCTATCCCTAATTGCCATCATCCTCTTGAGAACGTCACCCTGCGTCATAATCCCTCGTTCTTCCAGCAACTCCACAATGGCTGTCAGTTGCAGGCTTCAGGTGTCCTATTGGCCGTCCGCTTTGGGACTGGTTCTACGGTCACCGACAGAACGCCGGTCCGGGAATGCGAGCACCCAGTTCGTCATTGTCCCGCAAGGGAGACAGTGTCTCTGGATAGGAGTTTTCCTGTCAGGTTCCGTCATCTTGCCTTCATAGAAAGAGAATGCTTTGTGTCCACCGCAGCCTGCACACTTGAAAATATAGGTTGGCATCCCTACTCCAATTCGCTGGTTGGTTGCAGGAATGGTGCGCCGAAAGCTGTGGGAGTGTCAAGGTGGAAGGCGCAGAGAGCGGCGACGAGCTGAAGGGCTAAGTTCACTGCGACGTATGACTGGCGGCTAAAGATTACGCAAACTCCGGTCGATAGACCCAGCGAGGGAACGTATCTGAGTTCGCCTTGCACACCAAGCCTCTAAGAGTCATTCCGACGCCTGATCCTGGCACACGGATCGTATTCCCCGTCCCAATCCGCAGTAGCCCGACCTCTGGCGGCTTCGATTTGGCTTGTGGTAGCTGCGGCCACATTCTGGTGCAGGGATGCCGAAACATCATCAAGAACTTCGTCTTTGTTTGCGAGAAGTGCGGAAACTACAACGAGTGCAACTAGAGAATCAAATTTTCCCCAGCCCACCTAAAGCTCTCTGCCTGCCCTGACGATTTGGAATAGTGTACAGCAGAAGCAACCATCCACCCTGGGGGTCGACCCTCTCTGAACCAGCGAGAAGTGTCCCGTAGAGTGTCGGCCCCCACCTTCCGACTCAAATCCGGCGTCGGCAGGGTTTCTCATTCTAATCATGCGTTAATGAAATCTTTATCCGCGCTCAGTAAAACTGCCGCACACTACTTGGGAGGCTGCTATGGAGGCGACGAAATCTCAGGTCATGGAGTCGCATGACACCTTGGAAGTTATGGATTCAAATGAAACCATCGATCCGAATGACGGGCTCCCCCGAGTACGCGAATCGCGCCGGCAAGACATCAGCCAGGAGAGTTCGGGAATGATTCGGCGCGGGCTGCTTTACATGCTATTAGCCGCCGTCCTTTTCTACTTCGCTGGAGGATACAATCCGATGGAATTTCCGCTCAACGTCATCCCTCCTGTCCTCGACATTTACTTACCCCTGCTCTTCTTAGGCGGACTGGGTATGGTGCTGCTCGCGGTGATCCGCCGGCCCCTTTCAGCCCCAGCGTAGGTGCGACCGTAGCCAACCCCCTTAGCTAGTATTCTGAGCGGCCCTGCGTTGTGATTCTTTAATCCTTCTCTAATGAAATCCTTATTTCCGTGTAATAAGAATGCTGCGAATCCACACTCTAATCGGGAGGCTGAAATGGCAGACACGAGAACTCAGGTGAAGGCAATGCAGGGCGATCTTGAAGTTGTGAATTTCAATGAAATAAGCCTGCAGGGGTGCTACGTCCTGCTGGACACAGGCCAACTGGTGCGTGTACCTACCCAGGCGATTGGACCTGAGCCCAAGCCAACGATCACTATCCACCAACAGGGGATTACGCGAGCTGCCCTGCTCACTGACAACGACGCTGAAATGGTTTCCACCCTGCGGGACATTGCTCTCCACAACGCCATCAAACCTAATTTCTGAACTTGAAACCGGAGTTCTGGGTGGTGGGAAAGAGCGGCAGTCCCCCGTAGGAAGGCGATCTACGCAGTAAGGAGGCCAACCCGCCACCCAGTCTTCCCCTTCAGGGAGCTAGAGAGATGGAAGAGATAGTAGAGGTCTATCGCCGCTGGCGTCGGCGTCAACTTTTGTGGTACCGCGTAAAGATTGCTCTTGGCCTCGGTGGGTTTGCGACGCTGGCTTGGATGACTACTCAGCTCTTCGGGAAATAGGATTACTGTCCCCTGTTCGGAGATTGGCTAACACCTCTATTCAACCAGTGGGGGTGCCTGTTGGTGGTGCCGGTGGGAAGCTGCCACCCCAGAAGGTGTAGCTAGGGACGGCAAGCTCTACAGCGAAACGCGTTAACCCATCCTGGCCACGGAAACCGATCCGTATGACTCGTGCCCGAGCAGTCTTTTTCCGACCGCGCCCAACCAACTTCACTTCAGTGGAAACGGGGGGAGGGGTTTTCATACTCAACATGGCTCCATAATCGTTGACCTGTACGGTTTCGGCTTGCTCCCGGTGGTCTGCTCCGCCTCTCCCTGTCCAGGACACATCCATCGGCACGACTAAAGAAACCCGCTGGCTCCTCCGCAGCTCCATCTCTTTGGGATACTCCCTTGCCGAGTTATCCTAGGCTCCACCCGCCGGCAAGTCAACGCGCAGGGCTAGTTGACACCAGAGGCAAACGGTAGGATAGGTTTTCTGTGGCGGCCTGTGCTGTCGGGAAACTGTATCGCCAAAACCCCTGGCTTTTCCCATCCATGACGGCATGGGTCGCCATCCTCATTTCCTCCGCAGGTCTCCCTCAAGGAGTTTCACCACATGCTCAAGCTGGCGCTTCCGCTCCTGCAAAGCGCGGAGGCCGGGGTGGGACCGAGACTGCTGGCCGAACAATCCAGGGTTGTCCGTAGTCGGTTTCTCCTGAGCCTGAACCTCCTCGATCTGCCGCTTCACGACCGTCAGCTTTCCACGGATACCTGCCAGCTTCCGTTGTAGGGCGCGGCGGTGGGCAGCGGCGGAGAGCTTGGACATGAGGGCATTTTAGCCTTAGTCTTGTTTCCAATGATTCGAGATAAAGCCATGCTGCAAGATGTGGTGGACAACTGGAAATTTACTCGTCTATCCCAGGAACGCTTCAGTGCTGCCCTTATGAGTGGGGCCGTTTTTGGAGCGTTCCCAGGATTGCACACTGCCCTAAATATGGCCGGGAACATCATCTTGCTGTATGCGTACAGCGTCTTGGATCAAGCGCTGCGACAGTTGAAGGAAGAAGGGCATTTTAAACCCCAAGGGTCTGGATTGAAAGCCCACATGGATGCTAGCAAGCCTGTACTCAATTGGGTAAACTTCGTGCTGGTTGATGAAGGGCGCGAACGGAGAAACAAAATTGCCCACGAACAACAATTCCTAGAGCGAGTAGATTGTTGGAAGTACATTAATGCAATTGAAGCTGAGCTGATTTCCTGGAAAATACTTCCAGTGCCGCTTGTAGCCTAGTCTTGCCTCTATGTCCACACTGAACCCACCAACCCACACCTGCACCTGCGACATCTGCGAGGGGCAATTTCTCTTGTGACGATTGTGCAGATGATGAGCTGGAAGAAGGTGAGCTAGTCTAAACCTACTCCGGGAAGTTCATGTGGCGGAGGTGGGAGTGGAAGCGGGGGTCGGGGGCGAGGTGTTGGGCTGTGGGGGAAGGTTAAGAAACTACTCGGGAGAATCATCCCCTCTTCCCGCCTCCAGCACATGGCGCACCTTGCGCGCCAGAGCATCCAGCGTGAAGGGCTTCTGAAGAAAGGCCACGCCCGTTTCCAAGACGCCGTGGTGGATAATGGAATCGTCTGTGTAGCCCGACATGTAGAGCACCTTCACCTCCGGCCACAGCGGCCTCAGGCGTTGGGCTAACCCCGGATTTCCGATTTGGCTGTGGTACCGTATCGCCAGGACCAGTCGCTGCGCCTTGAGTTTTGGGGCTCCGACGTAAGGAACCACACTACGGAGGGTGACACCCGGTGGGTGAATTACAACACGAGCCATTCCAGTTCGCGTTCAACGGCTTCTTGAAAGTCGCGTTCCAGGGATCGCGCGTCACTTCTGACGCTGGCCTCATTCTGGTGCGCGAGTTGGATGAACGTCTGGGGCTGGAGACACTCATCGCCGAGCACCTGAGCGATTCCCGACAGGGGATGAACACCCAGTTCAGCGTGGTGGATCTCCTGCGGCAGTCGGTCTACAGTCGCCTCGCGGGCTACGAAGATCTCAACGACGCGGGGCGCGTGTCGGCAGACCCAACATTTCGTCTCATCGGGTCGCCAAAGCGCTGGGACCGGGGTGCGGCGCTGACATCGACGCTGCATTGGTTCGAGACAGAGCTGCTGACCCACGAGGAGAATCTCGTCGGGTTGAGGGCCGTGAACCGGGAGGTGCTTGCACAGGCCGAGATGGCGACGCGCGCCGACCGGATCGTGCTCGACATGGATTCGAGCGAGAGCCCGGTGCATGGGGCGCAGGAAGGGAGCGCCTATAACGGGCACTTCGAGTCCGTCTGCTACCACCCGCTGTTTCTGTTCACCGAGCATGGGGACTGCCTCGCCGCCACGCTGCGGCCAGGCAACGTGCATAGCGCCGACGACTGGGACGACCTGCTCGTACCGGAGATTGACCGGCAGCAGGTGGAGGGCAAGCGCGTAGCGTTCCGCGCAGACGCCGCGTTCGCGAAGCCCGAGATCTACGACGCGCTCGAGCAGCGCGACGTGGACTATGCCATTCGCATGCCGGCGAACAAGAGCTTGGAGCTGGAAATCGAAGACATCCTCTTTCGTCCGCCGGGACGGCCGAGCTGCAAGCCCTTGGTGCGCTACCAGAGTTTCCGCTATCAGGCCAAGAGCTGGACCACGCCCAGACGGATCGTCGCCAAGGTGGAGCACCACCAAGGTGAGCTGTTCCCTCGCGTCGGCTTCATCGTGACCAACATGGCCCTCCCGAGCCGCTCGGTCGTGCGGTTTTACAACAAGCGCGGTACGGCGGAGCAATGGATCAAGGAAGGCAAGCAGGCCACCCACTGGACGCGGCTGTCGTGCCATCGTTTCCGGGCGAACGAGGTGCGCCTGCAACTGAGCGTCCTGGCCTACAATCTGGGCAACTTGTGGCGCAGACTGGTCCTTCCGCTGCGGGTCAAGCGCTGGTCGCTCACGAGTCTCCAGCAGCGACTGGTGAAAACTGGGGGCCGGCTGGTGAAGCATGCGCGGTACTACTGGCTTCTGCTGGCGGAAGGGCATCTCACGCGGCGGCTGTTCGGCGACATGCTGCGGAGGATCTGGGCGCTACCCGTGCCGGCAGGCTGACGCGCGGCCTGAAGTGCAACGAAGCCCGCCCGGCGATGACACGGGGCACACGTGTGGAGCGGTGTCTGAGAAATGCCCGAAAAGCAGGGGTTCCAGTCGGTCGCACGTCGGCGCGGGCTCAGATGAAGGCCTTTGAAGCTGAACGATTGTGCGACGATCGAAGTTTTTGTGCGATCGGCGGCGATCGGGTGTATAAACGTGCCATCAGGGGCAGGCAAAACGGAAATCCCGGCTAACTCGTTACCGCTCATTCCCGGCATCACAACGTCAGTCAGCAGCAAATGGACCGGGCCTTTGTGCTGCTCTGCGACCCGAAGGGCCTCGTCCCCTCCAAACGCCTCCAGCACATCGTAGCCGCACCCCTCCAAGAACTCACGAGCGAGTCTCCGAACAGACATTTCATCTTCGACCACCAGGACGGTTTCCAAGCCGCTGGGTGGCGGAGCACTAGCTTCCTCCGGTTTGGCTGCCTCGTTGGTCTCTTCGATGCGCGGCAGATAGATTTTGAAGGTTGTTCCCTGGCCGGGCTCGCTGTACACCCAGATGTAGCCGCAGCTCTGCTTGACGATGCCATAGACGGTCGCTAGGCCCAGCCCGGTGCCCTTCCCGTTTTCCTTGGTGGTGAAGAAGGGCTCGAAGATATGGGACTGAGTTTCTGCGTCCATGCCGACACCGTTGTCGCTCACTGCCAGCATCACGTAGTGACCGGGTGTTACCACCTTGCGACGCCCGACATAGGCCTCATCCAACTCGACATTTGAGGTTTCGATGATGAGCTTGCCGCCTTTCGGCATGGCATCCCGGGCATTGACAGCCAGGTTCAAGATGATCTGCGCGATCTGTCCGCTATCTCCTCTCACCCCTCCCAGGCCTGGTTTCAAAAGGGTGACGCGCTCGATGTCCTCACCGATAAGCCGTCGGAGCAGCTTGTCCATCTCGACCACGATGGCGTTGAGGTCGAGCGCCTTGGCCTGGAACACTTGCTTACGGCTGAAGGCGAGAAGTTGCTGGGTGAGCGCGGTGGCACGCTCGGTGGCCTTCTGGATTTCCTCGGCGTTCCGCCGCAGCGGATCGTTGGCGTCCAGCCGGTTCAACAGCAGCTCGCCGTAGCCCCGCATGACCATCAGCAGGTTGTTGAAGTCGTGGGCCAGGCCGCCTGCCAGCCGCCCCACCGCTTCCATCTTCTGCGCTTGCCGGGACCGCTCCTCGCTCTCCCGCAGCGTTTCCTCGGCCCGCTTGCGCTCGGTGATGTCGTGAAGGATCCCCCCAAAAACTCTCCCCTTTCTCGTCTCCCAACTACTAAGCGAAAGCTCTAGGGGAAACTCGCTGCTATCTTTCCTCAATCCGAACAGTTCAATTGTCTTTCCGATAACATGAGACTCACCCGTTGACCGTACCCGTTCCAACCCCTTTCGATGAGCGTCCCGGTAACGTTCAGGCATCAAAACGGTGAGCGCTTTGCCCAACACTTCTTCTTCCACATAGCCGAACATGATTTGCGCCCCGTTGTTCCAGGAGATAATTTCCCCTTTGCCGTCGGCTAATATGATTGCTTCAGTTGCTGACTGCGCCACCTACCGGAATTGTTCTTCACTCTCCTTTAATGCTTCCTCCGCCTTTTTGCGCTCGGTGATGTCCTGCGCGGAGCCGGCCAATCGAAGGGGCTTGCCGGAATTGTCCCGGAAGGCTTGCCCCTCGGAAAGGAACCAGCGATACCCGCCGGATTTGGTTCGCATCCGAAACTCCATGGAAAGAGGGAGACGTTTTTCTAATTGGAGACTAACCGCTTCGAACACAGCTTCCCTGTCGTTCGGATGGATGAAGTCCTCGAATTTGTCGGTGTTGGGTTCGATCTCACCCTCTTCATAACCGATCATTTGAAAAGTTTTCGGCGACCACCACTGTTGATTGGTTTCCAGGTCTCTTTCCCAGAAGCCGACATTGGAACTCTTAATGGCCCGGTCAAAGCGTTCTTCACTCTCTCGCAACGCCTCCTCGGCTCGCATTCGCTGGCCAATCTCCCGATTGAGCAAATAGAACACAAAAAGCAAGAGAGCAAAGCTCAAGACCTCTCCGATTAGCAATGTCCGGGTAGTCATTTGGGTCAGCTTTCTTGCCTGCGAATCGCGTTCGGCCAATAACCGTCGCTCTTCGTTCTCCATCACAGCAACCACATGGCGCACTTCGTCCATCACTTTCTTTCCCCGTTCGGTCAAGACAACCGTCGCCGCAGCGCCAAACCCTTTTTCCCTTCGCAAGTCAATCGTTTCTTTCAGTTCATCCAACTTTTCTTCCACCAGAGGATAGAGAACATCGAGCTGCTGCTGTTGGCGGGGATTGTCCGCCGTCAACTGGCGCAGGTCCGCAATCGATTGATGCACCCTTGCCAGGGCTTGCTGATAGGGCTCCAAATACTTATCTTGCACTGTGATGAGGTAGCCGCGCTGACCGGTCTCGGTATCTTTCATCTGAGAGAGTACTTCCTTGAGGCTCCCAAGTACCTCGTGCGTGTGCGTAACCCAGGCGGTGTCTTCGATGAGCCGAGTCGTGGTGCGGTAAGACATCCACCCAACGCTAACTAGGATGACCAAGGCCACTCCAAATGCCACTGAGAGGAATTTTCTGCTGTACAGTTTCATAGGCGTCTGTGTCTAAGGTTGCATTCGAGCATCGACCTGACCGAGATTTTTGTATCAAGCGCATTGAGAGTCTACATCACAGCCAGGGGCTGTGAAACTGGATTTGGTCGATCCCAGGGGCTGGAGGCCAACGGTGCCGGCGGCCTGTAGCCGAGCGCCGAGTGCGGTCGCCGGGTGTTGTACTCGACCCGCCACCGTTCGATCACGATCTGCGCCTCCTGCAGTGAGTAGAAGATCTCCCCATTCAGGCATTCGTCCCTCAGCTTCCCATTGAAGCTCCCACAGTAGGCGGCTCATGCTGCCTGGGGAAACTGCATCGCCAAACACGCTAGTTTTTCCCACCAATGACAGCATGGGTCGCCACGCCCTCATGTCAGGAGTAGACAAACCAACCCACACTCATACCTGTACCATCTGCCACGGAGAATTTCCCTGTTGGGAGAAAGATTGTCCTATCGCAGAGAGGTTTGTGTGTGACGATTGTGCTGATGACACCTTGGAAAGAACCAGCGAGACTGCCTAATCAAGAACCTGAGTAGAGGAAAGGGGAACCCGTTGGTTCGAGTTCCCCTCGTTGGAGGTACTTCTGTTGGCGGGAAAAGTTGGGCTACTTCCTCTTCCTTCTCCTCGATGTCTTCTTCCTCTTCTTCGTTGCTTTCTTCTTTCTGCGCTTGGCCATCGCTGCTTTCCTCCCTCGACAAATTTGTTTGCGCTTGAACAGGAACAATCACGAGCGTGCAATGGGCGCAAACATGAGAGTCATATATAAGCGACGTGTTACCCACAGCAATGGGAAGAACGGCTACTGGAGGTAGTACAAAGGTACTATGGGCGAATTACGGAGCGAGACGGCCTACTCCGGGAAGTTCATGCGGCGGAGGAGGTCTTGGAAGCCTGGGTCGGAGGTATACGGGCAGCTTAGTTTTTACTCTGGCCTAACAGAACCTCCATCATGCCCGACCACCCCTTCACTAGGTATCGTGCCTTCTAACCGGCTGATGTAATAACTAGGGTCCTTTTGAAACCCTTCTTGGCAAGACGGACAACCGCAATAGTGGACTTCCTGCCCGGCGTACTTGAACGTGAAGGCCGACGCTGGCGGTTTTTCCGCCAAGCAGGTTGGACATACAACCAGATCCTTCGTTCGTTGGAGGTGCTGCTCGGGGTCAGCCACGAACAAGTCAGCGCACCCCTGGCAGCAGAAAAGGTATTCCTCACCCTTGTAGCTGTAAGTAGCCGCCTTGTCTTTACTGACTCCCAGCCTTACCAGGGAACAGCCGCAGTAGGGGCAAATAAGTGTACTCATTTTCTTGACCTCCTAATTCTCAAAGTTCAAGGTTTTTTCCCTATTGTTCTAGAGATTATCTCGCACTTTATTACCTGTTTTCCCCGCTAGGGATTAGCAGGGCGGCTAGTTCAGCAACAGTTTTTCCAGCCGGGCCCGGTCGAAGCCCACTATCGCCTCGCCGTCAATAACCGTCACAGGCGTCGTCATGTAGCCGAGCTTTTCCAGTTCGGCCAGCGCCGACTCATCTTTGGTGAGATCTCGATCCGTGAAATCGATGTTGTTTTGTGAAAGAAACTCTTTCACCTTGTTGCAGAACATTCACCCCGGCTGACTGTACACCACGACACGTTTCGTCATCGTCCCACCTCCATCGAAGCGCTTGCTTGCGGCGCTCGCACAGCCTCCTGCGCGGCGCGAGTGACGTTTCCCAAGCAACACTTACCCGAGGGATTTTTGACTTCGCAGGCGCAGTTGCCCGCCTTCACTTCGGCCTTGATGCGCTCGGCTACGGTGGATTTTCCTGTCTGCTGGATTTCGTCCGCGATGTCCTTGCGAGTGAGTCCAAAGCAGTAGCAGACCAAGCCGGCGTCGTCGCTTTCTTGGGCACCCACACGCACCAGTAGATCGCCTCGACGAAAGGTAGGCGCTTCGGGGTTGGAGGGGAAATAGACCACGGCGCAGCCGGTCGCCTCGCAAAAGTAGTACTGCGGCGACGTCATTTCAAAAGGTAGGTGGCGAACCAAACTCTTGACGGTGAGGCTCTCGACTTGCTTCGACCGGCTTCCGCACTCGGGGCACGGCTTCACCGCCGGAGCCGCAGCCGGTGTCTCCTTCACCGAACACGTCTCATTGACCGAACAACAGTCAGACATGGACGAGCTCCTGTGTCTTGCGTCACTCAGTTTCCTAGCCTAGAGATCCTTGCCGTGTAGCCGGTCGCGTTGACGGCTTCAACAAACTTGGCTGGTTCGGTCTGCGTCGGGTCATATTTCAGCGTGGCCCAGCCCGAGGGATAGTCCACCTCGGCTTCAGCCACCCCCGGCGTCTCGTAGAGCGTGTACTTCACCACCTCGGCGCACGCCTCGCAGGTCATCCCCCCGATGCGCAGTTTGACGGTTTCCAGTTGGGCGGACTCCGCCGTCGCTGCATCCACTGGCGGCGTTCTTACTAGCTTGGCCCCATACGAGGGGAAGAAAGCCAGCGCCAGCACGGCCAGGGTCGCCAGCCAGAGCAGCGGCTTGGTGGCGCGGCGCGCCCGGCTGTCGGGCGCACAGACTTCGCCCTCGCAGGCTTGCGTTGCTTTCGGCTTGCGATAGACAAAATAGAAGCCCAGAGCCAGCAGCACACCGCTGACAGCCAGAAAGTACGGCCGCAGTGGAGTAAACGTGGCTACCAGCACGCCGCCCAAGCCCAGGCCACCCAGCACCAGTGGCCCCAGGCAACAGAGCGAGGCCAGGAAAGCGGCGCCCGTTGATCCAAGAGCCAAGAATTTCTCGTTCATAGTTCTCGTTCTCCTCCCCTAGAGATTCTTCACCACCTGCGCCAGCGCGCCCTTGAGCTGGCGAAGGGCTTTCTCGCCCTCGCCGGCCCGCACGCAATCAGCCACGCAGGTCTCTATGTGGTTTTCGAGCAGGCGGGCAGTGGCCTGGTTCAGAGCGGCGCGCACGGCGGAGAGCTGGATAAGCAGATCTTCGCAGGAAGCGTGCTCGGCCAGCATGCGCTTGATGCCGCGCACATGGCCTTCAATCCGGCTGAGCCGGTTCTGCAACTCCTGCTCGACCTCCGGGTCGAGGTAGATATCCTTCAGGATAGGTATCGCTTTTCCCATATCCCCTCCTAGGGGATAGGATGCTACATCCTTCGAGGAGGATGCAAGCAAAATCTTCAGCGGAGGACAACCGTATAAGCCGCAGCTGGTCTGTCGTGTCCCTACCTGGGGGATCTGTACGGGCACGGGGGAAAGTTCATCCGGCGGAGGAGGGCTTGGTTGTCCTTTCCGAAATCTGTGCGGAATAGAAACACCCTCGCAAACGCAAAGAATCAGCCTCGCTCATGCGGACAAACTCAATCCCTAGTCCCTTTCCTCGGATGGCACGACGAACCACAGCTTCAATCTCAATCGCTTCGTTATCACTCAACCAGACCGTCAAGTGAATGTCCTGACCAACATGGAACGGCAGTTCTCCGCCGAGGAAAGCGCCGGTGAGACTCAGGTTACGCAATGGTACCCGATAAGCGTGATGGTATTCCGCCATCAACGGCGGATTTAGTCGAGCCCGCGGGCAGAAACGACTTTCTTTACCAGGAGCCATAACCCACTCAACGCTCCTGAGACAATACCCGCCATCCTATTCCGCCCCCCCACCCAAGTCAACACGAAGGGGAATCAACGATGTTTGACCAGACGCGACCATAGGGGTACGCTTCGACGAGGAGGCACTTTCAGTGAAGCGCATTGCAAAGCGGTTTCGGCCACGCCACGATGCGGGATGAGTAAAAGGAGGTTTTTGCCATGCGTAGTTTAAGAGCAGTTTTGGTACTGGGGGTGAGTCTCTGTGTCGTCGGGCTGGCACCGTGTGTTCAGGCAGCGAAGAAGCCAAAAGGCGCGTTGCCCGTTCAGAGATGGGCGCCGCCGGACGTGGATGCAGCGATGCCCGGCGTCGCGAGGGACGTTTCCTGTGCCTTGCCCGAGGTCCTCGCGGCCACGGGTCGGCGTGCCTCGGCGCTGGTGGAGAACCTGCAAAAATTCACCGCCATCGAGCGCATCGAATACGCACGCTTGGACGAGGCCGGCAACATTCGGTCGCAGGAGGTGGAAGCCTTCAACTTCATTGTTTTCATCAACGAAATCCCTCCCGGAAGGCTCGCCGTGCAAGAGTTCCGAGAGGGGCGAGCGTCGTCTTCGTTTCCTATGCGGGCGACGGGCCTGGCCGCCATTGCACTGCTCTTTCACCCCTATTACGTTGAAGATTTTACGATGCGGTGCGAAGGGCTGGGCCAATGGCGCGGCCAGCCGGTCTGGCAGGTCTACTTCCATCAGCGCGAAGACCGACCGGCCCGCATCTACAGTTACAGAAGCAAAAAGGGCGGGTTCTCCATCAAGCTGAAAGGGCGCGCCTGGATCGCAGCCAACAACTATCACATCCTGCGCCTGGTGATGGATATGGTGGAGCCGATCCAGAAAATCAATCTCGAACGCCAGCACCTCATCGTCGAGTATCAGCCCGTGGCGTTTGCCAAACGCAACGTGCGACTTTGGCTGCCAGCCAGCGCTGAACTCTACCTGCATATCCGCGGCCGCCGCTATCGTCACCGGCACAGCTTCAGCGACTTTATGCTCTTCTCCGTGGACGTGGTCGAGCGCATCCAAAAACCCCAATAGCCCGAGCCGGCACCCGCTTGCCCCGTGCTCTTCAGCGGGGCGCAGAGCCCCAGTCGCGGGAAGCAGACATGCGCGCCAGGAGCTCGAAAGAGGAATTGTTGGGAGTCGGTCACGCGAAGCGCGCGCAGGACACCACAGAGGTCAAAGTCCAGGCTGATGGCGGCATGAGGCGGGTCTGCTGTGGGAAGGTGATCGAGCCCCGGTTGGCGGAGATTCGGACGGTTTCGGCCAGACCCTCTTCGCCGCCGTCTGGCACTGCCCCCGCTGCGGCCGAGTCACCTACTGAAGGGCCGCCATCTTAGGCCCCACCCGCAGGCAAGTCAACGCGAAGGCAGGGGCGAAAAGTGTTAATGGACTTGACATAGTAATTGACCGAGGTTAAGTCTGCGTTTTGCCGCAGGAGGTTTCTATGAGACTGAATCCGGGATTTCCGTTTTGCCTGCCCCTGATGGCACGTTTATACACCCGATCGCCGCCGATCGCACAAAAACTTCGATCGTCGCACAATCGCTCAGCTTCAAAGGCCTTCATCTGAGCCCGCGCCGACGTGCGACCGACTGGAACCCCTGCTTTTCGGGCATTTCTCAGACACCGCTCCACACGTGTGCCCCGTGTCATCGCCGGGCGGGCTTCGTTGCACTTCAGGCCGCGCGTCAGCCTGCCGGCACGGGTAGCGCCCAGATCCTCCGCAGCATGTCGCCGAACAGCCGCCGCGTGAGATGCCCTTCCGCCAGCAGAAGCCAGTAGTACCGCGCATGCTTCACCAGCCGGCCCCCAGTTTTCACCAGTCGCTGCTGGAGACTCGTGAGCGACCAGCGCTTGACCCGCAGCGGAAGGACCAGTCTGCGCCACAAGTTGCCCAGATTGTAGGCCAGGACGCTCAGTTGCAGGCGCACCTCGTTCGCCCGGAAACGATGGCACGACAGCCGCGTCCAGTGGGTGGCCTGCTTGCCTTCCTTGATCCATTGCTCCGCCGTACCGCGCTTGTTGTAAAACCGCACGACCGAGCGGCTCGGGAGGGCCATGTTGGTCACGATGAAGCCGACGCGAGGGAACAGCTCACCTTGGTGGCGCTCCACCTTGGCGACGATCCGTCTGGGCGTGGTCCAGCTCTTGGCCTGATAGCGGAAACTCTGGTAGCGCACCAAGGGCTTGCAGCTCGGCCGTCCCGGCGGACGAAAGAGGATGTCTTCGATTTCCAGCTCCAAGCTCTTGTTCGCCGGCATGCGAATGGCATAGTCCACGTCGCGCTGCTCGAGCGCGTCGTAGATCTCGGGCTTCGCGAACGCGGCGTCTGCGCGGAACGCTACGCGCTTGCCCTCCACCTGCTGCCGGTCAATCTCCGGTACGAGCAGGTCGTCCCAGTCGTCGGCGCTATGCACGTTGCCTGGCCGCAGCGTGGCGGCGAGGCAGTCCCCATGCTCGGTGAACAGAAACAGCGGGTGGTAGCAGACGGACTCGAAGTGCCCGTTATAGGCGCTCCCTTCCTGCGCCCCATGCACCGGGCTCTCGCTCGAATCCATGTCGAGCACGATCCGGTCGGCGCGCGTCGCCATCTCGGCCTGTGCAAGCACCTCCCGGTTCACGGCCCTCAACCCGACGAGATTCTCCTCGTGGGTCAGCAGCTCTGTCTCGAACCAATGCAGCGTCGATGTCAGCGCCGCACCCCGGTCCCAGCGCTTTGGCGACCCGATGAGACGAAATGTTGGGTCTGCCGACACGCGCCCCGCGTCGTTGAGATCTTCGTAGCCCGCGAGGCGACTGTAGACCGACTGCCGCAGGAGATCCACCACGCTGAACTGGGTGTTCATCCCCTGTCGGGAATCGCTCAGGTGCTCGGCGATGAGTGTCTCCAGCCCCAGACGTTCATCCAACTCGCGCACCAGAATGAGGCCAGCGTCAGAAGTGACGCGCGATCCCTGGAACGCGACTTTCAGGAAGCCGTTGAACGCGAACTGGAATGGCTCGTGTTGTAATTCACCCACCGGGTGTCACCCTCCGTAGTGTGGTTCCTTACGTCGGAGCCCCAAAACTCAAGGCGCAGCGACTGGTCCTGGCGATACGGTACCACAGCCAAATCGGAAATCCGGGCTTAGAGCCCCAAAACGATCTTATCCCGGCCGAGATGGTCAGGGTGGGTGTGTAGGGGGAAATCAGCGAATTGGCGATGAGCGACAACGGCAACGGTATCCCAAGGTTGCTAACGGTCGACGAAGTGGCTGAGATGTGGCAGCTACCGCGCAGTTGGATTTATGAGCGGACCCGACGGCGCGGACTGGAGCAATTACCACACTTCAAGTTGGGGAAGTATCTGAGGTTTGAGGAAAAGGCTGTGGAGGGGTTTCTGGAGAGACAGCGGCGTGGTTGACATCAATCGTTCTGAGTATAGACTGGCGCTCGGTACGGCAGAGCCAAGGCGAGCATCGGGAGCGAGGAGGGAACCGATGTCACGCCGCCGATACCAGGAAGGAAGCCTCTTTGTTCGTCGTGGTAAGCGCAGGAAGGTTTGGGTAGCTCGGTGGAGGGAAAAAGTGCTTGGCGCCAGGGGAACTGAGTTTATCCGACGCTCGTTTGTTCTCGGGACGCTCAAGGAAATTCCTACACGCCGGCAAGCTCGCCAGCTACTCGATGACCGCTTGCGCGAAATCAACCAAGGACACCAGCGACCCCAATCAGTAGTTTCTTTTCAGAAGTTCGTCCGCTCACAATGGGAGCCCGGCATCTTGCCCACGCTCAAATTCTCAACTGCCCGCGGCTATCAACACCTCGTGAATCGCCACCTACTTCCCGCTTTCGGTGACAAGCCTTTGTGCGAAATCGAGCGCGTACACGTGCAGCAGTTCATCATCGGCAAGATGGTTCGGGAGGGTCTGTCTTGGGAGTCTTGCAGAAACCTGCGGAGTCTGTTGAGCAAGATGCTCGGGACAGCGGTTGATTGGGGTTACCTGCAACTCAATCCAGCACGGGGAGTGAAGCTCCCGCCGCATGAATACAGACGGGAGCCGTATTTCTTGACCCGTGAACAAGTCGGGAAACTGCTTGCTGTGTTGGATGAGCCGATCCAAACCCTGGTGCTTACGGCCGTATTGACTGGGATGCGGATTGGCGAGTTGCTGGCCCTACGTGTGCGGAGTGTAGACCTTGATCGTGGTTTGATTCAGGTGAGGGAAGCTGTCTACGATGGCCGCTTCTCAACCCCGAAGACCAAGGCCGCGATACGTGACATACCGATTGGCCCTGTGCTCAAAGCCGCTCTTCAAGAACACCTGGGCTCGTTGGGGATTACGTCGTCGGAGGCGCTGGTGTTCGCCAGCAGTAAAGGGACCGCGCTTCGGCCAAACAATCTACGCCGTCGCCATCTCCACCCGGCATGCAAGAAAGTAGGCTTGCCGCTTGTGGGATGGCACGCCTTCCGACACACGCACGCAACATTACTCGGTGATTCAGGGGGATCACTAAAGATAGCCCAAGCCCAACTTGGTCACTCCAGTTCTCAGGTTACCGCTGAGGTCTACACTCACGTCGTACCAGAGAGTCACAGAGCGGCGGTGGAGAAGCTGGAGCAGTCTGTTCTGGGGCTGCAATTGGACCCAAATGGACCCAAATTGGAAACAGTGAACTAACACCGTTTGCATTAAGTCTGGGAATCAGAGGAGGTTCGGTGGGGTGAGCGATGGGATTTGAACCCACGACCCTCGGATCCACAGACCGATGCTCTACCCCTGAGCTACGCTCACCACCGGAACACTGGGTCTAAATCAATTATTTCCTACCCCGGTGGGATTGTCAATTCAGCCCACGTACTTCGGCCCGTGGGACCCAGCGGCCTGCCTACCGCAGGCAGGGGCTCGTCCTGAAGGTTCGCCCTGAAGGGCCTGGGGGCTCGGCGTGAGTTTCCCGTTTCCAAAAAGACCCATCCCCCCGGTACCGGGAGCGAAGTGCATCCATCCTGATTTGAAGCGGGGGTGGCGCGCGCAATTGAGTGGTCTTGGCCTGGTTGCGGCTGCTATTATCCGCTGGTAGGAGCTGGGGATTGGCGATGCCCAACTTTGGTGGCAGAGTTTTGCTTTCCTCCGGAGTGGGTGCCGCTCTGGGCGCTCTGGGGGAGATCGCCGCGGGCGTTCGCCGGGGCCTGCGACGCGAGTCTGGCCGGCGAGCCGACCGATGGCGCGTGAAAATGGACCGCCGGCTCCCGGTATGGTTGAACAACGGTAATTGTCCCCGGCGGTGGTTGCGCCAGGCCCCGAGGCGCAGGGTCTTGCTCGAAGCCCTGCTGGCCCGGATGGAGCACGACCGAGATGGATTGGGAACCACCTGTCATCACGCGCTGGAAGAGTGGGGTCTGGTGGAGCGACAGGCGGCGGAGGTGCAGCGCACGCAGGCGGTGGCGCTGTTGGGGCGGATGCGTCAAGTGCGTGCCGTGCCCTTATTGAGAGAACTGCTGCACGACCCCAGCTGGGAGGTGTGTGCGGCGGCGGTGCGCGACTTGGGGTTGCAGGCTAGTCCCGAGGCGGCCCAACCCTTGCTGGAATCGTTCGCGGAGATGTGCTCGCGCATCCCGGTGGCGTTGCTCCAGCAAGTCCTGGTGAGTTGTTGCCGACCGAAGCCGGAGGTTCTCCAGCCGTACCTGACGCGCCCGGAGGCGAGAGAACAGCGGATCTTGCTGGAGGTGGTGGCGCAGGTGGCGACGCCGGCGCTGCTTCCCGTCCTGGAAAGCTTGGTTGAAAGCCCGGACCCGCAGGTGCGCGCTCAGGTGGCGCACTCCCTGGGGCGGATTTCGGAGCCGGCGGCGATTCCGCTGCTGGGGCGGCTGGCGAACGATCCGGTTGAGTTGGTTCGGACGCGCGCCGTGCAGGCGTTGGATCAAGTGGAGGGCTGGACTTCGATCGAATTGATCCTTAGCGTGCTCGACAGCGAGCATGCCGACCTGCGCACGGTAGGCGCCGAACGGCTGGCGCAGAGCCTGGTCCGGCAGGTGGTGTCGCTGGCGGAATTGCTCCCGACAGCGCGCGAACGCCTCAGAGCGCGAGGCTGGGCCATGCTGCTGTGTGCGCTCGGCCAGGCTGGGTCGGGCCGCGCGGCCGATTCGGGCACGTTGGATGAGCTGCTGAGCCAGCCGGTGCCGGCCGTGCGGGCGATTGCGGGAGAGTGGGTGAGAGTTGCGGTAGCGACCGGTGCAGACAAGGTGCTGCTGGATGCCTTGCTGGGTTCTCAATCGTTCAGCACGGATGCGGTTCACCGCGAGGGTTCGCCGGGAGCGGTGGAGGAGTTCCTGAGCCGGTACGGTGACGCCGCCTTGCTGGCCGAGCTGGAGGAGTTGGCGCAGCGCCTGCCGGTTGAGTCCCCGCACCAGCAGGCGGTGGCTCGGGTGCGGGGTGCGATTCGGGAGCGATTGTATGTGTAGCGGAGCCCTCAAGGGGTCCTGTTCCTGGTGACGCCGGAAGGGCTCGAAGCGGAAAAATTGAGACCGCGCACTGCCTTCCCTAGAATACACGAGACACCGCACCGTGGCCGACAAGCCCGATTTGAGCGCCGCCACTTTTCTTCCCGCCTGTTTCTGCCGGAGCCGGGAGAACACCGATGAAGTTTTCTTCGCTGGGGAGTGAGCGCATCGTCGCCGTGGCGCGGCTGGTGTTGGCGGCCGCGCTGGGCTTGGCTCTCTTACTGGGGCTGGCGCGCGGGATGGCTCTGTTCGCGTTGGTGGCTTTCATCTTTGGGGTTTACGTGGTGTACGCAGTCGTCGTTCTGGGGTGGCGCCGGCGGTTGGTGGATTGGTCGGGAGGCGCGGCTCTGCTGGCCGGCGACGTGGCCATCCTGGCGGTAGTGGTGCTATTTGCACCGGCGCTGCCGGCCGCCTTTCTGTTGTTTTTTGTCTACTTCACGCTGGTGGCGGGACTGTGGCGCGGGTGGCGGGCGGCAGCGGTGTTGAGCGTGGTGGTGAGCCTGGCTTACCTGGGGGTGGTATGGAGGGGGGCTGGCGCAGAGGGCGGAGTCGCGACGAAATGGGGGGTGGTAGCGGCCTTACTTGCTGCCGGCACCCTGGTGGGAACGGTGGCGGAGCGGGAGCGGCGGCGGGTGGAGCACGCGGCGGTGCTGGAAACCTTCGGCAGCCTGCTCAGCCTGGACACGCGCTGGGTGGACCTGTGGGAGCGGTGGTTGAAGGCACTTTGCCAGCGATACGGAGCCAAGCGGGCGTTGCTGGCCTACCGGGATACCGAAAGTGACCACGTCCTGCTGTGGAGCTTCCGCGCCGACGCCCGCGCACACTCCTTGCAGGAATTGGACCGGCCGCCCCGCGATGCCCGCACCTTCTTGCTGGACGCCGAACCGGTGGGCTTGCTGGGTGCGGCGCAGGAGTCCGGCCGGTGGCGCTGGCAGCGGACACAGCCGGGGGGTGGGGTCGAGCCCGCGAACAACTTTTCATTGCCGGGACGCTTTGCGGACGAGTTTGTGCCCGGCTCGCTCCTGAGCGTGTCGTTTGCGGCCGGGGGGCGCTGGCGCGGCCGTGTGTTCCTGCTGGATGGAGTGGGGGGTGGTTTTCGCTCCGACCAGTTGGACGATTTGCAGCGTCTGCTGGAAGGGCTGAGGCCGGCGCTGACTACGCTGCTGACCATTCACGGACTGATCGCCGGGGCAGTGAATCAGGAACGGGAGCGGGTGGTGCGGGAACTGCACGACGGGGTGGCCCAGACGCTGGCCAGCGTGGAGATGCAGTTGAGCGTATTTCGGCGGCTGGCGGTGCGGGCACCCGAGCAGGTGGCGGGCGAGCTGGGACAACTGCAGGAGGCGGTAAAAGGAGAGCGGGAGGAGTTTCGCCGGTTCCTGCGCGCGCTCAAGCCGGTGCGGGTGACCCCGGACGAACTGGCCCAGTGGCTGCTGGCCCACTGCGCGCAGCTCCAGCAAGAGACCGGCATTCAGGTGGAGACGCAGATCGAGCCGGTGCAGGAAAACCTGCCGGAGGGGGTGTGCCGGGAAGTGGTTCTTATTTTGCGGGAGGCGTTGCATAATGTGCGCAAGCACGCCGGCGCCCGGCAAGTGCTGGTGAGGCTGCGCCAGGATGAAAACTGCCTGCGTCTGGTGGTGGACGATGATGGGCGCGGGATGCCCTTTTCCGGAACTTACACGCAGGAGGCGCTGGTGGAAAAGGGGTTGGCGCCGGTCTCCATCTGTGAGCGCTTGCGCGGTCTGGGCGGGACGCTGATCATTGAGTCCACGCCCGGCAGTGGCTTGACCTTGCGCATGGAGATTCCATTGGCCTAGGCTGCTGCCTGGGCCGCACGGTTGTTTGGCGGGCAGGCCGGAAGAAGAAGGGCGAGAGAGAACGATGGCGAAGGCGAAGAAGGACATTCGAGTGTTGGTGGCCGACGACCACACCATCTTTCGTGAGGGGCTGTGCAAACTCCTGGAGGCGGAAGATGACATTATGGTGATCGGGGAGGCACGCACGGGGGTGGAGTGCCTAGCGCTGGTGGAGAAGTTGAAGCCCGATGTGGTGGTGCTCGACCTGAAAATGCCCGAGAAGGACGGGCTGAACGTGCTGAACGATCTGGGCGGCAAGGACGCCAGCACGCGAACCATCGTCTTGACCGCTTCAGAAGACGAGCGGGACTTCGTGGAGGTGGTGCGGCGTGGGGCGCGCGGGGTGGTGCTGAAGCAGGCGGCCAGTGAGCTGCTGCTGGAGGGGATTCGGAAGGTCCACCGGGGAGAGATGTGGATTGACCAGCGGGTGGCGGCCGAAGTGATGAGGGCCATGACCCGGCCGGCGGGGGCGGAGCAGCAGGCGCGCCCCCTGTTGACCGAGCGCGAACAAGACATTGTGCGGTTGGTGACGCAGGGGTTCCGAAACAAAGAGATTGCGGACAAACTGTCTATCGGCGAGCAGACGGTGAAGAACCACCTGCACAACATTTTCGACAAGCTGGGGGTGTCCGACCGGTTGGAACTGGCCCTCTACGCCCTCCATCATCGGCTGGTCGAAGCTCCTTAGCTGAACGCTGAAAAAAATCCACAGGGCAACCGTCTGAGCAGGCATAGCTTAGGCGTCCAGCTATCTGCCCCCTCTTTAGGAACCGGTACTTTTGTACTCCCTGCGACTTTTGTCCTACCCCGAATGGGACTTCTGCTCTATTCCCGCCGGGGGCTTTCTTCTCTAGAGTGCTGTTTGTATGGCACAGAAGACACCAGCGGAAGAAACCCTGACGGCTGAGCGACGCAATTCGCGCCGCTACCCGTTGCAGCTTGAGGTGGACCTTCGGACCCACCAGGAAGGGTCGGTGGCGGTCGCCAGCGGACAAACCCGCGACATCAGCGTGCGGGGGTTTTACTTCAGTGGGCTTCCTGAATCGTTGCAGGAAGGCGCCCGGGTGGAGCTAGCCATTCGACTGCCCGGTCCGACGGAAGGTCGCCGGGCCGAAGTGCGGGGCGTGGGGCGCGTGGTGCGCGTGGATTTAGGTTCTGACAACAAGATTGGGGTGGCGGTAAAGTTCGACCGGATTGATTTGTCCGCTGAGGAGCTGGAGTCGATCACCTAGTGTACTGTCCCGGAAATAAGCGATATATTAATGGGCAACCTTTGGCCTCTGGAGGTATGCCCATGCCACGCGGTCGCCCCGTTACTCCCCTCACTCTCAGTGAGAGTGAGGAATCGGAACTGGGGAGCCTCGCCCGCTCCCGAACCTTGCCGCATAGTCTGGTGCTGAGGGCCCAGATTGTGCTGGCCTGCGCCGAAGGCGTTCCCGGCTCTACCGTGGCCCGGCGTCTGGGTGTCACCAATACGACCGTGGGCAAGTGGCGAAAGCGCTATCGTGAACATGGAATCCCCGGACTACACGATGAACTGCGTCCCGGACGCCCCCGCACGCATGAGGATGAACGTGTTGCGGAAGTCATCAACACGGCCCTGCAAACCGAACCTCCCGATCGTTCGCACTGGAGCGTGCGTTCCATGGCGGAACACACGGGAGTCTCAAAGAGCACGGTCCAGCGGTGGTTCGATCTGTTCGGCGTCCAGCCGCATCGCCAGCGGCATTTCAAGATTTCCAACGACCCGTTCTTCGTCGAGAAAGTCCGCGACATCGTCGGTCTCTACCTCAATCCCCCGGACCACGCCGTGGTGCTCTCGGTCGATGAGAAGACCCAGGTTCAAGCTCTTCAGCGAACTCAGCCCGTTCTCCCCATGGGCCTCGGCTACGTCGAAGGCGTCACCCATGATTACAAACGTCACGGCACGACCACTCTGTTCGCGGCTCTCGATGTGGCCACCGGGAGAGTCATCACCCGCTGTAAACCGCGACACCGTCATCAGGAGTTCCTCACTTTCCTGCGTCAGATCGACGGCAGTGTGCCGCACAACCTCGACGTCCATCTCATCGTCGATAACTACGCTGCTCACAAACATCCCAAAGTCCGCGCTTGGCTCGCTCGGCGTCCCCGCTACCACGTTCATTTCACCCCAACCTATGCGTCCTGGCTCAACCAAGTCGAACGCTGGTTCGGCATCATTACCCAGAAGGCCATTCGCCGAGGTTCCTTCTCCAGCGTCAAGGCTCTCGTCCGTAACATCGAGCGCTTCGTCGAACATTACAACGCCAACACCAGTCCTTTCGTCTGGACCGCCACGGCCGAATCCATCCTCGCTAAGGTCGAACGACTTTGCTCATATATTTCCGGGACAGTACACTAGAAGCCAGCTAAGGTTTTGCCCACAGGCTACAAAGGTGGGCGAGAAATGGGCCGGGGTCGGGAACGCCCTCCCCCGGAAAGCCCCGGCCCGTTTCCTTCTTTTCCCCCTACCGATTGTCACCCGACCAGCTTGTGAGTAGCATGGCGCTTGCGGGTAAGGAGTGTTGGGTCGGAACCGATGGCGGCGCGAGAGCTCCCCGAGCTGACCAACATCAGCGTCGAATACACCTGCAGCGGCGAGACCAACCAGGAGAAGGCGCGCCTGCTGGGAGCGGCGGCGTTGTTGGTGGAAACTCGGCGCACGGATGCGTTCAACGCCTCGGTTGAGGTCCGCCGAACTACTGATTATTTTCGTTTGGCGCGGGAGCCGGTGAAGCGTGTTCGGGCCGCACGCCGCGTCCTCGCTGGGGCGGGCGGAAGCGTTCCAGGGCGTTGCGGTGCAGGTGGAGGTGGTCGCCGCGCGCAAACCAGACCACCAGGTGGCTGCTGGCTTCCAGCCGGAAGCGCAGGGCGCGGCGGCCGAGGGTGATCTCCTTGATCTCGCGGATGAAGCCCAGGTCGTCGCCGTGGCTTTCGCCGCAGCTTTCGCAGCAGCACTCCAGCTTTTCACCCGAATCGAATACCAGGTAGAGCTGTGTGCCGCGGCGGGTCACTTTGTCCACGCGTTGCGGGGCCACGAAGCGGTTCAGGTATTCGAGCGCGCACAGACGCTCGTCCTGGTGCCGCAGCAACGGCAGCCCGTGCTCACAGGTTTGCTGGGACGGGGCGCGGGAGGGATTCTTAACAGTCGTAGGTCGTCTTTGTCTTTCCGTTTTCATGCCGATCGAGAAAAGCCTGGCCAGCCGCTGCCGGCCCGTTAAACGTCACCGCCTGGATGCTGGTCGGGGCGGTGGGATTTGAACCCACAACCTTCTGCTCCCAAAGCAGACGCGCTACCAGGTTGCGCCACGCCCCGTCGAGGGAAATTTTACCACGATCTAGCGTCTCTTTTTCTTTTTTGGGGTTTTCCGGGCGGGGGCCTTCTTCTTGGTTTTCCTTTTCGCTTTCTTTCCTGCTTTCTTGGGTGCGGCGGGTCGGGAGGGGTCGGCGGCCAGGCGAAAGAGGCGCAGGGTGGAGATGCGGGCGTTCTGCCGGATTTCGATCTTGGCGCCGGCCACGCTGAGCATGGTGGCCAGAGGGTCCACCTTGCCGCGGACGTAGAGGGCGGGATGCGCGGCGCCGGCACGCAGCAGGCGCTCGTGCGGTTCGAGCAGGGCGATCTCGTTTTCCGCCAGCTCCAGGGTTTCGTTGAACTCCACCAGGTAGGCTCCGTGCAGGAGCGACCACCAGTGGTATTTGTCCTGGGAATGCTTCTGGTAGGCCGAGACCGCATGGGGATCGGCGGCCAGGTAGTCGCTGCCTGCGAAGTCCACCGCCCCGGTGGGGCCTAGGCTGTATATTTGTCGGGCGGTCAGGTCAACCGAATACGCGTGGATCTGGTGCTTGGGACTGATGAAGCGGCGCATCCGCCGGGTTGTTTCCTTACCGCTCCGGAGTTGCATCTGTGTGCCTCCTCGGTGCGAGCTTGAGCCGGCTCAAGCCAGTGCGCGCCACTATAACGATTTCCGCTGCCAGCGCCTAGCTTCCTTAACTTTGACTAGTGTCCTATTGAGTTGTGCTAACAGCACCCCCAGGCAGGGGCCTGGGGGCTCGGTGCGAAATTGAGTCACGACCTAACTTGGGCTTTGCTGTATCAGAAAGTACGCACCGCAGAGGCGCAGAGGACGCAGAGAGTGCAGAGGAAACAGCGGAGGCAGAGGAGGGAGTTCAGCCCCCGGATTTCGGCCCGTGGGACTCAGCGGCAGATATCGCTGGGCTGAGCCGGGTATTCGGGTTGCCCGAGTGAGTGCGATAGAGAAAGTTCACCGCAGAGGCGCAGAGGACGCAGAGAGTGCAGAGGAAACAGAGGAAGCAGAGGAGGTACAGGCGGCAGAGGAGACAGCCGGGGCGCTCGGCGGCCGGCACTCAGAGGATTTTGTCTTTGGAGTAGCAGAGGTCTTCGACTGAGCACTCCGCGCAGCGAGGCTTACGCGCCTGGCAGACCAGCCGCCCGTGCCAGATTAGTTGGTGGGAAATCACGATCCACCTCTGCTTGGAGATAATCTTGATCAAGTCCTGCTCGATCTTCTTGGGGTCGTTTTCTTTGGTCAGGTCGAGGCGACGGGAGAGGCGGTGGACGTGCGTATCCACCACGATCCCGCTGGCGATGCGGTAGGCGGTGCCGAGCACCACGTTGGCGGTCTTGCGGGCCACGCCCGGCAGCGTCAGCAACTCTTCCATTGTGCGCGGCACCTTGCCGCCGAAGTCGGCCAGGATTTTACGGCAGGCGCCCATGATGGACTTGGTCTTGCTGCGGAAGAAACCGGTGGGGCGGATTTCCTGCTCCAGCACACGCGGGTTGGCGTAAGCGAAAGCTTCGGCGGTGGGATATTTGCGGAACAGGGGTTGGATCACTTTGTTCACGCGCTCATCGGTGCACTGCGCCGAGAGGATGGTGGCCACCAGGAGTTGCACCGGGTCGTTGTGGTGGAGGGCGCAGGCGGCGCGCGGGTAGGCGCGGTCCAGGCGTTCCAGCAGCTTCTTCACCCGCTGCTTGGACGGCAGCTTGCGGGCGTTCTTGACCGGTTGGAAGCGGAACTTGACCGGGAAGGTGGGGTGAGAAGACTTCTCCGGCATGGCGCGGCTTAACCGCCCAGCAGGTTCAGCACCTGGTCCATGCTGCCACGGATGCCGGTGTAGATGGGAGTATCGCGCACGGTGTACTCGCTCCCCTGGCTCGCGCGCAACTCCATCACCAAGTCCACGAAGTCGGCGGGATGGTCACTCTCGAACGCGACCACGAAGTCTTGGTCGTCCAGGCCGAAGGAATAGGTGGTGTTGAGCTTGACGCGCGGGTACTTGTGGCCCACGACGATGTGCTCCTTCATCATCCCCTGCCGGGTGGCCTCGGTGAGCAGGTACCACTGGCGCGTCTTCACGAAAGGATAGATGAACAGGTACTTGTACTGGCCGGGGACGAGCGTGCCGCGGCTGTCGACCTGGCCTTCGTCGTGCTGGTGGCCGACCAGGTAAATGGAGCGCTTGGTCATGGAGAGGTAGGAGAGCGGGGTGTGCAGCCACTGGCCCAGGCCGGTGGCGAACAGCTTGGCGGCCATCTCTTGCAGCGCCTCCAGGCTGTAGGAGATGCGCCAGAGGAAGAAGTCCACGTCGCCGCGGATGCCGACGGTGGAGTAGGAAATTACGATGGCGCCCTGCTCGACGCCTTTGTCCTGGTACTCCTTGACCACCTGGCAGAACTCGCGCTTCCCCTTGGTGCGCTCTTTTTCCAGCAGGCGCCGCCAGCCCGGGTCCACTTTGTAGAACCCGAAATTGACAAACTGTCGCCGCAACTCTTCGTTCGGTTTTTGTTGTTCTGCGCTCATGAGCGCCCGACTCCCCTTTGGTCTTCAGCATGAAGCCAAGAATCAGGAACTATAACATAGCTCCGACACGGCATCCACCAACGGGGCGTACTACCGTTCCAAGAGGCGTCCTGCTTAAGGTAGCAGTCCGGAAGAGGTGCCTGCCTGCGGCAGGCAGGCTTGGCACCCGCCTTTGCTGCAACCAGCGGATGTCCAGCGGTCAGAAGGAGCATCCACCGCAGAGAACGCGGAGGGAGCAGAGAAGAAACGGATGCCCGGTGGCAGGTGCCCTTCGACTTCGTTTCCCTCGGCCCCGTTCGGGTCAGGCAGGACAAGCCACCGGGCTCAGTGTGATTGAGTAGCGACGAAGAAGCTAGCGGCTTCTTCGTCGGTTTGTTTTTTGTGGCTGATCTTTTTTTTCTGGTCTCGGGTCGCGCTAGAGTTTGTGTTCTTGCAAGTAAGCGAGGAGCTTGCGGAAGGCTTTGCCGCGGTGGCTGTGGAGGTTCTTTTCGGCTTCGCTCACCTCAGCCAGGGTTTTTTCCAGGGGAGGGAAGTAGAAGAGCGGGTCGTAGCCGAAGCCGCCGCGGCCGCGGTACTCGGTGAGGATTGTGCCTTCGCAGGAGTCGGAGAAAAGAGCCAGCAGGCGGTTCTGCCGCGCCAGTGCCAGGACGCAGAGGTAGCGCGCGGTGCGTTTCTCTTTCGGCACGCTGCTGAGTTCGGAGAGGAGCTTGCGGTTGTTGTCCTCGTCGCTGGCGCTGGGGCCGGTGTAGCGGGCCGAGCGCACTCCGGGCGCGCCGTCGAGCGCGTCCACGGCCAAGCCGGAGTCGTCAGCGACGACCAGTTCGCCGGCGAAGCGGCTGTAGCACAGGGCTTTTTCGAGCGCATTGAGGGCGAAGCTGGCGTGGTCTTCTTTGGCTGGGGGCAACTCCCGAAACTTCGGCAGCAGCTCGGCGCTGATTTCCGAGCCTTCCGCCAGCGCCCGCAACTCCCGCAGCTTGCCTGGATTCGAACTGGCCAGATAAAGGCGAGTTGGCATGAGCTTCGGAGTGTGACCGATAGTTCCTGCGTTTTTACGGTTGGGCGAAGTTGAGTTGGAGGATTTCCTGCTGGCGCTTGAGCAGTTGCTGAATGCCGCCGCGGGCCAGCGCCAGCAGTTGGTCGAGCTGCTCCTGGCTGAAGGGCGTGCCTTCGGCCGTCGCCTGCACCTCGACGAACTCGCCGCTGCCGGTCATGACTACGTTCATGTCCACCTCGGCGCGGGAGTCTTCTCCGTAGGTCAGGTCGAGTATTGGTTTGCCGTCAACCAAGCCGACGCTGACGGCGGCGACCGAGTCGGTCAGCGGCAGCGAGGGCAGGATGCGCATATCCACCAGCGTCCGGCAGGCCAGCCCCAGCGCAACATAGGCGCCGGTGATGGAAGCGGTGCGGGTGCCGCCGTCGGCCTGGATGACGTCGCAGTCGAGGTAGATGGTGCGCTCGCGCAGGGTATCCAGCCGCAGGACGGCGCGCAGGGAGCGGCCGATGAGCCGCTGGATTTCCTGCGAACGGCCGGAGGGACGGCCGCGGCTGGACTCGCGCTGGGTGCGTTGTCCAGTAGCGCGCGGCAGCATGGCGTACTCGGCGGTCAGCCAGCCTCTGCCTGAGCCTTTGAGAAAACTCGGCACGCCCTCTTCGATCGAGGCGGTGCAGATGACGCGCGTGCCGCCGACTTCAATCAGCACGCTGCCTTCGGCGGTGGGGATGAAGTTGGGGGTGAGTTTGACCGGGCGCAACTGGTCGGCAGCTCGTTTGTCGGCGCGCACAAAATCTCCTTGCAAAACGCTCCGCGATTATAGCATCGCGCGTTACTTTCCCAGCAGATGGCGGAGGGCGCCTTCGAGTTGCGGGTGGCGGAAGTAATAGCCGGAGTTCTGAAGGCGCGCCGGCTTGACGCGGGTGCTGGCGAGCAGCAGCTCATCGGCCATTTCGCCGAAGGCCATCCGAGCAGCGAAGGCCGGCATAGGAAAAATAGTGGGGCGGGAGAGGACCCGGCCCATTGTCTTGGTGAACTCCCGATTGGTGACCGGGTTAGGAGCCACGGCGTTGATGGGGCCGCGCAGCTCGTCGGTGGTAAGGGCGTAGTGGATGACGCCGACCACGTCGTCGATTCCAATCCAGCTCATGTACTGGCGGCCGCTCCCGATTTTGCCGCCCACGCCCAGGCGGAAGGGAAAGAGCATCTTGGCGAGCGCGCCGCCCCCAGGGCTGAGGACCACGCCCAGGCGGAGGTTGACGACGCGGACGCCTTTCCCGCTGGCGGGTTGCGCCGCGGCTTCCCACGCCAGGCAGGTGTCGGTCAGGAAGCCCGAGCCGGGGGCGCTTTCTTCGGTCAGGACTTCGGTGCCGCGATCGCCGTAGAAGCCGATGGCGGAGGCGCAGACCATCACTTTGGGCGGCTGCTGGAGCCGGGCGAGCGATTGGGCCAGCAGGCGCGTTCCCTGGACGCGGCTGTCGCGGATGCGGGCTTTCTGCGCGGGAGTCCACCGGCGCGCCGCGATGTTTTCGCCGGCGAGGTGCACGACCGCGTCCAACCCTTCGAGCGCGGATGAGTCAATGCTGCCCGCTGCTGTGTCCCAGTGCACTGCCGCTTGTCCCGGCCTGGGCTGCGAGCGGATCAAGCGGACGACGCTGTGGCCGCCGGTAGTGAGGAAGGGAACCAGCGCCGTTCCGATCAGCCCGGTGGTCCCGCTGACGAGAATTTTCATGGTCGCATCTCCTTTGCTCGCGCCGTGAGTCGCAAGCCGGGCCACGGTGGTCCGGTGGCGGCAGTAGGATAGTTTACCCAGTTTTCGCCAGACAAAGGAACTACGTTCTCATCGTGCCCCGCGGCGGCGGGTGCGGCGGATGAGCGCCTGTTTCCGGCGGCGGGGCCAGCGCTTGATTTGGGCTTCGCGGCGCAGGGCGGAGGAACGGCTGCGGTGCGTCTCTTTCCAGACCAGGCGGACCGGGCGGCGCGCGGTGGTGTACTTGGAGGCCTGGCCGCGGTTGTGTTGCTTGAGGCGGCGGGCGGGGTCGGTGGTGATGCCGGCATAGAGCGAGCCGTCGGAGCAGCGGAGGAGGTAGCAGAAATACATTGGGCTTGTTTTCGCCGATGCCCCGGCAGGTTACCACAAGTGCCGGTTGGCAAAGGCTCGCCCCGAACCTGTTTTGAGGTACTCCTCAAATCTCATTGCCTTCGACTTTTCTGGGAACGCAAGGTAGGAGGCTAGACGCCATGGGCGGTATTTGCTCGTGTGGGGAGATTTCCCGGCGTTGTGCTCGGCCAAGCGCCGACGCAAGTCTTGAGTCATACCCACGTAGGTTTCTGTGGAGTGTGATCTGCTGCGAAGGAGATAGACATACCACATTCGGGGTTCTCGTCCGGCCCGCCTTCGCCCTACGGGCTTCGGCGGGCATTCTCCTTCGGGTGGATCCAAATGCAATTCTAGCATCTCTTGGTTGTGGTGCATTCGCCGAAGCTCCGCCGCAGGCGGAGCGAAGGAGAATGGAGGGCTTGTGGAGTTCCCGCAACTCATTCTCTCTTAGTGCAGACATGCTTAAGACATTGATTTAAATATGCTTATAAACATCAACGGTTGGGTCGCCTAGATCTCACGGGCGGAAGTCTTTTTATCCAGATTTCCGCTGAAGACTTTCGGACGTGGGTTCGATTCCCACTGCGTGGTCAAGAGAACATCGGACCTGGTGGCCAGAATGCCCAGATCGTCATTTCGGACGTTGGTCACCCTCCTGCTGACAGTGCGCCTCTCGTAGGGACCCGCACTGGGTTCACGAACCAGATCAGGAAGCCGTGGGACCGGCAACATTGGATGAAGGCAGTCGTCTAAGCGGTTGGGGTCGATGATCGACGGCTGTCTGTGGTGAATGTCGGCAAGCGTCGAGGAGGCCACCGTGGTGACGATGGTGGGAGGAATCGAGGGAGTCACCGCCCGAGCATTGATCAATCGCGCCCCCATCCCGATGTCCTTCGCCCAATCCCCAGCGGAGCTTGGCAATGGCTCGATTCCCGCTCTCGTCATTGGATGGGGGAAGACTTTTGCTCGACCCGGGCGCGACAGGAACCGTGGAAGTGGACACTGGATTGGTGGAAGCCGTTAGGAGGTATTCCGGCTCCTCAAATGTTAACGTAGAATCAGAACCTGAACCGGATGCCGCCCTCAATAACGTCGGCATCGATCTCCGATCGACGACTGGAGCGAAAGCGATAACCAACGCGAAACTCCACGCGCTGGGAGACCCGAGCCGAGAGGCCTGCCATGATCTGATAGGCAAAATGGGAATCATCGTATGCGGCTGTGAAAAATCCATTCCCAGAACCAAATACAGGACAGATGCGGGGAGGAGCGCATTCGTTCTCATAGGTGGCCGTGACGGTTCCATCGTGCAAGAAGGCTCCCAGACCGAAACCGGCGTAGGGACTCACTTTCCATTTGGGATAGCGATAGGAGAAGTTGGCCATGACGTCCTGGGTCTTGAGTTCTCCGTCGACCCCTATGATGGGCGTGATGACGGTCGCGGGGATGGGTTGCAAGTCCTGCCCGACGAAGAGGAAAGCCCTGTTTTTCACTTGGCTCCCAGAAGGGACGTTTTGACGACACCGGAGCGATATTTCTATCACAGTTTCCCGAGATCGATAAGTGGTGAGCCGAATAGCTCAGTAGCGGATCGAGGTTGGTCTATGCTAAACACAACCAGGCGGCTGGGGTTGGTGCTGGCTCCAGAGGTTGTTCAGTGGGATACCCCTCTATTCGGAGGCCCACCGATCACAGATGTCCTACAGAAAAGGATCTGCTTCACTGAGCTGGAGATGGAGGAGCTGGCGGCGCATTCTAGCACTTTCGGCCCCTTTGCTTACGAGTTTGACATTGACGTCTTGCGTCGTCTAGGAGCCTTGCCCGTAGTCTATATGCCACAGACTCCGCCAGGAGATAATCCGCTCGGGGTAGTCGGTCCTTTCATCGTGAGTCACATGAAAGTTATTGACCGTCTTCTGGGCATTCTTAGAAATTTTGAGCAGGATCTGATGGATAAGGCGGTGAGTAAGGATTGCGTCATTACACTGAATAACGTAGATAATAAAGGGAAACCCGTTTCTCAATACAAGATTCCGTGCAGCGCTCTGATTGACCTAATTAGTTTCCTTCGGTTCGGGAATCCACAATTTTCTGCTATGATGGGAGCGACTTCCATCGTGGAGTCTCTATTCTATCCTGCAGATAACGAGCACGTTGGAGATCCGTTAGGTTACTATAGACAGAGGGAGTGGAGAATTACAGGGGGGTACTCTGTGAACAACCAGCCCCGAGGGCGCCTTCTTCAGGATCATGAGAAGCGAGACGTGATACGCACCAACCCGGAATTCTGGGAAGGCAAGATAACCTATAAAGATAGAAGAACACCATCAGTCGAAAAAACTGTTCGGAGAATAGACGATGCGGAAGTCCTGTGCATCCCTGGCCCCGATGATCTGTTCCAAATGATGAAGAGATTGATTGTGCCGGAGGAGATGGAAGGGGAAGCTCAGCGGCTCTTGGGTGATGTAGTAAAGGTGGCAACGCTGACTTGACAAGGGGTAGCGAATCGGCCGGAACTCCGCCATCGATTCATCCTCCTTATAGGAGTGTTGGGTGACGCCTTACTGCTCCTGCGGCGCTGCGCGGACGCGCAGGGGCGTCAGGCGGGCATTGTCAGAGGAAAACGGGCTTGAGTTGGGGAGAGGCGTCTTGTAAGTGTCTTCGCATGAAGAACCCATTTCGCTATTTCAAGGCTTCGCCCGAGATCATCCGTCTTGCCGTGATGATGTATGTCCGCTTCCCCCTGTCGCTACGCAATGTCGAGGACCTTCTCCACGAGCGCGGGGTCGAGGTGAGCCACGAGACGATCCGGTACTGGTGGAACCGTTTTGGCCCGATTTTTGCCGCCGAGATCCGCAAGAAGCGGACGGGTCGAATACGCGCGTTGTCGGCTTGGCGGTGGCACCTCGATGAGGTGTTCGTAAAAATCAACGGTGAACGCCATTACCTGTGGCGGGCCGTGGACCAGGAAGGCGAGGTGCTGGAGGCCTTTGTCTCGAAGAAGAGAGACCGCAAGGCCGCCTTAAAATTGGGAATTATGTACGAACGTCCCGAAAAACCTCTTGACATTGGCGGGACTATTTAGTATTATAGTCTTGTAAGTAGAAGGTAATCAATGAGTAAGAAGGCTCCAGGAAAACACTACCGCAAGGGAATGACGGTCGCCGAGTTCTTCGAGATGTTCCCCGACGATACCGCCGCCGAGCAGTGGTTCGTCAAGCAACGCTGGCCGAATGGAGTCTGCTGCCTAGAATGCGGCTCGGTGAACGTACAGGTTGCCGCAAAGCGCAAGAGGGCGTCTTTCCGTTGCCGGGAGAAGGGCTGCGAGAGGCAGTTCTGCGTTAGAACCAACACCTTCATGCACGGCTCAAAGCTCAGCTACAGGAAGTGGTTGTTTGCGGTTTATGCTGCGGCCACGAACCTCAAAGGCGTGGCGAGCATGAAGACCTATCGTGATCTCGGCGTTACGCAGAAAACAGCGTGGTTCATGAATCACCGCATCCGCCGCGCCTGGAAAAGAGACCCGGATGCCCGACTGTTTTCCGGGCCGGTAGAGTGCGATGAGGCGTACTTCGGAGGGAGACGCCGCAACATGCCTAAATCGGTACGCGCTGGCTTGACAGGCCGGGGTTCAATCGGTAAAGTGGCGGTGGTCGGGGTAAGGGACCGGGCAACAAACAGGGTTTCAGCTCAGGTAGTCCAGGACACAGAAGGCGAAACGCTCCATGGATTCGTAATGGGCAACGTCGTTCCGGGCTCAACGATCTACACCGACGACGCCACCGCCTACACCCATCTTCCAAATCACGAATCGGTCAAGCACTCGGTAGCGGAGTACGTGCGGGGCCAGGTTCATACGAATGGCATTGAGAGCTTTTGGAGCACCCTGAAACGCGCTCACAAGGGCACCTTCCACAGGCTCAGCCCGAAGCATCTGCATCGGTATGTGGATGAGTTTGTCGGTCGGCACAACATGCGCGAGTTGGACACGCTCGACCAGATGGCCGCGATTGCCCGCCGAATGGAGAATGCTCAACTTCGTTATAAGGAATTGGTGGCGTAGGCATGTCACGAACTCCATCTCCTATCTATCTCGACAGAAGTCCGAAACACACCACGAATACCAAGATTCTACGCCGAAAGATGATCGCCTTTGGCTGGTATGGAGGCAAATTCAGTCATCTTGATTGGCTGCTTCCGCTGTTGCCGGATTGTCGCCACTATTGCGAGCCGTTTGGTGGGTCCGCCGCGGTACTTCTGAACCGTCCACCATCCCCGATTGAAACCTACAACGACGTTGACGGCGAAGTCGTTAACTTTTTCCAAGTTCTTAGGGCGCGGGTCAAGGCCCTAAGAAAAGCTATCGCCACTACTCCGTTTAGCCGTGAAGAATTCTTTGTGGCGTGCAACACGAACGGGGATCGCATTTCTAATCTTGAGCGTGCAAGGCGCTTTTATATTCGCGCCCGACAGTCCCGCACCGGGCTAGCTCAAACTGCATCGGTAGGGCGGTGGGCTAATTGCAAGCAAACATCTCGGGCGGGAATGTCCGGCGTTGTATCCCGGTGGATCGGTGGGGTTGATGCACTGGGAGACATTGCGGATCGCCTTATTCGAGTCCAGATTGAAAATCGGCCTGCGCTTGACGTGATCCGCCTTTATGACTCGAAAGACACTTTGTTGTATTGCGATCCTCCGTACCCCCACGAGTCGCGTGGGGACAACTCCGCTTACGGATATGAAATGACCGACCGGGAGCACTCTACGCTTGCGGGCGCCCTGTGCAGAGCTCGTGGGAAGGTCGCCATCTCCGGCTATCGTTGCGATACCATGGACATGCTTTATAGGGACTTCAAGAGGATAGATGCGCTGCCAAAGAAGTGCCACTCGATCAAGAAATCGCGCCAGGAAGCCTTGTGGGTTAACTATAATCCACCGAACCCCCAGCCTTGAGCCTTGACTACGCACAGGCTGAACGTCTCTTGCACATCGCGATTGATAGAGCGGAGCACGATGTTCTTGTTGGTGGGCGGAATGTTCCACCGGACGAGGACTCGCACGGCCCTTACCTGGACGTCTTGTTTACTTCCAGCACTCAAGCATTTCGAGAGGCATTGGTCGGGTGTATTCTGGCGCGTTTAATTGATCCCAAGATTGACGCCAGTAAACCATACGTGAAGCACGGTGCCAATTCATACAATGGGCGGACGCTCTGCTCGAAGGTAGTAACCCCGGTCCTGCGAGATAAGCACATACCAGTATCAAAGGCACCGTTTCTGTCCACCCTGCGGCGCGGCGTCCAATTTACAGAAGCCATGCGAATCGGTGTTCGTGACCAAGAGGCGTTCACATCATTTCTCGCTATAGTGGATCAAGTAAACCGTTTGGATGAGAATTTACTGACATCATTACTGAAAGATTTCTGCGTTCGGTTTGTGTGGCTCCGCGAGGCAGCCAACGTCCGAGTATCGAAGCTCCAGCGCATCAGCCACGAACAATATGGTCTCCTAATTGACGGGCTGCTAAGGATTCCGAGCGGTGGGCGGTTTCCAGTATTCCTGGTTGACGCCCTTTTCCATGCGATCCGCAAGGCGTTCGAGTTGGACTGGAGGATAGAAGTCCAAGGCATCAACGTGTCAGATAGTGCATCCGGGGCCGGTGGTGACGTTGAGATTTGGAGAGGCGACAAGCTTGTCTTAGCCGTTGAGATAACGGAGCGGCGGATCGACAAATCGAGGGTTCAGGCTACATTCCAGAGCAAAATCTCGCCATCCTCAATTCAGGACTACCTTTTCCTGGTAACAAGTGACGCAGACACGGAAGCCATAGCACAAGCGCGGCGTTACTTCATCCAAGGACACGAAGTTAACTTTGTTAACCTGCGAGACTACATTTTAATGACGCTGGTCAGCGTGGGATCGCATGGCCGAGAGCGGTTTAATCGGGTTCTAACCGAGAGAATCGAGGAAGCCGATACACCTACAACGTTAAAGGTGGCGTGGAATGCCCAAATCACAAGACTCACAGAAGCCTAAGACCGTCGAGCTGGTGAAGTCTAGCTACCAGCCCACCAAGCGGGAGCTTAAGGACGGCATGGCTGCCAATTTGAGGAAGCGGGACGGCTCTACCCCCAGCATGAAGGAGGTTGCCGTGGCCTTACTCAAGACTGTGAAGGTTCGCTTAATTGATAAGCCACGGGAACGGCGGCGCTGAGCTTCGGGACGTTCGTATATAATTCCCTTAAAATTCCTCAGGAACCTGATGAAGCGCCACCCCAGGCCGGATGCGATCATCACGGATCGGCTGAGGTCTTACCGCGCGGCATTGCGTGAGGTGGGCGGATCCGGCCTGCATCAAGCTGGCCGCTGGCTCAACAATCGTGCGGAGAATTCACACCTGCCGTTCCGGCGACGAGAATATGCGATGCTCCGTTTCAGGCGGATGCGAAGCCTCCAGAAATTCACCACCGTCCATTCTGTCGTCTACAACCACTTCAACCTCCGACGACCTCTCTGTTCACGGGACACTTTCAAGATCAACCGCGCTGCTGCACTTGCCCAGTGGCGTCAGCTCGGGGCGGTCTAATGCCCTCTCCCCGGTGGAATAACTCAGACCGGCGACTTTACTCTGACAGTGCCCGACTCTGTGAAACGTGACCTGTTCGAGAACAGCCGAGATCTACCCGGCTGGGCGCTGCCGTTGGCGCGCCGAATCATGGCTGATCAGGCTGTTGAGGTATGAGTGGAGCCTCCAACGCAGTAGCCCGCGATAGGGTGCGCACATGACCTCGATGGAATTTGCGGCCGGGAACTGGATTGACCGCCTGGCACCAGCGCTTCGCAAGCTGGCCGAAGCGCAGGAGCCCTACCTGCAAGAATATTGGCAGCACAATCCGCGCGAGCATGTCGTGGTCGACGGGCGGGACGAGACGCCGTTTCCACTGGACGATCTGCAGGCCCTCTATCTCATGGGGCATCACGGCAACGCCTCGGGCGAACAAGAATATTACGCGCCCCTGTGCGCGGCGCTGGACCCGGTGCGGTACATTCTGCGTTCGCATCCCACACTGGAGCGGGTTGTGAGTCGAATTATCGGCCGGGACGAATTCTGGATGAAGACCCTAAGCTCCGGCAGCTTGACATCTTTGACGAATTTGATCGCGGGATTGATGGCACGAGCCGCAGAGCTGTCCGGCGAACGCTTCCGGGTGGCGGCCGGAGAACTGAACGCGTTTCTTACGCCAGCCGGGGAAGTAGGGCTGGCCGACGTGCTGGGCAGGCTCGATGTCGGATACGACGCGGTGCTGTTTTACGGCCTGACGTTGGAGGAAAGAATCGAGATTACGGACGGCATGGCGATGCTGCCGTTCGAACAGGTGCGGGCGTTCGTGGATCAGAACATGGTAAGGGATCTTGCCCCGCCGGGCGCCGTGTCCCACGGCTGGCGGTCGGTCGGGGCGGTGGTCAGGCCGTTCCGATGGAGGCCCGTGTTCCGACGGACCGGCTACCTGGAGGCGCAGGAGGCGAATAATCCAGGGCCGTTCTTCCGCCAGGCATCGACATTTCTGCAGGTGCTTGCCGTGGCGCACACGGCACCCGTGCTGCGCCTTGCAACGTTACCTCATTGCATTCACCGGTCCGCCGGTCGACTCCTGGGGAGGATGAATCCAGGCGGTAGCTTCTCCCGTGGCCGTTCAGCGCAAGAGTTCAATGGGTGGGAGAAGTGTCCTGACTTGGCACCGGAGGCGCTCGCTGCGGCGAGTGAGGCCTTTGCCGACCGGAAAAGTGAGCGATTTGGCAAGATGGCGCCGGTCATGGCGTGGCTTTGCGAGGCGCTCGAAGGGGACGGACGGTTCGCGGCTGAATTGAGGTTCGTGCATGTGGCGAAAGCGTTGGAACGAATGTACGACCTGCCCGAGCGGAGAATCTCCCACACATTGCAGAATAGGGTTTCCCGGTATCTCGGAACCGACGCGGAAAGCCGGGAAAGGCTCAAGCAAAGCGTCAAGGCATTCTACGACGAACGATCGGCGAGCGTGCACAACCGCAAGGGAAAGCCCTACCCGCAGAGAAATCGGGATGCCTTTGCCAAGGGATTCGACATCGCCAAAAGGACGCTATTCAAGTTATTGGACGAAGGTCCGCCCAACAATTGCGACGAGTCGGAGATCGCGGGCCAACTGAGCTGAGCTGGCCACCCGTGGGCGAACCTCTCCGTGCACGCGAGTGCCTTGAAACTAACGAATCTTGCAATCTCGTCATTCGTCACTTGACCGGATCGCACGTTTTCGTCTACGGAGTAGAGATTGAACGGATCTGCGACTCGCTAGACAACAATCATTCCGCGTCTTGCTGCTCGCGAACCCGACGAAAGATCTCTCTGGCAAGATGTTCGTGTGCAGCCGACCTAAACTCGGTGTCCGTCATCACCCTGGAGAAGATCTTTTCATTGCCTTCCATTCGCGCGATGAATAAGTCGTCCAGCATGCGATCCAGATAAGAGGCGAAATCTTTGAAGCTATTGGCGCGAGCCGCCTCTGCAATGTTCTCGTTGTTCTCCGCCGAAGCCCGTATCTGATCGAAGAACAACTGATCCGCCTCGGTGAAGTCGGTGCCGAAACGCTCATTGAGGCGATCGATCAAGCTCGAAAGTGTCACCTCCTCGTCCTTGGCACGGGCCGTGCCGACATCGGTCGGACCCTTGAGGGGGTCAGCCTCCCCCTGCAAGAGGTCGATAGAACCCTCGGACATCTGCTGAAGCCGGAAGAACCGCAGCGCAACCTCATCGTCCAGAACGAAGGCTTGGCCATCGCCCGGTGGCGGGAGTTTCGCCAGCAGATTCCTCACGAAGGCGTAAAGGCGCTCAAGATCGGTGTCCTGATAGGGGATGATCTGTGACAGGAAGGCGTAGAGGCTTCGATAGGCCGTCAACTGCCCGCGAAACTCCTCTTGCTCATCCTCCTCGCGATCCTGGAAGCGCTGAACGACAGCATCGAGGACGGCGTTCATCAGGCGATGATCGGTCGCCGAGTGGTCGCGCTTGGTGCGATACCACACTTCGGCGAACTTGGTCACATCGGCCGGCGTGAAGATCGCCCATTCAAGCAGGCGGTGTTGCAGCTCCGACAGGCGATGCGGACCGGCATTCTCTCCGACAGGCGTCGCCTCGTAGTAGGGTTTGAACGCTTTGTAGATGTCATCTTCCTCGTTGGCGAAATCGAGGACGAAGGTGCGCGTTTTGCCGTGCGCGATGCGGTTGAGCCTTGAGAGGGTCTGAACCGCCTGAACACCGGCCAGGCGTTTCACCACATACATCGTCTGCAACAAGGGCTGATCGAAGCCGGTCTGGTACTTCTCTGCGACGAGAAGAACTCGGTAGTCGTCGCGCCCGAAGGCCTCCGGCAGTTCACTTTCGGCAAGACCGTCATTCATCGCCACTTCGGTGTAGGACGATCCAGGGTTGTCCGGGTCCTCAACCGTGCCCGAGAAAGCCACCAGCGAACGGATGCCGGTATAGCCCTTCTCTTTGATGTAGCGATCAAAAGCGAGCTTGTATTTCACGGCGGCAAGGCGGGAGCCTGTGACAACCATGGCCTTCGCGCGCCCGCCGAGTTCGTGCAACACATAGAGCCGAAAATGCTCCACGATGACGGAGACCACCTGCTCGATGTTGACGGGATGAAGCTCCAGGTAGCGCGTAAGGGCCTTCGCGGCTTTCCTGCGCGGCACATCGGGATCATTTTCGATCTGTTTGATCAGGCCGAAGAAGCGTTTATAGGTGGTGTAGTTCTGAAGCACATCCATGACGAACCCTTCCTCGATGGCTTGCCGCATGGTGTACTCATGGAAGGGCGAAGCGCCCGACGGGCCAGTTTCGTCGAACAGAGCCTTCGTCTTAAATTTCGGGGTGGCCGTGAAGGCAAAGAAACTAAGATTCGGCTGCCGGGTGCGTTGCAGCGCATCGCGCAGAACCGCCGCCTTCGCGTCAACGGAGAGATCATCGTCCTCTTCGTCGGATAGCTGGGCGGCAATGGCCGCTTCTATCCCTGCCTTGTTCAGCATGCCCCTAAGAGTGGTCGCAGTCTCTCCGCCCTGGGACGAGTGCGCCTCATCCACGATGACGGCGAACCGCTTTCCCACCGTGTCGATCTTCACATCAGAGCCTCTCTTCTCAAGGGTCGAGAGCGCCTGCGAGATGAAGGGAAACTTCTGGATGGTCGTGATAACAATGGGCGTACCCTGGGACAGCGCTCGTGCAAGCTGTTGGGTGTCCTCGTCAATCTTCTCGACCACGCCAGTCTTGTGCTCGAACTGGTAGATCGTCGCCTGCAACTGCTGATCGAGCACGCGCCGGTCGGTCACGACGACGACGGAGTGAAATACCTTTTCGTCGCGCTCGTCATGCAGGCTGGACAGCCGGTGCGCGAGCCATGCAATCGAGTTCGATTTGCCGGAACCGGCCGAATGCTGGATCAGGTAGTTCCGGCCCGCGCCGTTGGCCCTGGCGTGCGCGACGAGTTTCCGAACCGCGTCGAGCTGGTGGTAGCGCGGAAAGATCATCGTCTCCTTTCGCACGGTGCGCACGCCCTTTTCGGTTCTGAGCTGCTTCTCCTTCACTTCGAGGTGCATGAAGCGTTGCAGGATTTCCAACAGGCTGTCGGCCTGTAGCACCTCGTCCCACAGGTAGTGGGTCTTCCAGTTCCCCTCCACCGGCCGGTTGCCTGCTCCATGGTTGTTGCCGCGGTTGAAGGGCAGGAAATCGATCTCGTTGCCCCTCAGCCGGGTCGTCATCCACACCTCATCCGGGTCCACCGCGAAGTGGACAAGCGTGCGCTTCTTGAAAGCGAAGAGAAGATCGCGCTCGTCCCGCTCGTTCTCGTACTGGCGCATCGCATCGGCGGCGCGCTGTCCGGTCAGCGGGTTCTTCAGCTCAGCGGTGACGACGGGGATGCCGTTGACGGCAAGGGTCACGTCGATGATGCAGCGGCGGTTCTTGCCGTCCGCCTTCTTCATGACCGAGGTGAAGGCGACCTGGCGCGTAATCGTCAGCCGGTTCCGGGCATAGTTCTCGGCCGCCTCGGGGTTCATACTGGTGTTCGGCCGGAAATAGGCCATGCGGAAGGTCTTGCCGTAGCACTTGAATCCATGACGCAGGACGTGGAGTGTACCCTTGAGCTCCAGCTCCTTCGACAGGCTGTCCAGCACGGTCACGGCGGTCTTCGCCCCGAGAAGCGCCTCCAGCGCCTTCCATTTCGCAGGTTGGCTGTCCTTCAGGAAGCCGCAAACATCGTCGGGGAAGCCGGCCAGCGCTTCGTCAAAGGCGCTCGGGTTCCGCGTCTCATAGCCGCCGGAGCCGGTAAGCTCGGCTTCAATTGCAGTCTCGAAAGCAAGTTCGGTATGGCCGGACATGGGATCATCCAATCTCCAGTGCGGAAATTCGTTCAAGGGCGGCGAGTCGGCCGAAACATCTTGTGGTATCAAGGATCATTGCAGATCTGAAAGTTGTCCCGTGACGGCGGCTGTAGTCAACGCAGCCCGATACTCTGTTAAATACCGAGTCGTTTCTCGTATCTTCTCGATTGCCGCATCTGTTTGCCGTCGACCATCCATGAGGGTATTGATGAGAAAATGCTGCTCGGAGATTGGCGGCAAAAGAACGGGTACGTCAGCAAGCACATCTGTTCGCAGGGCCTTGGTTCCGTGTCCCGCCTCAGCAACTAACGTGAGTAAGAATGATTCGATGGACGAAAGGTACAACTGAAAATACTCTGGCAAGACCTCTCCCTTTGATCGAATAACCTTCATATCCTGATTAATCGTGTACCGGCCACGAGCGACGGCTACTGGCACCGTCCGAGCCAGAATCATGCCGCGAATAACGATTATCGCATTGTCTTCTTCATGGAGTTTCAAACCGTAATCTGAAACCGCGTATTCAGTTACGTTTTCCTCCGACGATGAAAGCTCTTCAAACTTTACGTCCTTCGGGGAAATCCAATGTATATCGCCATCCCAGTACTCCGGTATTGTTGTCGTGGGCGTTGAGCCTGAGATAAGTTTGGCAGTAAACCGGAAGCGTTTGATACGCCAATGCGCTGGAATATTGCCGAGCCAGTCGATGCCTGCGGATTTCATCGGGACGTCGGGGTTGAGGCCCTTGGTGACGGCGCGGGTGATGAGGGCTTGGCGTTTCTCGGCCAGGCGGTCGAGAAGTTCCCGCTTCTTGTCGATCAACCGGTCGATCCGCGCAGTCTTCTCATCCAGAAACCGTGCGATCCGCCGTTGTGTGTCGAGCGGGGGAAGAGCCAATGGAGCCGCCCTCACCTTCTCGGCTGTGAAGTGCGGTATTGTGGCTACGTTGCAGATCTTCTCAACATAGCCCGCGGCTTTGAGAAAGGTGAACCAAT